>JAKFUU010000018.1 GCA_021732525.1 Sphingomonadaceae bacterium | reverse complement strand
GCACGGATGTACCCGCTCCTCCGATGGTGCTTCTATTTGGCGCAGCGGCAGCGGCGATGTTTGCACGGCGGCGGGCCCGAAAAAACCGGACAAGCAAAGTCACGATTAGCGCGTGATGTGATTAAGTGGATGCCGGTTAATCGCCTAAAATCACGCTGCCACAAATAAATGAGATTCATGGCGCGAATCAGCGTGATCGGATCAGGCTCTGGCTAACATTCAAATCCAGATTGGGAAAAAAGGGCGATCTTTGCGGTCGCTCTTTTTATTTTCGATCTGATTATTATTGCGTCCAGGCGGTAGCATCGGCATAGCCGCTGGCCATGCATGATCTAAAATTTATCCGCGATAATCCCGAAGCTTTCGATGCCGCGCTGGCGCGGCGCGGCGCGGCGCCCGCTGCGGCCGATATCGTCACGCTAGACACCAAGAAACGGACGATTCAAACGCAATTGCAAGAGAGTCAGGCACGCCGCAACGATGCATCAAAGGCGATTGGCGCAGCGATGGGCCAAGGCAAAAGAGAGATGGCCGATACGTTAAAGGCCGAGGTTGGCGCGTTGAAAATAACGCTCACCAATTTGGAGGAGCAAGAACGCGCCGTTGCCAACCAATTGCACGCCTTGATCGCGGGCCTGCCCAATTTGCCCGGTGACGATGTGCCGGCCGGGGCAGACGAAAATGACAATGCCGAGCTGCTGCGCTGGGGAACGCCGCGGTCGTTTGATTTTGCGGCAAAGGACCATGCCGACCTTGGCCCACCGCTGGGATTGGATTTTGAAACCGGGGTGGCCATATCGGGCGCACGCTTTGCCTTTATGCGTGGTCAAATGGCGCGGCTGAACCGGGCGATTGGGCAATTTATGCTCGATCATCAATGTTACAAAAACGGCTATAGCGAATGTGCAACGCCCTATCTGGTGCGGACCGAGGCTTTGTTTGGCACCGGTCAATTGCCCAAATTTGGCGAGGATAATTTCCAAACCACCGATGGCCGGTGGTTAATCCCGACCGCCGAGGTTTCACTGACCAACAGCGTGCGAGAACAGATTTTGGACGATGCGGCGCTGCCCATCCGTTTGACCGCGCTGACCCCTTGTTTCCGGTCCGAAGCGGGCGCAGCGGGCAAAGACACCAAAGGGTTGATCCGTCAACATCAATTTGAAAAGGTCGAATTGGTCAGCATCACCCGCGCGCAAGACAGCGCCAAAGAGCATGAGCGCATGGTCGGCGCCGCAGAATCGGTGTTGCAAGCATTGGAGCTACCTTACCGAAAAATGCTGCTCTGCACCGGCGATATGGGCGCAACCGCACGGAAAACCTATGATCTGGAGGTGTGGTTACCCGGACAAGGGCTATATCGCGAAATTTCTAGCTGTTCCAATTGCGGTGAATATCAAGCCCGCCGGATGAATGCGCGCTATCGCCCCGAAGGCGAAAAGCAAACGCAATTTGTCCACACCCTGAATGGATCGGGGCTTGCCGTGGGCCGCACTCTGGTCGCGGTAATCGAAAATTACCAAAATGCCGATGGCTCTGTCACGGTTCCGACTTTGTTACGGCCCTATATGGCTGGGCTGGATCTGTTGAAACCGGGGGCATAATGCGGATATTATTGACCAATGACGACGGCGTATATGCGCCAGGTTTGAAAATATTGGAAAAAATCGCTCGGCAATTTAGCGATGATATCTGGATTGTAGCCCCCGCCGAAGAAAATAGCGGTGCGGGCCATTCGCTGACCCTTACACGCCCCGTGCGGATCCGCAAACATGGGCCACAGCATTTTTCGGTAACAGGAACGCCCACCGATGCGGTGATGCTGGCGCTGGGTGAGATTATGCGGGATACCCCGCCCGATCTGTTGTTATCGGGGGTCAACCGCGGCGCAAATCTGGGCGATGATGTCACTTATTCAGGAACGGTTAGCGCCGCGATGGAAGGCACGCTGGCCGGCGTTCGATCGGTCGCGCTCAGCCAAGTTTACGCCAAGGCCGGATCAGGCGATAATGTATCCTTTGATGCGGCGGAAAAATGGGGTAAACGCGTGCTGGAGCCTTTGATTGGCATGGATTTCGCCCCGCGCAGCCTGATCAACATCAACTTTCCACCGCTGGCGGCGGACAACGTGCTGGGTATCCATGTTGTGCGCCAAGGCTTTCACGATTATAGCCGCGCGGCGATTGTAAAAGGCACCGACCCACGCGGTTATGATTATTATTGGTTCGGCCTGCACGCAATTGAGCATAGCCCCGAACATGATACCGACCTGGAATCGATCGGTGATGGCTTTATTTCGGTGACCCCTATAGAATTGGATTTAACCCATCATCAATCGTTGGAGCGGCTGCGTTCAGCCTACAGCACGTAACCGCCGGCCCATAACCACATCGATACTATTGGCATATTCCGCCGCTATGCTTAAGAGCGTGAATATGGACGGACATTCACCCTATCGGTGTTTTTTGAAATTTTCATCGCTCGGATTGCTGGTCGCCCTTACCGGCTGCATTCCGCAAGGCGGCGGCGATTATCGCATTACCAACACAGTGCCCGTCAAGGCCACTCCCGAAACGCCGCAGCTGGTTCCTGAAAGTGCAATTTTAATCGAAACGCCAAGCTGGAGCCCAGCCACCGTCGAACGCAACAGCCAGCAGGTTGAAGCGAGCCGTTATCAAGTGGAACCGGGCGATACCTTATTGCGTATTGAGGCGATTACCGGCGCGTCGCTCGCCGATATTGCCGCGGCGAACAACCTTTTGCCGCCTTATATTCTTAAAGTGGGGCAGCAACTTGCCATCCCATCCGGCTTGTATCACACGGTCAATATGGGCGAGACCGGAATCGCCATTGCCCGGGCTTATGGTGTTTCATGGGATGAAGTGGTTGCGCTGAATAAGCTTCAAGCGCCCTATTTGTTGGTCGTTGACCAGCGATTAAGGCTGCCAGCGCGCGCAGCCGCTGCGGTTACCAATCCCGTTTCGGTGGGCGCGGATGATATCTCGCCGGAGCAACGCGCGGCGGCTTTCAACCTGAAGATTGACGATGTGATCACCGGCGGCAAACCAGCGTTGAATGCCGTGCAGGCCAATAATGGCGCTAAATTACCCGCCAACATATCACAATCCGCCTTTGCTGGTTCTTTCACTTGGCCGATTGCGGGCCGAACAATTTCCCGATTTGGCAATAAGGGCGGCGGAAAGATCAATGATGGCATCGATATATCCGCTGCATTGGGCACGCCGGTATTGGCATCAGCGGGCGGCATTGTCGTTTATAGCGGCAATGAAATTGGCGTTTTCGGCGGATTGATCCTTGTTGATCATGGCAGCGGCTGGGTGACCGCTTATGGCCATATCGGGCAGCTATTTGTGGCGCGCGGCGACACAGTCCTTGCCGGGCAGAAATTGGGCACCGTGGGCGACACCGGCTATGTCGACCAACCGCAATTGCATTTCGAGATCAGGCGCGACCGCAAACCGGTTGATCCGTTAACCTTGTTACCGGTTTGACGATGATACATAAAACTTCGAAACTGGCCTTGCCCTGAACACGCGCCGGATCATCCTTTGCTATAATCCTTATTCGGGAAAGCACGATCCAGCAAGGTTGGACCGGTTGCGAACGGCTTTTATGCGTGCCGGATGGGATGCGCGCATCGCCAATGGCTATAATGCCGATTTTGACGGTATCATCGACCAATGCGATCATATATGCGTCGTGGGCGGCGATGGCAGCCTGCGCGATATGGCGGAAAAATTGAGCCATTGCAAAAACGCCCCCTCCTTAAGCATTTATCCTGCGGGCACCATCAATCTGGTCGCGCGCGAGGCGCAATATCCGGCGAGCATAACAAAATTTGTGGCGCGGATAACGGCGGCACAGCACCGCCAGCATTATCATGGATCCGCCAATGGCAAAGCCATTGTCGCCTGCGCATCGGTCGGACCCGATAGCAAGGCCGTCGCGCAGGTATCGGAAAGGCTGAAACGTCATATCGGCCGCTTTGCCTATGCCATCTCTTTCGGAAGGCTATTGTGGCAATGGCCGCGAAATCGCCTTCAAGTGACCGCAGATGGTAAGATATTTCATGGCGAGGCTGTCTATATTTTGAAAGGTCATTTTTTTGCTGGCCCCTGGGTGATCGACCCCAACGCTTGCTTAACGCAGCCGCGCTTTCGTATATTGGTGATGCCGACCGCGCGGCGGCGGGATTATCTCCGTCTGGCGCTCAGCGCAGCCATTCACCCGATATTTGCCGACAAAGCCTGGCATTTCGCGCCCGCAAAAGACATTAAGATCGAGGGTCAATCGGGCCTGGAGGTCCAAATTGACGGCGATATTGCCGCCACCCTGCCGCTGACCGCGCGGATTATGCCGGTCGCGGTCGATTATTGCTAAAGCTGCTAAAACGGCACCGGATTGTTGCGCAAGCTAGAGCATGATGCGGTTAGAGCGTTTTGCGATAAATCTGTATCAATCCTCCCCGGAAGCGGGGAGGTGGCGGCGAAGCCGGCGGAGGGGGCCCGGCTCCCCGCCTGCACTGCCCTTTACCCAGCCTGGAACCCCTCCGCCCTGCGGGCACCTCCCCGTTCCGGGGAGGATTGGAGCGATCCACATTTAACGCAAAATGCTCTAAAAAGGCCCTGGATTGTTGCGTAAGCTCTAGAGCGCTATTTTCGGCCCATCGCCACCACATACCATTCAACGCTGCCTTTGCGGCTGGCGGGTGGTTTGGCATGTTTGACGAGCGAAAAGTTACTTTTCAGCATTTGTAAAAGCGCGCCGTCGGTGCCTCCGGCAAAACATTTCGAGACAAAATGCCCCCCCGGCCGGAGCATATTAACGGCAAAATCCGCTGCTGCCTCAACCAGGCCCATCGTGCGCAAATGATCGGTTTGTTTGTGACCCACGGTATTGGCGGCCATATCCGACAGCACCAGATCAGGCTTTGTCCCGAGCGCATCAATCAACCGCCCAGGCGCTGCATCATCCATAAAGTCCATCTCAAACAAGGTGACCCCATCGATCGGGTCGACGGGTAGCAAGTCAACGCCAACAACCGCCGCCTTTGGTGCAATATGCCGGACAACTTGCGCCCATCCGCCCGGAGCAACGCCCAGGTCAACAACCGCGTTACACCCCTTCAAAAAATGAAATTTATCGTCAAGTTCGGTCAATTTAAACGCGGCGCGGCTGCGATATCCCTCGGCCATCGCCTTTTGCACATAAGGATCGTTCAATTGCCGTTCAAGCCAGCGGGTTGATTGCGCTGACCGCCGTTTCGCGGTCTTTACCCGCT
Source organism: Sphingomonadaceae bacterium (assembly GCA_021732525.1). Lineage (GTDB taxonomy): Bacteria > Pseudomonadota > Alphaproteobacteria > Sphingomonadales > Sphingomonadaceae > Sphingorhabdus_B. Next base: position 263,001 of record JAKFUU010000018.1, on the reverse strand, counting down.
GTTTGCCGGCAAGGCTACGGTTCGATATTTTCCCGCCAAAGGTCGATTTAACCATAGGATGCCGCGCTATGGCGCTTGCTTTCGTTGGCCAGCAATGCACGTAAAATTCCTTCGCGAATGCCGCGATCGGCAATTCCCAAACGTTCGCCCGGCCAGATATCAAGGATTGCCTCCAATATTGCGCAACCCGCCACGACCATATCCGCGCGGTCGCGCCCGATCGTCGGGAAAGCGGCGCGTCCCGCAACCGAACGCGAAGCCAGATCGCGACTGATATCCCGCATCGCCTGCGAGGGCACATGCAAACCATCCACCTTTCGCCGGTCATAGCTGGTTAATCCCAGATAGACGCTGGCCAGCGTCGTCACCGTGCCCGATGTGCCAAGCAGCCGCATGTCGCCGCAGTCGGCGGGCAATCGCGCCGCAAACGCAGCAAAACTGGCGCTTACCTTGCCCCGCATCGCGGCATATCCGGCATCGCGCGCCGCCGCATCATTTTGATCAAAATCTTCACTTTCGGTCAGCGAAACAACACCCCACGGCACGCTGACCCAATCCAGAATATCCGGCAAAACGCCATCGGTTGAAACCAGAACCAGCTCGGTCGAGCCGCCGCCAATATCAAATATCAACGCAGGCCCTTCGCCCGGTTCCAACAGCGCATGGCACCCCATAACCGCAAGCCGCGCTTCTTCCGCCGGTGAAATTATATCGAGCATAATTCCGGTTTCGCGCCGGACACGTTCGACAAATTGCGTGCCATTCACCGCTTGACGGCAGGCCTCGGTTGCCACCGAGCGAGCGAGCGTAACATTGCGGCGCTTTAACTTATCCGCGCATACCGACAAGGCCTCAACCGCGCGGTCCATTGCCGCTTCGCTCATTTTCCCGGTGCTGGCGAGGCCTTCGCCAAGGCGGACGACGCGCGAAAATGCATCGACCACGGTAAAACCTTCGCCCCCTGCCCGCGCGATCAACAATCGGCAATTGTTGGTTCCCAAATCCAATGCAGCATAAGCGGTTCTGCCAATCCAGTTTGCTTGCTTTTTATCCGCTGATGGCCGCCGTTTTACATCAGCCTGCTGATTATTTGCCCGTTGATTGCTGCTATTTCTCGGCAAATCCGTTATTTTGGCTCCAGCATCGGATGGCGCTACATTGCGTGATGGATCGCTATTTTCCGCCATCCCAGCGGCTTGCACCGCTGCAACCGCTTGGCCATCGCCACGCGTATAAGCCGCTTTAGCGCGGCGGGCGCGTTTCCGCTTTTTCCCGCCCCGGCTTTTTTGCGGTGATGGTGCGACTGGCTCGCCCATAACCAAACTCATTCCATTTATATTTTATCCAGCGCGAAGACCGTGCCGGTACCTGTCACCGTGGATAGAGACAACGGGTTCAATATTCAACTTTATTTGCGCACCAGCGTCAATAAAGCCCAACAGCGCTTGACAAGGAAGTTATCGCTAAGCCATGGCCGCGCACAGAACAAGCGCTTTCCCCGGTCGTCTAACGGTAAGACTACGGACTCTGACTCCGTCTATTGAGGTTCGAATCCTTACCGGGGAACCATTTATTGCGTTTAACGCTTTGAAATTTAGCCTTTCTTTTGAATTACATCGTGTACTGGCCCTCATTCTATCCCACATTTGGATTTTTATATATTTGGCTTCGACGGTAAATATTTTAACCCCTCCGCGGTGAGCGGGGTCGACGAGCGGTGCTTTTGCAATCTGCTTGAAATTGATATTTTGTTGTTTGTTCGCATTTTGAAATCGCCAGAATTGGTCCAACACCACTTTGTAATAAGTGGTTTAACCAGTGGCATTATGTATAGTCACTGTCGCCGGTTAACTTTCAAAAACTTTACTCCATCTCTAGGATGATTGCGTCGACGGCAAGGCTGTCCCCTGCCCCCGCGTTCACCGTCTTCACTATACCCGATTTTTCGGCTCGCAAGATATTTTCCATCTTCATAGCCTCAACCACGGCGAGCGGTTGGCCAGCTTCGACTGCGTCGCCAACGCCGACGTGGAGCGTGGTGAGTAATCCGGGCATTGGGCAGATCAGGAATTTGGACAGATCTGGCGGGATTTTCTCGATCATATGACCGGCCAAATGCGCGATGTGGCCGGGCAGGACGCGCGCCGTGTGGCTGGCGCCGCGAGTGGTGAGTTTGAAGCCAAGGCGGGTGCGCATGATTTTGACGGCGAGTTCTTCGTCGCCTATTTCAGCTTCGATCAAGCGGTCGCCGGGGTCATATTCCATCGACAGGTCGAAATGTTCGCTATCGACGTGCATCTCGCCGTCGATCATTTCAATGTCGTGAACTGCGTCGCCGATTTTCACCTGCCAGCGTGATGGCGGTTCAAGCGTATCGCCCAGTTGTCCATCCACATGCCGGGCGCGGTCGGCTTCAGCTGTTGCAACGAAACCGGCGATGGCGGCAAGTGATTTGACCAGTTCTGGTGTGGATGCTGCGCCGTGGAAACCGTCGGGATATTCCTCGGCAATGAAACCGGTGGTGAGTTCGCCCGAGCGGAAGCGCGGGTGCTGCATGATGGCGCTAACGAAATCGATATTGTGGCCAAGGCCTTCGATCTCGAACCGGTCTAGTGCAGCGATTTGCAAATCGGCTGCTTCGTCACGGGTTGCCCCCCAAGTGATTAGCTTGGCGATCATCGGGTCGTAGAACATGGAAACTTCGCCGCCATCATAGACACCGTCGTCAACGCGGACACCATCGATACCCCGGCGTCCATTTTCTGCGCCATCGTCGGTCCAGCCTGCGACTGGAGGCTTGTAACGTGTCAATCGCCCCGTGCTTGGCAAAAACCCGCGATAGGGGTCTTCGGCATAGACCCGGTTTTCGATGGCCCAGCCGTCGATCTTGATATCATCCTGCGTCATCGCCAGCTTTTCGCCAGCGGCAACACGGATCATCTGTTCGACTAGGTCGATGCCAGTGATGCACTCGGTCACCGGATGCTCGACCTGCAACCGCGTGTTCATTTCGAGGAAGTAGAAACTCTCGCCGCTCGGGTCCGCGCCTGATACGATCAGCTCGACCGTGCCTGCAGAATAATAGCCCACCGCGCGCGATAAGGCTACGCATTGCTCGCCCATCGCCTTGCGCATCTTGGGCGTGACGAACGGCGACGGCGCTTCCTCGACGACCTTTTGATGCCGCCGCTGGATCGAACATTCGCGTTCGTTCAGATACAGGATGTTGCCATGCTGATCGCCCAATATCTGGATTTCGATATGGCGCGGATTGAGGATGAATTTCTCGATAAACACGCGGTCGTCGCCAAATGAATTCAGCCCCTCGCGCTTGGTCGCCTCGAAACCTTCGCGCACGTCGGCCTCATTATAGGCAAGCCGCATCCCCTTGCCGCCGCCGCCGGCGCTGGCCTTCATCATCACCGGATAGCCGATTTCCTCCGAAATACGCACCGCATGTTCGGTATCGTCAATCTCGCCGACAAAGCCGGGGACGACATTGACGCCCGCCGCCATCGCCAGTTTCTTGGACTCGATCTTGTCCCCCATCGCGGCAATCGCGTTTACGGGCGGTCCGATAAAGGCGATGCCTTCGGCGGCAAGTGCTTCGGCGAAACTGGTGCGTTCTGACAAAAAGCCATAGCCTGGATGAACGGCTTGCGCGCCAGCTTGCTTGCAAGCGGCAATGATCTTGTCGGCCAACAGATAAGACTGCGCAGCAGGCGAAGGCCCGATATGCACCACCTCGTCTGCCATTTGCACAAAGGGCGCGCGCGCATCGGCGTCGGAATAGACCGCAACGGTCGCGATCCCCATCCGGCGAGCGGTCTTGATGATCCTGCAAGCGATTTCGCCACGGTTGGCGATCAGGATTTTTTTGAACATTACTGCGAGCTCTTCAACAATTCAGACAACGTACGGCCCAAGTCGCTTGGTGACGGCGACACGCGAATGCCCGCTGCTTCCATCGCTGCAATTTTGCTGCCTGCGTCGCCCTTGCCCCCCGATACGATGGCACCGGCATGGCCCATGCGGCGTCCTGGAGGCGCGGTCAGACCTGCGATAAAGCCAGCCATCGGCTTCTTGCGGCCCTTTTTGGCTTCGTCGATCAGGAACTGTGCAGCTTCTTCTTCTGCACTGCCGCCGATTTCTCCGATCATAATGATCGATTTGGTTTCGTCATCGCCGAGGAATAGCTCAAGCATGTCGATGAAGTTGGTGCCGTTGACGGGGTCGCCGCCGATGCCGACCGCGGTGGTCTGGCCCAGCCCTTCGGCGGTGGTTTGAAACACGGCCTCATAGGTCAAGGTGCCGGAACGCGAAACGACGCCGACCGAGCCTTTGGAAAATATGCTGCCCGGCATGATGCCGATCTTGCATTCGTTCGGTGTAAGAACGCCGGGGCAGTTCGGGCCAATGAGGCGCGATTTGGAACCCGACAGCGCGCGCTTGACCTTGACCATGTCGAGCACCGGTATGCCCTCGGTGATACAAACGATCAGCGGGATTTCAGCGTCAATGGCTTCGAGGATCGAGTCAGCGGCAAAGGGTGGCGGCACGTAAACAACGCTGGCATCCGCGCCAATGGTCTCTTTGGCTTCGAGCACAGTGTCGAACATCGGTAGCCCGATATGCGCGGTGCCGCCCTTTCCGGGTGTAACGCCAGCGACCATCTGCGTACCATATGCCAAAGCCTGCTCGGTATGGAAAGTGCCGGTGGCACCGGTCATGCCTTGCGTGATAACTCTGGTATTTTTGTTGACGAGGATGGACATTATGCCGCCTTTCTAACTTCTTTGACGATCTTCTCTGCCGCATCGCCAAGGTCATTGGCCGAAACAATCGGCAAGCCCGAATTGGCGAGGATATCCTTGCCCTGCTGCACATTGGTGCCTTCGAGGCGAACAACCAAAGGCACCGACAGGTTCACTTCCTTGGCCGCTGCAACAATGCCGTCGGCGATGATGTCGCATTTCATGATGCCGCCGAAGATGTTGACGAGGATGCCCTTTACCGCTGGGTCCTTGAGGATGATCTTGAAAGCTGCAGTCACCTTTTCTTTCGATGCGCCGCCGCCGACGTCGAGGAAGTTGGCTGGGAATTCGCCATTGAGCTTGATGATATCCATCGTCGCCATGGCAAGGCCGGCACCATTGACCATGCAGCCGATATTGCCGTCGAGCTTGATATAGGCGAGGTCATATTCCGACGCTTCAACCTCGGCGGGGTCTTCTTCGGTCAGATCGCGCAATTCGGCGAGGTCCTTGTGGCGGAACATCGCGTTGCCGTCGAACGCGACCTTGGCATCAAGCACCAACAACTCGTCGCCGTTAGCACCTTTACACACCGCGAGCGGGTTGATTTCGATCTGCTCGGCATCGGTGCCGATGAACGCAGCGTACAGGCCAGCAAGAACGGTTTGTGCCTGCTTTGCCAGATCGCCGGTCAGGCCCAAGGTCGCTGCCACGGAACGGCCATGGTGCGGCATGATGCCGGTCGCCGGGTCGATGGTGATCGTGTGGATTTTTTCGGGCGTATCGTGTGCCACGTCTTCGATGTTCATTCCGCCTTCAGTCGACGCGACAACCGCAATGCGGCTGGTCGCACGGTCGACGAGCAATGCGAGGTAGAATTCCTGTTTAATGTCCGCGCCGTCGGTAATGTAAAGCCGGTTGACCTGCTTTCCCGCTTCGCCGGTCTGGATTGTGACCAGCGTGTTGCCGAGCATTTCGGTTGCATGGCTACGAACCTCGTCGAGATTGAACGCAAGACGGACACCGCCTTTCGCATCGGGGGCCAATTCCTTGAACTTGCCTTTCCCGCGTCCGCCTGCATGGATTTGCGACTTCACAACATAAACCGGGCCAGGCAGTTGCTTGGCAGCGGCTACGGCTTCTTCAACGCTGAGCGCAGCGATACCCTTGGGCACTGCTACGCCGAATTTTGCCAGCAATTCTTTGGCTTGATATTCATGAATATTCATTGAGTTTTGCCTTACTTAGATCAGAATGAGTTGTATTTTTCAGCTTGGATCGAGTCCTGAGCGGTTCCTCCGCCTCCATCGGCACCAGCCCCAGTTTTGCCAACATCGCCGCGTCCTTGTCGTCGCCTGCATTGGCCGCGGTCAAGAGCTTGTCGCCCGTGAAGATGCTGTTCGCGCCTGCCATGAAGCATAGGGCTTGCGTCGCCTCGGACATTGACTCACGCCCCGCGCTCAGGCGCACCATGCTCATCGGCATGGTGATCCGTGCGACCGCAATCGTGCGGACGAATTCGATGTCGTCGATCTTCGCCAGCGGCGTGTCCGCCAGCATGTCGCCCAGCACGGTGCCCTTCACCGGCACCAGTGCGTTGACCGGCACGCTTTCGGGATGGGCCGGCAGGGTCGCAAGCGTGTGGATGAAGCCCACCCGGTCGGCGCGCGTTTCCCCCATGCCGACAATGCCGCCGCTGCACACGTTGATGCCAGCGCGGCGCACCTCGGCCAGCGTATCAAGCCGGTCCTCCATCGTCCGCGTGGTGATGATCTCGTTATAGCGCTCGGGCGACGTGTCGATATTGTGGTTGTAATAATCGAGCCCTGCCTCGGCCAGCATATCGGCTTGGGCAGGCGTCAGCATCCCCAAGGTCATGCAGGTTTCCATGCCCATCTGCCGCACGCCCTTCACGATTTCGACAATCGCGGGCATGTCGCGGTCCTTGGGGTTGCGCCACGCCGCGCCCATGCAGAAACGGCGCGAGCCTTGGTCCGCCGCCTGCGCCGCCTTTTGCAGCACGGCCTGCACATCCATCAACTTGGTCGCCTCAACGCCGCTGTCGGCCTTCACTGATTGTGAGCAATAGCCGCAATCTTCGGGGCAGCCGCCGGTTTTGATCGAAAGCAAAGTGCAAAGCTGTATCTGCCCCACCGCATGATGCGCACGGTGAACGGTTGCGGCCTGATAAACCAGTTCGTCGAACGGCAGGTCAAAAAGGGCTGCGATTTCTTCGCGGGTCCAGTCGGTGCGAACGGTCAAGCGGCTTCTCCCAACGGCGGCATATTGTGGCCGAGCATGCGCAACACATCTGCAGCGCATTCGACCACATTACTGCCGGGACCATAGATCCCCTGAACGCCAGCGGCGCGGAGGAAATCATAATCCTGCGGCGGGATGACACCGCCTGCGATGACTTTGATGTCGCTGCGGCCCGCTTCGCGCAGTCCTTTGATGAGTTCGGGGATCAGCGTCTTGTGACCCGCCGCAAGTGAGGACGCGCCGACAACATCGACCGAGCTTTCAAGCGCCAACACCACCGTTTCCTCAGGCGTCTGGAACAATGGCCCCGACACAATCTCGAAACCCATATCGCCAAAAGCCGACGATATGACGTTCGCCCCGCGATCATGCCCGTCCTGCCCCATCTTGGCGACGAGCAATTTCGGCTTGCGGCCCAATCGGCGCTCGACGGCTTGAACGCCTTCGATGACCTGCGCCCAGCGTTTGTCGAACTCATAGGCGCTGCCGTAGATGCCCGAAACCGGCGTTGGCGTGGTGCCATGGCGGCCGAACACCGCCTCCATCGCATCGGATATTTCGCCAAGCGAAGCGCGCGCGCGGGCGGCGACTACGGCTAACGCCAACACATTTTTGCCGGTTTTCGCGCCTTCCGTCAGCGCCGCCAATGCCGCCTGACATGCCGCCTCGTCGCGGATGCTGCGCATTTTGGCAAGGCGTGCAATCTGGCCCTGCCGGACCATGTCGTTGTCGACTTCCAGCGTTTCCAGATGGTCTTCGGTTTCCAGCTTGTATTTGTTAACGCCAACAATGACGTCTTCACCCTTGTCCACCCGCGCCTGCCGCGCGGCGGCGGCTTCTTCGATCAGGCGCTTGGGCATTCCCGAGGCGACTGCCTTGGTCATGCCGCCGAGTTCGTCGACTTCCTCAATGATCTTCCAAGCCTGATCGACGAGTTCGGCGGTCAAGGCCTCGACATAATAGGACCCGCCCAACGGGTCGACGACCTTGGTTATGCCCGTTTCCTCGGCAAGCACGATTTGCGTGTTGCGCGCAATCCGGGCCGAGAACTCGGTGGGCAACGCAATCGCCTCGTCCAGAGCGTTAGTGTGCAACGACTGTGTTCCCCCCAATGTCGCGGCCATTGCTTCGATCGTGGTGCGGATGACGTTGTTGTAAGGGTCCTGCTCCTGCAACGACACACCGGACGTCTGGCAATGCGTGCGCAGCATTTTGGAGCGTTCGTCCTTCGCACCAAGGCCGTCCATCACGCGGTGCCACAAAGTCCGCGCAGCGCGGAGTTTGGCAACCTCCATGAAGAAATTCATGCCGATGCCGAAGAAGAAGCTGAGGCGTCCGGCGAAGGCGTCAATATCTAGCCCGCTCTCGATGGCTCGCGTGACATATTCCTTGCCGTCGGCAATGGTGAAGGCAAGCTCCTGCACCGCCGTCGCCCCTGCCTCGTGCATGTGATAGCCCGAGATCGAGATGCTGTTGAACTTCGGCATATGCGCGCTGGTGTAAGCGATGATGTCTGACACGATCCGCATCGATGGTTTGGGCGGATAGATATAAGTGTTGCGGACCATGAACTCCTTGAGGATGTCGTTCTGGATGGTGCCGTCGAGCTGCGCCTGAGAAACCCCCTGCTCCTCGCCCGCGACGATGAAGAACGCGAGGATCGGAATGACCGCGCCGTTCATCGTCATGCTGACCGACATCTGGTCGAGCGGAATGCCGTCGAAGAGGATTTTCATGTCCTCGACAGAGTCGATTGCTACGCCAGCCTTGCCGACATCGCCGACGACGCGTGGGTGGTCGCTGTCATAGCCGCGGTGGGTGGCAAGGTCGAAGGCGACGCTCAGGCCTTTTTGTCCGGCTGCAAGGTTGCGGCGGTAAAAGGCGTTTGATTCCTCTGCGGTGGAAAAGCCCGCATATTGGCGGATGGTCCAAGGACGCCCGGCATACATCGACGCACGCACCCCGCGTGTGAACGGCGCAAAACCGGGAAGGCCGGGGTCGCCAGCGTCCTCTGCCGTGTAGAGCGGCTTCACAGCGATGCCCTCGGGCGTGCGCCACGTCAGGTCCTTGCCTTTGACCTCTTTGTCGGCCGCCTTTTTCCAGTCGTCGATATTCGCCATTTTTATAACCTCACAACGGAATATTATCATGCTTCTTCCAAGGGTTTTCCAACGCCTTGTTCCGCAATTTTCTGAGGCCCAAGGCAATCCGTTTCCGCGTCGAATGCGGATAGATCACCTCGTCGATAAAGCCCTTGCTCGCCGCAACGAAGGGGTTGGCGAAGCGGTCTTCATATTCCTTGGTTTTTTCAGCAATTTCCTCCGGCCCAAGCCCGCGGAAGATGATTTCGACCGCGCCCTTCGCGCCCATCACCGCGATTTCGGCGGTGGGCCAGGCGTAGTTGAGGTCGCCGCGCAGATGCTTTGACGCCATCACGTCATACGCGCCGCCATAGGCCTTGCGCGTGATGACGGTGATTTTGGGCACGGTCGCCTCGGCATAGGCGAACAGCAGTTTGGCGCCATGCTTGATGATGCCGTTATGCTCCTGCGCGGTGCCGGGCAGGAAGCCGGGGACATCGACGAAGGTAATGATCGGGATTTCGAACGCGTCGCAGAAACGGACAAAGCGCGCGGCTTTCTTGGAACTGTTGATGTCGAGCACGCCGGCCAGCACCATCGGCTGATTGGCAACGATGCCTACCGTGCGGCCCTCGATGCGGCCGAAGCCGATGATGATGTTCGCCGCGTGGCTTGGCTGAACCTCAAAGAAATCGGCTTCGTCGACCGTTTTGCGGATCAGCTCGTGCATATCATAGGGCTGGTTCGCGCTGGGCGGGATCAGCGTATCGAGGCTTGGCTCTAGTCTGTCCGAAGCGTCCTCGGTCGGGCGTTCGGACACGCCCAAACGGTTGTTCTCCGGCAGATAATCAAAGAAATCGCGGGTCGCCAGCAACGCCTCGATATCATTCTCAAACGCATTGTCGGCCACGCCCGATTTGGTGGTGTGCGAAACCGCGCCGCCAAGCTCTTCCTGAGTCACCACTTCGTTGGTCACGGTCTTGACCACATCGGGGCCGGTAACGAACATATAGCTCGAATCCTTCACCATGAAGATGAAGTCGGTCATTGCGGGGCTGTAAACTGCGCCGCCCGCGCATGGGCCCATGATGAGCGAAATCTGCGGCACTACGCCGCTGGCAAGTACGTTACGCTGGAACACCTCGGCATAGCCGCCAAGGCTCGCCACGCCTTCCTGAATACGCGCGCCGCCGCTGTCGTTCAGGCCGATAACCGGCGCCCCGACTTTCATCGCATTGTCCATGACCTTGCAGATTTTCATCGCATGCGCTTCGCTGAGCGAACCGCCGAAAACAGTAAAATCCTGCGAAAACACGTAAACCAGACGACCATTTATGGTGCCGCTACCGGTGACCACACCGTCGCCGGGTATTTTCTGGTCGGCCATGCCGAAATCGGTGCAATTATGCTCGACATAGGCGTCGAGCTCTTCGAACGAACCTTCATCCAGCAGGATATCGAGCCGTGCGCGGGCGGTCAGTCGGCCTTTGGCATGCTGCGCGTCGATCCGCTTCTGCCCGCCACCCAATTTAGACGCCGCGCGGCGACGTTCAAGTTCTGCAGTGATCGACACTCAAGCGGATTCCTTGAAGTTTTAGTGCGAACCCTCTTCCCAAATCTTCGCAGACCTGCAACTGTGGTTTTGCAAAATACAAAAATCATTTTTGCAGAACTGAGCCGATTATGCCGAGACAGCGTATCTTTGCCGGAGAAAGAATCCGTTTGCTTCGCGAGCGTTACCAATTGAATCAAACGGCGCTGGCTGCGCGCGTGGGTTTGTCCGTCAGCTATTTGTCGCAAATTGAAACCAATGATCGGCCGATGACTGACGCAGTGTTGATGGCATTCAGGCAGGCTTTTCCTCGCGATTGGGCAGACGTCGGCGTCGACGATTCCATGGCGTTGATCGCTGATCTGTCCGTTGCACTACATGATGCGGGCGACATGCCAGAGATCCCGTCAAAGGAGCTGCGCCGCATAGTTAATCAACAGCCTCTGCTGGCACGACACCTCGTCGCGGTACACGCCGAGCTGCGACGAACGCAGGAACAACTGCGCTCGCTCGACGACGCATTTGAAAGCGGCAGCAATACGCCACTCCCCTGGGAGGAGGTGCGCGACTGGTTCCATATTGAAGGTAACTATATTGACGCCGTTGACCATGCCGCCGAGGCTATCGCCGACGAGTTGGCGCAGGAGGACGTTCTTGTGAATGTTGCCATTATTGAACGGCTACAGCGACGACATGGCGTAACAATTGATACAGTTCGGTCTGACGCACCCGTCAAACCCATTCGCAGATTTGACAGCGGTTCACGTAAGCTCTTTATAGACCCGACCTTGCCGCCAGAAAGTCGATTTTTCCTGCTTGCACATCAGCTGATGCGCTTAGAGTTGTCCGATACGATTGGTAGTGTCATCATGAACGCAAGGCTTCGCTCGCCCGAAGCGCTTCATCTTTTGTCAGTCGGCCTTGCCAATTATGCCGCTGGCGCATTGCTCATGCCCTATACAGCCTTCCGAAAAGCAGCACGCGATCTTCGCCACGACATTGACGAATTGTGTGGAGCATTCGGTGTTAGTTTCGAACAGGCATGCCACCGCCTTTCGACTCTTCAGCGACCCGGCGCTGCGGGTATTCCGTTCTTCTTCTGTCGCGTCGACATGGCAGGCAATATCACCAAGCGTCATTCTGCAACGCGCTTGAGATTCGCAAGATTTGGCGGTGCGTGCCCATTGTGGGTTGTACATGAAGCGGTTGCGATCCCTGACCGCGTACTCGTGCAACTCGCGGAAACCCCAGACGGCGTGCGCTACATCTCGATGGCCAAGGGGCTGGTCAAGCCATCAGGCAGTTATTCCAGGCCCAGCCGTCGCTATGCAGTCGCGTTGGGTTGTGACATCGAGCACGCTCGGGATTTCATCTATGGCGATCAGCTCGATACGAGTGAAAAAGGATGGGCCACTCCAATCGGCATTTCATGTCGGGTCTGCATAAGAACGAAGTGCGAACAGCGGGCCTTCCCGCCTGTAGGCATGGCGATAACCGTCGATCCTGACCGGCGGGGCGTTGTTCCGTATAGCTTTAACAAAGCCGAACCCTAGGTTCAACCGAACATCATACTGCGCTATCGAGGTCATTTAGCTCTGCCGGGTGACGCCCAAACGTTGCTTGCGCTGTCTACGCATGCGGACGCTGCGCGGAGTCTGCTGGAGTCGCTGTCCTATTCTTTATAGGAATGTTGCGTCCGTATAATTCATTTTCGCAATACCAGAATGTCCGATACCCCCAGAGACAACGGAAAAATCCGCGAATAATTCAACTTCTGAGAACGAGGGACTCTCCCGACCACTTGCGCACATTGAGTTGATTACGTACGAAGGCTTGGGACTGTGCGGCGAGGGCGAGGCTTCGCGCTTTGTTGCCGACGGCGACAACAGCTACGGCGGCCGGGTCGTCACCAACCCATCGGGGGGTCTGCTGTCCAAGGGGCATCCGCTTGGCGCTACGTGGCTCGCGCAATGCTATGAACTGACGCACCAGCTACGTGGCAGTGCCGATGCACGGCAGGTAGATGGCGTTCGGCATGCACTTCAGCATAATTTGGGATTGGGCGGAGCATGCGTGGTAACGCTATACGAAAAAATTGGCCACTGAACCGACAGGTGCATCGCCGCAGTGCTTAGTCACCGAGTTTTAGACGAAAAGCAGGCTACATCGCCGCTAACGACAAGCATTTTTCAGTTGTAATCTTGAACTATCATGAGCTGATAAAGTGCCTAACGATATAGTATTAGCTTTGTTTATCAGATATTTGTAATATCCACTCGTCGATTTCGCTCTCGACCCAAACCGCGCATTTGGGTCCGAGTGACCGCGATCGGGGAAATCGCTCCTCGCTCATAAGACGGTAGATCATCGAACGTTTTATTCCGACGCGTGCTATCACATCGGGCAACCTAATTAAGCGCAATGGACGATTTGGCGCACACTCACGGATACTTGGTTGCTTGCTGGACGGGTGATTAGTCACATCGCCAACTCAACGCCCTAAAGCCAGCGACAGATCGCGGCTCGCTATGTCATCGATATGCTCCGATACAAGTCGCGCAACCAATTTGGACGTGCCAACCGCCCAACGCGGACGCACCTCATTGAACTTATCCTGGAGCGCATCATTCAAAGTCCCCGGCATCGACGACACAAGCTCATCCCAGAATTTTCCCATCTCATGATGCATCCAGTTTGCTGCTAATTCCTCTTTTCCAGCAAGTGCCAGGAACAATGTTCCGCGCGCTGGGACACCTGCAGCTTCAAACAGTCGCAGCGCTTCATCGACGGTAACTGAGCGTGTCCCGCGTATAACGCGTAATAAGGCATCTTTATGAAACCCCGTCTCGCTGGCAATGTCGCGTTTTGGTCTGCCTGAATTCTCGATGGCCCTTGCAAGCGTACGTGCGAGAACATCTTCTACAGCAGGTGGTTTGGCAATTTGGTTGTTCATACCCGTTGTTCCTTGGCGTACAGCGTTCGAATCGAGGTAATATTCCGACTCCACAACTGTAGGAAAGCAAAAAGAACAAAGTTAGAACATATAAGATTTCCTATTTTGAGGCGATTCGACATGAAGCCGCAATTCTCGTCCGCTTGTGGCCGATTCGCCGGCCAATCGGGAACGATAATCAGGCACTTTTCGCGTCATTACCGGTCAGCACACGCCGCATCAGTGCAATTTCTGTCTCCAAAATTCCATAGTGATGTTTCCCGCTTTCCTATTTCAATCTCCTAGTCCCAGTAAGAACGAACAGCGAACGTAATCGCTGCCCCTCGACTGTTGGAGATTGAACCCATGACTACTTTATCGCTTAAACCCCGCCGCATTGGCGTTGGTGCAATCGTATTGCCGGTTGCCATCGCCGTGCTGGCTGCATCTGCAGCTTTTGCAGGTGCAGACACGACATTCGCCCCTGCCCTGACGAAATTCACTGACTTTCTCGAAGGCTCGGGCGGCAAGATCATCACCGTATTGAGCCTGGCCGGCGGCCTCATTGGTCTCGCATCGGGGCGCTTCACGCTGTCCCAGATCGCCGTGCCCGTGGGCGTTGGCATCGGTGTTGGCACCGGTGTGCCGATCGTCACGTCCGTCGTCACGGCCATCATCTGACGGCGAACTGACGGAGGGCGGCATCATGACAGACCGGTATATTGTTCCCCGCAGACTGGACGATCCTGAACTCATTGGGTTCTGGACACTCGACGAGTTTGCCGGGCTGATTGTCCCCTTTGCCTGGGGCATTCTGACGCAGCACATTTTCATAGGCATCGCATTGGCTTTTGGAGCCTGGTTCACCTTGCGAAAGGCAAAGGCAGGGCGGGCAAGTTCATGGGTCCGGCACGCCGCCTATTGGTATTTGCCGTACGGACTGACCGGTCTGAAATGCACGCCGCCCTCTTATTGCCGCCTGTTGGCGGGTTGAGGGAGACATCCATGCATTTCGATATTTCTCACGAACGCTCGCAGAGCCTGCTACGTCAGCGCAATATGCTGGCGCTCACAAGTGCCGCTCTCGGTATCGCGCTTATAGTCGCGACCGGGCTTGCCGCCACCCGCGACCGTGAAGTTGTATTGGTACCGACAGCTTCCAAATCGCTCAGGATTTCGAGCGGCGAAATCACTGCTGATTATCTCGAACTTGTAACACGTGATGCGGCTTTGATGCTGCTTAACCGGAGTCCAGAAAATCTCGATTACTGGATGGCGCAGATCCTCGAACTGGCTGATCCCAAATCGCATGGTTCGCTGAAGTCTGAGCTCGTCCGGATTGTCGACGAGCAACGCGGTTCGGACGTCACACAGGCCTTCGTCATCAAGAGCATGACGGTCGATCCCCAAGGCCTCGCGTCCGAGGTTCGCGGCACCCTCAAAACCTTTGTCGGCGCGCAAGTCATTGCCAGCGACGACCGCAGCTTCCGCTTTAGCTGGACCTATCAGGGTTTGCGCCTCGGCCTTTCCGGCTTCGCACAAATCGCAAGCGAAGACCCATCGAAGGAAACCCAATGATGCTTAAGATAAAACCCATTGCCGCGACGCTGTCCTTGCTCGCCGTCGCCAGCCCGTTACACGCGGAGCAATATAAACAAACCGCCGACGGCGGCGCGATCGAGTGCATTGTATCGAAACGTGAGCTGACACGCATCAGCCTCATTGGCGACCAGTTTGCGAGCGTCTCGAAAATCTCGACCGGCTATCCGTATAATGATTTTGCGGTGACCAACGAGCCGGTGCGCGGCGATATTTATCTGTCGGTACCCGACACCTATGCGGCTGCAACCATCAGCTTCTTTGCCACTACGAAGAAGGGGTTTGTCTACAAATTCAGCTGTCGCGCTGAGCCGGTCGACGCCCAGCAAATATTCATTAATAATCCTGCGCTGGCAAAGTCCGATGCGGCGGATTGGGAAGCGGAAATGCCGCGCGGCGAAGCAGCGGTTCGTCTCATCCAGGCGATGGCGAACAACCAGAACGTACCGGGATATGCTATCCGGCAAGCATCTGCCCCGCCGTCCCGCGTTGGCGATCTCGAAGTCCAGCTAATTGCGGAATATCGCGGCAGCGGCCTGCTCGGCAAAGTCATTCGGCTCACCAACAGAAGCGCCGAAGCGCTGAATATCACCGAACGCGACATTGCACCGCGCGACAGCGTCGCAGTGAGCCTTTCCACCACCACACTCAAATCCGGCGCAACCACCACTGCCTATCTGGTCGGTGCCAATAGCGAGACCTCAAATGACTGAGCCAGATAACAAAGCCGCCGCCACTGACCTGCGCGAAACACAGCAGTCGGGCCTCGCCTCGCTCAATGCCCGAACCGCCAAACGCCAGCAGTTGCTGCTCGCAGGCGTCGGCGCGGTGCTTTTGGGCGGTGCCAGCTGGTTTATCTTCGGATCGGACGATAGCGCCGACGGCGCAGACCCCAAGGCTGCGCAAACCATCGAGACGGCGGGTCTGGTCAACCGCGACCTGTCGCAGCGTGAATTTGTCGCGGTCTATGGCAACCGGCTCGATGCGGTCACCCGCGAGCAGAAAGCACTGAAGGAAGCGCAAGCCCCGCTCGAAGGTGTCGAAGCTCAATTGGCAGCACTCAAAGCCGAGAACCAGGCGATGCGGATCGACGGGCAAGCAGCCATCGATGCCGTTTCTGCTGAAAATGCCGCACTCAAAAGCCAGATTGCGGTACAGGCATCCGCCCCGCCTCCTGCAGCGCTACCTGCTTACGGGCCGCAGGCAGGCGGCTATGATGCACGCGGGCGCCCCCCGGGTTCGCCGATACCCAATACGGGCGGGGCGCCAACCGACAGCCTGTCGCCGGGCGAAGTCAAACTCCTGAGCTTTGGCGCAGCCGACAAGGGTGGAACCGGCAATCGCGCGCAGCGGCCTGAAGTTTCGCCGCTGGTTGTCGAAGATTCGCCCGATTATTTGCCGCCCAATTCCTATGCGCCTGCGCGCGTGATTGTGGGGGTCGATGCATCGGCGGGCGTTTCGAGCCAGACCGATCCCCTGCCCGTCGTTTTGCGGATTACGGGTCCTGCCCGTTCTGTGATGAAGAACGGCAAGATCCTCACCACCCGGATCACCGGATGCGTGGTCAACGGCGCTGCACGCGGCGATCTCTCTTCGGAGAAAGTCTATGTGAAGCTCGCCAAGATGACCTGCGACCAGCCCGGCGGGCGCGTTGCGGTCTCCGAGGTCAAAGGCTTTATCAGCTTTGCTGGCAAATCGGGTGTGCGCGGCCGCGTCGTTAGCCGCGAAGGCAGCTTAATTTCGCAAGCACTGCTTGCGGGCATCATCGGCGGCTTTGGCCGGGGCTTTTCAGCCAATGCCAACAGCGTGTTTTCCGGCGTCACAACAAATGCGTCAGGCGAGCGCTCGAAGCTCTCAGGCGGCGATATATTGGGCGGCGGGCTTGGGCAGGGTGCAGGCGATGCCGCCGATACGGTGAGCAAATATCTCATCGAACGCGCCGAACAATATCAACCTGTTGTCGAGATGCCCACGGGCATCGACGTTGAAATCGTCTTTCTCGACGGCGTCTTTGTGAGGAACTCTTAAATGATCGAGCAACAAGAAACCAACGCCAAGCGCCCACGCCGCTGGTTGAGACTCGTCGCCGGCCTCGGCGCGCTCGTTAGCCTGTCCGCCGCCACCGGATGGGGTGCAGCGACCTTTGCCTCTACCCAGATCAAAAGCCAGAATGTCGACCAGTTGCGCACAGCGCTCAAATTGCGCCTGCCCAAAACACCGATCGATGCGCTTGACTGTGTGGGCCATGGCGGCCTGTGCGAGGTGGTTTCCAAAACCACGCTTTTCTACGTCGACACCAAAGCCAAATATCTGGTCATCGGCCGCATCTATGACATGGAGGCGCGTCAGGATCTGACTGCAGCGCGGTTGCTGGCGCTTAATCCCGATCTGTTGACCGCAGGTGCCGCACGCAGCGATGCTCGTGACCGCTCAGAGCAACCGCGTCGGCCCGCGAGCCCCACAAAAATTTCATTAGCCGAGCTTCCTACCAAAGGCGCCATCCACTGGGGGCCCGCAAATGGTCCAAAGCTGATCGTCTTTTCCGATTTCCAGTGCAGCTACTGCCGCAAATTATCCGAGGAACTCAAATCGCTCGGCGTCCGCGTTGAAGAGCGGCCGATTTCGATATTCGGCGCGGCAAGCCGTAAGCTATCCGAACAGGTCTATTGCTCGGCCAACCCTGCAGCCGCTTTGCATTCGGCATATGGCGGGCTCGCGCTCGTCAGCGCCAGGCCGTGCGATACCAGCGGTCTTGATGCCAATGAAGCCTTTGCCAAAAAGCATGGATTTGGCGGGACGCCGGTGATCGTGCGGCCGTCAGACGGCGCGGTCATCGAAGGTTACCGCAGTGCATCCGACCTGAGAAAATTTCTGAACGTGAACCCCAAGCGCACTGGAGGCTGAGCCATGAGCATCAAACCTATAAATCTCGCATTTCCCATCATGCTGGCCAGTCTTTCGGCATGCGCCACGCTTGGAACCAATGTTGCCGGCGACTTTAGCTGCCGTGCACCAAAAGGTGGATGCGCACCAACGGGAGCGATTGACGCGGCAGCCACCGCTGCAGCACCCGCCAGCGATTTAGAACTTACCCCGCTTCGCGCTCGCGCTGGCATCGTACCTGGCGATATTTCCCGCACCGGCGAGCGTACGCTCAAGATCGTTTTTCCCGCCCATATCGATAATCAGGGAACGCTGCGCGACGAAGCGGTGGCTTGGGCAGTAGTTGAACAGGCCGATTGGGCCGCAGCGCTTCGCCGTGGCCCGGTCGATTCAAAACAGTCGGTGAATAGCCGACTGCGGCAAAGCCTGAAGCAAAAGCACGTAACTACCGATGCACCTGATACGACACCGATGTCCTTGGGCGAAATCGGATTCGAAACTGACCTCGAGACAGTTCCCGATTCCCCCATTTCCGACGCTCTTCTTTTCCCCTTGGCCCCGCCGCTGGTCCTCCCCTCCACGGCGCGCGAGGCCATTGCCGGTGCGATAGCACCGGCGGTCGAGGGGTTCGACATGTCTTCTCCCCTGCATGTTCGGACCCCTCGATCCTCAAATGACGAAGCACTGCATAACTATCCGACGATTGAAGCCATCGAGGCTGCCAAATCGAGGTCGAATGCGGACACCGTACCTTCGCGCAAGGATCCGCAGTGATGGGCATCAGCTTTCGCACCCTCAAGGACAGCCTTTTGTCGGGCTTGCTCGGCGACGCCGAGCAGGCAGAAAATGGCCGTCCCGCCTTCATGCTCGATATGTTGTCGGACTGGCTGCCCTACCGCGTCTTTGATACGACCAACCGGCTCTATTTTAACAGCGGCTCGAAGGGCTTCATTCTTTCGGTCACCCCGCTTATTGGAGCCGATGAGCGCACGGGCGAGATATTGGGATCCTTCTTTTCAGAAGGGCTGCCATCTGGTGCCTGCCTGCAGGTGCTCCATCACGCATCGCCCCGTATTAGCCGGATTGTCGCCCCGTGGTTTTCGCCGCGCTATGCACAAGGCGGGATCTATGAAGCCATTGCGCGCCACCGGGCGGCACGGCTTTACGATCTGGTCTGGAATTCAGGATCGGCCGACGCGCCCTTCCATACCCGCCATCATCAGGTGATCATCTCTTTGGGTGTGCCGAGCGCAAGCAAGGTCAGCAATGAGGAGCTTGTCCAGTGCCGCGACGGAATGATGTCGATGCTCCGTTCGCTCAATTTGGGGGTCAGCGAACTGCACCCCCAGGATCTGATCGCGCTCGTTGACGACCTGACATCGCCAACGACGGCACCGCAGGACGATGCCGTTCCCTATAATCCGCTTGATCCGATTGCTGCGCAAGCAATCCGCCGCGATATCGAACTCGTCGTCCATGAAGACCGGATGCTGCTGCGCACCGAACGGTTCCGGGCCACCGGCAACAGCGAACAGGGCGTTCCTGAAATCGGTACAGTCTATCCCGACTGCTTCGACGTGCGCCATTACGGCGTCCGCAACATGCCGCAGCGCTGGGCCCCGTGGGAATGCGCACGCCTCATCGGCGATCTGTTCACCGACAAATTGCGCTTTCCTTGTCCCGCAGCGACCATGCTTTGCCTGGTCTATCCCGACCAGGAAGCCGCAGGCGCACGTGCAGGGTTCAAGTTCATGCGCACTACGAGTCTCGCTGCAACCAAAAGCGCGCGCTTCCTGCCCAAGATCGCCGAGCAATCAGCCGAATGGCAGCATGTTCAGGCCGAATTGCAGGATGGACGCAAGATCGTGCAGGTTTTCTATGGCCTCACGGCCTGGTCGCCGCTCGGCGATGGCGACCGCAACGAACGTGCGATCAAGTCGATCTATAAGGCAGCCGGCTGGGATCTGATCGACGAGCGCTTCCTGCAAATCCAGGGCCTGCTCGCCGCGATGCCGCTCACGCTCGCCGATGGCCTTGCGAAAGACATGGTGCGTCTGAAACGCATGAAGACGCTGCTGTCGACGACGGCTGCCAATATCGCGCCGATGCAGGGTGAATATCTCGGCGGCCATGTGCCGCATCTGATTTTCGTTGGCAGACGCGGACAGCCCTTCTTCTGGTCACCCTTCGAGAATGATGCCGGCAACCATAATGTCGCGATCTGCGGCAAGTCGGGCTCGGGCAAGTCAGTGCTCTTGCAAGAAATGTGTGCAGCTTTGCGCGGTGCCGGGGCCAAGGTCGTGGTCATCGACGACGGCCGCAGCTTTGAACGTTCGGTCAAGCTGCAAGGCGGCCATTTTGTCGAGTTCACACTGAAGGCGGGCTTCTGCCTCAATCCCTTTTCGATGATCGATGCGGCGCGCGCCGAAGAAGATGAAGATTACCGGCTCGACTGCTTTGGCATGGTCAAAGCGATCATCGCGCAAATGGCACGGCATTCTGCGCCGCTTTCGGATACCGAGCGCGGTCTCATCGACCGCGCAGTCAATCAGGTCTGGGAAGCCCGCCGTTCCAATGCACAGGTTACGCATATTGGTGAGGCATTGCAGGCGCTCGGAAACGATGCCCCTGCTGATCTGGCAACTTCGCTCGCACCGTTCATGAAGGGCGGCACTTATGGAGCGTTCTTTGAAGGTGAAGCAACGCTTGACTTAAGCCATGATTTCACCGTCTTTGAAATGTCCGATTTGGCCGCTCGCGAGGAACTGCGAAGCGTCGTTTTGTCTGCGATCATGTTCATGACCAGCCAGGCGATGACGCGGACGCCGCGTTCGGTTCGCAAATTGCTGTTGATCGACGAAGCCTGGAGCATGCTCAAAGGCGGGTCGATGGGTGAGTTTGTCGAAACCTATGCCCGCACCTGCCGCAAATATGGCGGCGCGCTGGCAACCGCTACCCAGTCGCTCAACGATTATTATAAATCGGACGGCGCAACAGCCGCGCTCGAGAACAGCGACTGGATGCTCATTCTCCAGCAAAAACCCGAAACCATTGCCGATTTCAAAAAGGCAGGAAGGCTCGACATGGACGACCGCACTGAAACTTTGATCCGGAGCCTCAAGCGCAGCGGGTCGGATTATAGCGAAGTCTTCATCAAAGGCCCCGAGACCGAAACCATCGGCAGGCTGGTCCTCGATGACTATTCCGCGACGCTGTTTTCGAGCTCGCCGCAGACCTTCGCTGCGATCGATGCCGAACTCGCCCGCGGGCATCAATTGGCAGACGCCATCGAGCGCATCGCCTTTCCGAAATTCTAACCCCCACCGCCAATGAAAGACCAAAACTCATGTCCTTAAATCTAGTCACTTCGATTGACCGCGCGCTGGACGAAGCGCGGGAGAACCCACCACAAGCAAAGCGGGGATTCAAACTGCCCGCCTGTATTTCGGATAGCTGCTTCATCACCATCAAAGCCGCAGGATTTGCGGTTTCGACCTTCCTGATGACCTTAGGCTTACCTTTGTTCTTCTTTTTGCTTCTGTCTGGGTGGAATATGGACCTGTTGTTCCTCCAGATCGACAATCTCGCGTCACGCTACATTGCAGCAGATGGCGCCCGGCAACTGGCCTTTTCCGATGAACTCAAGATCGGCTTTTTCGGGATTGCTTCGCTCATCGCTTTGTGGCGGATCCCGCGATTTGTCCGCGACATGAGCCGCGTACTCGACACTCCGGAGCAAGTATAATGGAGAACATATCAGCAGCATCTCCCACCGAAGTGCCTACAAGGCGCTTCGGTGGCTATTCCGCTACGACTTTGGCGGCCTTTGCCACAGTCCTCGCCACAGGCCTGTGGACAGGTTGGGCGACCGACAAGCTGCTCGACCTTCAAAAACGCGAGGTCGTAACCGTTGAACTGTCGACTATCATGGACGACTTTGTCGAAGCCGAAGCGCGCAGCGGTCGCAGCCCTGAAGATATGAAGCGCCGCGTCGAACAATATCTCACCGCGATCCAGGCTTCGGTTGAAGCGCTGGGACGTGAGGGTCGCACGGTGCTTGTCGCCGAAGCGGTGGTCGCGGGCAGTACGCCCGATCTGACCGACGCCGTCCGGGCGGATGTGGGTAAGCGGATGGAAAGCCGAGCAGATGGCAAGCGTTAGCCGCGACCTCAAGGCTGTTCTACCGCGTCGGCTCGCAATCTGGGCGGGGTTAGGCGCAATCGTGCTTGCCCTCAATAGCCTGTCGGCTTTTGCCCGCGATCACGCGTTGATGATCAACATATCGCCAAGCCTTCCTTATTGGGCGATATGGCTCGACCGCACGGCGACACCCAAACGCGGCGACATCATCTTGTTCGATCCGCCGCCGTCTGAGCTTCTCGAAAAGCATTTTGGCAAAGAGCCAAAGCCTTTTGGCAAACATGTCATGGGCGTTGCTGGCGACCGGGTCACTGAAAACAAACGGATATTCTATGTAAACGGTAAGCCAGTCGCCACGGCCAAAACCCACAGTAAGCGCGGCGAACCACTTGAACTTGGACCGACCGGCGTCATACCGCCCGGCTGCGTATTTGTAGCCACGTCGCATAAAGACGGGTTCGATAGCCGCTATGCGGCAATTGGCTGGATATGCCGCCCGCGCATATTTGGCGTTGGAAGACCGATATTATGAGAGCGCTGGGCTACTTCATCGCCGCCTGCCTCGTCGCTGCACCTGCACATGCGCGGGATTACGGCCAGCAAGGCACGCTTTTCCCGATAACCGAGCCCGATCTGCTCGAACAGATCCAGCGAAAGCTGATGGCTCTGCAGGCGAGCGGCGCCACCGCTCGGCTCAACGAGGATTTGAAAAGGCGCACGATTGCCAAGGTCAACCGGCCAATGCCGGTGAGCGGCATCAGTGTTGCCACCACGATACGAAGCTGGGCGTTCGATCCGACGATTTCGGTGGCAGAAGATATCAGCGACCGCAAAGGCCGCCTCATCATGGCGGCGGGAACTAGGGTCAATCCGCTCGATACCGTTCCCTTGCGCCAGACGCTCGTGTTCTTGGACGGCGATGATCCGGCCCAGCTCGACTGGGCGACGAAGTCCTTTCAGGCTTCTTCGGCCAAATTGATCCTCGTGGGCGGCGCACCGCTCCAACTGATGCGCGGCAAACAGCGCCGCTTCTTTTTCGATCAGGGCGGCAAGCTGGTGCGTCATTTCAACATCAAGGCGGTGCCCGCAACGGTCAAACAACAAGGGCGTTTGCTGCTTATTACCGAACATCCCGTCATGCCTGCCCGAAGGAAGATGTCATGACGTCAATACAGCCAACTTCAACGAGATATATTACACTTCTTCTGTCGATCCTTATGTTGATGGCGACCATGAACCCTGCCCGCGCGGATGCGGGGCCAGGCCGCTGCACGGGGAAATTTGTAAACCCGATCACCGACATTTGCTGGTCATGCCTCTTCCCGATTTCGGTCGGCGGCCTCAAAATCTGGCCGTCAAGCAGACCCGACCCTGACAATCCCGATCTGCCCGTCTGTCTGTGCGGGATAAGACCCGGCATCGCCATGGGCTTTTGGGAACCGGTACGATTGGCCGATGTCTCGATGAAGCCCTGGTGTTTTGTCAATCTGGGCGGATTGAAGCTCGATCCGGGCTTCGATATCGGTTTCAAAACGATGGCGGGACCATCAGCAGTGGGTGGCGCTACGCAATATAACTCGCAGTGGCATGTCCATTGGTACGCCTATCCGCTCATTTACTGGATGGAATTGGTCGCCGATTTCCTGTGCCTTGAAACAGGCTCCATCGATATTCTCTATATAACCGAGATCGATCCGCTCTGGCAGGACAGCGAGCTGACCGCGATCATCAATCCGGAAGCGGTGTTATTTGCCAATCCCCTCGCGCTGGCAGCCTGCGCCGCTGATTGCGTGCTTGCAACAACCAAACTGCCATCGGACGCTTTGTTCTGGTGCGCTGGCTGTCAGGGTTCGATGTATCCGCTCAACGGCAATGTATCGGCCACAATCGGGCATGTGCAAGCCTCACGGCTTGTGCTGTCGCGCTTTGCCTACAAGCTCCACCGCGAGCTCGTTTCCTGGGGCACGATGGGCAGCAAAGGTCTTTGCGGCAAATATCTGATGCCGGTGATGCGCAAGCAGCAATATCGTTTTCAGGCAACCAATCCCAACCCGCAAACCAAGGGCCGCTATGCCTGCGCGCCAATCGGTGCCTCCACCACCTTCATGTCAGCAGGACAGGTCTATCCCGCCATTGGTGAGGACATGGGCTACCTTGTCTGGCGCAAACGAAATTGCTGTGCATTATGAATAAGCTCCATCATCTTTCTGTAATAGCTCTGTTTTCTGTCAGCGCCGCGATATGCGGCGCAGCAGCCCAGTCGCTTGATCCCGGGCTTGATCTCGAAGCTATCCGGGGGCGCGCCCGCGAACAGACGAGTGACGCCGAGGCACTGGCTGAAAGCGCGCGCAAGAGAAGCGAGCAACTTCACAGCGATGCCAGCCAATTGGAGGCACAGGCGAGCAACAATGGCCGACAATATGCGGCAAATGCAAAGGCGGCCGTCCCTGCATCGCCCGACGTGGCGTTCGATTTCGATAGTATTGTTGCTGATGCCGGGCGGATCGCCGAGGGCGGCTTTGAAGGAGCGCCGCGCTTCATCGCTTTTGCCAGCACGTCGATGCCGCCGCAATCGCTGCGCGCGATGATATCCGATGTAGGGCGCGCTGGCGGCTTGGTGGTGTTGCGCGGGCTGCCTGGCGGCAGCGCGAAGACCCTGACCGCCGCACTCGCCAAAGTCATGCATCAAGACGAAAGCTATGACGGTGTCGGGATCGACCCCAGACTGTTCCGCGCTTTTGGTATCGAGGCGGTGCCCGCCTATGTCGTTGCTGCCAGCGACTTCGAGCTGTGCGACGGTTTTGATTGCACAAGCCAGGTCCCGCCGCACGACAGGATGAGCGGCAATGTAACCGCCGAGCATGCGCTGTCCACGTTCGGCGCTGGCGGCGGCCCAGGCGCACGAATTGCCGAGCTTCATCTCGCCCGTCTCAGAAAGGATGCGCCGTGATGCGCTTGATAAAATCACTGCTGCCGGTCTTTGCACTGATTGGCCTCGCCCCGCTGCACGCCCAGACACCTACCGAAAGCGCCAAGGCGGAAGGCAAGACGTTTGGCCGGACGCAGGGGACGCGCGCTCAGGATGCATCGACGCGGGAGCCGGACGCTTCGACCGTTCCAAACTTTGGCGGCATTCCCGGCCAATCAGCCTATTTTGATGAGCCGGATCGCCTGGCGCCGGAATCGGGTGCGCAATCCAGTGCGCACGATGGCTATCAAGCTATGCGCACGTCAGCAAACCAGCGTGTTCGCTTTGCGCCCGTTGATCTGGACGCAACAATTGCCCGCGCGCAGGAAGTGAGCGCCGATCCGCTAAACTATACCAGCGGCATGACGGTGACTGGCGCGCAAGGTCGCTGTGTTCCTCTGCCTTCGGGCAATGTGTCGGCTGGCCGCTATTTCGCTACCTGTAACACTGGATTTACCGCGACCGAGGAGACGAGAAGATGCGCGGCCGCACTAAACGTCACGGTCACATTGCAGACCAATTATATCTACTGGTGCAATGAAAGCCCGTTCAATCAGGAAAATGGCACCGATGATTGTGCCTTATACGCCGGGCCTCAGTGCAGACAGACCGGATCACGCCCCGGTAAGTGTCTGCAATGGTCTGAAAATGGCGGACGCCCTTATTGTGTAGAGCCGGGCGACCCGATTTCGGTTATCACCTGCACTGAACCGATACCAACCGGCTCGCTCCGCAGCACCACGCAATCCAATACAGTCAACATAGCTCGCGACGAAAGTGGATGCACTGCGATCGCAGCCGATGCGAGCTGCGTACAATCGGCTGAAATATGTACCGACAGCGATCCGGTCACCCGTATTGTAGGCGGCATATCTGTGACCCAGCCCTGCTGGGCCTGGACACGCGACTATTCCTGCCGGTCAGTCACAACGGCGCAGGACTGCACGCAGCTTGAGACAACACCCGGATGTACATTGGCGCGCGAGGATTGCCTCACAGGAGAGCCTTGCCGGACATGGGAACGCGTGTTCGATTGCCCGCTGCCACAGGTGCCTTCTGCTACCAATCAATATATCTGCGACGGGGATGTCTATTGCATTGATGGCTCTTGCGAAACCATCGAGCGCGAAGCCAATGATGAGTTCAAAGATGCGGTCGTTGCTCTGAACGGGATGGACCAGGCCCGCCGCGAGTTCGATCCGAACACGCTTACGCTGTTCAAAGGCGAGCGCGGCACTTGCGCGTCCAAGGTGTTCGGTGTCCTCAATTGCTGCAAGGGCAAAGGCTTTCCGCTCATTCCCGGCATAAGTTTGCTCGTAGCCTTGGGCTGCAACTCGCAAGAACTGCTGTTGCACGAGCGCGATGCACAAGGGCTGTGCGCCTATGTCGGCAGCTATTGCTCGGACAGCGTGCTCGGCGTCTGCCTCACCAAGAAGAAGGCCTATTGCTGCTTTGAATCGAAACTGTCGCGCATCCTGCAGGAACAGGGCCGACAGCAACTGAACAAGCCTTGGGGCAAGCCAAAAACCGAGAGCTGCGCAGGCTTTACCATCGACGAGTTTGCACGGATCGATCTCAGCCAGATGGATTTCTCCGAAGTCTATGCCGAGTTCACCGATGCCGCACGCCTGCCCGACGAGATGCAGGCGACCCAGGATATCCAGCAAAAGATCGAGGATTATTATGCAACCCATGGCAATTGAACGCCGGTCACAAAGCTACCCGCGCTTGAGCCGAACCATATTCGCAATCGCAATTTGCATAAAGTGCGCCAGTCCACAGCTAGCGCTTGGCCAGACAGCAGACAAACCTGTTGCCGAAAGCACAGCAAGCAGTGATGTCTTCTACTGCCAGAACCGCAAGCTTGGCTATTGGTTCTACTGCGAAAAGCCGAAAGCCGCGCCAAAGGCAGAACCGCAAGCGCCGCCACCAAATGCAGTAAGCCGGCTCGATGCGATTACCGCCGAGCTGCGCGAACTCAAGGCACGTGCCATTCTCGAACCTACCAACGAGAACGTAACTGCTTATGTGCGCTTCCAGCGGGCGCAGCTCGATAGAGCTTCTCTGTTCAGTGATGTCTGGCAGAGGGCGATCTGGCAGGATCCCGATTTGGATTACACATTGCAGCGTCCGGTCTCGACCTTGGGCAAGCGGCAATGGCAGGACGCGCGCACCAGCGAACGTAACAACGTTATGCAAAATCTCGGGCGTCGTTACGGGCTCTTTTATTTCTTCGCCCAAAGTTGCGGTGCCTGCGAGGTCATGTCGCCGATCGTCCAATCGGTTGCCGGTTCCTGGTCGATCACCGTCCGCGCGATTTCAACCGACGGCGGCCCGTCACGCCATTTCCCCAACTACACCGTCGAGACCACGCAGCGCAGCAAGATGGGGCTTGAGCCGAAAGTAACACCCGCAGTCGTGCTGTGGGACGCAGAGCTGCGCCGCGCCATTCCCATTGGATACGGCGTCATGTCGGCAGATGAACTGCTCGACCGCATTTACCTCCTCACCACAAAGGAAGCCGGACGTGATTTTTAGGTTCAAGCGCGCAACTGCGGCATTGCTCATCGCCGCCCTGCCCTTTCAAGCAGTGTCGGCCGATGTCGGAAGCTCGATGGATAACTTCCTGACTGATGTTGGCGCGGCCGCCAACGTCACTGGCCCAACTGCGTTTCAGGGACAGGCTGCAGGCTATTATAGCCTCGGCAATGTCTGGACGCGCTATCCGCAAAAGACGACCAACATTGCCAATCTGCAACTGCCGCGCGCGCGGGCTGGCTGTGGCGGCATCGATATCTTTGCTGGCAGCTTCAGCTTTATCAACGCGAGCGAGATTGTCGCGATGCTGAAAGCCGTCGCCAACAACGCGGTTGGCTTCGCCTTTAGCCTCGCCATCGATACCGTCTGTCCTGAATGCTCGAAGATCATGCAGGAGTTCAGCCAGAAAGCGCAGTTGATGAACAATCTCAACATCAACAGCTGCGAAATGGCCCAAGGCCTGGTCGGCGGTATCTGGCCCAAAGGCGATCTGGCCGACAAGGCGATCTGCGAAGCCATTGGCAACAGCGAAGGCATCTTCACCGACTATGCCGCTGCCAAACATGGCTGCGGCACACGCGGGCAGCGAACAAGCACAACCGAACAAGGCGCTGGCAAATATGACGATGTAAACACAGGGGTGCCGCGAAATTACACCTGGACCATTCTCAAAAAGTCGGCGTTCTTTTCGCCAAACGGGACATTCGACCGCGAACTTGCCGAATATGCAATGACGCTGATCGGCACGATTATCTATGTGCCGCCAAAGGATGACGAGCCGGGTAAATTCGTACCATTTGCCGGCGACGCCTCGTCGACATTGGTGACCGCCCTGCTCGACGGCACACAAGGCAGTGCAATCAAGATTTTCGACTGCGATGAACCCGACAAGTGTCTCAACCCGACATTCAAATCATTGAGCCTGCCAACATCGAAAGCGCTTCGTCCACGGGTTGCCGCACTCATCGAAGGCATGGTTCAAGCCATCCGCGATGATACGCCGATCACCGAGGCGCAAAAGGAACTGCTTCAGGTCGCATCAGTGCCATTATACAAAATTCTGACGGTACAAGCGGCTTATGGCCGCGGCATGCCGACCGATGACCGCGAGACCTTGGCCGAGATTGCCAGCGTCGATCTGCTCTTTGCTGTTCTCGACCGGATTGTGGGTGAGGCAGGCCGCTCGATGTCGAGCTTTATCGGCGCTGACGAAGCCAAGATCGCAATGTGGCAGGGCCAGATGAATGCGGTACGCCAAAGTCTCGCTGACCGCCAGACCAACACGCATCTGCGCGTCAATGCGATCATGCAGATCATCGAGAAGACCGCTTTCATTGAGAATGTGCTCGCGGCTCAGATGTCGCCCGGCATGGCAGCCTCGCTCGACTGGTCGCGCGCGGTCCAGAACCGCGCACTCGTCAACTAAGCAAAACCTAAGGAGCAGCTTCATGGTCGAAATCTATACGGTTGGTGGCGGCGATTATCTGGTCAATGTCTTTCAGGCCGTTGCTGCCTGGACCGGCGACGGCGGCTATAAGAGCCTGCTTCAAGTCGTGATGGTTATGGGCCTGGCTCTGTCTGCAGTGACCCTTGCTTTCAACCAGGACTGGCGCGCGTGGATCAACTGGTTTCTGGGTGCGACCCTCATGTACACCTGCCTCATGGTCCCAAGACTGGATGTGCATGTCACCGACCGGTTGAACCCAAGCCTTGCGCCTGCGCAAATCAGTAACGTGCCTTTGGGCCTTGCCCTCATGGCCAGCTTCACCAGCCAGATTGGCGATTATTTGACCGACGCATCCGAGGTCGTGTTTGGCCTGCCCGGCGATCTCAATTACACCAAAAACGGCATGATCTATGGCTCACGGCTCTACGACGCGACGCGGAGCTTGCGCATTTCTGACCCTGAATTTGCCGCCAATCTCGACGAGCATTTCCGGCAATGCGTTTTTTATGACGTTCTGCTCGGCCGCTATTCGATGAAGCAACTCGCCGATAGCAACGACATCTGGACGAATATCGCGCCCGGTAGCCAGGCGCGCGCGCAAAAGTTCCTGACACGCGACGCGAGCAGCCGCACGGTCAGTGCCAGTATCGTCACCTGCCGTGAAGCCTACGCCAACCTCAATACCCATTGGACCGGCTTGATCGACGGCATGGGACAGGTGTTCGGGCGCCAGCTCTATCCGAACCAGACGGCAGCCCTTGCCAAAGCCAAGTTGTTTGCAGATCTACCCGTTGCCTATCAATATTTGACCGGCGTCTCGACCAACGCCACCGACATCTTCAAACAGACACTGACTATCAACGCGATGAGCCAGGCGATGCATGGCTTTGGCGGATCGAGCGGGGCGAGCAATGTCGATGTCTATGCGCAAACGCGCGCAGATATCCAGACCGAGCGCACTTATAGCTCGATTGCGAACAACGCCATGAAATGGGTACCGCTCTTAAATGTCGTTCTTACTGTGTTGTTTTACGCACTTTTTCCGGTGCTGTTTCCATTATTCCTGATGCCCAAGACCGGACCTCTCGCGCTCAAAGGCTATGTGACCGGTTTTTTCTATCTGGCTGCATGGGGACCGCTGTTCGTCATCCTGCATATGATGCTGATGTTCAAGGGAGCCGCCGATATGACGGCGGCTACCGGAACCGGCGGCATGACGCTCGCAAGCTTTACCGGTATGGCCGACGTCAACAGCGATATCGGAATACTTGCTGGCTATCTGATTGCATCTGTCCCCTTTTTGGCGGGCGGCGTCGCTAAGGGAGCGATGGCAATCTCGCACCATGCTACTTCTTATTTGAACCCGAGCCAGAATGCGGCCGAAGAAGCCGCGCGCGAAGCCAGCACCGGCAATGTCTCGCTCGGCAATACCAGCTTTGAAAATTCGAGCGTGATGACACGGCAATTTGCCCAAGGAACCACGGCACCCTCATTCACTTATGGTGCGGCTCAGACGAAGGGCTATTCGGGCAGCGGAACGCTTTCGACAAGCTTTGCCGAGGGCAGCTATGATCAGCTGCCGACATCGAACTATCCATTCACGCCAACGCTCGGTCAGGAGTTCACATCGCGGCTGTCCAATATGGCGAGCCACAGCCGCGGGAACAGCGAAACCTTCTCGAACCTTGCGCAGCAATCGACTTCGAGCGCGGTCACCCAGTTTCGCGAGCTCAGAAACCAGATCAGCAAAGGCAGTAGCTTTGAGACCGCGACAGGACAGAACAATTCCGACAGCGTGCAAACCGCGTTCAACGAAGTCGATCAGGCATCCAGCAATCTGCAACGCACCTACGGCCTGTCCCGCAGAGCCGCCGACGATATCACGACCTCATGGTTTCTCAATGGGGAAGCGGGCGCTGGGATGGCTGGGTCGATAGGGTCCGGCAAAGCGAGCATTGGTGTGAAAGGCGGCCGAAATCAGTCGTGGACCGACAGCGATATTGGCATTGCGTCAGAAGACCGTTCGCGCATCATGGGTAGCCTCCAGCAGATATCGGACAGCCGCAACTGGTCGAGCACGCGCGATGGATTTGTTCGGACGGTCAGTTCGTCAAGCAGTTCCTCGGTGTCGACCAGTGCCAGCGGCATGAACGCCTCGCTGACCGAGGCGCAAAGCTATACCCGCGAAGCCCGAAGGTCTGAAGAAATCGCAAACCGGCTGGAGCAACAAGCGTCGTTCTTCGAAGGCAACAGCGCCAATGGCAGCCTCAATCTATCGCAGGCTTACCGCGAATGGGGTCTGGGCGAAATCGAGCGCAACCGTGATTATTATGGAAATGTCCGCTTTGACGACATCGACTTCCAGTTGGGCGCGCAAGGACAAGCACTCCAAGCACGGTTTATCGACGGCTATGCCGATGAGTTGCGCAGCGACATTCAAGATCAACTCGTCCTTGCTCCTGGTCAGCCGGTTGTGCGGCCAAATGTTGCCAGCGCTTCCGATGTCCGGGGAAAATCAGCTGTAGGTGTGGGTGGAAATCGAGAGTCGATCAGCCCGGAAATCGATAACGAGAACATTCGCGATGAAGTTGGCCAGGCGCATCAATCGGGCAAAGCGCGGATTGAAACAGTGCGGAGGTATTTGGGCGATGTGACTCAAGATGCCAGGGGCGCAAGTGAGGAGTCGGCAGATCGCGTTAAGGAATGGAAATAGCTAGTGCGCGATCAGAGTACGTCTTGAACTACTACAAAAATAGCGAATCCAATAAAGATCGCGCCAATCATCAAAAACAGTCGCTTTCCCCAAGGGTCCGCCCAAGCCTTCTTCATCCGATATTCGGTTAGACGATTCTCATGAATTGCTTGATCAATTTCAGCTAAACCCTTCCATTGGCCGGTGCCATTTTGATCGTGAGGTTCACTGCTGTCTATATCGTTCTGAATGGTCATCTTCAGTCTCCGTGCTCTGCTCGCCCCTTCGCGGCAGCCTCAACTCTACTCGCTGAAGCTAGCCGCTTAAGGCAATGTGCAACGGATTGAGCGTGCCACATTTGCATCGCAACAACCAGAAAATGTCGCCGTATTCAGGCGATATGATTAAAACAGAAAAGCGACATATTGCCTGAGTTGCATCTGCTCGCACAGCGAGCCAACTCAAAAACGGCACCCTTGCAACGGCGCGACGCTGCCGGATGCCCTGCGCGCGGGTCTGGGCGACAGCGGGCGTCCGGCAAGGAGAGAGGCAAGAGTGCCAGCGGGTCAGCTCTAAGACGCCGCGCCCTGATTGAGCGTGCGAAATCAGAGCGCGTCGAGCAACAATCCCGCTTATCATGAACTTTTCAAATTTTGACCCCCCCTTGCTAATTGTTCTATATTTGTTCCATAAAGCCTGCATGACCCGAATCGACCCAGATGCTCTCGCCACGCACATTGAGGTAGCTCTCACATGTGCGCCGCTCGATACCTTAGCCGCACTGCAAGACAGTGACAGTCAGCGCCGCCGACGTGCGACATTCACTCTGGCGCAGCACCTCGCTGATCGTCTTGGACGTTTTGAGATATCCGGTTCAGACCTTGGCTTTGATGCAAGACAGCAGGCATCATTATTTCAGGAAGTGCCTCGTGCAGTGAGGTGAGCCGGGAGCCGCCATATGGCTGGGTGCCCGGGAAAGAAAACTACCGCCCGATCCGCACACTATTTGAATGTGCGCTATACAAGCGCTATCTCCGGGTCACGTGCTGGCAGTGTAAACATAGCGTCACCATGGATGCGCCTGGCCATTGGTGGCGGTGTGAGCAGAAAGGCCTCAGCGATAGTATCGCCGCATTTGTGCGACGATTGCATTGCAGCCAGTGTTTCAAAAGGTCGGGTATCAAAGTGCGCCAGCCAAAAGTTGAGCAAACCAGCGAAGAACCTAAAGGCCCTTTGCTGCCGGGGCCGGATCATTATACATGGAAGCGGATCGTCAACCGGCAACGGTCTTAAGGGGCCAGATATGTGCAACCTATACACGCTCCGCATTGAAAGCTGGAACAACGTATTTGGTAAAAGCCTTGCCGAAGTGATGGCGGGCGCGAACTTACCGCCTGCTGACGTTTATCCTGCCAGTCCCGGCATTGTGATCACCTCGGACAAGACCGCGCGCAAAATGACTTGGGGTTTCCCGTTGGTACTGAAGGGCAAAGAGGGGCAACCGCTGAAGCCGAAGCCGGTCAACAATGCCCGTACCGACAAGTTGGGTAGCCCGTTTTGGAGCGCAAGCGTTTGCGAGCGACGATGCCTCATTCCGCTTGATCGGTTTGTCGAAGCTGAAGGTACAAAAGGAGCTATGACGCGAACATGGTTTTCAATGCCTGACGGCGAGCAATTCCACTGCGCCGGGATATGGCGGGACAGCGCCGAATGGGGAAATGTCTATTCAATGGTAATGACGGAAGCCTCAGGCGTAGTGGAGCGCATCCATGACCGAATGCCGGTAATCCTTGAGCCAAACGCTTACAGTTCTTGGCTGTCAGGAACGGTCGACGACGCAAAGTCGCTTTGCATCCCATATTCAGGCAAGTTAAACGAGAACCGAACCAGCGATTTATGGGTGAAGCGGTGAAAGAACGGAAATTAAAAATCGAGTTTGCAGCACTGATGATTGCGTTCTGGGCCTCGATCATAGGTTGGCCATTATATAATTGGTTATCGTCGTAAACTGTGGGGACCGGGAGACCGAGCCTTTCGGCGCGGCGTCAATAGCAGCCAGCAGTTCTCTCACAACACGTAATTGCAAACTTTGTGCAACAATGGCAAAATCCGGTTGGGTGCAGTTTCTCCTAACCTTATAAATTTACAACGATGACCATAGGTAAAAGGGTCACATCCATATCAATTGTGGCTGCACGCACAAAAATATGATGTAATCCTCATTACATGAGCTTCGCACTACTTCTTGCCGCTGCCGTCATTCCTTCCGGCCAATCGTTTCAATGTACGCCCATACGCGTTTGGGATGGCGACGGCCCGATTTGGTGCGCCGAAGGGCCGCATGTCAGGTTATCGGGCGTTGCAGCGCGCGAAATCAACGGAACCTGCAGTGTGGGCCATCCCTGCCCGACCGCAGATCCAGTAGAAGCACGTGATGCGTTGGTAAGTCTAATCGGTCGCTCTATCGGCGTATCGCGTGAGGGGCATATCCTGGTCAAAGGACCGCGTATGACTTGTGTATCGGATGGCGGCGCAGGCGGACGCAGAACAGCGGCATTTTGCCAGTCACCGCAATCAGGCGATGTGTCGTGCAACATGATAAACGGTGGATGGGCTGCAAAGTGGCAAAAATATTGGCGCGGTCATCGTTGTCAATGACACCGGAACGCCACATCTGGGCCTGCGCAAATACGCTCATCACGCAACACGGTGAAGACGCATGGTTTCAAACTTCATTGCGTGCTGATGCGCTGCTTGAAGCCGGCGATCTCGATGGCCACAATATGTTCAAGGCCATTCTGGCGCGCGTTGTAGAGATTCAAAGGATGGAACCGATTGGTTCAGTCCAATAGGCATTAGTTTGCAGCCAGCGTGGCAGTGCCTTATTCGATTTTTAATGTTACCAGCGCCAACTAAGTGTTTGACTTTATTTTGAGGTTGTTGACTCGATAATGGGATCTTTGTGCAGCATCATCGCGCCGAAGGTGCGAGCGAACGTGCAGTACATGACTGTGATTGCGGCCTTGGCTTTTGCAGCAATGCCAACCGGCCTTTGGGCACACGGCGGCGGACTGGCGGCAGATGGCTGTCATAATGATAAGAAAAATGGCGGACGGCATTGTCATCGTGGCAATGGCGGCCCACCATCTCCACCCCAAAGAGCTTTTAGCGGATCGCTGTATTTTCCCAATTGCGCGTCTGCACGTGCGGCTGGCGCTGCTCCTGTACGGTTAGGCCAGCCGGGATATGGCCGACATCTTGACAGGGATGGAGATGGTGTCGGTTGCGAATAATTCGATGACAACATCGTTGATCCGAATGACCGTAACGTTGGATGATCCGGAACGGCAGGCTTTGAAGCGCCATTTGCGAAGAGCTGCCGCAAGGTACACCATTATGCGATGACAGCTACGCGCCCTAAACTCGGTCGTTCATTGCGCTGACCGGCGAGCCAAAGGCAGACATCGATCGTATGAAGAACACGCTAGTGCGCATAGCCGCTGAGCTGCACGTTGCGAACTGCCTGAAAAGGTACAGTGAGGCAGCCAGTCGGTCCGCTTGGACAAAGTATTTGGACGAGTATTAGACTCGGCTAATAACTGCAAATATCGAACGACAAGAATTTTCGATTTAGCTAAGATGAGGCCTGCTAGGTTGGGAGTGAGAGGTGAAAGGGGGGGCAATCTGTCAAGTATAACCGCATCCGATTTGACGTCAGCGCTGACCGGTAACCCCGAAGCGCTTGAGGTTCATCTCGAACTGGTAGAGCGCGATGTGGTCATCGACGGTCACCAGATCAAGATTCACTGCCACTGTTTGACTGTAGACGGTAACGGCCGAGTTCAGCCACAACGCCTTGCGGAATTCATGCGCAACGCCGTGGCCGATTACGCAATACCGCGGTCGAAGCTGGCGCAGGCCAAGGCGCGTGACACGAAATACAACAGCACAGAAGCTGTCGGCGGTTTGCTTGAAGAGGCGCGCCGTTCCTTCACGGACCTAGCCAAGACCGGCGAAGGCGGCGAAATGCTGCTATTCCTCCTCGCAGAGCGCTTTCTTCAGCTTCCGCAGATTCTCTGCAAGATGGACCTGAAGACCGACACGCGGATGCACTATCACGGTGCGGATGGCGTATATGCAGGCATCAGCGACGACGGGCTTCTCAAGCTGTATTGGGGCGAATCAAAAGTCTATAAATCCGCGTCTGATGCCATTCGCGATTGCCTTGCATCCCTTGCTCCATTCTTGATCGAACCCGAGCATGAAGGAGCCGACCGCGAGCGCGACCTTGTATTGCTGAGCGACAAGGCGGATTTGAACAATCCCCATTTAACCGACGCGCTGCGGCGCTACTTCGATAAGAGCGCGATACAGTCTAAACGAGTCCAGTATTGTGGGGTGGCGCTGGTCGGCTTCGACGCCGACTTTTATCCCGGCGACGATGTCAAGGCCGTGGCGGACGACATCATTGCCGCGACCCGCACCGGGTTGGAAAGCTGGAAAAAGAGCCTCGGGGACCGGATTGCAGCCGAAAAGCTCGACCAGATTGAGATTGAATTCTTTTGCATCCCCCTGCCTTCAGCCGAAGCATTCCGAGACGCCTTTCTAAGGGCAATGGGCATGAAACCATGACGTTGACGGCCCTCAATGCTTGGTTGATGAGCGACGGCGTCCGGTCGGATGTTGACGCTGTGACGCGCCTTACTGTGCGGACCGAACTCGATAATCTCGCGCCCGATCCCGGCGGTGGGTTCCCTGAAATCGACTGGACGAGGCTTCTGCTCGCAGGAAGCATATTAGCGCGTTCGGCGCTGCGCCCCGAGCAGGAAACGGCACTAAGGATTGCCACTGCCGCAGTAACGATGGACAACACTCAGCCAGTAAAGGACGCCGGTGCGGTGCTCCTCGACAAACTGTCGAACTTTCGGGCCGTCGGCCTCGCCCATGATCGCGAACTGCTGAAGTCGGGCCTCGAAACGCGGCTCGGCATGGCGCTACGCATGGAAATGCAACGTCGCCAGGTGGATCATTCTGTCTTAGTAGAATCGAACGGTCGGTGGCTTTCGGTCAACAACTTTCAGCAGCAGTTCTGGAACGATGCCAACAGTCATAACTGGCTTTCCGCTTCCGCTCCTACGGCTTCGGGCAAGACCTTCTTGGTCCTGCAATGGCTAGTCGATCATCTAAGATCGACCGATGCACGCGTCGCGGTATACTTGGCACCGACGCGGGCGCTGGTTTCGGAGATTGAAGCTGAACTCGCATCGCTGCTCGGAAAGAACAGCGGAATAGCGGTCTCGTCGCTGCCCCTGCGCGAGAAATACGATGCTGCCCGTGCAGGTGGGCTGAAACTAATTCTCGTTTTCACCCAAGAGCGCCTGCACCTGCTAGCAAACGCTTTGGGTGACGCCGCTGGAGTAGACCTCCTTATCGTCGACGAGGCGCACAAGATCGGAGACAGTCAACGCGGGGTCATTCTGCAGGATGCTGTCGAGCGATTGGAACGGGGCAATTCCCAGCTTAAAGTGGTATTCATCAGTCCCGCGACCCAGAATCCCGAGGAGTTGCTCGCCGACGCTCCTAAGTCGGCGAGCACCGTAGCGGTCGACAGCGATTTTCCCACCGTACTACAAAATCTCATCCTGGCTGAGCAAGTCCCGGGAAAGCCAAAGCAATGGAATTTGTCAGTCCGCCAGACCGGAGCATCATTGCCCGTCGGCCTTCTGCAGCTTGGCAGCTCGCCAGGTACACTCCGCAAAAAGCTCGCCTTCATATCGGCAGCGGTTGGCGAGCGTGGCGGCACGCTAGTTTATGCGAACGGCGCCGGAGAAGCCGAAGAAGTCGCCGATCTCATTAGCCAGCTTATTCCGGCTCTTTCCGAGCCTGACACCGAGTTAAGCGAGCTCGCCGACTTGGCACGAAAAGGTGTTCATCCCAATTTTACGCTGGCATCGCTCGTCGAGCGGGGGGTAGCCTTTCATTATGGCAACATGCCCTCGCTGATCAGGCTGGAGGTCGAGCGCTTGTTTCGACACAGCAAGATAAGGTTCCTGGTATGCACCTCGACGCTGATTGAAGGCGTCAATCTTTCCTGCCGCACCATTGTTGTACGAGGGCCGCGCAAAGGCATTGGGCATCCGATGGAGCCGCATGATTTCTGGAATCTAGCGGGCCGGGCCGGTCGCTGGGGCAATGAATTCCAAGGCAACATTGTTTGCATCGACCCACAGGATAGCGCCGCCTGGCCAACTGGGGTGCCCGCGCGCTCACGCTATCCCATCCGTCGGGAAAGCGATGCCGTCCTGGATTTAGGAGACGGCATGGCAGCCTATCTCGATAGGCGTGCAACGACACCGGTAGCGGAACTCGAAGATGTCGGAAAATACGAGCAGGTCGGTGCCTATCTGCTCGCGACTTACCTGCGCCTTGGTTCGATCGCGCAAGCCGGTCTCGCCAAAAGGCACAGTCCGGCGATGATCGAAAAACTGGAAGAAAGCCTCGCAACCATTGCCGCACAAATCGAAATCCGGCCTGAAATCGCCGACCGCCATCCCGGCGTCAGCGCACTCGGTCTCCAGCGGCTGCTCGAAGCGTTTCGCGGCTATAAGGGTGAGATCGATAACCTGTTGCCTGCTGCGGTCGAGAGTCAGGATAGCTACGACCGCTTCGTCACCATCATGCGGCGGATCAACGAACACCTCTATCCGGCATTTCTTCCGCAAGGGCTAATCCCGCTCCACGCTTTGATTGTCGTGCAATGGCTGAAGGGCTTTTCGCTCGCAGCAATGATCCGACGTAATATCCAATATCACCGGGATCACAACAAGCCGTTCAAGTTGCCGGTGCTCATTCGGCACACCATGGAACTCGTGGAACAAACGGCGCGGTTCCGCGCGCCCAAATACTTCGCCGCCTATATGGACATCCTAAACCTTTACCTTCGCGAAACGGGTCGGGAAGACCAGATCGCGTCCGGTCTCGATATCGGAACGCAGCTCGAATTTGGCATCTCGTCGGTGACACTTTTATCGCTCATGGAGCTGGGTCTATCGAGAATGAGCGCTGTTACGCTCTATGAGAAGATCGCAAGGGACGATCTTACCAAGGAAGGTTGTCTTGCCTGGGCTGTCGATCGCGAGAGCCAGTTCGAAATGATGGCCATTCCGGCAATCATCCTTCGCGAAATTCGCGAGAAGTTGCTGCCGGACAGCGATGACGAAATTGCAATCACTACGCCTTAAAACGTCGGAAAAAGGAGGATGTATGCCCGCACAACCGATCAGTTATGGCAACTTGCACTTCGCCAAAAAGGGCGATGCAGTGGCCCACCTGAACGCCATTTTGCAGAAATATGATGTTGGCGACAAGGTCAGCGCCGTTGATGGAGAGATCTTGCTGGCGGCCCTCGCGCACCATCCCGAAGGCAAGGAAAAGTTCGGTTGTGGCGTTGCCGGGTTTAGCGTGCGCAGCGCGGATTTCGGAACCAAATGCTTTTGGGTGAACCGGATCGATGGATCAACGGAGAAGTTTTCGCACAAAGCGTGCGTGCAGATCAAACCAACCTTCCCTTAAACAAAGGTCTTATTTGTCGAGCTTACGACCTAAAGCTGCCAGTCAGTAAGCTGCCCCAAATGTGTCATCCTCTGGGCTCATTCGATGATAAACCGATGGCCGATTTCGAAAAACGGATTTTGAACCGTGTGCGTCCGCCTTGTCAGCCAAAGGCACCATCAAAATAAAGTAGTGACTACCTCAGTGCCTGCTACGAATTCTCGACAGAAAAATACCTGAACTAGACGTTTGCCTATGGAAAAAGTCGGCGTCATTTACATCACGTACCGAGATCGCCAATTCCTATAAACGAGGCCCCGCAAGCGAGCGCCGATGCTCGGGCGGATAATAGAAGTGTATCGATTTGCCGCATGCGCATAGCATAAGTGGGTGGCGCTTTGTCGGCGAGACATTTGTCCCTTTCCATCTTGGTAACAGAAGGCTGAAGGACGACCAAGACCGTCCGATGGCTGCGTGGAAGTTTTTTAGCCGCGGCCAGAAAACCATCTCGGTTTGCCTGCCGCACGCCGTCTAGCCAGACCGCGCTACCGATCTTCTTGCCTTTGCCCTTTTTCATCTCGTCGTGAAGATTGCGCCGATCAAGATGGCGCAAATTCTTGATGGCTTGCGCAACGACAAGTTCATAGTCGCCGGGCTTCGCTCCCCGATCAGGCGTGTCCCAACTGGATGCCTTCACATGCACCAGCGTGACAACGCGATCATTTGGGTCGATATGGATAAAATCGGCCAGTTCCATTGAACCGTCATCGCTTGCAAGCCAACCCTTTGCTGATCCCTGATCGTCGACGAACATTTTTTCTAAAACATAAGCAAATAGTGATTTCTCGTTATTTTCTCCTATTGCTGCCGCAAGCGTCGAACCCGCAGGCACTTCGGGCTTTTCCCTATTTACTTCATAGCCGGCAAAGGAGCGGAAATCCCAGTCGAAGGGCTGGTCAGAATAGCCACCCACATAACATCGGCCCTGGGCTATGGTATGGCCGCTGTCATAGTAGATCTTGATGCGTTCCGCATTGGCGAGAAAGCTTTCGCATTCCGCGCGCTGCGCGACTTTTCCAGCCACCACATTGGTCCAAGCTACAGCCGTACTGGCGATGCCGTCGTCTATCGTCACTGAAATTTCCGCTGTACCTATTGCGTCACTGTCGAGGCTGACAACCGCGCTCAAGGAAGGACCGACAAGGGCGGTTACTTCAAAATCGGCATCGAAAGCCCAGCGCCGAGCGATTTCGTATGCAGCTTCAGCGACCGTGTCTTCGGACAGAAGTTCTCCGGGTGCTACCGAAAGACCGTAAGCATCCTTGATATCGACTCCGTTATCGATCGGTTGGGATAGCGATGAAAAGGGGTTGTCGGCGATTACTCCATTAACAGCATGATCAATCAATATTGCCATCACCCTTTTGAAGTCATCCCAGCTTTCAGCACGACGCACCCAAATCCTCGCTCCGCCTGGCGCTGCTCCAATCACGGCTTTCTTGCCTGCCTTCAGTAAGCCAACAATTTCGGGCACGCTACGGACTGCATTATAGTAGTAGGTTTGATCGCCAAGCGGATCGAGCGCATATTCCAGAGCTGTCCCAGTAATCGCCTTCGTGTCGGCTTTGGATGCGGTTGGTGTATGGACACCATTCAGCCACAATGCCTTGGCTGCCCCGCCAACAAACGCATTTAAGCGCTCGCGTGATATCCTGCGACAAGATTTGATGTCCTTAACCAGTCGGTCTCGCATCGAACCATCGGACGCACAGATCGTGGCAATTTTTCCGCGCACGGAAATAATGATCAATTCATGCCCCTCATCTTCAACCGGCGACCTCGTTGACCAGGCAGGTGTGGTTTTCTCCCGGTAGATAATAGCCTGATAAAAATGGCTTTCGGTTTCATCGACTGGGCTGGTGAATAGTATTCTTCGCGTCGTGCTTGAAGAATTTCGCTTTGCGATGACTTTCACGTCGTTCATCAGTCGCGTCAGCAAGGCAGCATCTCGTAGTGGGCCCACTGCCTCGAGAAATACAGGCGCTATAAAAGGCCGCAATTGGGCAAGATCAAATGTCATGATTCAAGCCTTTCTTGATTTTAGCAGCTTCATTGATCTCTCCTGAGGTTGTCTTCAAACGTCGTTGCCAGGCCAAAATGCACGAGCGTCCGTAAAGCATACGGGAATTTAATCGTACGCGCAGATTGACGTGCCCGGAGACGCTGGAGGGATTTCTGCCTTCGGCCTATATGTTTTTAAGCGGGATTGGCGACAATAAACGGCGGCGTCGATCACATGTTCGCGACGAAGACGGCGCGCCTCGGCCAACGGAATATAAAAGCCAAAGAACTTCGCACTTCTCGTTTCGATATATTTTGTGCGTTTCGGCATGACCTCGAGAGGCATCCAGCCAAACCCAAGCGACTTGTGGATTGGCCCAAGCGCGCTGGGTTCGACATATTCGTGCTGCGCGTTTGGACCTGTTTGCGGCGCGTTCGGCTTCGGCTTTCCATATGCTAGTTGATGAAGGTTGGATTGCGTTATGATCAATCCCGACTTCACCGCCGCCTCTATCATCCAGATCAGCGGAATCTTCGAGAGTGCACTCTCATTTTCGGCATAACCACCGCCAATATCAGAATGGACACCAGGAAACCATCGCTGCTCGATATCCTGTCCAACAACGTCGTCTGGTTCGAAGCGGTTCGGTACATGATCTTGCGGTTGCTCCCACTCTGCTACGCGAAACATCCGCCGTCGCTCATCTAATGCAAGCGCGTGCCGGAAGACTTTTACCGACGGATTAGCCTTTGTGAAGGGTAAGGTTTCGAGGCTAGGAACCCACACGCGGTCAGATCGGGGGACGATGACCGAGGCAACGGTGTCCCAGCAGCCCATGAAGTGTATCGATGGGAAGCGTGTACCCATCACGCGCGCAAAATGCCACGCTATCGGTAGCGCATTGTCCGTAGCTGCTCGCTTATAGGTCGCCAGCGCATTGTCGCAGAGATTGAGCTGCGAAGGGCGTAAAAGTCCAACAAGGTGCAGCAGTCCCGCGAGAACCCGCACGGTCCACGCGCCGCGACTGAACCCGAAGAGGTAAATGCGATCTCCCTCTTCCCAATTTTCTACAAGGAAGCGGTATGCGCCAAGAACATTGTCATCGAGACCGTATCCAGTCACTAAACCGATGACGCCAGCTGTTTTCTGGCGGAACCGCATAAGCCAATTAGGTCGTCCAATCGTCCCTATACCCTGTGAATAATATACGAGCTGCCTCTGACCCTTTTGGGCTATACGAAACAGCTTCAGCACATTGGAAATTCGGATGTCGCGAACGTGCTGTGACAGTGCTCCGCCGAGTTCGTTGCCAGTGCCATCGCAGAGGATGACAATGTTGCGTCCCTTTAGCGAATTATTGCGCGTAGTTGCACGTTCTGTTTTCGTCGACGCTGCCGTCCGAACCATCATTGTCCCTTCAACTGGTAGGCGCTGTAGTTCAATCGACTAGCCCCGAGTACTTTGCGGTGATCGGGCTGTTTTCCTCAATCGTGATAACTATATTGTCGCATCCGCCGGGCGTTTCGTCTGCATCGGGACCTATCTTCCGTTCTCGCATCTCACACGCACGGGATTCGTCTGCGATACGAAAGGCATCGCCTCGGTCTGTTCGAAGCACTTGACCACGACTTTCGAGTTCCGCCACAATTTCGGCATCGGGAAGGCGCACTTTACGGTAGGCGTATGTACCCGACGATATTGCGTAGATTGATGCATTCACCGCATCGAGAAATTCCGCCCGCGACGATGTCAAGCTGCCATGGTGTCCGACGACAAGCACATCGGCTTTCAATTCGCTGGCGCAGCAATCGAGTAGCTTTGCTTCGATGCTGCGTGGACTAGGAGACGTAGACGGCAATTCCCGCTCTCCTCCCTCTGCATCGCCTGCAAGCAAAATTCTTTTTCCTCCAAGATCCAGACGAACAACGACGCTGTTACCGTTTGGATCGGCGTAGGGATGCGCATCGCGATAAAGGAACTGCATCTTCGCTGTAACGCCAAGCTCAACAGGTACAGTGCTCATCATATCGGCTTGCCTAACATTCACGGTCCCATTGCAACCACTTCCGGTAAACGTAACACTGCGGGTTGCATTGGAAGCGATGGCATCATGGTACCGCGCGCCTTGCTCGGTCATGGCCGCCTTTAAAAAATGACAATAACCGTCGGTCTTATTCACTCTACCCGACTCCCAGATGTTGCGAACCTGATAAGTGTCAAAGACCGCAGGCATGAGCTGGAGGTGGTCCTTGTGGGGATGACTGAGAATGAGATGGTCGATACGCGAAAGGTCTGGCCGGACTGCACGTATGTAAGAGACGACCCTGTTTTCCTCGCCGCCGTGGAGATCATCCTGGCTACCAGCGTCATAAAGCAGGGCGAATTCCGGTCCTTCGACGAAGACGGCAAGTCCCGTTCCGACATCAATCACGTGGATCTTGTGGCTCCCGGCAATCAGCGGTTCGTCACCTGCATCGACTTTAATGATGGTCCACGCCTTACTGACATAACCACGAGTGCCATCGGCAAGCTGAATTATGTACCAGCCGCTAATTTGGTCAACCAAGGTTGCGGTTTCGCCGGGCCTCAGGCGTGCGATAATGGCAGTATTCGTAGATGGTCCTTCGCGAACCAGAACCGCGCTCGACACGCGCGCACTTGGGGCAATGTCATTGGCGATGACGGGAGCAGTCGGAAGTACAGTTGTGCTGAGCAGTAATACCGCGAAACAGGATTTCAACTTCATAAAGCCCCCTCCTTGTTAGCGTCACTTTAGTAGTTCAATCACGAAAGAGAAGTTACATAATTGAAATCCGTCAACTTACGCAGCTTTGTATTCAAGTCAGTCTATATCATTTTTCGTCAGGGCCTACGCTAAGTGAATGCCACGAATTGCTCAATTTCATAACGCGCTTAATCTCAGAGGACGGAGATGAG
Source organism: Sphingomonadaceae bacterium (assembly GCA_021732525.1). Classification (GTDB taxonomy): domain Bacteria; phylum Pseudomonadota; class Alphaproteobacteria; order Sphingomonadales; family Sphingomonadaceae; genus Sphingorhabdus_B. The sequence goes on along the minus strand of JAKFUU010000018.1, from coordinate 218,603 downwards.
AGCATGCCAATTCGGGCATCTTCGCGTTTACCTTGGGGCTGATTTCACTCTCGAGTCAGTCCAAGATTGCCAATGTTGGAGGCAAAAAAGTTGTCTAGAAACCCGTTGCATCTCTACTTCGCTAGATATGCCGACACCGTTTCCATTGTCCGCTGCCGAGGTTTGCGGCCTGCCCGCAAGTCCGTTACGAATCTCGGATCATGAACCGCCATCCGCCCAAAGCGCGTCGGCGACAGTTTTGTCCGCACAAGATATTGCTCGATTTGTTCCAAAAGTTGCGTTTGCATCCGACTCAATTCCAGCTTGTGTTCTTGTTTTGTTCGTAATAGGGCGATTTCCTAGAGTCTAGGATTAAATCCTAATGGTGACAGAAGGACCGGCAAAATGGACGACCCCAGAACAGCGCTCGATGAACTGATCCGCAAGAACCACGATGATTATTCGGGCATCTCGCGGCTGCTTGGGCGCAATGCTGCTTATATCCAGCAATATATTAAACGCGGCTCACCCCGGTCGTTGGATGAACGCGACCGGGCAGTGCTCGCCCGCTATTTTGGCGTGGATGAAGTTATTCTCGGCGGCCCGACACGGCGAAGCGGCCCTGTCGTCGATCTGGTCCATGTTCCGGTGCTGGATGTCGCTGCTTCGGCTGGTCACGGCGCGCTTGCCGAAATGGAGTCCAAAACCGCACAGTTCGGGTTTGATGAGGATTGGCTCAAAAAGCTGACCCAGAGCAAAGCGGCAAGTCTGTCGATCATTCGCGTGCTGGGCGATTCCATGGAACCGACATTGTTCGATGGTGACGAGGTCATGGTCGATCTGGGTGATGGCCAGTCCCGCTTGCGCGACGGGATCTATGTGCTGCGAATGGATGATATGCTCAATGTGAAACGGATCGCAATCGAACCAAAAGGCCGCCAGATATCGGTGATTAGCGACAATCCCTCTTATCCCACCTGGCAGAGCATGGAACGCCGCTCGATCAACATCGTTGGCCGGGTGCTGTGGTTTGGGCGCAAGCTGCAATAGCCGTTCGCCGCAATTCAATTCGGTGACAATCCAGACGCTTGGCCGAAAATGCCAAATCAATTTTTGAGCCAAGACGATTCCGTGCAAGGATATTCACACATTCAGGCGCATATAGGAGCTGCGACCCGAAGGGCTCGACGTTTAGCGACGCAGAGTTCTTTCACCTTCCAGACCCGCCCTCACCGGCGGGTCTTTTTTAATCGTCTTCCTATATTCGCATTTTCAATCTCGCGACCTCATATCCCTATTTCAAACGGCTTGACGATGGAGCGGTCGCGCTCGGGCGGTTCGCGGCCCTGCGCCGGCTCTTTAGTTTTGCCTTTGGCAACGCCAGCAGCCGCCGCATCTTTCAGCAAACCGGTTGTCTCCAATGCCGAGCGCTTCAAGCCCGTGTTCTGTTCGACCGCTTTCTCGAGCTTGCTGGCATTATCGACATATAAGGTCAGACCATCACGTAGACGGGTAATCGTCACCAGAAACGTCTGCTGGTTCGAGAGATTCTTCTCGCGGCTGTCCATCACAGCGATGCCGCGATCCGAGGTCAGACCCTGTGCCATATGGGCATTCAGCGCATATGCCAGATCAAGCCGCTTCAACATGGGATTATCCGGTTTCAGCAGATGTTCGATGCCAGCCGACGTTTTGAGCGCTATTCCCTTGTCGCCAATATCCAATATTTGCGCCTGATCGGCATTCAGCAGACCGCGCTTATGATCGGTATCCGTCCAGCGGATGCGGTCGCCTGCATATAACTCGAGCGACTTAAGTTCGAACAGCCGCAATGGATCGGCCTCGCCTTGTGGCCGCAACTGGCCTGGCTTCAACTCGAATTGGCGGCCGCGCGCATTTTCAAGCGTTACCCGTCCACGCGCTGCATCGACAGCGACCACTTCATAGCGCCCCTGCCCGATGGCCTGACTGCGTTGCCGCCGATCGACCTCGACCACCATGCCGGGAACATAGGTCTTAGCGTAGCGAAGTTCTTCGCGGGTAGTGTTAATCCGCGAGAGCGTATCGGTTGCAAACACCCTGTCTCCCAATTCGCCATTAGCCTTGAGTCCGGTTTGCACCGCTTCATTGACCTGCCCCCGCAACGCGCGGCCTGACGCATAGATCGCAGTGCTACCGCGCTCTTGCGGCGCCAACGACAGCCATGCAGCTGCCGCCGCCAATGCAGCATTTTCAGGAACCTCGACCACATGTGGCCCCAGATGCCGCAGTGCCACTTCAATCTGGCCGCCTTGCGCTGCATATTGGGCATTGCGAAGCATGCGGTCACGCGCACGGATATTCAAATTCATGATCGCAGTCTCGGTGCCTGCCCGCTGCATCACGTCAAATGGTTTGCCTGCATCGACCGCGCCCAGCTGTTTCTTGTCACCGATGCTGACAAAACGGTCGAGCTCCAAGAGATTGGCAAGACGAAGCAGCTTGTCCTTGTCGGCGTTGCCGACCATCGAGGCCTCGTCCAGCATCACGACGGTGCCACGCATGTTTGAGCGTGCTTCTGCGAGTTTGAACGGATCGCGGGTGTCGAGCAATGGACCGTGCTGCCTGATAAACCGCGCTACCGTCATCGAAGAAATGCCGGTATCGCGTTCGAGCATCTGGACCAGCGTATTCTGGACTGCCAGCCCGAGAACATTGCGGCCTTCTTCACGCAATATATCGCCAACCGGTTTGAGCAATGTGCTTTTGCCCGCGCCCGCAATACCCTGAACCGCAATGATGCGGTTATGCGAACTTAATATCAGCCGCCCTGCCCCTTCCTGACCGGGATTGAGCGTAATGCCATATTGAAGCTGCGACAGTGCCTGCAGCCGTTCTCCGGCGACCTCTGTCGAAACTACTGCTGGCGCAGCTCCCCTGCCTTGATCGACCGACGCTAATATCCGCTGTTCTGCCGCAAGCGCATCGGCAGTAGTGACCAAATGCCGGTCCGCCCCTTTGCCCTTGAGCAGCTGGCCTTGGCGCAACAGCTGACCGACGCGTTGCTCGATTTGCGGCATGGCGGTCGGCAAGCCAAAGTCGAGCGCCGCTTTGTAAATATCGGTTTTGGCAAAGGCTGCCTCGCGCTCGCCCAATTGCCGGATTGCAGACGCAACAGCGTGAACTGCAGCAATTTCGCTTGGTGACCGTCGGCTCAAGTCGCGTGGCACCAGCTGGTCTCCCTGCTTTACGCCAAGTCGTTCAGCAATCGCCGTTGCCCATTCTTTTCCGTGCGCCGCGAGCTGTTGGACCTTGTCGCTCAAGGTCGGGACGCCGCCAATATCCGACGCTGCGCGTGCGTTAGCGCGTGCTATCAAAGCAGTAGCGTTCAGTCCCATTTCGTCTGCTTTTTGGCCCCATGCACGTCCCAAACCAGCGCGGTCCTCAATCGTTGCTTTGGGAACCCGGGTCATCAGGTTGGCGGCGTTGCGCGCTGCCAGCCCGCCGGTGGCCATGCCGCCAAGCGCATTCAATATCTCGGCACGCCTTGAACTAAATGCATCGCGCTGCTCTTTCGTAATGCCTGCTGCTTCAAAATTGCCGTGCTTGGATTGCTCACCAATTTCATATCCGAGTTTTTCAACCGATAGTCTGAAACGCGCCATCGTCATCGCATTCAACAAAGTATTATGTGTCCATAATTTGTCGTTTCGCAGCGCACGCCATTTACCGTCTGGGCCTTGGGTGACATTGGCAACAACCGCATGGAAATGCGCATTGGGTTCTTGGTTGCGGTTGGTGTCGTGCTGGAAAAGGCCCACGAGCAAGTTACCCGTGGGCACAACTTTCTCGCGGCCTCTGACCTCCATTCGGGTCTCAGCCAAGTTCTTTTCGGCCCAATGAAGCGTCTCTTTGACTGCGTCGCGGTACGCATCGATGATGCGGTTATCACCTCCAACCAGCGCAATGAGTGACCAGCTTTTGGGCATTGAAAAGGTCAGGTCGGTCCCTGGTCTATGATCGCGGCCTTCACTGCCGACGCGATTGCCGTCGGGGAGCAAGCCTTTCAATATTGCCTCGAACTGCTTGGCGTCGACCCGCCCATCGAGACCAAGCATCTCAGCACCTTTGCCAACCCACTCGCCCGAGCGGTCGGCATCGGCGCGGGTATAATAATTGTCAGCTGCAAAATAATTGGCAGCGCCGCCTGCGGTTCGGACATTGGCAACCGAAAGCATATCTCAATAGCCTTTGTTCGAACCGCTGCCGGGCATCACATATCCATATCGACGTCGCCAAGGTCGACCGCCTCGCGTTCGCTCAGGCCGTCTTCCAGCATCAGTTTCCGGGCATCATTTGCAGTGCGATTTTGATTAGCTGCTTGCTGTGCTGGCTTTTCCACCAGTTGGTGTTGCGCCTGCGAGCCTGCCAGTTTTCCGGTGGTAGTCTGGCTAACGAGTGCGGACTGTTCGGCCTCTGCCGCCTCCGCACGCACAACAGATGGCAAGGGTATCGAGGAACGCGTTAGGGGCGAGTCCTGTGCCTTTGTTTGATGCCCAATGGGTGCTTTGCTACCAGCGCTTTTGCTTTTCGCTCCTCGCCGGTCGGCTAGTTGCTGCCGCATTTTCTCAGGGTCGTTCGCTACTGGCTTACGACCTTTTTTACCCGTCTTTCGGTCGGGCTGATCTTCTGGTTGTTTGAGTATCAGTTCGCCTTGTTTGGGAGCGACCGGTTTGCCAGCGCCGTCGTCATTGGATGATGGGTGTGTATTGCTGTCATCGCTGCCGGGCTTTGGGTCATGTGGTGCTACCAGATATGGTTCACCGCCAATATTATAGTCGCGATCCTCCGCCCGCCTGATAAATGATTTTGCGCGGCGTTTGCGTGTAACGGGTGACAGTTTGACGGGAGCTGCAGGAAAGCCGTCGGGGAATTTGAGATAACCCGAAAGCCGCGGCAAGTTCATCAATTGGTCGGGCAAGAGTAAGGGTTCGATATTCTTGCGCGGCGTCAAGCTAACGGCATCGCGCGCATTATTGTACCCATAAGTATAGCCTTCTTCCATATCCCGGACCTGACGGTGGCCAATGAAGTCCGAGCACCAGGTTGCGGTCTCGCGGTCTGCGGTTCCCAGGATCAGTTTGGTGCGGGCGAGAGATGACAAGGTCATTGCCATATTCTCTCCGTAAACCTCTTTGAGTTTGGCATAAGCATGGATGCCGGTGACGATGGCCCCGCCGAAATTACGCGCCGTCTGAAGGCCTTTTTCAAGCGCTGGCAGGCGGTGAAGCGCGCCCATTTCATCTATGAAAAACCACAGGCGCAAGTCGGCCGATCGGTCCATTGCCATCAATGTGTTCATCGCGGTATCGAGCCATACGGTGAGCAATTGCGAGCATACGCTCATGTCGACATAGCGCGCTGATATGAACAGGATCGAGCTCGGTCTGTCTTCTGCTTCGACCCAATCACGGACCGAGAATTTTGGACCCGAGCGCGGTAAAAGTTTGAGCGCTTTGGCGTTGGCATTGAACACCGCGCGGATCGATTCCGCCATCCGCGCGGCTTCCGGTGCGGTCAGTGGATCGGCAATCGTACCGCGCATCAATTTATGCACCGCCGAGAGATCGGCGGTCATCAACTCGCTTGCCAATGCCTGGTTGGTGCCTATGCCATCGGCACGCAACCGGAGACACATTTCTACGAACAGCAGCCGCGCCGCGAGTACCCAGAATTGTTCCGAGCCGCCGCCGTCATGGGGTACCAACGCTTCCGCAGCAGCCGAAAATTCTGCCTCGTCACGGCACTCGTCAAACACGCTCCATTGCGGACACCGTGCATCGAGCGGGTTCAATATAATGTCTAGATCGCTCTCGTAGAAATGCTCGATGAAAGTACCGGTGAGGTCAAAGACAACCGCGCGCTGGCCATTGACGCGCGCTTCTTCCAGCATGTCCGAAAGCGCCACGGTCTTCCCCATACCGGTTGTACCGATTAGCATCGCATGGCTTTGCTCAAGTCGCCATGGATAGGTGACCTGCGCCAGATGCGAAGGGCGATAAGGAAAGACTTTTGCGATCTCGCTCGGAAGGGTCAGTCGCCACTTGCTTCCCATTGCTGCTGTCAACTCGCGAGCTCGTTCCTTATTGTTGTGAACGCGCACTTCCTCGACCAGCTCATGCAGTGTGACGAGCATGGCGCCGCGCTCATGTTTGCGTTCTTTCGAACGGCTCCCGAAGCGCGCGGCAAACCAATAAAAGGCGATCAGTGCCGGTACCAACAGCAAAGCAGACCGTGTTAAAGCCGCACCCATTAATTCGGCCATCTGGTCCCATGCGCGCGCCACCGTCGGGAAGGATGCCAATTCTGAAACAGGCAGCTGCATCGTTCCGCCAAGTCCTGTTTCGAGCGCGATCAATTTCTGCGGATCGAGCTCCATAAAACCATAAATGGCGGCATAGATGCGCATCCAGACGAGATAGCGGTCGTGATCGGAAAGCCCGTCTGACAGCATCCAATATGTCATGCCTGCAATGGTTGCGACGGCGACCATGATCGGACCTTTCAACCCGGCTGCAAACATGAAACCAAAGTGGCCCAGCAACTGGCTGCCGCGGGTAAAATTAAGAAGGTTCCGCTTCATGTTGAAGATCCTTCCGATGTGCTCGATGTGATCCCAAGCTGCTTGCATTTACGACCATAAGCCTGGTGAGCACGGTCTCGCAGACCATGATCAGGATGCCCTGCCAATAGAGCATCCAGGCCCACCATGATGAAGACCGATTGGCGGTGAATTCGCTCGATGACCTTATCGTGCTGACCGGCATTTTCAGATTGATCGCAGGCCGATGTGACGAGCGTGCGGACCCATTCGCTGACGCTCAGATCATTTCGAGCAGCGGCGGCTCGCACGCGCCCGGCAAGCTCGCGCGATACATAGATTTGTAACGACAATGGACGTGCCATTGTGGACTCCTTTCAAAAAAGGAGCCCGGTCACACTTGCGAAAGGCAGCTTTATATTTAAGTCATGAATAGGAACATGTCAAGAACATCAAATGCCGCAATTATACGGGGTTATGGCAGTGAGTGATTTGAATTCAATGCAACGAATATCCCCAAATCATTTCCAATTGTAAAGCTGCCATCCGCCATTTTTCGCTACAACCTATTGAGAATATGACAATTTCAACCTGCGATTCATCGCGTACGGTGTGCTTACGTTTCCTGCTTCTAACATGGATCCAGAAAACTGGATTGAACCAATTGGGGAGTCCTGCAAACCATTAACTCGAGCGTGCGAATCGCTATATTCTAGGTGGCATTCGACGGGCTGAAAACAACGTGATGCCCGTCACGTGTAAATGAAATCGAGCATGATATTATTAAGTTCTGTTGGGAGGAAGAACATGATGAATATTAGACGACTGTCGATGTTGCCGATGCTGGCGCTGATTGCCGGGAGCATGGTTTCTCTTTACCCTAGCGAAGCTCTAGCGTGGAGCAAAGCTGGTCATTTGACGGTGTGCGATTACGCGTATCGCACAGTGAGTGATGACGTTCGCGCGGATATCAACGCTCTTTTGAAAGCAGACGGCGAATACAGCTCTTTCAATTATGGATGCGTCGAAGAAGATGACTTTCCGCGGAAAAATCCGGACGACCATTTCATCAACTACGCCCGCAATCAACGATCAATCGTCAACGCTGATTGTCCCCAGAATGACAGCTGTATTTTGCAGGGCATCGAACGGGATTTGGCCATCCTTTCGGATCGTTCCAAGCCAGCAAAGGCACGCGCAAAAGCGCTACTCGGTCTTGGGCATTGGGTCGGCGACATTCATCAGCCATTACACATCTCTTTCGCAGATGATCGGGGCGGGAATTATTTACTAGTAAAGGGACTTTGTGGTTCAGGGCAAAAATCTAATCTGCACTCAGTCTGGGACAAGTGCTTGGTCGAAAAGTTTGTGTTGGGTACAAATCTGAGCAGAGACTGGGCTGGATTTACGGTGACATACCGCGCGGTGGACCGCCTTGTACCGCTCACTTCTTCTGCTGAAAAAATGCAATGGACGTCATCTCAGCCATGGCAATGGGCTCAAGAATCTTACGCGATCACTCTGAAGGAAAATACGCTATATTGCACTATGAACCTGTCAAATACGCAATGCTCCAAACCTACCGAGCCGCGCATCTCAATCAACCAGGATTACATTTCATCTAACGGCCCTGTGGTTGAAAAGCGTTTACGTCAAGCTGGCGTCCGGCTTGCATATCTCATCGAAAAGGCACTGGCTCGTTAGCTTCTTCCGGACCTTCCGATATTTTCTCGATTTTGGGGAGATGAACAAGAAAAAAGGAGGAAGCCCGGATGGACTTCCTCCTCGTGGCATTAAGCTCAATGTTCGTCGATCATCTTGCTCGGCACTGAATCGACCACGCGGTCCATCAGATGCTGCGGCAGAGCGCCATAATCACCTTCGTCGATGACGATATATCCACGCTCATGATCGGTTAGGATATATTGATTGAAGTAGCTGTGGAACGACCGTGCAACCGCACAATTATGCGCTGCAATCATCGCCTGCTCGTCGGCCTGCCGGTCGGTACTGGAAAGTGCTTGTGAACCTTTCATAATATCCTCCTGAAGTTTGTTGTGAAACAACAGGCGAATTGCGGATGCGTGCGACGGGACGGGTCAAGGACCGCGCCCTAGCGCGGCCGCGCCAGCGGCGATGGGGGCAACGATTTTTTCGGCAGGCGACACAGTCGGCTGGCGGAAAAATGGTGGGGCCCCGTCGTCCTTGAGGCGGCCCCCAAGCGCGCATCACACTTATAAATCTGTGATAGAAACCTCCCACTCTCGGAGACCGAGCCCCTCACAACCCAGCGCTAGAAAACATTTTCCTACAGGCTAAACGCCTGCCAAAAGGTGTGGTGGAGGGGACTATGGCCAGTGAAAGGAACTTAAATGGCCCGGTCCAAACCCAATGCGCTCGAGGCTTTAAGGAAGCTCGGCGAAGAACGCCGCCTACTTGACGCCCGCGAAGCAGCTTTACGTGAAGAAGCAGCGGCTGAACTCGGCAGATTGCTGATCAATGGTGATACAGCTTCGATCGAACCGGCAAAACTCAAGCAGCTTATCCGTGCATCGATGACGTTGGGAATCGATACAGCGCTCAGTAGACTTTCTGCGCCTTGAAGCACAAATGACGGCGGCATGGGGCTCGATGCCCTGTGCCGCCGTGCTTGGAACCCAAGCAAAAGAAAAGGCCCCGGCGGCACGTGCCATCGGGGCCTGATTTCAGGAAGCGATTTGCCAATCAATCTTCGTCGATGGGCGGCGCACCTTCATTGTTACTTTCGCGCGATTTGGTCAGGAAGTCGACCTTGTCGGCGTAAATTTCGCAGCCGTAGCGCTTGTTGCCTTCGGCATCTTCCCACTGCGAATAATGGATCCGGCCTTCGAGCGACACCAGCTGACCCTTGGTGCAATATTTGGCGACATTCTGGCCGAGGCCATTGAAGCATGTGACCCGGTGGAATTCGCTGTCCTTGGCGGTATAGCCATTCTCGTCCTTGTACGTCTTCCCGTCTTTGTTGCGCGCCGGGCGGTCGGTAACAACGCTGATCGAGGTGATTGACGAGCCGCTTTGTGTACTGCGGGTTTCTGGATCGCGGGCGATACGGCCAACGAGGATAACAAGATTTGTCATGGGTATTCTCCTGAATTTTGCATCCGGGACCATCCCGGCTGCGAACCAGACAGGAGGAGCGGGCGGCAGGCACTTGCACCGCAGAACCTGCGGGAAACCCCTTTAGCGCCGGGTGGTGCGGGCAGCCCTGCCAAGGGCAACACGGCCGGCAGCGTTGGGGTTGCAAGAGACTGCTGGCTGATTCATCCGGAGGTTCGCGCACACAGCCGGATTTGTCCCAGATGTGAGGTATCGGCGAATACCCAAAGCACATATTCTCGGAAGTTGGGTGATTGCCTATTCAACCCGTCAAACCGCGGCGAACATCCATGATTTGTAACAAGTCCGCCTGAACTCAAAGGGGGCTTATGCTGCAAGGCTGACTGGCACCGCTGGCGTTTGTTCGGTCGGTTCATCGCTCGTCGGCTGGTCCAATCTGCGTCCTTTGAGCATCCATGTCTGCGGCTGGATCAGGCGGCCCCAATCGGCAAAGGAAGGGATGAACCCCAAGTCCTCAATGACATGCTGTTCGCCGATGAGCCGAACCGGAACAACCTTGCCGTCCGAGTTCGTAATGGTTGCACCAAACAATGTCTCGAGCATGAATATGCCTTCGGCATGATGGCGCAACGCGCGGTGCCTAGGGTCTGCAAAAATTGCTTTAGACTCGTCGAACCATTGGTGGAGTGCAAGATAATCATCGCACGTCCCACCCCATTTGCGAACCGATGACAGCGCATGATAATAACAATGTGCCATGACGCGCTCCCTTCAAAATTCGGTTGAATGGCTGTCATAGGACGTGAAGCGAAGATTGCAGTCGAGCTGGAAACTCTCTTCGCCAACGTCGATCAGCAATTCGCCGAATCCACCATCATTGATCTCCCAGCCATCATGATGCCGCTCGAGCACTTCATAGGCGAAGTCTTCTAGCAGCGAGGCCAGTTTGACATCATCCCTGCCCTCGCGCGAAACGGCAATGTCTGGGCATTCGACCACCGTTCCATCGGCACCAAAGAAGGTCGTTTGTTCGATCGCGCCACTGTCGCCGTAGCCATCGAAACGGATCTCGACCGTGGCAATTCCATGCGCTTTGAAATGCAGCAGCAACAACGCCTTCATCGCTGCTATTTCCATATCTACAGATGCATTACGTTCAGCCTGGCCTGCGAGATAATCTGCCGCAAGCTGCGAGAAATCGGTCATGATAAACTCCTCCTTTGCATGAACCTGCTGCGAACCATCCGCAGCCGTTCGAACGCACAAAAGACGCCTTCGCTCTCGCCAGATACGCCAGCGCAAATATGCGCTGGCGCAATGAACTGGGTGCTATCAGGACTGGGTTTGATTAACCGCTTTAGGGCAAGTTCCGATCGGACCACGGCGATCGACAACGGTAATGCGCCGAGCCTTTGCATCGATGACCAAACGCTCCAGAACACCATTGCCGGGAAACGCTATGATATAGCGTGGATCAAGTGAGAGCATTTGCTCGTTACGCTTGAACCCGGCGCGTGCACCAAGCCGCATATCGAGTGCAAAGGTCAGTTGCACCACACCGCGACGTTCGGCCCATGATGCAGCCAGGCGGTCAACGCCCTTAGTGTCGCCGCCATGGATCAAAACCATGTCTGGTACCCGGTTATAGACCTTGTCCAAGGTAGCCCAGACATTGCTTGCAAATGACTTGGCATCCTCGTCAGTTGGAAAACGGTTACGACCGCCGGCAAAGACAACGGGTGTACCTTCCGGCATTGCTGCCTTGCGCTTAGAGGCAGAACGCGCGCGAAGAAAATCGCGACCCTGCACAACGGCGGAGGTGAGCATTGCGCCATGATTGAACCTCGAACTTGACACCGGCTTCCACGACAATCCAAACTCGTTGAGGAACAGACTTGCTGCAACTTCGCGGATCGCTTCAAGCGCAACCATGCTGGCTTCGGCACATTGCGCCCGCTCGATCTGGGTTTCCAGATCATGGGTCAGAACCTCTGAGCCGTCGTTGGTGGCAACGAGCGCGCGAACTTCGTCGGTTGCCCGGTCAACAGCGGATGATTTGCGCTGCGCGGCGCGGTGGAACAGATTGACCAGGCCCCAGCCAATATCTTCGGCGTCGGCTTCAAGCGCTGTATCGACCAGCATCGCAAAGAGATCGGACCACACACCAACAAGTGTCTGCGTAATTGCATCGGTCGACGGATAATCGGTTGAGGTAACAGGCGGCGGCCCGATGGTGAAACCGGCAAGGTCAAGACCTGCCAATTGGTCGGCAAAAGTGGATTGCATGATTTTTTCTCCTGAATGTGCTCAAGCCAAGCGGGAATTCCGCCAGCGAGAGCCCGTCAGGGCCAGCTTTCAGGACTGATTGCGCACCGGAGCTTTGCTTCCGGGAAACCTGCCAAGGGCAAGGCTGGCGCGGGCAGGACAGCCACCGGCTGGACAACACGGGCCTGCCCGGGCGGGTTGCGCAATCAGAACTGCTGGCCCAGGGCCTCTCTCGAATGGCGGACCCCGCGCTGCAGTGTCTTCGGCTAAAATATTCAGTGCTAACGCCGTGCAATTGGTCAGTCAGTGACCGTCCCAAGACCAAATAACTCAGCGGTGTACACCAACCGCTCCGTCGCTGGAAATGCAGCATAGGCAGTCAAGCGGCCATCCTCGAAGCGCAAATGCCAGGTTCGCTGCGGCACCGGTGGCTTGGACTGAAAAGCTGTGGGGGACAGAATGACGATGTTGCAGCCACCTGCCAGATCGCGGGCAGAGGTCGTGCGGATCAGTTCGATCTCCGCTGTCCGGGCCAGTGATGCAAGTTCCCGGCACGCGGTGTAATCGCTTTTGTGCATCCAAAGCGCAGTATCGGCGACGAAAGGAGCAAGTGTCAGATCAATCGCACGCTGTGTGCGAACCTTGGCCGTAAAGCTGGAATGTTCAGTCGTTGTCGATGGCGGAATAAAGCCCGGCGAACGCAGAAAGAACCGTAACCGCCAATAGGCTGTCTCGGCAATTGCAGTGCTTTCGGCTTCGCTGGCATAGAAGATACCAGGCCGTTCATCGGCCCTGCGAAACCGGCTAGCGCTGCGATGGCCATAGCGAAATGGCGATGAAAGAAGAAAGTGAAGTCCCCGTGCCTCCTTGGGAAGGTCGGGTTTTGCAGCTTCGGCCAATGCTTCAAGCCGAGCTTGATCTTCAAGCGATGCGGCAAGCCTGTTGGTCGAAATCCGGTGTTGCGCCTCAACGACCCGCCAAACCGTACCCTCGTAGCGCCGTGCTTCAGACGCGAGCGCGGTGGGCGTCAACATAATCGCAAACTGTAAGCAGGCCTTTGAAGCTATCGATGAGGTCTATCGGACGTGCATCAAGATCGAGATTGGCGACATCCAGCCAGCGACGCGAAGCCGCGTCATCGCTTCCAAGCAGCGCGTCAAGGCTGCGAAACAGACGCAGTAGGAACTGGCCGGCTTCAAAGGATTTGGACGCTGGGTCGAGTGTAGTCTGACCCGAGCGCAACCGCGAAACTGTGGCCTGCGACAGGCCCAGCACTATCCCCAGCTTTGCGTTGCTCAACCCCCAAAATTCTGCGATTTTTGATACCGCTGAGCTGAGGACACGCGCATCTTCATTTGCATCTGCTTTGAAGCTCGTAGCCATGCTCAATCCTTTCATTTAGACGATATTACACATATTCATTCAAATGAATAGTCATATTTACGATTGTCGGTGTCCGCTAAACTTCCCTAGGGCACAAAGAAGGCGATGGTCTATCAACGAATGCAGCAATCAAATACGTCCCTCAAGGCTCAGCCAGCTTCGGAAATGGGTTCAGCCTCCTCGACTTCGATTTGCCGCCCGCCCAACACCAGAAGCAATGCGCTTGCTTCTTCGGCCCGCGCAGCGGCAGTGAGGATCGCGCGATCATCGTCGCGCAGCAGCTTGAGCCAATTACCAATATAGCTCGCATGATTGTCGAGATGTGCAACCGGAAGCCCGAGTTCGGCGCCCAAAATTGCGCTCGACAATTCGGCGATCAATTCCTCAGCGGCATAAGCGGCACTTCCAAACCGATTTTTGAGATTCCGATCAAGCCGCGAACCATGTCCAGTCCAGTGCGATAGCTCATGGGCGAGCGTCGCGTAATAATGATCGAAATCAGTAAACAGTTCGGTCGGAGGCATGGTGATGCGGTCAGCAACGGGTTCATAATAGGCTGCAGAGCCCGAATGGCGAAGTGCCGCCGGAATCCGGCCGAAGAAAGCATCGTGATCGGCTTTCCGGCCTTCGGGCTCGACGAGCACAAGGTTTTGCGAAGGATGATAATGCTCGGGCAAACCTTCAATCTGATCGGCGTTGAAAACGGCATAGGCGCGAAGCACACGGCGGCTTTCTTCGCTGGCCTCGCCTGCCTCGTTTGCTTCAACCTCTTTGGAATAGCTTTTGTAGAATATCGCGATCGTAGATTTTTCGCCTTTGCGCACCTGCCCTCCCAGCTTGTTGGCCTGCACATAGGTCATCCAATAGGGTGAGGCATAGCCGTTCATATCGGCGACCATCCAGAGCCAGAACACATTCATGCCGCGATAGGGTGTGCCGCAGCTGCGCAACGGTCGCGAGACCGGCAGACCGCGCCACGGTTTGACCCAGGGTTTGGTTCCAGCTTCAAGCCGTTCGATAATCTGTTTGGTGATGCGCGCCCCGGGCGACAGGCTGGTGCACTTCGATTGATAAGCCATCATGGATACTCCTGAATGCCGGCCGGACCTTTCCGGCAATCGACACCCGCCACAGGCTCCCTCTCCTCTCATCCTCACCGAAAAAAGAAGCGGCACCCTTGATTGCCAAGGGGGCCGCTTCCAACGCAGGTTCAATCCCGTCCTGTCAGGAGGAGATCAGGCAGCGAGATCGACGCCTGCATTGCTTGAATTTGTATCATCGACGTTCGCATCGGCATCCGGTTGTGAATCGCCAGTTGCATCCGATTGCGTATCTGCCAATGCATCCCCCGTTTCGTCAGCATTCATCTCGCCCGCCGGTATGGCGTCGGACATGTCCGCAAACCGCATGGCTGCCGGCAGCCATGCAAGTGCGCGATCTTTGACTTCAACCTCGGTGATGAAATTGCCGGCAAATATCCGTTCAGCACTCGCCGCCAGTTCGCCCTTCTTTGATGCCAAGAAGCGCGATGCAAGCGTGGGCCCGCCCACGTCAGTCAGCGCCTCGAGGATCACGGCCTTCGACACCCGGTCGAAATAATTGGCTGCAGTCGGACGCCACCAAGCCGCCATGTCGATCCCGGTTATGTGCCCAAGATGGTCGTGGAAGATATTGCCGCGATTGCCGCTCACATTGAGGCTCGCCTCAAGCGTGCGTCCGACCACCCAGCCAAGCCATCCCGAACGGGATTCGTCGTCCAGCGTCCGGAACAGCTCGAAGCGTTCGCAAATGCTTGTCCCAGCACGCCAGCTTTCATCGAGCCCGCCACGAAGCTCGGCGATGGCGGCGGTTGCCGCTGCATCGTTCGCTTCAAAGCCGTGCGCAGGTCCCGAAGCTGCAGAGCCGCGGATCGTAAGGCCTGGCGATGAGGACCAACGATAGGTGTCCGCTTCGGCCAGAGTGAACACGAACAGGTCGAGCGCGAGTGCAGGATCGCTTGCAACATGAAGCGCTAGCACGTCGCGTCGCTGCATGGCGAGTTCATCGACAAGCCGCTGCGACATCACCGAGCGCGCTGGCTTGTCACCCGGTCCGCTGCCGACGACCTCGATTGCGCTCTCGTCGTCCGACGTCACGACAAGCACTTCCGTAAAATATTGCGGCTGGAGAGTGGGCAGGCCGTCGCGACCTAGCGTAAGGATCATCCCGCTTTCACGCTTGATGTCCGGATCAAGCTCGACCGGACGGTCGCGGATAGCTGCAACCTCGGCATCGATCCGTTCGATCGCTTCCGACGCGACTCGGGTGTCGGCCTCGCTTGCATCTTCATCTTCAAGAACGACCGCCTGAGCGTCATAGGCTGCATCGAGCTCTTCGATGCGCGCCATTTCCTCGTCGGTGTAAACACGCGGCGGAACGGGAACACGGTGCAGGCCTTGGACAAGATCGTGGCTGACATAGACCTCGAGCGTCGGCTTGACCCAAGCAAGACCTTGCTCTGCTGCAACGCTGGCGGCTGCCTCCTCCATCTTTGCGGTCGCGAGATTTTCCAGAAGCGCGACATCAAGCCAGGATTCATTTTCTTCATCGTCGAACAGTTCGCGGTCAACGCGTCCGCCTGCGGCGACATAGGCATCCTTGCCGACCAGTTTCGCACGGGGATCGCTGCCACGTACCGTGCTGTTCAAAACCATCCGGCGGATGCTGTCAGGCGAAGCGCGGTAGCAGGACTGGACCACTTCGTCATAGACGCGCGCTTGGATCGCCTGATCGGAGGTCGCGCCATAGGCCTTGGCGATGTCGAGCGTGATTTCTCCTGCTGCCAGCGCCTCGAAGACAACCGCTGCAAGCGATGCGAGACGCAGACGGCCCTCGACAAAGCGCACCGTCAGGCCAAAGCGCCGCGCCACATCCTCTGGCGTTGCACCGGTTTCGACGATGCTCGCAAATGCTTGCGCTTCATCGGCGGGGTTCATTTTCAGCGTATGGAAATTCTCGGCAAGGCTGGCTTCGCGAACCTGCGTTTCACTGCCGTCCAAAACCAAGCACATGATGGGAAACGTTCGCGACAGATGTTTGTCAGCCGCAAGGGCGAGCAAGGCTTTGCGGCGCCGTTCGCCTGCCTCGACCTCGAACTGTCCCTTCTTGCCTTCACGGACTACAAGGTTCTGCAAAAGGCCGTGCGCTGCAACGCTCGCCTTGAGTTCGGCATCGGCCGCCGGGTCGGAGCGCTTGCGTACGTTTCGGGGCGAAGCGACAAGCTTGTTCAGTGGAATTGACTTGATCATGGGATCTCTCCGTAAGTTTGAGCCGACGTACCGCCATTCGGCCGCCAGAGCTCATCCACTCAGAGTCCCCTCCCCTCTTCGATGGGGTCGTCGAAGCGCAATCAGTCCGCATTGCGCAAAGCAGCCAGCTTATTTTTATAAAATTCTTGAAACTTTCATATATTGGAAGTATTGGGAATTTCATGACGGTTTTGGTAAAAGAAATTTCAGCCGCAGGTCTTAGCTCTCGCATCCTTGACGAGCGACAGCTGGCCGAGCTTGTTGGCGGGAGCGCCGCCCGCCGTTACGGGCTGGTCAACCGTGCGATCAAGGAGGGCGCGCTTATTCGCATCAGGCGCGGGCTATATGTGCTCAGCGCTGAAGATCGTGCAGATCCCGTTCATCCATTTGCCGTCGCGCAAAGCCTACTTCCGGGCAGTTACGTCTCTTTCGAAACCGCGCTTGCCTATCATGGATGGATCCCGGAAAGCGTGTTTACGACTGCAAGTGTTTCGCCGGGTCGCAAGACGCTAGAATATGAAACCGACGCATTTGGCGCTTTTGCTTTTCACCCACTCGCCATCCATGATTATCGTCTGCTAACCGGTGTAGACCGGGTGGCCCTCGGTAAACTGACAGCTCTCGTTGCCCAACCTTTGCGGGCCATTCTCGATCTCGTGGCATTGCGCAAGCAGCGATGGCAAGGTCTGGATTGGCTGACGAGCGGCATGCGGATCGACGAAGCGAAACTGTTTGCGCTCAAGCGAGCGGATTTTGCTACATTGAAGCCCGTCTACAAACATAAGGCCGCCAATACGTTTCTCGAGCAACTCGAAGTCGCGCTGATGAGCGGCAAGACGTCACGACAGCGGAGTGCAAAACATGATTGACCTGATCAAGGAGCGGCTGCGCCGATATCCTGCCGTAAATCCGCTCGAAGAGGAAAATGCGGTCAAGGAAATCCTCCAGGAAATCGCACTTTATGCACTATGGCGCGGTGACTTTTTCAATGTCGCCTTGTTCCAGGGCGGTACCAGCCTTCGTATCCTGCACGGCCTGCCCCGATTTTCCGAAGATCTCGATTTTCTCCTGCGCGAGCCTGACCCAAAGTTCGACTGGTCGCCTTATCTGAGCGCCCTCACCCAAGTGGCTGCTGAATTTGGCGTCAAGCTCGACGCGCAGCCGCCTGCCAATATGGACAGGGCGATCCATGCAGCATTGCTGAAGAACGATTCCATTGCCAATCAGCTGGACCTGTCCTTTGCAGGCCAGGGTAGGCAAAAGACAATCCGGATCAAGCTTGAGATCGACGTCAATCCACCCTTGGGATCGGGAGAAACCACGACCTTTCTCGATTTTCCGGTCGATTATGAAGTTCGGCATCAAGATCTGCCGTCGAATTTTGCACTCAAGATCCATGCCCTCTTGTGTCGCGGCTTTTTGAAGGGGCGCGACTGGTTTGATTTTTCCTGGTATGTATCGCGTGACGTCTCTCCCAATCTTGCGCTGTTGCGCAATGCGCTCATCCAGAAAGGTCCATGGGAGGGAGACACGACGATTTCGGTCGATATCGGATGGCTGAAAGCGGCGCTTTCCAACGTAATCGCCAAGATTGACTGGAAGGAGGCAGGTGACGATGTCGCGCGGTTCCTACGACCAGCGGAGCTTCGTTCGGTGGAACTTTGGGGTAAGCGCTTCTTCATGGCAAAGCTCGACAAGCTTATCTCTTCCGCCGCCAGCTGAACCAATTCCGCGAGCCGCGCTCCCAATCCGGGGTATCTTTTGCGCGCATGTCGCTATAGAGGCGATGCGCGGAAGCATCCGCGTGAAAACTGGAATGACCTTTGATTGACCTTCGTCTTCTATCCCTGCAACATTCGAACCGCAGCGAGCGACATGACCAATATGGTTTTTGAACGACAAGAAGCAGACTTGGCGCGGCTTTCCGTTCAATCGCGCCGTAGGACGCTTTCAGAACAGACTGGCATCGATTTCAGCTCGAATGATTATTTGGGTCTCGCCAGCTCGCCATTGCTGGTCGAGGCTGCATGTCAGGCAATGGCGCGCGGGGTCGCCGTCGGTTCTGGTGGATCACGACTGCTACGCGGCAATGATCCGGAGCATGAAGCATTGGAAACAGAGGCTGCATCATTTTTCGGCTGTGAGCGATCGCTGTGGTTTTCAAGTGGCTTTGCCGCGAACGAGACATTATTTTCTACTTTGCCCCAGCGGGGCGACTTCGTGATCCATGACGAGCTTATCCACGCGAGCGCTCATGAAGGATTGCGGATCGGCAGAGCAGAGCGTGTCGGGGTCAAACATAATTGCGCACAGGCGTTTGAGGACGCTATCCGGCAATGGCGAACATCGGGTGGCAGAGGACAAGTCTGGCTAGCGGTCGAAAGCCTGTATTCGATGGATGGTGACATCGCACCACTCAATGACCTCATCAATATCGCTGACCGTCATGACGCAGTTTTGCTGGTGGATGAAGCGCATGCAACCGGGGTGTTCGGACCCGACGGACGGGGGCTGGCAGCCCATCTGGACGGCCGCGGCAATGTAGTCACCTTGCGTACCTGCGGGAAGGCATTGGGCTGCGAAGGCGCACTGATTTGTGGTCCGGCAGTTGTTGCAGACTTTCTAGTCAACCGGGGTCGCGGGTTCATCTTCTCGACCGCCCCGTCGCCACTCATGGCAGCGGTCGTCCGCGCGAGCCTGGGGTTGCTCCAAAATGCGCCCGAACTGCGCGACAGTTTGTGGCGGCGCATCCGGCTTGCTGAAGAAGTCTTAGCGCCTCTTGGAGCGACGGTTAAGGGCACGCAGATTCTCCCCCTGATCATAGGCGACGATGCACTGACAATGGCGCTTGCGACTAACATCCGGAAAGCTGGATTCGACGTACGCGGCATTCGGCCGCCGACAGTTCCTGCAGGTACATCGAGACTCAGAATAACAATCACCAACAATACAAGCGAAGAGCAGATCGTTGCACTGGCCGATCTGGTCGCGGACTTGACCATCGCTGCATGACCGGGCGCTACATCATAACCGGAACGGATACCGACGTCGGGAAGACAGTGTTTGCCGCAGGCCTCGCCGGACATCTTGGCGCGCGCTACTGGAAGCCGGTACAGGCAGGGACCGACGGCGGAACCGATTCCGCGCAGGTTCGACTGCTTTCAAACGGGCGGGCCGATGTCCTCCCCGAAACATATATATTGCGCACCCCCTGCTCACCGCACGAAGCCGCAAGAATTGACGGTGTGGTGATCGACATTGAAAGGCTGGCTCTGCCGGCAGGCGACGGGCCACTGGTGGTCGAAGGCGCTGGCGGTGTACTTGTGCCCTTTACTGACAATCTGCTTGCGGCCGATCTATTCGCGGTTTGGGAGCTGCCTGTGATTATGGTTGCACGAACATCGCTTGGAACAATCAACCACAGCCTGCTTTCCCTAGAAGCGCTCAACGCGCGCAAAATTCCGGTGCATGGTATTGCTTTTGTCGGTGAAGAAAACCGAGCAAGCGAAACGGCAATCATCACACTTGGTAGAGCTCGCCATCTCGGTCGCTTGCCGATGCTCGATCCACTGACCGCCGATACGTTGGCGGGTTCATTTCGCGATCATATCCGCACGGACCTGTTATGACTTCTCCTGTCTGGCATCCTTTCCACCAGCACGGGCTTGGTGAACCAATACCATTGGTAACCCACGCCGAGGGCGCTGCAATTTATACCGCTGATGGCCGCCGGATCATCGATGCCATATCAAGTTGGTGGGTGACCACGCACGGCCATTGCCACCCGCGGATCATGTCGGCCATCCGCGAGCAGACCGAACGGCTAGACCAGCTCATCTTCGCGGGCTGGACGCATGAGCCGGCCGAAAACCTCGCCGCCGAACTGGTCCGTATTACGCCGCGACCGCTCGAATATGTGTTCTTCTCGGATTCGGGATCAACCAGTGTCGAGGTCGCGCTCAAAATGGCGCTGGGCTACTTCCACAATCGCGGCGAGCCCCGCCACCGTATTATCGTTCTTGAGCACAGCTATCATGGCGACACCATCGGCGGCATGTCGGTTGGCGCACGCGGTGTGTTCAACAGCGCTTATGCGCCGCTGCTGTTTGACGTGGAGACCATCCCCTTCCCTTCTGAAGGCGCGGAGCAGGCAACGCTGGATGCTCTTGATCGCGCCTGTGCGAAAGGCGATGCTGCGGCGTTCATCGTTGAACCGCTGATACTCGGCGCCGGCGGGATGCTGATCTATTCCGCAAAGGTCCTAGGCCAAATGCGCACGATTTGTGAAAGTCACGGAGTGCTGTTCATCGCCGACGAGGTCATGACCGCTTGGGGACGCACCGGAAGCCTCCTAGCCTGCGCGCAGGCCAATATCGTGCCTGACATCCTTTGTCTGTCGAAGGGACTAACCGGTGGTTCGCTGCCGCTAGCGGTAACCATGGCGTCACCCGCAATATTTGCAGCACATTATTCAACCGACCGCACCCTGCAGTTTTTCCACTCCTCCAGCTATACTGCCAACCCTATCGCCTGTGCAGCAGCCAATGCCAATCTGGTAATCTGGCGCGAAGAACCAGTATTGGAGCGGATATCCGAATTGAGTAAGCGGCAAGCGGCAGGTCTCGAGCGACTCTCCGCGCATCCAATTATTATCAATCCGCGGCAGCTAGGGACAATAATTGCGGTGGATGTGACAGCGAGGGAAGATGGCTATCTCTCCGAACTGGGGCCTCGGCTCAAGGCAACGTTCACATATAAAGATATATTGCTGCGTCCGCTTGGGAACACTGTCTATGTCATGCCGCCATACTGCATTGACGAAAGCGATCTTGCGCAAGTCCATGATGCAATCATCGCAGTGGTGGATAAGCTGTAAGCGCCGAGCGCACTTCAGATGATCCGGTCCAAGCACAGGGCTGCCAGGATTGCTTATCGGGACGCCGCTGGTTCGAGTTTGCGCAAAACCTCGTCGGCTGTTTCAGGTGCCACAAACAAGCGCGTATGATAACGGATAATCTCGGTGAAGCACCCTTGCGCCTTATACCAATCGAGCCGATCGGCTGACCATCCCGTCAGCTCAAGCCGCTGGCTGCCATTGACCAGCGAGCGCTTGACTGTCAGCGCTTCTACGCTCCGAAATGGCAAGGATTTGCCCGTTTTCATGACGACCGACGCTAAATCGTCTGGTTCCAGCGATTGATCAATATCGGTGCCAAGCGCTTTTGCCAGCTGGGGGATATCGCCCACACCGATTTCACGGCCCAAAAGCGAGCGACCATCCTTTGCCGCAATCCGGCTCACGCGAACATAATCGCCGGGAAGCTTGTCCCAGATCGGCAGCAGAAGGCCGGTTGCCAGATGCAGACGCTCAAGCTTAGGCGTTGCCAATGCCTCGTTAGCTTCGATCCGCCAGGCTTGCTCGAATTCTGAGGCATCAACCCGTTGCCAATTGCTTTCAGAAAGCTGATCGGATGTCAGATATTCCGCACGCAAGGGTCGGACAAGTTCAAATCGCTCAATACGCTCGCCCTCGTCGGTGAGTAGTCCGCGCGCGCGAACCGCAAGCGCTACGCGCTCCGCGCGCTGGTTACGCATGGGGCGGACGCGAGCATCCGCCAAATCATGGATTTTGGCCAGATCGTCAAAGGAGAGCGGACGCTGACGGCGCGCGATCTCGATCTCCAACAGATGTGTCGTGGCTCCAGACGCAGCGTCGGTTCGAAGCAATTGATCAGACAGAATTCGGAAATCCTCAACGAGGATCGTTTCGAGGCCAAGATCGAGGGTGCCCGCGTTGCGCGCCGCGTCGACACGGGCTTCAACAAGGCCCAGATATTCATCGAATATGCCGTTCTGCAAGTGGATCGGAAATGCGAGGATACGATTGAGCCAGCGCTGGATGGTCGGCAGGTCGTCAAGCAAACCGCCATCTTCTGCTTCGATTTTTAGACCCGACAATACTTGAAAGCGGTCAAGGCTGACCGCTTCGAGCTTGCCTTGGAAGAGCAAGTAGAACCAGCGGGCGAGCGCGTCTTTTGCATAGATGCTTTCGAGATTATCCGCTGGATCGAACAAATTCTGTCCGCCGGTTTGGCGCTGGCCACGTGTGAGCGCGCCGAGACTGTCGAGACGCCGGGCGATGGTCGAAATGAAGCGCCGTTCGCCGCGAACATTGGTGGTGACTGGCCGGAACAGCGGCGCCGATGCCTGATTGGTTCGATTGGTGCGGCCGAGACCTTGGATAGCAGCATCCGCACGCCATCCCGGTTCCAGCAGGAAATGGATGCGGCGCTCGCGGTTCCTGGCATCCAGATCTGCATGATAGCTGCGCCCAGTTCCTCCGGCATCGGAAAACACGAGGATGCGCTTGTCGCCGTCCATGAATGCCTGGGTTTCGATTACGTTTGACCGAGGCGAACGCGATTGCAGCTTCTGACTGCCATCCTGGCCCACCACCAATCGCCGCGAACGTCCTGTCACTTCGGCCACCGCGTCAACACCGAACCGCTCAATAATTGCATCAAGCGCGGTTGCCACAGGCGGAAGTGCGCACAATCGTTCGATCATCGAGTCTCGGGCAGCGACGGCGGCGCGGCACAGGACTGGATTGCCGTCGGCATCACTCATTGGCTCGGAACGCGCATCGCCATTTTCATCGACGAAGACTTGCATCAAACGGACGGGGAAACTTTGCACCAGATAATCGACGACATATTCACGCGGGGAGAGATCGATTTCAAGATGTTCACGCTCTTCCGGGCTCAGATCGGCAAGTCGCCGGTTGAGCATGGCTTCAGCGGTCGAGACAAGCTGGATCACGGCAGAATGACCGTCCTCCAACACCTGATCGATTGCCGGTAACAGGCTCGGCAGCTTCATCGAAAGCAGAAGCTGGGCAAAGAAGCGCTGCTTGGTCCCTTCAAAGATAGAGAGCGCGGCAGCCTTTGCACCCTTATTTAGCGTATTGCCGCTGTCCGCATCGACGATACGGGTGGCTTCAAGGACTTCGCCCAGATTGCTGTGAATGATGGCCCAAGCTTGCGCATAAGCATCATAGACCTTGATCTGCGCGTCGGTCAGCTCATGCTCGAGTATATCATATTCGACACCTGCAAATGACAGCGCACGTGCAGTGTAGAGGCCAAGCGATTTGAGATCGCGTGCAACCAGCTCCATAGCAGCGATGCCGCCTTTGCGGATGTCATCGACAAATCGTTCGCGGGTCGCAAAGGCGGTTTCCGGCCCCCACAGACCGAGACGCGCGGCATAGGCCAAATTATTCACATCGGACGCGCCGGTGGCAGACACATAAAGCACTCCGCCGCGCGGAAGCAGATTTTGAAGCCGCACGCCAGCGACACCCTGCTCGCTACCTTTTACCTTGCCGCGGCTTCCCTCGCCGCCCGCAGCATTAGCCATCGCATGGGCTTCATCGAAGGCGATCACACCGTCAAAGTCGGCGCTCGCCCAGTCGAGGATCTGCTGCAGACGCGTAGCGTCTGTCCGGCCTGATCGAAGCGTCGGGTAGGTTACGAACAATATGCCCTCGCCCATCGTCACGGCCTGGCCCAGTTTCCATTGCGCCAGGGGTTGGACGTCGAGCGGCAGCCCGCCAAGCGCGCTCCAGTCGCGACGCGCGTCTTCCAAAAGCGCTTCATTCTTCGACAACCAAATATGACGTCGCTCACCGCGCAGCCAGCGGTCCAGGAAGATGGCGGCGACCTGCCTCCCCTTTCCGGCTCCGGTTCCGTCTCCAAGAAAATATCCGCAGCGATAGACCGCACCGTCAGCATGAGGCTGCAACGTGCAGCCATTATCATGGGGCAGATAGCTTCCGGGAAGGTCGCGCGCAAAAGCGTTGGTAGCATAGACCAGCGTTTCAAGTTGCGCATCTGAAAGCAGTCCGTCAGCAACACAACTTGGCATAACCAACGGCTGGATGCGCGGAATAGGCGCAGCGATCGAGCCCATTGCAACCGACTCCACAAGCGGCGTTGGATGGTTGCGCGCACCAGGAATGGTCATGCGGCTGGGCCGGTATGGGAGGTAATGACCAATCTGCTCGGAAATCGGTGCCGCTTGATCGAGCGGCGAAAATTCCAGGGCACAAGGTTCACCTAAATTGCGCGATATCGCCGAAACCGGCGCGACAGGGCGGCCAAGCGATCGGGGTGCCACCCGGTGCGCCCGTTTGAACGGTCGGGCGGGCACGGACGGAAATGGATGCGGCACGCGGACCGGCAAGGCATCGACGAGCGACAGTAGCTCTTTGAGATCGCCGACATGGGCAGAAACCGGGGCAAGGGCATCGTCAACCTTATCGATGACAATAAGGCGCGTCGAAATCGAGGTTCCCGCTCGCGCAAATGCTCGATCCATCGATACGTTGAGCCGCACGGCCAGCGGTATCCGCGCGCGCTCGACCAAAGCATGGACGTCGAACGATAAAGGCATGATAGCCACTGCCCTGCCACCCGGCGCCAACCGTGCAATGGCCGAACGCAAATGCCGGGTGCCAGTGCGACCATCTTCGCCGCGCTCGAGCCCGACCGAATAGGGTGGGTTGATAAGCACCGTGTCAGGGCAGATCGCAGGATCCAGGACCTCATCGATGAGCTCGCCATCGTGCATCGAAACCCGTACATCGGGAAATAATGCCTGCAGCGCATCGCGCCGCAGGACATGGATTTCATTGAGCGCAAGTTTGGAGCCGCACTGCCTGGCCCAGAAGGCGAGCATGCCGGTTCCGGCCGACGGTTCGAGCGTGAGATTGCCACTCGAGAATGCGGCTGCACGGGCCGTGATCCAGGCGAGGCGTAATGGCGTCGAGAATTGCTGGAAGCGGACTTGTTCTTCGGACCGGTTATACTGGATTGGGGTAAGGGTTTCGATTCTGTCAAAGCAATCGAAGGCTTCTGCCATGTTGCTGCCCGGAGTGATCTTGGATGTAGCTTGCAAGTAGAGGAGTTGCGCCAGCTCCACCGAAGCATGGGTATCAGAAAGCGACCAGCGATTGTCCGCATCGGTAGCGCCCGTCAGCCGGGTGAAGGTCTCTGAGAGATGTTTGCGCGTGATTGGCACATTGGCAGCAAGATCCTCGGCAAGGCTGCGCGCAGCGGTGATCGCCGGAACTTCGTTGCGAGAGAATTCTAGATTGAATGCTGGCTGGTTCATGGGGTTGGCCTCCGACAAGAGGCCAGCGATCTTCGCGGGAATGCCGATCGGGCCTCAGAAAACGAACCGCCTCCTCAACTCTGGGCTGCCGTCAGGCAGCCGCATGGCTGTCATCTCTTTCCCGAAGCTCATCATTCCAATCATTATCCGGACGGTCAGGCTTGTGCGGAATGATCATTCGTCCGGGGCGCGCATAAGCCTCAATCCCGCGCTTCAAAGCTAGTTCGCCGCCTTTGTCAGCGTCTACAAACAGATGCAGTTCGGTGATGCGTTCGGGTATAGCGACTATGCCGAACCGCTCATTGCCGAGCGTGGCCCAGCACGGAACGCCAAATAGCGTTTGTGCAGAAAGTGCGCTTTCCGATCCTTCAGCAAGACCCAGCCTGCCTTCGACCGGCTCCGAAAGGCGGACAGCACCTACCCCCAATTGCCCAAGCGCGCGCTTGGGCTTGAAAAAATCGGCCTTTGAGGCTGTGGTGCGTTCAATAAATGTACGCTGGATAGCAACTATGCCGATATCCATTCGGACAGCTGCAATAAGCGCAGGAAGGAACCGGACGTCTGGTGCGCGCCCCAAAGGCGTTCGATCCAGAAACCGCAGTTCGGTAGAAGGAAGCAATATGGAACGCTTAGTGAGATATTGCTCACCGAGCGTATCTGTGATCGGAACAGCCTGCTGCCACAGTCTCAAAGCATTGGCGTCAGGTCCAAATGGCTTCGCAGTCGGCACAACCACAGCACCCTTACCATCGAACAGGTCGCGGGGCCGGATTCCGTGCCGCTTAAAGCCTGCAAGCACCTCCTCGCTCGTGCAGCCAGCAAAACAATGAAACAATATTGCTGATCCGGTGACACCGACCGAGAGCGACGGCGTTCTGTCATCATGTGCTGGGCACCGGCACATGCCTGATTTGCGCGACCAATGGCCACCAAGGGCTTTGACGATTTGACGCGCCCGGGTCTCAAGAGAAGATTGGAGAATAGAATTGCTGCTGGGCATGGTGAAGTCCTGCTGTTGCTACCTGCAACCGTGCGCCGCCTCCGCTCTCAAATAAGCCACAGCAATTCCGTCAGGTCAATGTTCCTTGTATGTTCTTTACTTCGTTCTCGCGAAGGAATGCAAAATGAAAATCTTACTTATGGCGTTTTTGGGTATGGGCCTGCTATCAGCAACATCTACTAGGGCGTCCGCGCCTTCTGAACAAAATGTCGTGCCCTCGGACCAGCCATCAGCACCCGTTTCCAATATTGAACAGGGGTATCGAATCAGCGAGCGGGGCAATTTTCAGATCGTCGAGCATGGCCACTGGTCGCCGATGCACAGCCCGCTCCCAACTCAGTTGTTAGGCAACGAAGCCGTATTTTCCGTCCAGCGCACGCACCGGCAAAAGAAATCTGGGAAAATTCAATCAAACATCCGGCGGACAACGTTTCTGGGTCATGTTTACGCGGCCGAAGCACGCTTTGGTATTCCACACGGCCTGCTTGATGCACTTATCTGGGCTGAGTCCCGATATAATCCCAGTGCAGTAAGTAGCGCAGGGGCGGCTGGGCTTGGTCAGCTCATGCCCGGTACGGCCAGAGATCTGGGCATACACAACCGCTTCGACCCGCAAGCCAACATCACTGGCGCGGCACAATATCTTCGACAAATGCTTGACCGATTTGGCGTAGTGCATCTGGCAGTTGCTGCCTATAATGCCGGTCCTGGCACGGTTTCACGATTGGGACGAATTCCGCTGAATGGCGAAACGCCTGAATATGTGCGTAATGTTCTAGAACGGTGGGCATTAAATTGATTGGGGAAAATTCAGTGACAAAGCGGGCAAGGATCAGGCTAGCCGGAAATTTGCGCAAAAGCCGTCGCGGACTTTTAATCGAAACTGCCGAAAAAAAGATCTGGGTGCTCGACTTCGGTGACGATGTGGAGGTTCCACAAACTCAGTCGGTTATAATCGAAGGCACACAGGCGGGGTTTGATCGAATAAGCGTCGATTGGGCGGCGGCCAACCCCTGACTGATTATCAGAATTTTGTTTTGCGCGATCATCCAAGAGGAACGGCGGCTACTAACGACTGAGTGCGCATCGACAATGCGTTGAACCGATGCGCTTGGCGGCTTCCTCGGCGACTTCACTGCCAAACTCCATACCCGATGCGATGCCAAGGACCGTGCTCTCGGCTTGGTTTTAACACCAGGACTTACGCACGACATTCAGGCTGCCGCCGAACTGCTGAGTGACATTCGCAAGAGCCAGATGCTGCTCGCTGACCGCGCCATAATGCCGAATGGCTACGCGATATGGTCTTCGAGAAGCGTGGATGGGCGAAAATCCCGCGAAAGAAAAGCCGCAAAGCTCCAATCTGCTTCTCGCCATGGCTCTACAAGCGACGTAACCTTGTCGAGCGCTTCTTCAACAAACTCAAATACTACAGACGGATACCTCCACCGTCGGCATGCCGACCTCTTGCTCCTTCAATATCCCAATAATCTGCTCTTCGCTGAACCTGCTGCGCTTAATACCTCCGACTCCTTGCGTGTCGGACTCTACTCACTTCTGGTCACATTTCAGGGGAGCACGTCAAAACCTAGTTGTTTGGTCCCAGCATGTGATTGTGTAAATTTGTCATCGTTACAGCGGAGGGACCTATGGGACAGATTCTACACGGCAGCGCCAAGACGACGCACGCTATTCGAGGCGAGCTACAGCGATCGCAAGCTTCGGTCGCGAGCCTCGCGAAGCGGTTTTGCATCAACGAGAAGACCGTCCTGAAGTAGCGGCATAGGCAGTCTGTGGAGGACATGCCAATGGGACCGAAGGAGCGCCGCAGTACCGTGCTTTCACCGATGGAAGAGGCTGCCATCGTGGCGCTTCGTGTGCAGGCGCGGCTGCCACTGGACGACGTCTACATCGCGTTGAAGGGCGTGATCCCGCAGCTAACGCGCTCGTCCTTACATCGCTGCCTGCAACGGCATGGTATCAGCCGCCTGCCCAAAGCTGACCGCGAGAAGCCAAAGAAGTTCAAGAACTACGAGATCGGCTACTTCCACATCGATATTACCGAACTGCGTTACGAGGGCGGGAAAGGCTTCCTGTTTGTCGCGGTAGACCGCACCTCGAAGCTGGTCTTTGCCCGCATCTACCGCAAGGCTACCAAGCTGGCCGCAGCCGCATTCCTCAAGGTTCTGGTCAGGACCGCGCCCTACAGGATCCACACTATCCTGACCGACAATGGCGTCCAGTTCGTCGATCGCTATCAAGGGGTCTCGCAAACCTGGATCGGCCACAACTTCGGGCGCACCTGCCAGAGCAACGGCATCAAGCATCGCCTCACCAAACCCTATCACCCCTGACCAACGGCCAAGCCGAACGAATGGTCAGAACGATCAAGGAGGCGACCGTCAAATCCTTCCACTAAGCCTCAATCCAGGAACTATGACGACACGTCAGCGAATGGCTGGTTGCCTACAACTTCGTCAAGCAGCTCAAGGCCCTGAAGTTCAGGACGCCATACGAGGCCATCGAGGAACTCTGGAAATCAAAGCCCGATGTCTTTATCGTCAAACCCAGCCATCACATGCTGGGACCAAACACCTAGTTTGGCGTGATGGTAAGCCGCACAATTGTGAATACTTAGCATAGTTAACTTACTAAATTTCAGGCTGTCAGGGCTTTTTTGAAGGCCCGATTCAAGCATCTGAGCCGCGATTGCTCCTCGACACTTCAGTCCAGATGAGGAATGCCCATCTCGATAACGGATTGTCCATTCCAATGCCGCGAATTGGCCGTTCAGTGCTCTCGCGTCCTCTGGCAGTACGTGCAGCGAGGATTGGCAAATTTAAATAAGATGATGTCATTAATAATTTTTACTTGTGCACTCGCGGGAGTTTTGTCATCTAGGCATTCAGCACAGTCAGACCATGCAGATCGCCAGTCGGCTGGTGGCGGAGTAGATAGATGCTCAAATGTCGAAACCTCTCGCATGGAAGCGGGCCTGTTCTCGCCAGCATGCGCCCTGGTAATAGATCCTATGCAGGTCGGATTCGGCTATGCCGTTGCTCCGTCAACCTTCACGGAGAACTTATCATGGAGAACCAATCATCAAAATATTCCCCTAACAGCGCTGTCGTCGTCAGCATAGAACTCAGCAAGCGCAATTGGCTTGTGGCATCGCTGACGCCTGGGGCATGCAAGCCCTCGCTGCGAACGATTCCTGCTGGAGACAGCGCAGCCTTGCTGGCTCATCTTCGAAAGCTTGAGCGCAGGACCAGCGACCGTCTGGGCGAACATGCAGTTATTCGCTTGTGCTTCGAGATCGGCTACGATGGCTTTTGGCTCGCGCGATTGTTGCTGGCGAACGATGTCGATACCTATGTCCTTGACCCTGCCAGCTTTCTCGTGTCGCGGCGCGGCAGGCGCGTGAAGACCGACCGGATCGACGCCGAAGCAATGATCGGTATCCTCAAAGCCTATCTCGCAGGCGACAAAAGCGTATGCCGTGTCGTGGACGTGCCGACGCCGGAAGAGGAAGACGCGCGGCGCGTGATGCGCGAGCGCGGCGATCTCGTTCACGAGCGCACCCGGATTATTTCGCGGATCAGAGGGCTGCTGGCCTTACAAGGCATCCAGTCGGTTAAAGCGGTCAGCGGCGGTGACTGGTCAAAGCAACTCGACGATATGCGAACCGGCGACGGTCGGCTGCTGCCGCCGAACCTTCGTCGGCAGATTGAGCGCTGTTTCAGCCGCCTCGTGTTGCTCAACGACCAGATCAAAGACATCGAACGAGACCGCGCCGAGGTTGTGCTTCACGAAGCTTCGACCTTTCCCTGCCGCGAGAAGGCCGTTCGCCTCGAACAGTTGAAGGGCATTGGTGCAAACAGCGCGGCGATGCTGGTTGCTGAGGTGTTTTGCCGCAAGTTTGAAAGTCGACGACACGTCGCGGCTTTCCTTGGCTTGGCACCGGCTCCCTTTGCCAGCGGAGACGTGTCGCGCGATCAAGGCATCAGCAAGGCTGGCAACCATGGCACCCGCGTGCTGATGGTCGAGCTTGCATGGTGTTGGCTGCGATATCAGCCTGGCAGCGAGTTGGCGGTCTGGTATCGTGAACGCTTCAAGGGCAACGGCGGACGCGCTGCCAAGGTTGGGATCGTGGCGCTTGCCCGCAAATTGCTAATCGCGCTTTGGCGCTTTGTGGAGACCGGTCTGGTCCCGCAAGGTGCCGAGCTCCGCGCCGCCTGATGCCTATGTTGCAACAGGCTCAATAAGGCGACGCGGGTTGGTGTGATGCGTGACCGGGAAGATTGATGGCGCCTGAAAACGCCCAGTAGTAGTTTGGTCCGCATCCGCCTTTGCTCGATCCGGGGATGTGAATACGGATTATGGTACGCGGCTTCGGCCTCGACCGGATACAAGTCTATGCACGGATTGTGCATCAGCTGACCTCGGAACGGACGAAGCCAATCGATGCGAAGCTCAAACGACCGGAAAGTTGGGGATTGCCGACTGTCCGGATTTAACGCGGCGGGTGCGAAAGCGGCCGTTATCCCTACTGGTCAATATGATCGCAGCTTGATGCCCCATCGACCGTCAGCGAAGGTCACGACCCATAAATTCTTGTGACTGCTCGCTACTGATCCATCGGCGCGATTCCGGGTGTACTCGACTACCAAATGAACTTTACGGGGGCTAACCAGCACAGCATCCTTGCGCTGGTATCGCGATTCCGCCCACCCCGTGTCACGCTCAAGATCATCAAAAAATGAGGCGGGGAGATTGGCAGGTTCCGCCCAGACGACAAGATGCTCTCCCGACAGAATGATATGCGGAAAGTGAAGAAGTTCATCCATCCCAGCTAGGTCGCGTGCGTTGAACCGGCTTGTGAATGCTTCAATACAACGAACCGCCTCTGCTAGGGCCGTCGCATCTTCGTCGGTCTGCGGATGCGGTTGAAAGAGTGTATCAGCATTAGACATCACTTCATTATAGCATAACCAGCAACCTCAGCAACGACCGCTTTCGAGATCGGTCTTATGTCAACTGATCGTCTTCAATGTCGTCGGTTGTGGACAAAAACTTTGCTGCCAGCGGCACCCTTGACAAACGTTTCATCATACAAATCAATCGTCTGTCAACGCCAAAAATCTCGGGATCTGTTGGACAAGGAAGGGATAGATTTGGCGTGCATAAATTTTTTCCCAACTCCAAAAAGCGCAGGAAGGGAGTTCTGCCGTGTAAACGACCACTATCCAGAATGCGCTTGCATCTATCAAGCAAGTTTCGCTAGACGAACGATCAGCATGTCATAAAAAGGGGTCCTCAGTAGATGGCGTATAGCAGCACGCAAAAAACTGAAGATGAGTTCGCGAATCGTCAGTTGGGCAAAAAAGGACTAAAAACCAAGGCCGAATTGATGACCGCAGCAAGGTCGGTATTCAGTCGGATGGGGTTTGTCAACGCACGCGTCCAAGATATCACAACAGAAGCAAACTTTTCTCTCGGAGCCTTTTACAGATATTTTAAAGACAAAGAAGATATTCTCGATGATTTGATAGCTCTTTACTTTGAACAATCTTATGCCGTAACGTTTTTAGACGTTCATTATGAACCTGCATATCCCACGAAATCGCTTTTTAAATCAACTCAACAAGTCATTAGCTTCGCGTCAGAGAATCGAGACATTCTTAAGATTTTGTGGGAAACTTCACAAACCATTCCGCACATTGAAGAACTATGGAATGAATTGCGCAATCGGATTAACAAGAGAATTGCGCATCTTATCGAGCGAGCACAGATGGACGGGATCAGTTACACTGATGTCGATGCGACTTCCACTGCTGAATTGCTGGTAGGGATGACGGAAAACGCGGTTTACAGACGTCTAGTTCGCCCATCAATCGTAGCCGCCAATGAACCCGAAAATCTTACAATTCGCGTAACGCAGCTATGGGCCCACGCCATCTTCAAACCTGAATTCGCCAATCTTCGTTAGGGTTACGACCTACTTTAAAATCGCTGTGGATCGTCTAGGTCTGCCCTAATCAGACCACCCTAGCCGGTCATCGAGTTCTATTCGAATATGCGTCATCTAGGAGCGACCGTCCGGCAGCAGCGCTACTTGATTGCCTTTTCCGCGCCCACCTGGCGGTCGGCCAAGCCGAAGAAATCGTCGGTGCGGCCGTGCCGGATATGTCGGCACCCACAGTCAGAGACCCAGTTCTGCCCCTGCATCACGCAAATGGAGCCAGGCTGACCAATATCAGACGGACAAGATCGGCCTGACCATTCGCGCCGGTCTTCGCGTAGACCCGCTTTGAGTAAATTCGGGCTGTCTCGGGCGTGAGATGAAGGCGTCGACCCGCGGCGCTGATCGACTCTCCGGTTGCCAGTCCAAAGGCGAGCGAGGCCTCGTTGTACGAGAGGCCATAAAGATCTGACAAAAGCTTTGCTGCGCCGACCGGTAGATCCCGATCACCGATCTTGAGAGTGCCGATAACCGAGGGATGCAGCACAAACTTTCCCAAATCAAGATCGGATGGCCGCAGGAGCATGTTCAAACCATGCTTTGTGTCGAGACGGATCAAGCGTCGCACATCGCTGGTACCATTGCTCAACTCGGCACATGCTGTCGCGAGAGCCTGGGCAACGTCCGCGCGGACTTGCAGCCTCCGCCCTGCCCTGGTCCCGGGTTCAGGCAAAAAGGACAGGAACGATTCCGAAAGTGGGTCCGCAGCAATCACCCGGCCGCTACTGTCAAACGCAAGCTGCCCCACCCCGATACGTTCAAGTTGCCTGTTGGCCATGGCAGAAGACAGGCGCAGTTCGGAAAGCGTAACGTAAGTCTGTATCG
The DNA here is from genome assembly GCA_021732525.1 of Sphingomonadaceae bacterium. Lineage (GTDB taxonomy): Bacteria > Pseudomonadota > Alphaproteobacteria > Sphingomonadales > Sphingomonadaceae > Sphingorhabdus_B. Next base: position 184,992 of record JAKFUU010000018.1, on the reverse strand, counting down.
CGGCCTTGAAATGGGGGATGATCGATGAAAGCAGCGACGATGCAAAAGCGCTAAAATCTTCCCGTTCCCTGACCAGCAGCACCCACGCATCAGCAAAACCGTTGACACTGATTCTTAGCCAGCGGCCAAAATTTATGCCCAGGGCATTCAAGGCTTCTCGCTGCCGATCGTGATGAGCGGCAGCACTGTGATCGAGCATTTCTTCCAATGCATAAATCCGTTCCGGTCGCATGAGGCCGTAAGGACTAAGGTTGACTGCGGCGATTTGCTGAAAGTCGATCGGAGGTTCGCTCAAAGCTCTGGTGGAGGTAACATGGACGACCGCGGGTTCCTGCGACGGCATTGCATTCGCCAATGTCATGACGAGAAAAGCGCGCCGTGCGTATGTCTGTTCGACCAAACAGCGCATGAATGTGGTCCAGGGCGGATCTTCCTGGATGCCGCTGATCAGCGGAAGCGACAGTTCTCGCTGATACCCGGAGAAAGAAGTCATTCATTTTGTTCCCATATGGGAGCTTTAAGGTCAAGCCTCACCTGCAATGGCGCGTCAGTGGCAAGAAACCAAGCGTCGAAGGATAGCTGAATTGACCGAGAAATCCAGTTTGACGCACCTAGAGCGACTTGAGTCCGAGGCCATCCACATCATGCGTGAAGTTGTGGCCGAAGCCGAGAAGCCGGTGATGATGTATTCAGTGGGCAAGGACAGCGCCGTGATGCTGCACCTAGCGCGGAAGGCATTCTATCCCGCGCCGCCGCCGTTCCCGCTGCTGCATGTCGACACGACCTGGAAGTTCAAGGAGATGTACAAGCTTCGCGACAAGATGGCAGAACTTTCCGGCATGGAGCTGCTGGTCTACCAGAACCCTGAAGCCGCAGCGCGCGGGATCAACCCGTTCGATCATGGCGCGCTCCACACCGACATGTGGAAGACGGAAGGACTGAAGCAGGCACTCGATAAATATGGCTTCGATGCCGCGTTCGGCGGTGCTCGCCGAGACGAAGAAAAGAGCCGCGCCAAGGAACGGATATTCTCATTCCGCACCGCCAGCCATGGCTGGGACCCCAAGAACCAGCGTCCGGAACTGTGGAACCTTTACAACGCGCGCAAGAACAAGGGCGAAAGCATCCGCGTCTTCCCGATCAGTAACTGGACCGAGCTTGACGTGTGGCAATATATCCAGCTGAACGACATTCCGATCGTTCCGCTGTACTTCGCGGCTAAGCGCCCATCAGTTGAGCGCGACGGGATGCTGCTGATGGTCGACGATGACCGCTTCCCGCTGCAACCCGGTGAAGTGCCGGTCGAACGCTCGATCCGCTTTCGCACGCTGGGCTGCTACCCGCTGACTGGTGCGGTGCTGAGCGAAGCTACGACCCTGCCTGAGGTGATCCAGGAAACCCTGCTCACCACTACCAGCGAGCGCCAGGGTCGCGCTATCGACAAAGATGCTGGCGGTGCCGGCATGGAAGTCAAGAAGCAGCAGGGGTACTTCTAATGTCGGACGCAGTTGATCCCATTTACGTCACCGAGACCCTGATCTCTCAGGACATCGACGCCTATCTCGTCCAACACCAGCACAAGTCCATGCTACGCTTCATCACCTGCGGATCGGTGGATGACGGCAAGTCCACACTGATCGGGCGACTGCTTTATGACAGCAAGATGATTTTCGAGGATCAGCTCGCCGCACTCGAAAGTGATAGCAAGAAGGTCGGCACGCAAGGGCAGGAGATCGACTTCGCGTTGCTGGTCGATGGCCTCGCCGCCGAGCGTGAGCAAGGCATCACCATTGACGTTGCCTATCGCTTCTTTAATACCGAAAAGCGCAAGTTCATCGTTGCCGACTGCCCTGGGCACGAGCAATACACGCGCAATATGGTCACCGGGGCGAGCACCGCGGACCTCGCGGTGATCCTGATCGATGCACGCAAGGGCGTGCTCGTCCAGACCCGGCGGCACTCCTACCTTGCCCACCTGATCGGCATTCGCAACATCGTGCTGGCCGTCAACAAGATGGACTTGATCGACTACGATCAGGCTAGGTACAACGAGATCGTCGCCGACTATACCACCTTCGCGAAATCGATCGGGATCGAGAGCTTCACCGCGATGCCTATTTCCGGCTTCAAGGGAGACAATATCACTGGACCATCAGACAATACCCCATGGTATAAGGGTCCTGCTCTGATCGAGCATCTCGAAACCGTCGAAGTCAACAGTGCCGCTGATGCCGAAAAGCCCTTCCGGATGCCAGTGCAGTGGGTCAATCGTCCCAATCTGGACTTCCGCGGATTTTCCGGGCTGATTGCGACCGGCGTGGTCAAGCCCGGCGACGCTGTGCGCGTGCTGCCATCGGGCAAGACCAGCACAGTGAACCGGATTGTGACGCTGGACGGCGATCTGGATCAGGCGGCCGCCGGCGAGTCGGTGACGATCTGTTTCGCTGACGAAATAGACTGTTCGCGAGGTGACGTTATTGCCTTGGCCGACAATCCCCCGCAGGCCGCCGATCAGTTCGAAGCGACGCTTGTGTGGCTGGCCGACGAGGAGATGCTCCCAGGCCGGTCTTACTGGCTCAAGCTCGGTGCACAGACGGTTACCGCCACGGTCCAGCAGCCCAAATATCAGGTCAATGTTAACACGATGGAGCATCTGGCGGCCAAGACACTAGACCTCAACGCCATTGGAGTCGCGAACCTGTCGACCGACCGGCCGATCGTGTTCGAACCTTATGAGGCTAGCCGGGCATTGGGTGGCTTCATTCTCGTAGACAAGATCACGAACTCCACTGTGGCGGCTGGAATGCTGCATTTCAGCCTGCGTAGGGCGCAGAATGTCCATTGGCAGGCAACCGACGTCAGCCGCGAATTCCATGCCGGCCTGAAGAACCAGAAGCCTGCCGTTCTGTGGTTCACCGGCCTTTCCGGCGCGGGCAAGTCGACGATCGCCAACATTGTCGAAAAGAAGCTGGCGCGGATGAACCGTCACACCTTTCTTCTTGACGGCGACAATGTCCGCCACGGCCTCAACAGGGATATGGGTTTTACCGATGCCGACCGGGTGGAAAATATTCGTCGCGTGGGCGAAGTGGCAAAGCTCATGACGGACGCCGGCCTCATCGTCATTACCGCTTTCATCTCGCCTTTCCGTGCAGAGCGCGAGATGGTGCGGCAGATGATGCAGCCAGGCGAGTTCATAGAAGTGCATATCGATACCCCACTTGCTGATGCGGAAGCCCGTGACGTCAAAGGACTCTACAAGAAGGCGCGCGCCGGCCAGCTCAAGAACTTCACAGGCATCGACAGCCCTTATGAGCCGCCAGAAGATCCCGAGATCCGCATTGACACCACTGGGATGAGCGCAGACGAAGCCGCCGACGTCATTGTCGCCAGGCTGATTCCATGAACACCCGCATCGACCCCAAGTCGATGGGTGACGCCGACCTTGCCGCTCACCTTGCCGAGGTGGCGGGCAGAATTCTGTTGAACATTCGCGCCTCCGGCCTATTTGAAGCCAAGGCGCTAGGCAAGGCCGGCGACCAGACCGCCAACCAGTTCCTGATCCATGCGCTGCGCGAAATGCGGGGCACAGACGGAATCCTCTCTGAGGAGGAAAAGGACAATCTTGCGCGGCTCGACCAAAGCCGGGTGTGGATCGTCGATCCGGTCGATGGCACGCGCGAATATGGCGAGGAGCGTGCAGACTGGGCGGTGCACGTTGGCCTGGCGATCGATGGCCAACCAGCGATCGGTGCCGTGGCGCTGCCTGGGCTTGACCTTGCAGGCACCGGCCAGGGCACGGTCCTGCGCTCCGACCGGCTGCGACCCATACCGCCCGCGCCCGAAAAGCTTCGAATTGTCGTATCGCGCACCCGACCCGCAGCGGAAGCGGTCGCGGTGGCCAAGTGCCTCGACGCCGAACTGGTTCCAATGGGTTCCGCCGGCGCCAAGGCGATGGCAGTTATCCTCGACCAGGCGGACATCTATCTGCACAGCGGCGGCCAGTATGAATGGGATTCGATGGCTCCGGTTGCTGTCGCGCAAGCGCACGGCCTTCACTGCTCACGGATCGACGGTTCGCCGCTGATCTACAACCAGCGCGACGTCTACCTCCCCGACTTGCTGATCTGCCGGAAGGAACATGCGGGCACAGTGCTCGAAATGATCGCAGCGGCGTCGTTCACAAGAGGCTGAAATCCAAGTGTGCTCAGCAGTTCGGGCGGCAACATCGCGAGATCATCGGGCCGGTCAATATCGGTCGCGAGGCCCGCGCACTCATAGGTAGCGAAGCGCAGGCCATTGGCATCCGCCGCCGCGCGATGCGCAGCGAGGCTGGCTTCCCCGAAGCAATAGCGGATCAACCTCGGTCGGGCGAGCAACAAGGCATTGGTGCCACTCCCGGCGCGATCCGGGGCCGCGACCACGTCCGCTTCGACCAACAAGGCAGCCATCGCCTCCAGATCGTCGAGGGCTAGAAGCGGCAGGTCAGCGCTCAGGGCCAGCACGGGGCCGTTGCCTTCCAGACCTGCAGATGCTTGTTCCAGTGCCCGATTGAGGCCGTGCTCGGCTTCATGGACAGCCCGCGCCGATAATGCCAACAATGCCGGATCCCTGCTCACGGTCCAGGTCGGGCCGCACTGCTCCGCGGTTCCCAGCACGTGCCGGAACATCCATTCGGTCAACGAGGCGCGAGCGGTCGGCGCGAGCGCCGAACCAAGGCGCGACTTCCCTTCGCCAAGCGGACGCACCGGGATGATGATCCGGAGCGTCATGGCAAGGTCCGTGCAAGCGCGAGCACTTCGGTTGCCAACCGCTGCTGGTCGGCTTCGTCCTTCATCAGCGTGTCGGTAGCGTGAAAGGCCATGCCATCGATCACCTTTCCGGCCGCCGGGTCTTCATGGTCGCAGAGCACCGCGTCGATGATCCCGCAATAGTACCGCACTAGGCAGGCCGCGCCCGGCTGTTCGCCGAGTTCGCGCATGATCTTGGCTGCCGGTCCCTTGACCGCATCGCCGCCAATAAAGGGCGATACGGCCACGCGGGGAACCTTTGCAGAATGCAATGCGTCGAGGATAGAGGGGACGGACAGGAACGGCCCAATGCTCAGGACCGGGTTCGAGGGACAGACCACGATCGCTTCCAGGCCCGGATCCGCCAGCGCGCTCTGCAGGCCGGGGCTTATGTTCGCGCTTGCGGCCCCATCGAACCGAATCGAGAGGAACCGCGGCTCGCAGCGGCGGCGAACGAAATAGTCCTGGAAAGGCAGCTCTCCTTCGTCGGTCAGGACTACCGTGCGGACCGGTTCGTCGCTCATCGGCACGATCACCTGCGGGATGCCCTGCCGACGGGCAAGTTCGGTGGTGACCTGTGACAGGCTCTGGCCCTGGCGCAGCCATTCGCCACGGAGCATGTGCTTGGCTAGGTCGCGGTCGCCAAGGTTGAACCAGTCTGGGCCGCCTAGCGCCCTGAGTTCGTCCATGAAAGCCCAGCTCTCTCCAGCGATGCCCCAGCCAAGTTCGTGGTTGTTGCGCCCGGCGAGCGTATAAGTGACCGTGTCGATATCGGGGCAGATCGGCAGACCAAGATGCGTAAAATCGTCGCCGATATTGACCGCCACGGTCAGTTCGCCAGGTGTCAGTACCCTGGCCAGTCCATTGGCCAGCCGCGCTCCGCCCACGCCTCCAGCCAGAGCGAGGATCACCGGAACAGGTCCATCTGTACGGGCCGGATCAGGTCGGCGGCCGCGCCCGGCTTTCCCATCGTTGGCAGGCCGCGCACCAGCACCAGTGGACGTCCCTCGCCCGCCTGGCCCATCGCGAGAGAGGCGGCTGCGGCAATCTCGTCGGCAAGCCCCAGCTCGCTTGTTTCGAGCCGCCGTCCATTGAGGTCAGGCCGACCCCGAAGGTCGAGCAATGCGGGAATTCCGGAGACTCCGATCGCAGTACCAGTGGTGCCCATACGCCAGGCGCGGCCCATGCTGTCGATCACCAGCACCGCAACTTGCTTACTCGTTGCGGCGCGGATCGCATCGCGCAGCCGCGCCGCGCTGGCATCGGGATCGAACGGCAGAAGTAGCGCCTGCGCGCCCTCCCCATAGCCGTCACCCGCGCCGACGTTCGATTGGTCGATCCCGGCATTGGCCAGCACAAGGCCGAGCCGGTGTCTGACCACGATGAGGTTTGGGCGGGTGCGCAGCACCTCCTGCGCTTCGGACAGGATCAGTTCGACCAGTCGCGCGTCCTTGCCGGTCTGTTCCGCGAGAGCCAACGCCGCCTGTCCGGGAACGACGCTGCCCAGCGCGACCTGCCGTCCCTCGGACTTGGAGACGATCTTCTGCGCCATCACCAGCACGTCGCCATCGGCAAAATCAAGCCCGTTCGCCTGCATGGCATCGAGCGCCACGCGCGCCAAGTCATCGCCGGGGCGAATCGCCGGAACGCCGGACATGGCGCTTACGGAAAAGCTGAATGCGGACACGTTCAGGGACGTGGCACACCAGTAACGCGAATGCCAGACCCGGGCACTTTGTACCGGCGGTTAAGCGCAATCAGTACACTGGTCAGTGCTTCGGCCACGACCGAATTGGCCAGCGGACCGGCATTCCAAGCGGTCAGGCCGATCTCCTCGCTCAATGCCACGACCTTGTCGGCAGCTTCGGGATCGTCGGCGCAGACCAACACGTCGCAGTCCATTTCCTCGTCGAGTTTGGCAAGGTGATGGGCCGAGATGTTCTGAAAAGCAGACACCACCTTGACCTCGTCACCCAGCAATCGTTGCACTGCTTCCACCGCACTGCCGCCTTCGGGCAACTGCACCCGGTTGACCTTGGGCGGGATCAGCGGTACGGTAACGTCGATCAGAATCTTGCCCTTCAACTGCTCAGCGACGTCCAGCACGGTTGATTGCTGAGCCGAATAGGGGACTGAAAGGACCACTAGATCCGCCGCCGCTGCGGCATCGGGGTTGGCCATGCCACTGACCTGTGATGCGCTGCCCAGTTCTGCGCGCATCGCAGCGGCGGCTTGTTCAGCGCGTTCTGCGGTGCGGCTGCCGAGGATGACCTCGTGTCCCTTGTGTGCCCAACGCAGTGCAAGGCCGCCGCCTTCCTTGCCGGTTCCACCTAGCACGGCGATGGTCAGGCGCTCATTCGACATCTATCATTTCCTTTTGCTTGATTTTCTTGGGCGGCGTCAGCACGACTGGCGTTAGCGGAACCGCATGGTGCCCACGCGTGCGCGTCAGGTCATCGACGTCTTCGTAAAGTGTGGTGCGCTGGCGTGGCTGGCGATCCAGACCGCAGATCAACTCTTCCATTTCGCAGGGAGGCATTTCCTGCCCATGCGCTGCGCCGGCAGCGCGGCTGATGCTTTCGTCCATCAGGGTGCCGCCGATATCGTTGGCACCACCGTTGAGGCAGGCCGCTACTCCCTCACGCCCCAGCTTGACCCAGCTAGTCTGGATCGAGGTAATATGCGGGTGCAGCGCCAGTCGCGCCACGGCGTGCATCAATCGCACCTCGCGGAATGTCGGACCCCGCCTGGCAATCCCGCGCAGCGTCATCGGCGCTTCCATCGGAACGAAGGGCAAAGGAACGAACTCCGTTATTCCACCCGTGCGGGCCTGCAGGTCGCGCACCCGGATCAGGTGTCGAGCCCAGTGGCGCGGTGTATCGACATGACCGAACATGATCGTTGCGGTGGTCTTCAGCCCCACGCGGTGCGCTGCCTCGACCGTCTCGAGCCATTCGGCGGTGTTGAGCTTGTCTGGGCAGATCACGTCCCGCACATCGTCATCGAGGATCTCGGCCGCGGTACCGGGAAGCGAGTCGAGCCCAGCCTCCTTGAGACGGGTCAGATAGTCCTCGAGGCTGAGGCCTAGCGTGTCCGCGCCGTGCCGCACCTCAAGCGGGCTGAAAGCGTGGATGTGCAGGCCCGGCTCGGCCGATTTGACCGCGCGCAGCAGCTGCAGGTAAGTATCACCAGTATAGGCCGGATGAATTCCGCCCTGCATGCAGACCTCGGTGCCGCCCCGGGCAACAGCCTCGTGCGCGCGGCGCGTCACTTCGGACAGGTCGAGATCATAAGGGCGTCCACGCAGGCTGTCGGCGCCACGCCCCTTGGAGAAGGCACAGAACCCGCAGGCGTAGGCGCAGATATTAGTGTAGTTGATGTTGCGGTTGACGACAAAACTTATCTCATCGCCGCGTGTCGTGCGTCGCAGTGCATCGGCTCCGGCACAAACATGTTCGACGTCGGAACTGCGTGCCGCAAACAGCGCGACGATTTCATCCTCATTAAGAGAGTCGCCTGACTGCGCGCGATCGATCAGACGGGCGATATGCGGTGAAGACATACCGCGCGCCGGTTCAGGCTGCGCCGGCAGCGGGAGGCCGGGCGACCAGGCATCGGCGCGGGCATAGCCCTCGGCATCGCTATTTGCGGCAAGCAACGGCAGGATCGCCGCGTCCTGCCATTCCGCACCGGCCCAGCCCGGGTAAACCGGCAGCCGTGCCACCAATCGCCGTCCGGCAGCTTCGGTCGCCGCAAACAGCTTTTCGACTGCAGGCCACGGGCATTCAGGGTTGACGTGATCGGGTGTTACAGGGCTGATTCCACCCCAATCGTTGATCCCAGCATCCATCAGGCGGGGGAAAATGGCGTCGGCCAGGTTTGGTGGGGCCTGAACCGATATGTCGGGCGGAAGAGTCAGCCGCGCCGCAGCGATAGTCCAGAGCAGGTCATCCATGTCCGGTTCGACCGCACCGGACATTGGAGTGCCCGGTTTGGCGCGAAAATTCTGTATGATCACTTCGGCAATATGGCCGAATTCAGCGTGCAGGTCTTGGATCGCCAGCAGCGCTTCTATTCGCTCTGCCCGGGTTTCGCCGATCCCGATAAGTATTCCGGTCGTGAAGGGCACCTTGAGCTCACCCGCCGCGCGGATGGTTGCGAGCCGCTTCGCGGGCACCTTGTCGGGTGAGCGATAGTGAGGACCGCCCTTGTCCCCCAGCCGGTTTGCCACCGTTTCAAGCATCAACCCTTGCGAGGCTGACACCGCGCGCAGGCGGGCAATGTCCTTCGCCTCCATGACGCCAGCGTTGACGTGCGGGATCAAGCCAGTTTGGGAAATCACTAGCTGGCACATCGCCTCGAGATAGTCGAGCGTGGTCACGTATCCGAACTCGGCTAGTTCCCTACGGGCCTGTGCAAACCGGAGTTCAGGTTTGTCGCCGAGCGTGAACAATGCCTCGGTGCACCCGGCGGCAGCCCCCGCGCGTGCCACGTCAAGCACGTCCTCCGGCGACATGTAGGCGCGCTGGCCAGGGCGGGGGCGCGAGAAGGTGCAATAATGGCACAAGTCCCGGCACAAGTGGGTCAGCGGTATGAAGACCTTGGGCGACCAGGTCTGGTTAATTCCAAAGGCTGCATCCCTAACGGCCGCTGCGGATTGCATGATGCAATCAAGTGTAAGATCATCGAAGGAAATGCTAGAAACCACACGCCTGCCCTTGTCGATGACTTGGAACCAACGTTATGTGCACTAAGATTATCTGACTGGCATCAAGCATCGCATTCATGCCAGGCACCGCCGCCGAAGGTGTAGACCTGCCTGTAACGGCGTCGAGATCTACGGATACATTCATTATGCTTCCTTTACCAAAAGCTGTGATCGCTGCTGTTGCTGGCGGGGCAGAGTTTCCATGACTGCGTACTTCACCGTCCCTATCATGCTTTGGCCCATATCTTTCCCAATTGAATCCATCGACATCATGGTAGGGAATCTGCCAATTTGGCTTTGCCGCCCCGAACTCCTATGTTCAGAGTATGCTGATTCAGTAGCTACCTTGCACAGCCCCAGCTAGCAAGTATAAAAAAACATGATGTCATTGAAACATTTGATTGTCGGCTTACGGGAGTGTAAAATTCCGCGCTCAAGAGGGGCGTGGCGCTCGAAGCGCCAGCCGTCAAACGTTGGATAGAGTGGAGATGATGCATGCGCGCCATGATCCGCGCCAATTTGCTCGTCAGCCGGTGCATGCGCGCGCTCTGCATTGAACGCTAATGTCTGTAGGGCTCAACCCAGCGTTCGGGTTCGCAAATCTGAAACAGCTAAAAAGAAAGATTGACATCACCTTATCATTTGTTACCCATCACTACTGGATTAGTTTGGAAAGAGTTCGCTAAAGGGATCACGAGGGAGTTGCTCATATGCGGCAAGCGGAGGTCGCATCTGGAAAGTGGGTTCGCCCTGCCGGATTGCTTGGAAGTAGCAACTTTTAGCAGCATCATCTGATAGAATTGGAGCGCTGCTCAAGTGCAAATACGAACTCTGCTGGCGGCGCTCGGGTGGTGATGCGATAAATTTGGAGACGGATGTGGACTGGAAAGAAATTGACGATAATATTACGTTGGATGAGTACTATACGTCTGACGGTTATCACGATTCATTCAAGCTTTTGCGTGATCACGATCCCGTACATTGGACGGACAATTCCTATGGCCGTCCGCTCTGGCATGTCACCAGACATGCCGATATCATTCAGGTTCAGACCGACGCTGAAACCTTCAGTTCCAAATATGGTGGGAATTTGCCCCCCGACCCGGTCGCTTTTCTTGCAATGGATCACCATGCGCTTGGGTTTGATGCAATACCTACTTTTGTAGATGCGCCCAGCCATCTTACCTACCGGCGCCCCTTCAACAAGCACTTCACAGTTCATGTGATCAACAAGATGGTTTCAACCATCGATCGCATAACTGGTGATATAGTTGCGGAAGTCGCCCCGCGTGGCTCATGCGATCTCGTCGACGAGGTAGCGGGCCAGCTCCCGCTTCGTTTGATCTTGGACTTGATGGCCATACCTCAACAGGACTGGCCTTTGATGGACCGCTTGGCAAACCTCATCCAAGGCTCCACCGACCCGGAGTTTCGTCGCCCGGGCGAATCCGCAAACGAGAGCAGATTTGGTGCTTTTCAAGAATTGTATGAATATCTGAGCCCGCTTGCGGCAGAGCGACGGAAGAACCCGGGAGATGATCTTGTCAGTCTGATTGCAAGCATGAGTACCGATGGCGAGCCTTGGGATATGTATTATGTCGGTTGGTGGTGCTGGACGATGGTTGTCGGCGGACTCGATACAACACGGAACGGCTTCGCGACCGGCATGCATGCTATGCTGCAAAATCCTGAACAGGCCGACTTGGTCAGGGCCGAGCCCTCGCTAATTGACACGGCAATCGAGGAAGTTTTGCGCTGGTCAAATCCCAGTAAGCATACGCTGCGTGTCGCCACTCGCGATATTGAGTTGGGTGGCAAGCTTATCAAAAAGGACGACTGGGTTGTCAGCTGGCTTGTCTCGGGCAATCGAGATGAGAGAGTTTTCCACCACCCGACCAAATTTGATGTGACCCGCAACCCAAACCCGCATTTGACGTTCAACGCAGCCGCTTCGCCGCATCTTTGTCTTGGCAGGAACCTCGCTCGACTGGAAATGAAGACGTTAGTAAGCGCGATGATCAACAGGTTTAGGAACATCGAAATAGCCGGTGAAGTAGAGTGGCTCGCGTCGAACAATGTCACGGGGCCAAAGCGCTTGCCGGTCCGGTTTGATCCGTTCACCGCTTGAAGTTTTTAAGCGGTTAAAGTTAGGAGATGGAAATGAATTTAGATGATGAACTGGCGATCCGAAATCTGATCGCTCGTGTTTCGTGGTTTCAGGACAAGTGGATGTCCAAGGATGAATATCTCTCCAACTACACTCAGGACTGCGTCTGGCAGGTTGAAGGCGACATTCCCTATCAGGGCCACGACGGCCTCTCCAACCGGCTCCAATTCGTACTGGATGTTGGCATGGCCGGGCGCGGTCTTCCTTCACGACACTGCGTCACGTCGCTCTGGGTGGAGCCTGATGGCGAGAATCCTAATATAGCGGTGGCGCGCTCACATTGCATCATGATGGTTTTACAGGCTGATGGCTCACCAACGGCCGGGGGCATGGGCGACTATATAGATGTGTGCCGACGCGAGAACGGCGTGTGGCGAATTGCGAGCCGCTTCATTGGAAATGTGCACAGCGTTACCGCGAAATTTGACGAAAATCGGGACCATCGAAAGGGTTGATTGATGGTTAGCGAGCCAAGGATCGGGGCAATGTCGATTGACCGAGTACTTTGAACCTCGTTCACCGAACGCGCAATCACAATATATTATTGTTTTTAACTAAATATTTGACGGATAGACAATGCCAAAAATAACATTTCGCCTTCCTGGCAATATGGACAAGATCGTTGATGGAGCGAACGGCACCAGCCTGATGGAGGTCGCAAAAAATGCCGATATCCCCGGAATTATTGCCGAATGTGGTGGAACCCTGAGCTGTGCCACGTGTCACGTCTATGTCGATGAAGAGTGGATCGCGAAAATTCCGGCGGCAGGAGCAGACGAGATCGACATGCTTGAAGTCGTACCCGACCCCCGCCCGGGAAGCAGGCTCAGTTGCCAAATCCAGCTGACCGATACGCTAGACGGCTTGCTCGTCGACGTTCCTGAATCTCAATTCTGAGCGAAACACACTCAACAGCGTGAAACGACCAAGCATTGAGCTTGGCCGTTTAGCGACATAAACTCATCCGATACCCGGCCTAGCAGTTGTGCTCGAGTCGCCAAGAATTAAGCCGCCGTCCACGAAGAGGATCGCACCGGTAATGTAGCGGGCGCTGTCCGACGATAGAAAAAGTGCTGCATCAGCGATATCATCCTTCGCGCCATAGGCGCGCAAGGGAATGCTGCCTGCATTGGCCTGATCCTCGGCTACACTGGGCGCCAGACGCCGCATACCCTCAGTGTCGCCGATCATGCCTGGCGCAATGGCATTGACACGCACGCCCGCTTGTCCCCATTCCATCGCTAGGCACTGAGTCAACATGTTGACGCCAGCTTTGGCTGAACAAACATGCGACTGATGCATTGTGGGTCGCGGAGCTTGGCCCGAAATTGCAATCAGTGACGCGCCCGGGCGACTGAGGAACTCAAACGACGCGCGAAACACGTTGAATGTGCCGATGAGGTCGATGTCGATAATCGTCTTGAAACCGTTAGCGCTCATGTCCAAGGCCGCAGCAGGAAAGTTGCCGGCCGCACCGGAAACGACAACATCAATCTTGCCGAATTGACTGGCGGTAAGCTTCAGCGCATCTTCGACAGCTTGATAATCCCGCACGTCTGCAGCCATACCAATCGCCTCGTAGCCTTCATCTGTGATAGTTTTTGTCGCTGCCGTGATCTTGTCCAAGCTCCGACTGATCAGAGCCACCTTCGCACCAGCCCGCGCAAAAGCTTGGCCAATACTAAGGTTAATGCCGCTCGATGCGCCAGCGATGAAGACAACCTTTCCATCGTAGGTGTGAGGGGAAGGCGCCTTACGATCGGTTTTGTCCTGCATTTCGATTTCCTTAATTCAGGGAAGTAAATCTCAACCACTCGTTAGCGGCAAGGCGAGAGCCGCAATTTGCAGCCTACAAGCTTTGCCCGTCATCAATGGTAAACAGTGAGCCGGTGATATACCGGCCTGCCTTGCCACACAACGCTAGGAAAATGTCGTCAAGAGTATCGACGGGGATCATCCGACGCCGTGGCCACGACTTTATTTGCGCTTCGCCGCCTTCCGAGGCAAACCAGTCGCTGTTCATTTCGGTCTCGATATATCCCGGACACAACGCATTCACCGATATGCCTGACCTCGCCCATTCACGAGCCAAAATTTTGGTCAGGGACGACACCGCCGCTTTTGACGCCGAATAGGCAGAAAGGCCAGGCGTCACCATTTGGGCGGTGATCGAAGAGATGTTCAAAATGCGGGCATCTCCCCTCGAAGCGGTACCGTTCGCGATCATACGGCGCGCCGCTTCCGTCGAACCAAAGAACACACCTCGGCTGTTGATCTCGAAAACCTGGTCCCATTCGGCCTGTTCAACCGCAAGAGCAGGATTGCCGGGTGCAATCCCAGCATTATTGACCAGGACAGACAGCGGACCGAGCAGCTTTTCTGCCTCGTCCAGAGCGGATATTATCGCGGCCGTATCACGAACATCGAGGCTAATGGCCTCCGCAATATGGCCCTCACCCCTAAGTCGATTCACATGCTCTTTTAACAGATCAGCCCTGCGTGCGGCTAACATTACAGCACATCCATGACGGGCAAGAATTTCGGCGAAGTGCAAGCCAAGTCCTGTCGATGCACCTGTTATGAAGGCAGTCTTGCCCTGGAAGTCCTGCATATCGTCCATCCTTAATTTTCCGCCGACTTGACGAGCCGCGCCTTGGCTCAAAGCCACAACTGACGGGCAATTCTACGGTGCATAATCAAGATCATCCTGCTTGAGCAGATTTTTGACGATTATGTTCCGCTGTATCTGGTTGGATCCACCAGCAATCTCGAACAGCTTGGTTTCGCGCCAATATCGTTCGAGAGGGAATTCGACGGCATAGGAATAGCCCCCCATCACCTGCATTGCCTTTCCAATACAGCGGGTTGCGGTCTCGCTGGCGATGATCTTCGCGACCGCCGCTTCCGTCGAACAAGACAACCCTTGATCGAGCCGCCACGCCGCCTGCCAGCAGGTAAGCCGCGCCGCATGAATCTCGGCCGCGATTTCCGCCAGCATGTGACCTACGGCCTGATGATGGATGATTTCAACGCCAAACTGCTTGCGCTCCTTGGCATAGCCCAGCGCCTGTTCAAAGGCGCCTTGTGCAATGCCACAAGCTTGCGCTGCGACGTAAACCCGCTCTGCATCGAGCAAACTGAAGATCAACTTGGTGCCGCCACCAAGCGGCCCAAGCAGATTCTCCGCAGGGACACGCACATTATCGAAGAATACTTCGCAAGTGTGTGTGGCCTGCCCGGCGAGTTTCGGGATAGGGCGGACGTCAATCCCCTCCAAGTTTCGATCAACCAAGAGGATCGAAAGACCCTGATGTCCTTTCGTCTCATTGTCGGTCCTGACGAAAGTCATGATATATTCCGAAGTGTCAGCGCCAGTCGTCCAGATTTTCTGCCCGTTGATCACATATATATCACCATCCAGCGTTGCTCTGGTTGAAAGACTGGCAAGATCTGAACCAGAAGCGGGTTCGCTTAGGCCCATCGCAATACGCAAGTCTCCCGATGCGATCTTCGGAAGGAATTCCTGCTTTTGGCGATCGCTACCATATCGCTGGATCCCAACCGCGCTGAAGGCCACAGTTGGTGCGAAGGAGTAAACGAGGCAGCCGCCCGCACGCGCGATTTCTTCCAATACGATGCATCGAGAAATCTCATCCAAAGGCGAGCCGCCAAATTCCTCTGGAATGGTGATACCGCAAAGACCCAGGTCCGCCATTTTGCGATAGATTTCGCGCGGAAAGGTGGCTTCGCGATCCAGGCGGCTGATCTCGGCTGTAGGCGCTTCTTTCTTGAAGAAGCTGCGAAGGGTGGAGCGAAGCTGCCGCTTCTCTTCGCCAAGTTCGAAGTCCATGAACATTTTCCTTTTTGATCAAAGCGCAACGCCCCAAAACCTGACCACTCTCCACTCGTCCCACCGCTTAACCGGTGCGAACGTGGGGTCTAATCCTCTCGGACAAGACCGACTAATGCATATATGGGCAACGGTACAACGCGTTGTTGACAGCAGCTAATATAAAATAATATTGACGTCAATATTATGTTGCTGGACTGTCTTTGCGTAAGCTTGCTCCGCAATAGTGCTTTCCATGGCCCGACCCTATTTCCAGCCGGGCGTTCTCCATCCATCAACCGCCAACTCTCCAACAAGTTATGCCGGAGCCCTCATGTGTCAATGGCTACATTGAGCCAAGCCTACATGACAGCCAGCTGGTTTCGGTTATTTTGACCGGCCATAACCCCAGGTTGAACGGGACCAGTCCTCGAACACGTTTGAGCGGGTATCGTGTAGACAAAGGTTAGACACATGTATAGAAAGATGACGTCATATTCACTTGTTAAGATTCGAAGGGAACCGAATGGCGCATCCATTTTACACGGCTGATCACGAGGCATACCGTGACACAATCCGACGCTTTGTGGAGCGCGAAATCGCGCCGAATGGAGCTCAATGGGAAGAGGAAGGCTCTTTCCCGAGGGAGCTTTATGCAAAAGCTGCTGACGCAGGGCTGTTTGCGCTTAATTTTCCGGAAGAATTTGGCGGTATTACGGCCGACCGATTTTTTTACATCATTCTGGCCCAGGAGCTGGCGCGAGCCGGTGCAGGTGGTGTCGTTTCCGGATTGATGACCCATAACATCGGCGCGCCGGCAATCGTCGCCCTTGGTTCCGACGAGCAGAAACAGCGGTTTCTGCCAGATATTTTGTCCGGACAGAAAATATCCGCTCTCGCGGTTACGGAACCCAGCGGAGGCTCCGACGTCGCTGCCTTGAGGACAAGCGCAGTACGAGACGGTGATTACTATCGGGTCAACGGACAAAAGACCTTCATTACGTCTGGCATCCGTGCGGACTTTCTAACCGTCGCCGTGCGCACTGGCGGTCCCGGCATCCGCGGCATATCGATACTCGTAATTGAAGGAGATTCCCCCGGTCTGACCCGTACACCTCTGAAGAAGATGGGGTGGTGGGCATCAGATACTGCCGAACTCTACTTTGACGACGTAAAAGTACCTGTTGCCAATTTGCTTGGCGAGGAAAACAGCGGATTTCACGCTGTTATGGAAGTGTTCAATTCCGAGCGTCTCTGGATGGCCGCGCAAAGCACCGCATATTCCCAGCTCTGTCTCGATGAAGCGGTAAGTTGGGCTAGACAGCGCAACGTCTTTGGTCGGCCCCTCATCGAACAGCAGGTCATCCGCCATAAACTAGTCGACATGGCGATGCGCATTAACGCCAGCCAGGCACTAGTGGAAATGCTGGCCTGGCGCATGTCTCAAGGCGAAAAAATTGGTGGCGAAATTGCCATGGCGAAGAACCAGGCGACCCAAACTTATGCCTATTGCGCGTCCGAAGCTGTGCAGATTCACGGCGGCATGGGCTTTATGCGAGGCGTCACTGTCGAGCGGTTATACAGGGATGTTAAAGTTAACGCCATTGGCGGCGGCGCGGAAGAGGTGATGAAAGAGCTTGCAGCACGTCAGGCAGGATGGATGTAATGATAGCGCTCTATCATAGCTATGATGCACGTTCCTTCAGGCCTCTGTGGACCTTGGAAGAACTGCAACTACCCTATGAACTGGTCCGCGTCCCCTTCCCGCCCAGAAGTGAGTGCGCAGGTTATCTCGATCTCAATCCTGTTGGCACTGTTCCGACTTTGCTTGACGAAGGTCGGCGGATGACGGAATCTGCCGCGATGTGCCAATATATCGTCGATCGCTATGGCAAAGGTGAATTGTCGGTCCCTGTCGAAGATACCAGCTATGGACAGTATTTGAACTGGATACACTTCGGAGAGGCTACCCTCACCTTTCCCCAAACACTGGTTCTTCGGTATACGAGGCTAGAGCCAGAAGAGCGGCGCAATCCCCAGGTTTCAGAGGATTATACACGATGGTTCCTGTCTCGCTTGCGCGCAGTCACGGCCTCTTTGCGCAGCTCGGAATTCCTGCTCGGATCGCAATTCACTATTGCCGACATCTCTGTCGGCTATGCTCTGTTACTGGCTGAGGACCTAGGTCTTGGGTCTTACTTTTCACCCGAGGTGGCTTCGTATTGGGGCCGACTTAAGATTCGTCCGGGATATCTGCGAGCACGCGCAGTGCAAGACGCAGCGCCCGTCCGGACGAAAATATAGATCAGATCCTGAGAGGGCCCTTGCATGTTTGACGATCTATTTTCACTAAAAGACCGCATTGCTGTGGTGACCGGCGGGGGCCGTGGTATCGGGAAGATGATTGCCGGCGGGTTTGTGGCGCGCGGAGCGAAAGTTTATATCACCTCGCGAAGCGAGGAAGAATGCCAGGCCACGGCGCAGGAGCTCGGCCCTAATTGTATTTCCGCACCGGGAGATATCTCCAGCCAAGAAGATATCGACCAGCTGGTAGCGCGCATAAAGGACAATGAGGGACAGCTCGACCTGCTCGTGAATAATGCAGGGGCGGCCTGGGGGGCACCATTTGCCGAATACCCGATGCATGGCTGGGACAAGGTCATGGCTCTCAACGTCAGATCGCCCTTTTTCCTGATTCAGGCATTTCACCCGCTGCTCTGTGCGAATGCGACTGCTGACTGCCCTTCCAAGGTGATCAATGTGTCATCGGTGGACGGGCTGCGTATCAGTGCTCACGAGACCTATGCTTATCAGGCATCCAAGGCTGCCTTGAATCATCTTACTCGCCGGTTGGCGGCACGACTGATTGAGGATCATATTGTCGTAAATTGCATCGCGCCTGGCGCCTTTCCTACCAAGATCAACCGGGCTGTTCGGGATCGAGCCGACGAGCTGGCCAGCCATATCCCGGCTAAGCGCGTCGGGCGCCTTGAAGATATCGTCGGACCAGCAGTATTCTTAGCGAGCAAGGCCGGAAACTATGTCGTCGGTGAAACCCTGGCTGTGGATGGCGGGCTTACCTACGCTTCCTATGACGCCTTCAACTTGGCGGCGCTGGAGGTCTGATAATCGACGAAGTAAACACCCAATATTCCGGGGGACTGAAATTTTCGCCCCAAAACCGAACGTGAGAGGATTATAGCAAATGAAAATTCTAGTCGTGGGAGGCACCGGAGCCCTTGGTGCGCATGCTGCCAACTATCTCAGCGGACAAGGACATGAGATCACTATTGCTTCGCGTAGGGCGCCCATTAAGGGCACACCGATAGCGGACCTTCCCTTTTTGCAAGGCGACTATGTGAACGGCGAATTCACGCCGGATCGGCTGCGCGGCTTCGAAGCAGTCGTGTTCGCTGCCGGCAATGATCTACGCCACTGCCCGAGCTTGGATAATGCAGAAGGCCAATTACACCACGCCAATGTCGAAGGAATCCCCAGTTTTGCACGTTCTGCGCGCGAGGCGGGGGTCAAGCGTATGGTCCAAATCGGCACCTTTTACCCACAGGCCGCGCCGGAACTTTTGAAAGATAGTTTCTATATTCAATCACGCCTTCTTGCTTGTGAAGGCACGCGCGCCGAGGGTCGACCGGGTTTTGACGTCATCAGCGTCAATCCATCGTTCATGGTGGGAGGGGTGACAGGTTTGGCGAGTTACATGCTAGATCCCTATGTTGAGTGGGCTTTGGGCAAGACAGAAGCGCCTCTGTTCGCGCCCGCAGGCGGCACGAATTTCATGAGTTACCTTTCATTGAGCCAAGCGATCGAAGGCGCACTTCTCCGAGGCGAGCCCGGCAAGGCTTATCTGGTAGGTGATGAGACGCTGAGCGTTGCTGAATATCTGAACCTGTTTTTCGAGGCGGTGGGGAGTCCAGTCCGGATTGAATCACGTGACGAAGCGCATCCAATCTTTCCCGACTTTATGATGGTTCAGGGACGTGGCAACTGGATCCGGTACGAGCCAGATCCGGAAGAGACCAAGTTGCTTGGATATGTGCGCAATGATGTTGCAAATGGCGTTGCGGAAGCTGTGGCGTCATACCAGACTACCCATTTCAATGCAGCTTGAACCTAATTTAAGACCGGAAAAGTAGGGCGGACGCAAAATGTCGAACTTACCTTCATCTTGGCCAGAGCTCATTCACGAACTGGCGCAATCTGCTGAAACTGATTGGGTGGCGTTGGAACATGGTTCCAATACACTTACGATCAAGCAGCTCGCTGCGAGAATGGGTTCGACGGCAACCACCCTGGCAGGCGATCACGCACCTGTTCTTGTCAGTTCGGCCGACCCATTGCTTCATACAGTTGCAGTTCTAGGAGCACGCATGGCCGGCAGACCGGCCCTGATGGTTGACAGCCGCGTACCTGATGAACTCCTGGTTAAAATCTATGAGCAGTCCGGTGCAACCGTAATGGTAGGCAGGGCCGTCGAAGGTCTGCCAACGTTGAGTGGAGACATGTCGGACGAAGGTGTGGCAGGGCCGCTTCCCGCCCAATCTCCCGATGACATTAATACAATGCTTCTCACGTCCGGCTCAACAGGCGTCCCTAAGATCGTTCAGCGCTCAGTGGGCGCGGACATCATTGCGACGCACAATCTGAAATTGCTTGGATATCCCCTTGACCTTGGCGATCGCTATTTGCTGATGGTGCCGTACGCCAGTGTGGCCTTCGTGACACTGGTGATGGGCATAATTGCACTGAGAGCGACCGTTGTAGTTGGTTCTTTCTCCGAAGAACTTGGACAACGACTTGCGGATTTGCGAATCTCAGGTGCCTATTGCGTCCCGACGATGCTTCGCCTGGCGCAAAGCCGCGATGGGCTGGAAGGCGCTGGTTGGGCTGGGATGAAGGGTCTGATGGTGGGAGGCGAGCACCTCGATCTTGACAGTCGGCAACGATTGGCTCGTCATTTCCCAAATGCTTTCATGCTCTATGGCATGAGTGAACATCCAAACATGGCTTTTGCGCGGGCAGCCGAACTCGAGCATCGGCCCTCTTCCGTTGGCCGACTCATGCCCGGACGCGAGGTGCGCTTTGTAGAACCCGGAACGTCCAATGAGGTAGCGTCAGGCGAAGAAGGACAGATATTGATGCGCGGTCCGGAAATGTTTACCGGATATGTCGGAGACAATCCGGTGGGTGACTGGTTTGCCGCTGGCGATGTGGGACGGCTCGATGAAGAAGGCTTTCTGTACATCACTGGCCGGGTGAACGATCAAGTCAATGTGGGCGGAAATCGAGTCTCGACGGTCGAGGTCACTGCGTTGATTGACCGTCATCCCGACGTCCTCCGCTCTGCTGTCGTGCCAATCGATGACCCGATGTGGACGACGAAGCTCGTCGCCTTTGTCGTTCGACGTCCTGATACAACACTAGAGACAGAGAGCCTACTTGCCTGGTTGCGAACACAAACGACGGCCTATCGCGTCCCCCGAAAGGTACATTTCCTTGATTCGCTTCCGATGGACTCATCCGGGAAACTCTCTCGACAGACCTTGCTTAGGTGGGCCACTGAGGCCGAAGAATAGCAATACAACGCGCTGGCGAATTGCGGAGCTTGCAAAGTTGAAACTTTAAAGTTGGTCTGCAAGTTTTAAACTCATTCAAAATTATCTCAGAGGAGTATCTCATGTATAAAATGAATGATAAAGAGGCGATTGAGGACGTGCTGCATCGATACGCCCTATACATGAGCAATTTCGAGATCGAAAAGGCACTTGATCTTTTTACTGAGGACGCGATTTTCGATGAGACTTCGGTTATCCCGGGAGCATATCTGGATGGAAGAGAGAGTTTACGGGCGTTTTATGCAAAATATTCGCCGATGATGGTCGATATGATGCACATGTACTTCAACTTCATACTCACGGATTTAAGTGAGAATGAGGCGAGCACGACCACAACGTTGTTGCTGGAAAGCAGTTATGTGGGCGGTCAACCAAACAGACTCAAAGGGTATTGGGAAGACAAGTTCCGGAAAATAGATGGAGAATGGAAATTCTCTTACCGAAAATTGACGCTTTTTCCTGAAAACCCAAATTTGAAAAAGACCTGACGAGCCAACCAGCCTAGCCTAATCGGTGGCGAACATCTGGTGGCGTTCTTACGCCCCGGATGCGGGTTCGATCTCGCGCATGAATTCCTCGTCGGGCCGCATGCCATAACCAGCGGTCAACCGGTTGGTCATGTTGAACAACGCTGCCATTTCAACAATATAATAGATCTTGTGATCACTAATCCCCGTATCGCGCAGTCGTTGTAAATCGGCCTGCTCCATCTCGGACGGCGTTTGGGTCAATTTCACGCAATAGTCAGCAATTGCCCGCTCCTGAGGGGACAATTCCACTGTCCGATAATTGATCGCAATCCGTCGAGCCCGACCATGGTCGCCTATCAACTCACCAAGCGCGTGCCCATGAATAATCAGACAGGTTACACATGCGTTGATGCTGGATACGACCACCCCAATCAGCTTGCGTTCAGCCATCGAGAGCAACCCGTAGTCGGGGTCCATGAACGGCGGACCCATATAGGCCGCCATGCGCTCATTGCTCGCCACGTCATAGGGGTTAAGAACTTTCATGGCGTTCTTTTCAGGGACCGGGCTATCCAGCCAATCCTGCGGCAGCACATAGGACGGATCGACGGGCGCTAGCCAGGCATAAGGATCATCAGACCTGAAGTTCGGCAGCAATGTAGATCGGGGGTCAGACATCTGTCGCTATTCCGCTCTATTTATTAAGCCAACCCTGCGCGTACGTCCGCCGCCAACTTTGTCAGAGTGGTGCTCAAGATCATCAGTTCCATCGGCAAGATATGCGCATCAGCGCCCTCGAATCCGAGATTTGCCGAAACGAGAACTGCTTTCCCCGCAGCGCGGGAAACATCCCGCACATGGACCCAGGCCTCCTGCAGCAAGTGGGCGTCGGTCTCTAGGTTCAGCCCCATGTCCGCAGACAGGTCACCTGGTCCGAAGTGGACGATGTTCATACCCTTGACCGCCACGATTGCCTCGATATTCTCGACGCCCTTGCGCGTCTCGATGATCGGGATGGCAAGAGCCTCCAGGTTGCGTTTCCGCATACGGTTCGTGAAGTCGATCATAGTATAGCGTCCATCGTGACAAGCAGGGCACATGCCGCGTTTGCCTTCGGGCGCATAGCGCGTGGCCGCGACGATCTGGGCTGCTTGCTCGGCGCTCTCCACCTTTGGGACCATGACGCCTTTCAGGCCCACGTCGAGCATCGACTGGATAGTTTGGTCGGAGCAATCAAGGATGCGGGCCAAAGGAATGATCCCGCTGGCTTCGGCCGCCCGGACATGACCAAGAACCGTCAGTCGATCCAGCGGACCATGTTCTGCGTCTATGACGGCATAGTCGAAGCCGGCATCAGCGGCGATCTCGGTCGTGGACGGGTCCACCGAGGCAATGAAGATGCCTAAAGGTGGCACACCAACCTTACGTGAGATGTGGCGCAGAGCGTCCTGACCGGGATTTTGAGACATCTAACATTCCTCTCCGTTTATGGCTAATGATGGCCTTACATCCTGTAAAGTGATTGGTTCAAAATCAAAGGTCCATACCATCCGTGCCCTCGAGACAAAACAAAATATTGACATCATCTAATATTTTCTCGAACCCACAAGGGGGAGAGCAATATCTGCGCCGATGATCGAGCGCTAGATTACGCAGAAAGGGTTTGAGATGACGATCAGCAACGAAGCGCTTGAAATGGCGGCAAGGGTTGAGGCGTTCGTGCGGGGTAGGATATTCCCGTACGAACAGGACTTCCGCCGCGACCATCATGGTGCCCCAACCGATGAGCTAGTGATGGAAATGCGCGAACTGGCGCGCAATGCGGGAGTGCTGACACCGCACATCCGTCCCAACGGCAGCCACTTCAACCAGCGGGAAACCGCAGCGATCCTCATCAAGTCGGGCCTTACTCCATTGGGCATGCTTGCTTGCAACACGCAGGCGCCCGACGAAGGCAATATGTATCTGATCGGCCATGTCGGCAATCCAGACCTGAAAGCTCGGTTCCTAAAGCCACTCGTTGAGGGGCGTGCAAGATCAGCATTCTTTATGACCGAGCCGGCTGAACTGCAAGGTGCGGGCGCTGACCCCTCAATGATGATCACCACTTGCCACCGCGACGGCAACCACTGGGTGGTCAATGGCAAAAAATGCTTCATTACCGGAGCGGACGGCGCGAAGGTGGGTATCGTCATGGCCAAATCTGAGGAACCGGACACGAAGGGTGGGGCCTGCCTGTTCCTGATAGATCTGCCCGATCCGGCGATCACTATCACAAACGTTCCCAACACGATAGACAGTTCGATGCCGGGCGGGCATGCGGACATCAGCATCGACAATCTGCGCATCCCGGCCGACCAGATGCTGGGCGACGCGGGCGAAGGCTTCAAATATGCCCAAATCCGCCTCAGCCCGGCACGACTGTCGCACTGCATGCGCTGGCTGGGTGGCTGCATCCGAGCGCAGGAGATCGCCACCGATTATGCCAACCGCCGCATGGCTTTTGGCAAGCAGTTGATCGATCATGAAGGCGTGGGTTTCATGCTGGCTGAAAACATGATCGACTTGAAACAGATCGAACTGATGATCGATTGGTGCGCTGGCGTGCTCGATACGGGTTCGCTCGGAACGGTGGAAAGCAGCATGACCAAAGTCGCAGTGTCAGAGGCGCTGATGCGCGTTGCTGACAAGTGTGTTCAGGTGATGGGCGGAACGGGTGTTGCCGACCAGACTATTGTGGAAACGATGTTCCGCGAGGTCCGCGCCTTCCGCATCTACGACGGCCCGACCGAGGTCCACAAGTGGAGCCTTGCAAAGAAGATCGGCCGTGACTGGAAGCATGCCAATGCGTGAGTCGAACAACGACGTAGTGGCTGCGACCACGGGAACTGGAAAGGTTCGCGTGACCTTCGATGAAGCGGCACTGGCTTCGTGGATGGAACAACATGTGACTGGTTTCTCTGGTTCGCTGACGGTGGAACAGTTCAACGGAGGCCAATCCAATCCCACTTATCGCCTGACGACGCCTGGTACGCGCTATGTGCTGCGGCGCAAACCGCCAGGGCCTCTGCTGAAAGGCGCGCACGACGTTCTGCGGGAAGCAAGGGTGCAGCAGGCACTGGCCGGAACCGACGTGCCGGTGGCGCGTATTTTCGCTTTGGGAGTCGACGAAGCCGTGATCGGCAGCGAGTTCTACGTGATGGAGATGGTCGAAGGCCGGGTGTTTTGGGACGCAACCTTCCCTGAAGTTCCCCTAGATCAACGTGCCGACTATTTCGACGAAATGAACCGTGTGATCGCGGCGCTGCACAGCGTTGATTATCAGGCAGCAGGCCTGGGAGACTATGGGCGCCCTAGCAACTATTTCGCCCGACAGATCGGGCGCTGGAGCAAGCAGTATCTCGACGATGAACTCGCTGGTCGCTTGCCGGATATGGACGCACTTGTCGAATGGCTACCCACAGCAGTCCCTGAAGGCGACGAAACCAGCATCGTCCATGGCGATTTCCGCTGCGACAATATGATTTTCCACCCTACCGAGCCACGTATTTTGTCAGTGCTGGATTGGGAGCTTTCGACGCTGGGGCACCCACTGGCGGATTTTGCCTATCACGCGATGATGTACCATATGCCGGGCGATATTGTGGCCGGCCTCGGCGGACAGGATCCAATCCCACTCGGTTTGCCGTCCGAGGAAAAGTATATAGCCGTCTATTGTGATCGAACGGGACGAGAGAGCATTCCCAACTGGGATTTCTATCTGGCCTTCAACTTGTTTCGCCTTGCTGCAATCTTCCACGGCATCAAAGGTCGGGTACTGCGCGGCACGGCCAGCAATGCTCAGGCCCGGGAACGGACCGCAGCACTGCCGAGGCTTGCCGCACTGGCGCGCAATGCAATGGAAAACTGCCGCTAGTCGCCCAACAGGTGCAGCGACCTGACTAGCCCTTTCCGATCAGCTTATTTCGACCATGATTGTGCCATCGTCGAGTACTTTTGCGACTGCGCCAGGAGGTATCGCCGTGGTCGAACCCGTTTCATAAAGAACGACCGGTCCAACAATGGTCTCTCCGATCTGAAGACTGGCTCGCGCAATGACAGGGGTGTCTACAAAGCCCTCATCGTCCCACATTGCCCGCTGAGTTGACCGCTCGCCACCTTCGGGCTCGTAGAAATTGAGAGGAACTGGCGGCAGGACGCGTTCCATGACCACCTGCAATTCTACAGCCTCGCGCGGCGACAACGCATCGATATGACCGTAGCGCCGCACATACTCGGTATCAAAAGCCTGACGGACATGTTCGGCAAAGTCATTCGGAATATCGGTGCCAGAACCGACGGATATCCAAACTGTATGCTCTTGTCCCCGGAACCGCACCGCCAACGCGCAACTCAGATTGATTTCGCGATCTCCGCCGGCGCTCGATTCCAGATCGGCACGGAGTTCGTTGGCGATCCTGTCCACCAGATCACGCAACCGCGCAGGCTCCAGCGTGGCAAGATCCCCGCCGATAAGCTCGCGCCGTTCCCGGCGCAGATTTGCTTCGAGCATGCCAAGCGCCGAATAGTGGCCGGGGAAACGAGGGATTAGAACGCGGTTAATCCCAACTTCTCTCGCGACCTCGCAGGCATGCAACGGCCCAGCCCCCCCGCTCGCCAGCAGCGAATATTTTCGAGGGTCGTTGCCTCGCTCGAGAGTCTGGCGGCGAACAGTGGACGCAACCCCGAGATTCGCGAGCCGGATAATACCGAGTGCCAGCCGATCGGGCGTTAGGCCGGCCTCTTTCGCGAGACCCTCGATCACGCGCGATGCCGCCTCGACATCGAGCGCAAAATTGCCGGCAAAATGATCCTTGTTGATGCGACCGCAATAGAGATTGGCGTCGGTAAGGGTAGGCTGCACGCCGCCTAGGCCATAGCAGGCCGGGCCGGGCCGTGAACCAGCCGACCTCGGCCCCACTTGCAATTCCCCCATGTCGTTGAGGCTTGCAATGGAACCGCCTCCGACTGCCGTCTCGATGATATCGACAGTCGAAACCTGCAGCGGAAAGCCTTTCCGCTCGCCACCAATCCAATAAAGGTCGCGCCGGGCGTAGTCGCCATTTTCGACCAGCGCCGACTTGGCGGTAGTTCCGCCCATGTCAAAGGTGCAAAGATCGTCGATGCCCAGCCGAGCCGCGAGTGAGCGCGCCGCGATCACGCCCCCAACCGGACCGGACTCCACTGCTTGAACTGGCTTATCGATCGCGGTTTCGAGTTTCATCGCACCGCCGCTCGAATCAAGCACGACGAATTCGCCCTGGAAGCCACCCTCCGACACCCCCTCAACAAGACGCTGGAGATATCGATGCGCCACTGGCGCGATATATGCATTGGCCGTGGCGGTGGTAAATCGCTCATATTCACGCCACTGTCGGCTCAGTGAAGATGAAGTCGTTACGGGGACGTCCGGAAGGTGGTCCCTAATATACATCGCCACCTGCTCCTCATTCTGAGGATTGGCATAGGAGTTGAGAAACGCCACTGCGACAGATTCGGCCTGCGCCGCTTTGAGATCGGCGATCAGTGCTTTCAAATCTTCGTCAGTAGGTACGTGTCCGATCGACCCGTCGCCGTTTGAGCGTTCACTGATCTCGAAGCGCAGCTCTCGTGGGACAAGCGGACCTTGCCTACGATACCGCAGATTGAACAGCTCGCTTCGATTACCGCGACCAATGTCCAGGACATCGGTGAAGCCGCGAGTGGTCACCAAAGCGACTTTCGCTCCTTTGCGCTCGAGTAGGGCATTAATCACCAAGGTGGTGCCATGGGCGAGCAGGGTGCCGCTCGCGTTCGAGTCAATGCCGGTATCGAGGACGGCCTGAATGGCCCCTTCATTCTCAGCGCCATGCGTCGTGAGGCGCTTACCAATATGGAGCCGCCCTTGGCTGTCCACAGCAGCAACGTCGGTAAAAGTTCCCCCGATGTCTACGCCGATGCGGGAAAATCCCTCTGTGTTAGCAGTCATGTCGGTCACGCGACTTTTCCCTTCCCGTCATCCTTATTTGCACCGTGCGATCGGGGCGTACCCCAGCCCCCGCCACCCTGACCGATCTGACGGATCAATGTTCCCGCAGGAACCGCTCCGCCTGGTTCAGTCCACGCGTCACAGCCCGGCTTTTTAATATGCATCGTCCCTGGCCTGCCCGCGCCTCCGCCTGCCAGACCGGGCGCAGGAGATACCGGTTGTGGATAGGCGTCAAAAGTACAATCCGTCAGAGTCTCGAACAACCTGCCGCAAGCGGGGCCACCGCGATGGAGTCCGTCGCCGCCAGCATCACGGTCAAGCCATGTTTCCCGGATCCTGAGCGGATAACGCCCCTCTATCACTTCGACGGGGATGTTCTTCATGTTGCCGGTGAAAAGCGTCTGCACGGGGCCGTATCCCTCGGATTCTTGATCCGCTCCCAGTCCGCCGGTAGAGCCCTCCACATAGCGCCACCACGAGCCATCGGGACGCTTTCCAGCAAACATTACCGCACCAATGACGCCGCCATGCGAGGCTGGCACAAGTTCAGGATGGACTGTGCCGATAGCCGAATAGAACATGTCGATCAGGGTCGAGATGGCCATGTTCCAAAAAGCCATCGGGGCGTCGTCCTTGGCGCTGACGATCGTGCCTTCAGGAAGAATAACCTCAAGAGCATCGAAAAAACCTGCATCCGCGGGCGCATCGCCGCCCGCGAGATAGCGGAAAGCCAGCTTTACGGCGGCCATACCGCCTCCGGCACTGCCTGCGTTAATCGGCAAGTCCGTCTCTGGGGGCATGCCGGAAAGGTCGCAGATCATCCTGTCGCCATCGACGATCAGCTTCATGCGCAAGGTTGTGTCAATCTCCACTCCACCCAGCGAAAACTGCCAGGGGCGCTCGCAGGCATATGTACCGTCCGGCAGGGCCGCGATTGCACGGCGAGCCAACGCTTCGCTGGCTTTCAGTTGCGCCTCGACCAAAACGGACACTTCGTCCGCACTCCAGCGCGTCGCCACTCTTTCCTGCCACCGGGTCGCACCCAATACGCACGCCGAGAGCTGCGCCATCGCATCTCCTGTAAGCGCCTCGATCTGCCAAGTGTTTGCCTGAATGGTAGCCATAACTTCGGGCACCAGCTCGCCGCCGCGCATCAGGCGCAAGCCACGGTATCGCGTGCCGTCATGGAAGATCGAACGCGACGCCATCGACTGCCCTCCCGGCGCCAGCCCGCCAAGGTCCGCCCAGTGCGCGCGAATGGCGAGATAGCCGGTGAGTCGGTCACCATGGAACAGGGGTGTAGCTAACGTCACGTTGTTGATGTGCTGGCCCGAACGGTAATTCGTTACGAAGACGTCGCCCGCTTGCAGCTTTTCAACGCCGATGATCGACACACAATCGCGCACAGGCTCGCCCATATCCGTCATGAAAATCGGAATCGACGCCTGCGACTGCATGAAAGGCCTGAAATCGGGCGTCATGAGCGCAATGCAATAGTCCTGCGCCTCCTGAATCAGAGGGCTGTACGCAGTCCGTGTGATATTGATTTCCAACTCCTCGGTGATCGACGCCACCGTGTAGCGGAATATCTGCTTTTCCAGTGCGTCCGTAGTTTTGCCCGATTCAACAGCGCTCATCGCCAAACCCTCTCAAAAAGACTAAAAATGTGAATATGACATCACTATTGACCAAGGTGTCTAGCGCATATAGGGTCAGAGGGAAAGGGAGTTATGCAATGAAAATCAAAATAGTCTTGTTTGCAAGCGCCACGGCTCTCTTTTATGCCAGCACCGCGATGGCGCAAGCCGACGAACCTTCGGTCGGAATAGAGGATATAGTAGTCACCGCTCAAAAGCGTGACCAAAGGCTTCAGGACGTGCCGGTGTCGGTGACCGCAATCGGCGGCGACGCGTTGCAGGATCGGGGTATTAGCGATCTGACGCAGATTGCCGTGGCCGTGCCGGGGGTGCAGATCACACCGCAAAACGGCGTAATGCTGCCGTTTCTGCGCGGCATAGGCAATGCATCGAATGCGGTGGGTAATGAATCCAGTGTAGCCATCTATACCGACGGAGTTTATTTCACCCGCCTACCGGTGGGCTTCTTCTCTCTCGCCAACGTCGAGCGCGTCGAGGTTATCAAGGGCCCGCAGGGTACCTTGTTTGGTCGCAACTCGAGCGGCGGTGTCATCCATATCGTCACTAAGGATCCCTCTTATCCACCCATACTGAGCGGTACCTTGAGCTATGCCAATTACGAGACGCTGGAGGGGGCTCTCTACGCCTCCGCCGGCCTGTCCGAGAAGATCGCCATGGATATCTCGGTAAACGGGCGACGCCAAGGCGAGGGTTGGGGAACCAATACTCCGACCGGCAACCGCGCCGGCTTCAACGACAACTTCCTAGCCAGATCGAAGGTACTCTTGGAGCCGACCGAGACGTTTAAGCTCACGGTCACAGGCTTCTACGGCTATACCAAGTCAGGCACAGGCGGGAATGTGTTCCCAGGTAAAAATCAAGGGTTTAACACCCCACCTTTCCAGCAGCTCGGGCCGCTGCCGGACTTCTATGGCCAGCGCAACGACATCGATCAATATGCGATCTCGAATAGTTGGGGCGGATCGTTGCGCGGCGACCTCGATCTGGGCTTTGCAAATCTGACGAGCATCTCTGCGCACTCCCAGATGAAGGAACGGACGCTGTTCGACGCCGACAGCACACCGCGTCCGGACTTTACCTTCTTTTTGGCATCGACAACTGCTCAGTTCACACAAGAGTTCCAACTTGGATCAGAAGCTGGTGACCGCCTGAATTGGCTTGTCGGCTTATTCTACTATGATGCGGTCAGCAAATATACGCGGATCGTTGGCAGCGGAGCGCCGTTTGGCGGGTTGAGCCTGATTGGCGACAGCCGCGTCCACGCCAAATCCTACGCAGCGTACGGACAGGCTAGCTACGAGGTCGTCCCCCAACTCAACTTAACCGCAGGTCTGCGCTATACGCGGGACGAGATCGCCGGAAGCGGCCGCGGCGAATTGAACACCACGCCGCCAATTCCCGCTATCCCCTTCCAAAGCGCCCGGGACGCCATCGAAAAGGTGACCTTCCGGATTGCGGCGGACTACAAGGTCACAGACGACGTGATGGCTTACGGCTCTTTTAGCCGTGGATACAAGGCGGCCACTTACAACCTGCTGTTCTTTAATCCCGTGCCAACGAAGCCGGAAGTGATCGACGCCTATGAAATCGGCCTGAAAACCGACCTGCTGGACAAGCGTGTGCGCTTCAATTCCTCGTTGTTCCTCTATGATATCAGCAATCCTCAGGTTCAGCTGGCCAACGCGGGTAACATCACATTGTCCAATGCCCGAAGCGCACGAGTGAAGGGTGCGGAGGTCGACATTGTGGCCGCCATGACCGGAGGCTTAGAGGCACGCCTCGCGGCAACTTATCTGGATTCGAAATACAAGTCCTATTTGAACGCACCGAGCGGTCCGGAAAACCTTCTACCACCCTTTGGCTCGGCCAACCCGCTCATCAGCATCGACGCAAGTGGCCGACGGTTGCCGTTGTCTTCCAAATTCACCATGAATGCAGGAGCGACTTACAAATTTGAATCGCCGATCGGGTCGTGGGCCGCAAGTATCGACTATTATTACAACCAAGGATATAATTTCGAACCAGACAACCTTCTACATCAGCCGAACTTCGGCTTGCTGGACGTTCAGCTAAAGTATTCACCAACTGAACGGTTTGATATCCGCTTGTGGGGACGAAATCTGACAGACAAACAATATGTTGTTCAGGCCAATACAGCCGCCGGCCCTTCGGGCTATCCCTACAATCCGGGTGCACCGCGGACCTACGGCGTGTCTGTGGATTTCCGGTTCTAAAAAGCCGTCAAAACTCAGGTGAGCGAGACCCCATGCGGCAGGAATCGAACACGCCAAGGCGATCATGAGAATGCGGACGGTTCGGTCAGGCTACTCAATCATTCTTGGTGACCGGCTTAGCTGCCCTTCAGCCTTAGAAACGCCGCTTCGCGGCGGATATATTGGCGAATTGCCTCGATATCCAGGGCGCGCAGTTCTTTGAAGCTGGGCATCCCATTAGCCGTCAGAACGCCTTGCTGGACAACCTGCTTGAAAGCGGCTGCGTCGAGCACCATCGGAGAAGTTCGTAGATCAGGTGCCACGCCGGCTGCAACCAGAACGATGCCATGGCACGCCATGCAGCGCTGACCGACGAGCATCGAACCCTTCGCGGCCAGTGCGTCATTGCGTCTTTAATCGGGATCTTCAAAGGCGACCGGGACAAAGGGCGGATCCTTCTGCGGCAACTTGCCGTCACCGCCAAGCCTCAAGGTCAACATGCGTCGCCTCTGGGTGCGATAGTCAAAGGTCAAGCCTCCCAGTTCCTTTGAGAGGGCGCCAGAACTTCCACCAATGCCAACCATTACGGTTA
The DNA here is from genome assembly GCA_021732525.1 of Sphingomonadaceae bacterium. GTDB lineage: Bacteria > Pseudomonadota > Alphaproteobacteria > Sphingomonadales > Sphingomonadaceae > Sphingorhabdus_B. The sequence continues at coordinate 152,928 of JAKFUU010000018.1, read as the reverse complement.
CAAATTGCTCACCATCCACGGAGTAACTGATTGGCGCGGCGAGCACGGCATTCTGAGCGTCAAAGCTCCACAGCTCCTTTCCGTTGGCAGCCGAAAAAGCGCTAAACCGGCCATCGAGTTGGCCCTGGAATACCAGATTGCCGGCAGTCGCCAACACGCCGCTATTCAAGCCGCCAATCGTCCTTTTTTCCCAGACTTTTTCCTGGGCGACGGGGTTCCAGGCGATGAGCGAACTGGTGTGCTGCATTGGATCGTCGACGGCGTAGTCGACATTCACGGCGGCATCAAAACCATTGCCGGACACGCGCTTCCAATTCTTCGGGTCTATGCCCTTGTCGTTGTAGATCCGCGCTGCTTCCACCTTGGGAATATAGACCAGCTTGGTTTGAGGGCTGAATGCGGAAGGCATCGAGCCATGCGCGCCGCGCGAAGCAGGCCAGAGTGTGACAGATCGTCCATCGGGGAACCGGGCGTCCGGCGTCTCTGCCGGACGGCCCGTCTTCAGGTCGATATGCGAGGCCCAGTTCACCCGTGCGAACTTCTCCGCCGATATCAGCTTCCCAATGATGCGGTCTATCACATAAAGAAAACCATTCTTTGGTGCCTGAATCAACACCTTGCGCCGTTTGCCGTCGATCAGGAGATCGGCAAGATGCATGTCCATCGCGGCGTTGAAATCCCAGGTTTCACCCGGGTTCACTTGGTAATGCCACCTATACTTGCCGGTCTTCGCGTCGAGCGCGACGATGGAACATAGGAACAGATTGTCGCCACCGCCTGGACTGCGGATCCTTTGATTCCATGGCGCGCCATTGCCGGTGCCGACAAACACCAGGCCTGTTTCGGAATCATAGGAAAAGGCGTTCCAAGCAGCACCACCGCCGCCATGTTTCCACCACTCGCCGGTCCAGGTCCTGGCAGCCAATTCCTGGGTCTCGTCCTCGAAGCCTTTCTTCGGATCGCCGGGGACAATGTAGAAGCGCCAAAGCTGCTTGCCTGTCTCCGCATTGTAAGTTGTAACATAGCCCCGGTTGTCCGAGCTATCGGCACCACCATGTCCAATGATGACCTTGCCATCGAAGACTCTAGGCGCCCCGGTGATGTATCGCAGATTTCTCTCTCCGGGAGCGGTCTGCACGGCCCATACCTTCTTGCCATCCGCAGCATTGATGGCAATCAACCTCCCGTCTGCGCCGCCGACGTAGATCTTGCCGTTCCAATAAGACAGGCCCCGGCTGCCCCATTGCGGACGCATTCTTGCGCCAGCCTTTTCGCCGATCTTGTCGTCATACACCCATTTGATCTTGCCGGTGAGCGCATCGATCGCCGTGACAACGCTGAGGCCCGTGGCACTATAGATCACGCCGTCAACGGCAATCGGAACGGTTACGGTATTGCCGGTATCGAAATCGAGCGCCCATGCGAGTCCAAGCTGCGCGACATTGCCGTCGTTGATCTGGGTCAGAGGACTGTAATGCTGCTAGCCATAGCTACGACCATAGCCCAGCCAATTGCCGCCGCTGTATGTATCCAGCATCTGGGCATGGTCCTTCTCCGACCCCTCAATCTTGCCCTGCCCTGACTGGCAAGACGCCAGCATCAGTGCGGCCCCTGCGACCGCAATGCTGATAGGCCAAGTGGTTGGAACCTTCATGGCAATCCTCCCAAGTACTCACTGGTTCTTTGGCACACGCAAGTGAACCAGTGGGTCAAACTCCTCCCGCCACCTTGCCATGCCGTCGACCGGAATTGCCAAGTCGCATTCCTGTTGCTTTGTCCGCTTCGCCTTTCAGCTATTCGTGATATTCGATGGATCCACGCCGGGGCCGCCAGGTCCGTCGAACGGGAATAGGCGCGTGTAAAGCGCCAGCTCATCGCTGTGGGCATTGAGCGTCACGGGGGCGTCCAATGCAACGATTGCTGTCAGTTTAGACTGGACCTGTTCAGGCGTGAGATCGGGGAGGTATACGCCCTCATCTTCGATGAAAGCGACGCGCGCAATTCGGCCACCGCCGGTCGAAAAAATGCGGCCGGTGATGTCGCAATCGGGAGATAGCAGCGGAAGCATGGCCAGTGCGACCATGTCCGCGGGGAAATTGGACTTTATCCATGCAATGAAAGCTGGCTCCGGTACCTCTTCGAACATTCGGGAATAGGCGATCGGCAATACCGCATTGACATTGATTCCGAGCGACTCCCCGTCACGCGCAGCGTCCATTGCGAGACCGATCATCCCTGCTTTTGACGCAGAGTAGGAAGCACAGCCACCGGATCCCAGCGTAGAGTTAGATGAGACGTTGAGAATGCGGCCATAGCCTTGGCGCTTCATTACCGGCCATGCCGCACTGATCAGGGCGTGCGGGCCAATGAGGTTGGTACGATAGACCGTCTCAACGCTGTCGAAAGGCACGCTATCCAAGCCGCCTAGCACAGCAATCCCGGCATTGTTGATGAGGATGTCCAACCTGCCGAATGTATCGACAGCCTGTTCGACCATTGCGCGCGCCGCATCTTCAGTCCCGACGGCCGCGCCGTTGGCAACCGCAACGCCGCCCAGCGCGGCGATTTCACGCACCACGGCCTCGGCACGGTCCGAACTTCCTGCAACACCGCCGGTGGTACCACCATAATCGTTAACGACCATGCGCGCGCCGCGCCGAGCGAGCTCAATCGCATAGCTTCGCCCCATGCTGCCGCCGGCACCCGTAACCAATGCTACTTGACCGTCAAAACGTAGTTCCTTCATGCCTATACCTTCTCATCCTGACATTGCTATGCTCGCCCGAGTACGCGAAAAATGCTCGTAAGGCATCATCGCTACGCCTGCCGCGCCACACCGCGCGATAGCAGATCTTCAATTTCGCTTGACGCAAGCCCTGCCCTTTGGAGCACCGCACATGTATTTCCACCGATAGACGGCGCGGGAATTCTGACAGCACAGGGAGTGGCCGAGAAGCGGATTGGCGGCGGAATCACTTTATACTCACCCGCAACCGGATGCCGCGCAGTGGGTAATTCGGCCACCAGTTCTTCAAGCTTTGCAACCTTGCCAACAGCAATCCCATGCGAGGCGCAGAATTCCAGCCACTGCTCGGTAGTTCTGGTCGCTATGATCGGCTGGAGCGCATCATAAAGAAATGCAGCGTTTTGGGTTGTCTGCGCCAGACTGCTGGTTCGAACATCACCGACCAAATCCTGACGCCCGCCAGCCGAGAAGATCCTGTCATAGTCGGCCCTCGCGTAAGGCAAGATGTTGAGCCAGCCATCGGACGTACGCTGCGGCCCACGCTCTGGGGCGAGGACGCGGCTGTACCCTGCAGCAGACTCTGGATCTCCGATAGCCCCAGCACCATGTTCAACTAATGTGAACGAGATCATGAAATCCAGCATCGGAACTTCGATGTGCTGCCCTTCACCGGTCTTCTCGCGGTGGAACAGGGCTGCGGTGACTGCCCCCGCAATGGCCATGCCACAAACCTTGTCCGCAAGGATTGTAGCGGCAAGTGCAGGCTTGCCTGTGACCCGCTGCGCCGCATCTGCAAGACCACATTCCGCCTGAATGATATCATCATAGGCCGGGTCATCACTGCGGAGGCCTTGGCTGCTAAACCCTTGCGCATGGCAGTAGATGATGTCGTCACGAGCAATCTTGAGGTCGTCATAGCTGAGCATGAGGCTGCGCAGGGCCTTTGAGCGCATGTTCGTGATGAATACATCGCACGTTGCCGCGATACGCAGGCATGCTTCACGACCGCCAGCGTCCTTCAGGTCAAGGCTGATGCATCGCTTGTTTCGCAGCAGATTGAGCGAGATACCCGAAAATTCCGGATGCGGCCCCGGCCCCATCGTACGGTTCATGCCACCTTCAATCGGTTCGACAGTTACGACCTCGGCTCCGAGGTCGCCCAGCAACTGTGTGGCATAAGGCCCCATGATCACGTTGCTGAGATCAAGGATTCGGACGCCCGCAAGCGGTCCTCCTGCAATTGCCGTAGTGGCGCCGTTCCTTGACCGGCTGCTCAAATTCTTGCACTTCTGGACCAGGGTGCAAAGCGCGGCGGACGCTTCTCCATGAACGACTGGGCGCCCTCTAAAGCGTCGGGGTGTTTGAAGCTTTCCAGCTTGAGGAGGTTAGATCGATCAGCGGCGGCCGCGAAATCCTCGGAAAGGCCGTGATAGATTTGCGCCTTCATAACAGCGGCCGAGCTTGCAGAGACGGTTGCAGCATAGGTCTCAATATATGAGGTAACTTCGCCGAGCAAATCTTCCGGAGCGGTCAGCCGGTCGGCCAATCCGAGACGGTATGCCTCCTCGGCGGATACTCGGCGGGAGCTTAGCAGCAGGTCAAGCGCGCGGCTGACGCCGATGAGGCGAGGAAGAAGCCAGCCAATGCCGCACTCGGCAATAAGGCCTCGGCGCCCAAAGACGGTCGTGAAACTGGCAGCCGTCGACGTGAAACGAATATCGCACATCAGCGCCAGAACAAGCCCCCCACCTGCGGCAACGCCATTCACCGCAGCAATGACGGGCTTCGAGATATCCTGCAGGAAGCTGAACAGCGCAGGAATTTCGCCTTCGATGATTGTTTCTGGCTCGCGCGACGGATCATTCATCACTTCGTCAAGCGACGCTCCGTCGAAGCCGGCGCAAAACCCTCGCCCCGTGCCGGTGATCACGAGCGCAAAAACGTCCGGGTCTCGCTCTGCCCTGCGAGCCGCATCACGAATGTCGGCAACCATCTCGGCCGTGAAGGCGTTCAGCACGTCGGGACGATTAAGCGTGATCAGCGCCATCGCACCGCGTCGTGCGTAAACTATGTGGTCTTTCGTGTCCGACATGCCATATCCCTCAATTAGAACTGCGGGTGCGGGACGATCATCCTGTGCGCGCCAATTCTCGCTGCGGCCAGACTTCCCTTACTACCGAAAATCAACTGTTTCCCGGCGCGACGATGTTCGACTCCAACACCTCAACCGCACATGTCACTGTTGCATCCACCTGAATGAAACGTACGGCGTCGTCTCGAATGATAGAGCCCGCCTCGCCTTGCAGCATTTTTCGGAACTCACCCAAAGCTTCTTGGCTTTCGAAGCAGATTTCGGTTACCGCATTAAAAGCCACGCCCGCGCCGCCAATTGATTGTAGATTTGGGAAATAATTTCGCCGATATTCCCTGATCATCGGCAACAACCGAACTACTAGCGGCGCATGTTCACGTTCATAAAGCTCCTGCCCAACCTCTCGCGAAATCTCAGGGAGATACTTGATGAAAGAGAGCAATTTAACCATGGCGTTCGACCATATCCCTTTTAGTGTTTTCTACGACTGCCGCTCGCTTGCGAACCTTGAAGCGTCCTGATCTGCGCCCAGAAATACGCAGAGCACTGTTGCCGGTTCATCGCTCTCGTTGACCCACGAATGTTTCGTCCCGCATTGGATCAGGCAGTCTCCCGCACGAAGTACCTTACGTTCGCCGCTGTCGAGGATGAGAGTTAACGCGCCTGACAAAACATATTCAAGATCGACGGTTGTTGAGGCATGCATGCCACTGGCGTCGGAAATTATTTCGCCCATTCCCGGCGTCAGCCTTTCGGTCCCCTCATTATCAGTAGGATCAAAATCGGGGTGCGGCGGATCGTTTTTTCCCCGGTAGGTAAAAATGAAGAACCGAGTGGCGCCAGGGACTTTTGGGAAGAAGTTCAAGCCGCCCTCTTGCGAGCCGTCGTTCGGAACCACCAGCGGTTCATCGTTGCCAAAAAGCTGGATGAGGGTTGTCCCGAGCGTAGGCGGTACAATACCGTTTATGATTTCGTCGGACACGAACCGTGACAGCCCGTCCTTGTCGATTCCCGATACTACTCGCCTCAGACTCTCCATTCCAGCCTCCTTCTCGGCAGCATATTAATGCATGACAGCAGCTGCATCAGTTAGCCAGCTATACTACTAATAATATGACGTCAATATTGCGTTTTTAGATGCTCTACTTACGAGTATAGCGTTGGGCGTTTCCGTATAGGTTTTACCCTTTATAGAACTCGGGTTTGGTGCCAGTTCGAACCTTTTCTCGCTCGCCGGATTTTTGAGACGCAAGCAATGCGTCCGCAGTAACACTTGTTGTGTACCACCGCCTTCAATATACCGAGAACCAGATTCTTCGAGCATAAGCTTAGTCAGCTGATTCGGTTGCTGATCCTATGCAAACGCCTTCATGACAGACTGAAGGCGTTCCAACTCCTTCCACTGGGCGTCCCTCTCGTCAAAGGAAAGCTGCAGCAGCACGCGGTTGAAGCCCATACCGTGCAATTCATCGATCCGCTGTTTCAAGGCTTCGGCATTTCCGCCGAAGTGTTTCGCAGAGTCGACGTCGGTGGCACTGAGCGGATGCGTTATGACGGTATGATCAAAGTCTTTAAACGCCTTTCCGTGTTCCGACAGATAGTGCCGGAGATCGTCAACGATGGTGCCCATCGCTTCTCCCTGATCAATCGGAATCCAGCCTTCGCCATATTCGACCATGCGGGGGAAAGCATATTTCCCCGACGCGCCTATGAGCACCGGCAGCATTGCTCCCCTCACCGGCTTGGGTCCGCACCACATCGGCGGAAAGCTTATCATTTCGCCGCGATACTCGGCAATCTCATTGCCCCAGATTTCGCGCGCAGCGAGAACACATTCGCGGACATATTTCCAACGATTCTCGAAAGACACGCCGTGGTCGGCCATTTCCTCTGCGCTCCAGCCGGCCCCAACGCCCAGAATCAATCGCCCCCCAGAGATGTGATCGAGAGTGGCGACCCGTTTTGCGAAGCTGATGGCATGATGGCCAGTCAGGAGCGCAATTGAAGTGCCGAGTTTCAAGTTCGTCGTAGTGTTGGCCACCGCCATCAGGGCCAGCAACGGATCGTACATCTGCTTCATGCCTTGAGGGATATTCTGGTAGTTTCGGCGCTTAGACTGGAGGTTGACTGGGATGTGACTGTGCTCTCCGAACCAGAGAGAATCGAAGCCGTTTCCCTCCATCCATCTCCCAAGTTCCGATGGCGATACGGTGGAGGCGGTGCAGCCCGTGGTCAGGCCAATTGTACGATCGGTAGTCATGACGAGTCTCCTGTTGTCATCTGGCGGGGTTGCTGGGGGCATGCAGACGGTAACCGGTTCACGCGATGCCCAGTTCGCGGCGCAGCCTGAACACCAGATCGTTTTGATCACGCCGCGGCAAAATGGTGATCGGCGACGTGATGTCTGTTCCATCAGCCACTTCGAAGAACAGGCTCTGCTCCGGCACCCCCGTGCGTGAAGCGATCTTCCACTGGCCGTCGCGCCGCTCGAACACGTCAATGTAGCGGGCAAAGGACAGCACATCGACAAACCGGTTGACCGCCAAGGAAAGCCCCGCCGCTTTCGCAAAGGCCGCACCCCCTTCGGGATTATAGCGTATGCAAACGATGACACGGGATTCGACGAGCGCCCGGTCTGGGTCGGCCCATTCGATCAGCAGGTTGCTGACATTGTGGCTGGCGTGCAATATGTTGCGGTGCCGGTTCCGCAACCACTCAACCAGTCCGGGCACGTCGCCTTCATAGAAGGCGTGATTGTCCACCGCATTGTCGTGAAATAGCGGGGCTATGGCGTCAAGGTCGCTGCGATCGACGGCTCGGCAGAACCTGTAGACAACATCGCTGATTTCGCGGTGCGCTTCAATGCGCTCAAGGCGCGTCTCCATCTCGCTCACAGCTGCTCTCCCGCTGCCTGTTGACGCACTCCCGATTTTCTCAAAGGAGCGGACCGAAACGCTCGATATAGGCCTCGAAGCGCTTGTGGATCGCTGCGTCGGAGGTTCCAAACTGCTCGGCAGAATAGGAGTGTCCTCCAAACTTGTTGCGCGGATTGCCTGCAGACCAGTCCTGCATGGCTTGCCTACTCTTGTCGGTCAGTTTCAAGCCGAACCGATCATAAATAGTGCGAACCACATCCATGTCGTGCAAGGCGATGTCGTTGAACGCGATGTCGAGGATGTCGAGGCCGGGGTTCGTGTCGCGCCAGGCCAGGTGATCGTCCGTAGCCATACCCAGGTAGTGGGCAATCCCTTCCCCCACCGTAAAATCAATTTCCGAATCGACGTAGAGCCGATGCCAGTTGTACGTAACGACCGCAGCCGAAGGTACGCACTTCGCTGGGTCCCGATGAGTGACGATGAAGCGCGGGCGGTCGAAAATCCGGCAAAGCTGTGACTCAAGCCCAAAATGTACAGGCGTTTTGAGCAGCCACGGCTTGCTGCGGCTCTCGGGGAATTGCCATTGCAAATACTGCAACTGCATCTTGAGATAATCATAGGCTGGTATGGGATCCGCAGTCAGAAGCCAGTTGAAGTAGGAACTGGACGGGAAGCACCCACATGAGGCTGTCCGGAACGTGTATTCAAACAGCTGCATTTCTTCTTCAGCTTCATCGGTAAAGACGGGATGCCCGGTTATCATGTCGGGCGAAACTTCATACAGCCATTTCTCGTAGGCGCGGGTGTCGGCGATACGCTGTTCGCGGCCGCCATCCGGCAGACTGGGTCGCCTCGCAAACATATGGCCTTTCCAGTATTCGACGATCTGGAAATCCCCCGTTGCACCGAGCAGCCGGTGGAGCTTGGTGCTGGCGGTTCTTGGCAGAGAGGAAATGATGATAGGCGAAGCTATCACCTCGTCCAGGATTTCTGGATGATCGGCCAGATCCTTGTGGAACCACAGCCGGTTGACGAGTATGCGCAAGATGTTTTCGCGAAGGTGCTTGACGCGGTCTGGCCGAACTTCGGCGTCGGCGTTCAACCCCGCGATCAGCGTTTGCAACCCTTCGCGAAAATCTTCCGGGCCAAAGTCAGAAAGACCAGTGCGCGCTTGCGCCAACAGCAGTAGTTCATTCGCTTCCAGGATGCTCAATGCTTTGCTCCTCTCTCATTGTCTGTGATCCGTAGACGCACGGCTATCGAATGACGGGATGCGATTGCGACAGGAAAGAGACCGTTGAAGCTTTCTGAAGCTCCAGTTCCACATCGCCGGTGCAGCCGAACAATGCCCGTCTGTATCCGGGCTCGTCATTGGGTACGGTGTTTTACTTCATGCAGATAATCGATATGCTGCCCGGCGGCTGCAAACCCTTTGCCCATGGTAACGACACTTGCATGTGTGCCGCCCGCGTCCTCCCATCTGCGGATGGAATCCGCCGCCTCTACGGCCCCAAGGGCTTCGAACTGACCATTCATTATCAAGCAGTGACCACCAAACCCGTCAATCGAACGGCCTGACTCGATCAACAAATTCTGCATAAGCTGCCAGTCTGCAATCACATCATGCACTTCCTTCCCCGCAAAGATGAACCCGTCGGCGAGGTGCGCTGCACGCTTGTAAGCAGCATTGGAGGCCCCACCGCAAAAAATTGGAATGGACCTCTTTGGCCGGGGAATGATGTTGCCATGATCGATGGAATCAAACCTGCCCTTCCACAGGATATCGGATTCGGTCCATAGGCGACGCAATAAGGGAATCTGTTCACTGAGGCGTTCGCCCCGCGACCGGAAATCCTGACCCAATGCGTTATACTCGACGTAATTCCAGCCAATGCCCACGCCTAGACAAAGTCGTCCACCCGAAAGAAGATCGACATCCGTTGCCTGCTTGGCCACGAGAACCGTTTGTCGCTGCGGCAGAATGAGTATGCCCGTGACAAATTCGATCCGGCGGGTGATGCCGGCCAGATAACCGAATGCTACGAATGGATCGTGAAACGGATCGTTTTCGGTGTAGGGCCCCAGCAGAGGGGGATCCCTACCCTCATGAACCGCGCCGACCACATGATCGTACATCGTCAGATGATCGAGCCCCATCTCCTCGACTGCGCGCCCTAGGGCATCCAGCGCCTCCGGGGCGCCGCCAAGCTCGATCTGGGGATATACTGCACCAATCTTCACGGCAAACTCCGTTTCTTGGGTTGGCGGATCTTCCGGTTGGGCCAAAAGATCTGCCAAAATACCGGACCGCCTGAAAACCGATCCCCGCTTTCATTACCAGGCTGGAGCCGCTCACCAGCGGCCCTAACGCCGTCAGTCTAATCGAAGCGATAAGAGAAGGTTACGCCATAGGTCGATGGCCGCGCCGGAAAGCGGACGATTGTATCGAAACTAAGGAATGCGTTGCTCCAGTGATACTTGCCCGTGACATTCTTGGCCCAAGCGGCAATCCGATAGCGTCCGTCTTGAGATTCAACGCCGCCTCGTAGGTCAAGCAGTGTATAGCTATCAATGGCAAGTACAGTCGGATTGCCAATGCCCGAACTAGTCTTGCTGTTGTATGTTACAGTGCCACCAAGAAAGGCATTCCAGCCAGTTGTGATCGAGCGAGTATATTGCGCGTCAGTAATCCATTGAAGCTTTGGCGAGTAAGGGAACCGCGTACCGGCCTGGTCACCCGGCACCCCCAAGCTGTCGAGCCCGATGAAGCGCTGTATCTTGGTATCGACGTAGGTGACCGAAGTATCAATCACCAGTCCGTCGATCGGCCTGATTACTGCCTGACCCTCAAACCCAATAACACGCGATTTGGGGATCGTTACTAGAGCCTCCAGGGCCCCAAACACTGGATCGAGGAATTTTCCGCGAAGCTGCTTGTTGCGGTAGTCATAGTAAAACCCCGCCCCGTTTAGCTGCAATTTCCTATCAAACAAACCGGCCTTGAACCCTGCCTCGTAGGCAACGACGGACTCCTGGGTAACAGGCGCGTACTGCGAACTCAGCGACGCTCCGACGACCGGGAATGTACCGGCCTTGTACCCCTTTGACACGTTCGCATAAAGCAGTGTGCCCGGCGCAGACTTCCATGTGGCACCAACCTTCCAGGAAATGTTATCCTCGTGGAGTGTTTCTTGAACAATTCCTATTGGAACGAAGTTGCGCGTCACATCTAGGGTATAACAGGTGCCGTCAGTGATTGGCACGACAGGTGCTCCACCGTTCAGAAAGCCCTGAAGCACCTGCATAACAGCTGACGAACCACCGCCCTGAGCAAGCGGGCTTCCGCCAGGTTCGCTAAAGGAGCACCCCGCGAATTTCCGCTTGTCGTTGTTATAGCGAACGGCCGCCTGGACAGTAAAGCCATTCATCAGCTCGTATTCGGCATTCCCGAATATACCGTAGGTATCGACATCATATCTGCCCACTCCCCGGGCGGCGGCTCCGACGATACCAAATCCTGGTTCGAACGCGTGTGCGCTCGAGAAATCCCCGAAGCGCAAGCCCGGGGCGTCCTTGATCAGATCGTGTTCATAATTGACGCCTAGCAGCCAGCTCAGTGGACCGGTATTTCCACCGACGCGCAGCTCCTGCGTAATGGATTTGATCGACCCGTTTCTTCCGTTGATGCCAAACGGCTCCAGCCCTCTGCCTCGGTACTCGATGTCGAACAGTTCAAGTGAAGTGCCATCGAAATCCTGAGCATAGGACGTTTTCATGCGCCCGTATGAGGTGAGCGAAGTAAGCTGAATATCGTCAGATATTTGATACTCATTGCGCAAGGCGACCTGAATGAACTGGTCGCTCTTTGAATAGTCGCGCCCGGGCGTCCAGTCAGCGGCGCGGCTGTTCAGGACGATAGGATAATTAAGCAGATTAGGATTGACCAGCGCTGGAATGCCAGGCGCAAGGCTCTGCAACTGGGGTGCGAGCGTATCGGACCGATCACGCCAGCCGAAGGCGGTGAACCTTGATGTCCAGCGATCACTGGGTTCCCAGTCAAGGGTCAGGCGCCCTTGCAATTCGCGCTTTCGGCCGAGCGTGTCGCCGGGGCGCGTCGTGCTTTTCTGCCATGCATCGCCATGCGTCCCCTTCACCGCCAGGCGGGCACTGAGTGTGTTCGAAAGAGGGCCGCTAACAAATCCTCCGAGCTCGAACATGTTAAAACGCCCAAAACCCGCGTCGAAGCCATAAGCCAGTTGGCTGGTCGGCTTCGCGGCTATGTAGTTAATAGCGCCGCCCGTAGCATTTTGGCCATAAAGAGTGCCCTGGGGCCCTTTCAGGGCTTCGACTCGCTCCAGATCGAACGCCACCAGCCGGGTCATCGCCGGATAGGCGACCGGGACCTCGTCGACGTAAACACTGACCGTTGGAGGCGTCGCAAGGTCGCTGTTGAAGAAGCCGACACCGCGCATGGTAAATGAGGTCGAATTGAAGGCGCTCTCCTGCACCGTGAAGCCAGGCACAAGCGTAGTAAGGTCGTTCACCGATGTAATTCGGCGGTCCTGCAACTGGTCGCCCGTTGCCGCTGTGATTGTTATGCCGACATCGTTGAGTGACTGTTCACGCTTTTGCGCTGTCACGACGATCTCTCCGTCGTTTGGCATAGATGAAGACGTCGTAGGTATTGCATCCTGTGCATGCACGCTCGCGGGGCAAAAGAACGCCAATGGAGACACCAAAGTCATCAAATAATACTTTGATTGGCGCATTTCGACTTCTCTCCTGAAACTTAATAAGATAATATTTGAGTGTTTTATTATTTTTTATCAATTATTTAGTGCGTCATCTTTCATAAATCCGGCCGATTTATGATCAGTTCACGGATCCGACCAACACTGCGCTACGCAGCGGCGGATAGTTTCAAATGATCTTTCGCCCGCTGCCATTCATATTCGATGATCTGGCGAAGATAGTCGCGCCTCTCTTGGCCGCCCAAAATGCCGAGCTTCGCCGTACCGCGCGGATCGATGCGCGTGCGCAGCAGGTCGAGGTGGACCGTATCGGGATCGGGGGTGACGATCGTGTCCGTCGTATCGAGCTCGAAGCCGGTTTGGCTGACGACATCCTCGACGCTCAGGCCCGGATGGACACTGACCAGACGGAACGGCCGATCTTCATCGTCCTTATCCATGACGGCCATGTTGGTGACTACTTTGTAGGGGCCCGGGACCAGGCCGTGCTTGCGGCGTTCCGTAGCACTGATCTTCCACCGATTGCCGGAAACAAAGTCAACCTTGGGAACCAGGGTTCGGGTCGAATGGTTACCGATATAGAAAACCATCCGTTCATAATGCTGCGCAACGTCGGAGGCGCCTGCCTGGCCCGGAAGATAGACTTTGGGTTGGGCTGGATCGCCGATGATCGAGGTATTGAAGGCTCCCGACCCATCGATCTGGGCAGGCGAAATACACTCTACCGTGCCACGATGACTAAGGTGAATGCTGTTGACTTCATTAAGTGCATCCATACGGGCGGTCGAGCATTTGTAGGCTGCCGCTTCATGACCGAAATAGCTCATTTCTACGGCCGACATGTCGATCGCATTATAGCCGATTAGAGTCACGTCCTTTGCATGGGTAAGTTTAGCCAGCATGTAGGAGCTATAGGCAAGCGGGGTGTATGATCCGAAGACAACGACGCCGTGGTTACGCACCTCATTGGCAATCAGGCAGACCATCAATTCATGTGTTTCGACTTTCATCACGCGGCCTCCGCCAGAGGACGGCCGAGATCGGCCAGAGTGCGCAGGATCTGCGCTGTTTCGCGATCCAGAACCCGGGCGCGATATTCGACTTCACTTTCCCCCCGAAGCCGGGCGATAAAATCCGCAAGCTTGGGGTCGCCGGGCTTGAGTTCCGAATAGTCCCATATGTTGAAAGCGTCCATCGCGTAGCGGGGGACATGCGAACACGGGTGTGCACCGAAGGGTACTTCTATAACCGCCTCAACATAGTAACCCGGAAGACCTGTGGCAGCCGCCGTTTTCACGATTTCCCCGCGGCTCACGACCTCCTCGCAGGTTATGATCACGCGCTTGGCAGCTTTGCCCATGACAACATCTGGTGCAACCGTTCCGTGCCACTGCGCGTTCCCGTCACTGTCACATCGCGTCACGTGGAGCAGCGCCACATCGGGCTTTATTGCCCGCACGGCTATCATGTCTCTATCGCTGAACGGGCACTTGACTCGCTTGAGATCGGGGTTGCAATCAATCAGATCCGAACCAAAGGGTCCCACATAAGAGATTGACGGTATGCCGCGACCCGCAGCATCAAGCCCGATGAGCATGGCGAGACCCGGAATTTCCTTTGCCTTGACCCGGCCACTTTCAAATCCAGCGCGCATGTGATTAGCGAAGCCGAACGCTTCAAGAGACACCATTGAGTAATGAACCTCGGCAACGCAATCACCAGCAACCAGAAGATCGACATCGATCGAACCGATGTTCGACACCAAGCGAAGATCCTTCTTTCCACTGCGGATCAACTGACGAACTGCTGCCATTGGGTGGTTGGCAAGCCAACCACCTCCCAACGCCACCATGTCTCCGTCCCTTACCAAATCATCGATCGCGCTTAAGGGTGCGAGTTTGCTCATCGTCGTAATTTGCCTTTCGATCTCAATTCGTTCCGATAGTCCATCCAGCTTTGTTGCCGCGTGAGCCGCCTCCGCTGCGCTGCTGGGCTGGGCTGCTGGGCTGCTGGGCTGGGCTGCACTCCAAACCGACCGTACTTTTAAGAGCACAAACAAAAAGTGACGTCAATATAATTAAATGACAGTCGTCGCCCTCTTTCCCTTGCCAAGCAGCGCGACATTCTCACAGCATCCTGAAAATGGCTGATTTGGCTCCTCTGCACGGCACTACATTGCATCAGGACCGGACGAGATGTAATAACTAATATTGACATCATATTTTTTCCTACTAGGTTCTGTCCTATGGTCGAAAAGGAGTCCAGGGTGCGAGGCATCGAAGGAAAAGTTGCGGTCGTAACTGGTGGCGCCTCTGGCATTGGCGCCGCAGCTGTAAAGCGCTTCGCAGCAGCGGGGGCCTATGTGGCTATCGGCGATATCAACGATGAAAAGGCATGCGAGCTCGCCCATGCACTGGGCGACAGGGTATTGCCGATCCAGTTTGATGCACTTGATGTTGCTTCAGTCGAGAAAATGATCGACACGACGGTCAACCAATTCGGCCGGTTGGACTTTCTCTTTAACAATGCTGCGCTGATGTCCGTCGAGGCTAATGTCAACGACACCGATCCGGTCAATATCGACTTTGAATGGTGGGATCGGATCATGGCAGCGAATGTCCGCGGCTATCTTGCGGGGTGCAAATTCGCTATTCCCCACATGCTCGACCAAGGCCAAGGGTCTATCGTGATGACCTCCTCTGGTGCCGGCATCCTGGGGAGCATGTCAAATATTGCTTATGGTGCCTCCAAGGCAGCAGTGATCAACCTAGCGCGCAACATCGCCGTCATTTACGGCAAGCAGGGTCTGCGATGCAATTGCGTTTGCCCGGGCGTGATCCTTACGGAGGGTGGTGCACAACATGTGTTCGGCGAAGTGCTGACCATATTGGAAGAAAATACGCTGACTCCTCAGCTCGGCAAGCCTGAGGACGTGGCTAGCATGGCTTTATATTTGTGTTCTGATGATGCGCAATTCATCACCGGTCAGAATATTGTCATTGATGGCGGTATAACCATGCATATGCCGCATTATAGCGACTTCAATCGGATGAATCTCAGTTACTGCTAATTGTTTCAGATTCGTTTTATGAAAGCTGGGAGAAGAGCCATGTCCGCATTCCAAAATAAATGCGCCGTAGTTTTGGGTGCTTCTGCTCCGGGGAACTGTGGCTGGGAGACCGCAAGACAGCTTGCGGATCAGGGAGCTCGCGTTACAGTTGGAGCGCGGCGAATGGCGGGCGTACAGGAGCTTGCCTACCTTATCGGTGGCCAGGCCGTTCGCTGCGATGCTTCGATCGAGGCCGATGTGGAAGCAATGGCCAAGGCAGCCGTGGCCGCGCACGGCCCGATCGATATAGCCATAATGACGGCGGGAGTACCGTTTGTCGGCACAATCGATGCCATTGCCCCTGAAACGATGAGGCAGGCCATCGACATCAACTTCTTCGGCCCGTTTCACTTTGTGAAGCATATGGCGCGCCACATGCGCGACGGCGGAGCCATCGTGGTGATCACGTCGACCACGACGACGCAGCCCCTCATCGGCTATAGCAGTTATGGTTGCGCCAAAGGCGCGGCCGGCGTCCTCGTCAAATATGCCGCGCTTGAATATGCGTCCAGAGGAATACGTGTAAATGCCGTACAGCCAGGCATCATAGAAACGCCGATGACTGCGGTTCTGCAAGCCAATCCGGAAGCCTGGAAGGCAGTTTTGAAGGAAATTCCCCTCGGCCGGGCAGTGAAGGCCCACGAGATCGCGGATGCCTGCCTGTGGCTCTGCAGCCCCAATGCGGCCGTCACCGGCGCAACATTGACCGTCGATAACGGCAACCATCTGCTCCGGCAAGTTCAGCCCGACGAATTGCCGTACGAAGTCATGGCTGAAAACGCCACCGTGGCAGATCACACATCACACGCGAGCGATGGAGAACCATGATCATGGTCAAGCTTATATGCCACTTCAAGCGCAAGGCCGGAATGACGCTCGAACAATTCAAGGACCAGTATGAAAACGGTCACGTCCCTCTTATCCGCGAACTCGTGCCGCACCCGCTCGATTATCGCCGGAACTACCGTATCGAAGATGCAAAATTCGACCCGTTTGGCCAAGGCGCCGATGGCGAGCCCGACTACGATTGCATCACCGAGGTCTGGTATGCTTCGCGGGAGGCGCTTGAGGAAATGCTCGCCTTCGTTTCGCGGCCGGAAATTGCTTCAGTCATTGTCGCGGATGAGGAACAGTTCATGGACCGGTCCGCAACGCGGCTGATGTTGTTTGAAGAAATGCGAACGCTATGATCCGGCAATGCAAGTTCGAGGATTGAAGACCATCTACTGCATTTGAAAACAGGCTATCGCGACACGCACTACTGCAAATCGCCACCTTCCAATGCGAGGCTTCACAATACGCTAGCGAGGAACAAAATCCATTCGGGTCCGAACTAGGCGCATCGTCTTCATCCGCCAGTCATCACCAACACACTCGTAAGCCTCATAGTAGAAGCCGTAGCCGATGATTTCTTTGAATTCCGCGTCTGCACCCAAAAGGATCCGGTCGACCATTGGCCAAATAGCCTTGCCGCTCGTCGGGCCGGTAATCTCGATTTCTGGCACACTCACATGATGGACCGAAACCAAACCCTTGAGTGAGACGAGGGCAGCATTGACCGCGTTGTCGCTGCCGCGGATCATCTCATCGGTGGCCGGAGCAAAATTCGCACCCGTAGCCGGGTCGACCATTACCCCGCGACAATCGATTTCGACATCGTCCGCAAATGCGCGGCGCAACAAGTCGCCGTCTTTCGTATCGACCCCTCTTTGATGGCGAGCCTTTGCGAGTTTTATGCCTTCGATTGCAGACAATCTGTCAACTGCATCCATATCAACATCCTTTTTGTCGAACACAAGCGATCAACACCTTCGGGCGGGATTGCGCTAATGCCAACCCCACTAACTAAAGCGGCTTCTTGTAGATCTGGTCGTTCGGATACCAGTCGCCGCTGACGAATTTTTCGATGTCCCAGAACCTCTCGTCCGAACGCCATACAGTGCTCCAGTCGACGACCACGATCCGATGCGCGATTTTCCACACCCCGTCGCGCCGCTCAAGCGTATCGACATAGCGGCCAGCGAGCGCGTTTACTACGTTGGGTTCCGGCGTACGCCCGTTCTCGGCGTAATAGACAAAATAGGTCTCCGCAGATGCCAGATCGTCTTCGACGGAAATGACGGATTGCCCGAGAAAGTGCTGGTGACCGGAAGTTTCTTTGCCGAGCGGCAGCGCCCAGGTGCAAAAATCCTGAGCGTTGCCTTTGAACGGACCGTGATCGTCATAGGCGTCGTCCCAATATGCGGCGCGCATGGGCGCTTCCTCGCCTCGATCATTCCCGCGCACATAGCCTTCCAAGACCTGTCGGATCGCGTCACGTTCAAGGATTGCCCGCAGCTGCGTTAACTCAGTCGATGTTAGTGGTGGCTGGTCACTTGTCATATCTTTTCACCTGCTCGCTTAATAGGAATTTTTGCCGACGTGAGAGGTATTCATTTTCCTCCGCGCAAATCGACCGCCGGAGAGTCCGCTAGGGCCCGTTTGGGAATATATTGCGCAAAGGCCGATGCATTCTTGCGCGATATTTAACTGAACTTCGGCTTACGCGTGGATTACAAGCGACATCAGATCTTTGCCTGAATTGCATCAAAATCTAATCTCCCCGCAAATCATGGATTTCCGGGGAGATTAGCTTTCGCGATCGTGCACGCCTTAGAACTTATAGCCCAACTGAACGCGAATCTCACGGGTGCGCGGCAGGTAAGTCGTATACTCAAACGGCGAGCCACCGCTCTTTCCGTGCGCAATGTGCCGGTAGTATCTGTTGGTCAGATTGCGGCCGACAATGGACAAATCCCAACCGGCATCATCTGAATAGACCCGAGCGCCGGCATTGAGCAGCCAATAGGATTTCTGTCGAGCGACCGGTGCCTTATCTTCCGCCGCATCATAGCCGCTGGAGTAGTTGGCATCGGCATTGATGCCAATGCCGATGCCGTTACCCATTTCATGATCGTAATTGAAGCCGGCATTTACTGCCCATTTGGGCGCGCGCGACAAGGATCGGCCCGTGAGGGACTGTTGCCCACCCGCGACGAACCCAGTGACTGGATCTACAACCCCGCCCGTACAGCCCTGCGCTATGGTCTGGTACTGGTAGCACGCAAAAGACGGGAAAGAAGTATATTTGGCGTCATTGTAAGCCAGAGCCGCGTTCAGCGAGAGGCCATTAACGGGACGCAACTCACCCGCCAATTCCAGTCCCTTGATCCGAGACGACGGCGCGTTCGCCAAGCGGAACTGGAACAGCGTCTGGTCAAAAACGCTGATCTGCAAATTGCTATAGTCATAGCTATAGGCGGTCAACTGAACGCGCGCCGTGCGATCCAGCAGTTCGGCCTTTACCCCGCCTTCGAAGCCCTTAATTGTTTCGCTTCCATACGAAATATCAGAGAGCACTTGACCAGCCGCCAACAGGGCCGGGGTGCCGATACCACCGCCTTTGTAACCTGTCTTGAACCCGCCATACACGAGGACGTCATCGTTGGGCTTCCAGGACAGTGTCACTTCGGGTGACCAGTTGCTGTCCTTGAACTTGCCGCTCAGGAAATCACCTGCGGTACGGATAAATCCGAAAGCCGGGTTCACATACAACTGACCCTGAGTGATGCTCTTCCTGTCACGGCTATAACGAACGCCGCCGGCAAGCTCCAGTTGTTCCACGATTTCCCAACGCAGCTGGCCGAATACTGATAGGGCCTTGCTGTCGACGCCCGACTCATAGACATAGGACTGGAAAGTGTCGGCGACGGGATCATACACCGGTACGAATATCGCACTGGCCAAGGTATCGACCTTACCGTCCTCATAATATCCCCCCAACGTAAAATTGAGCGGGCCATCGAAGTCGCTGACCAGACGTAACTCCTGCGAGAACCGCTCGGTATCTTCGGCGGCGGTGGATGAATTCGTAGCTGTGCTGCTAAAACTGAAATCCGCTAAATTTTTGTATTTCAACTTGAAATAGCCAGTTACGCTGGTGAGCGTGAGATTGCCGAAATTATAATTCATGGTCAACGATGCCAGCATAGATTGGCTATCGGCATAGGGTTTACCATTACGACCGAGGACGTAGTTCTTGGCAAAGGTTTCTGTTATGGATGCATTCTGGTAACGCTGGTCGAACTTACAGTCGCCGCCCGGATCACTGAAGAAGCCGAAGATGGTCGGCTGAGTCAGGCCGCTTTCTGGCGCACAAACCGCTTGGCCGGTCGTGCCATTGTCCTTGTGCTTGCCTGCAGAGACCTTGAGCGTGGCATCGAAATCCGACCCCGGTTCATAGACCAGCGTCACGCGACCAAGAATGTCCTCGCCGCCGTTGCCCTTCGATGTGGCACCCGGCGTCGGAGCGCCGTAAAACGGATTGGGATTCAGTGGTACTGCCGTGTTGGTCAGCCAGCCACGCATCTTTGACCCGCGAATTGCGATTCGCGCCCTTAGCGATTCAGTCAGCGGTCCGCCAATTGCAGCCTCTGCATAGCGCTCACGCGCCTCGAACTCATAGCCAACGCGCACATAACCTTCCAGCGTATCGCTAGGGCTTACACTGCGCAGGGAAATGACGCCAGCGGGGCTGTTCTTTCCGAAGAACAGCGCCTGAGGGCCTTTCAGAACTTCAACCTGCTGCAGGTCGAAAAAGCCTTGAGAGATGATATTGCCGCGGCTTGCCGCTACGCCGTCAATATTGACTGCGACACTGTTCTCGGCCGCCGGATCAAAAAACGGCGTGCCCAGTCCGCGGATCGAGAGGCTCGCGCCTGCACCCGAACTTGCGCGAGCTATGATCACCTGCGGCGCCAACTGGGCGATCTGCTCAAGACCGACGGCGCCTGTCCGTTCGAGCTGAGCCGCACCGATGGCAGTAACCGCAACGGGAACGTCCATAAGCGATTCATCGCGTTTGCGCGCGGTCACAATGATCTCGTCGAATTGATTCTGGGAGCGCGATTCAGTCGCCTGCGGCACCTCTTCGCCCTGTTGCGCAAATGCACCTGATGCGGTTGAAACCGCGATACAGCTGGCACCAACGAGCAAACTCTTCCGAGGTATACGCAATTTCATATCGATCTCTCCCTCACCTTTTTGATTTTTAACTTGCAGCTAACTGCGGCTCGGACTACCGTAAATGAATAGTGATGTCAACTTTGTGTTTTGATTTTTTGATTCAACCCGACGTCGTTAATAGGCTGCCTCTTGGTTGGTCATTCGGACGTCAACCAGATGGTGAAGCACGAATTTGGCTATTGCCCCCCGCTGACGGGGCCAAAATGGGAGAGGCAGAATGGCCGGAAAGCTCGATAACAAAGTTGCACTAGTCACAGGCGGTGCGCAGGGAATTGGCAAAGCTTCCGCACTCCTCATGGCGAGGGAAGGCGCCGCGATAGTGATTGCGGATATACAGGAAACGGGCGGTCGCGCGGTCGTCGAAAGTATTAGCGCCGCAGGTGGACGCGCCACTTACATTGCGCTTGACGCTACGAAGGAGTCGGCTTGGGTTGAAGCCATTGCTGAGACGAAATCCGCCTATCGTGGCTTGCATATCTTGCTGAATAACGCTGGGATCGGTCGATCTGCGCTGCTAGTCGACATGTCGTATGAAACGTTCCGCGAAGTATTCGCGCTTAATCTCGACGGCATGTTTTTTGGGATGAAACACGCAATCCCGTTAATCGCGGCGAGTGGCGGCGGCAGCATAATCAATATGTCATCAGCCGCTGCAATGAAGGTCTATGCCAACATGTCAGCCTATTGCGCCAGCAAGGCCGCGGTCGCTCAACTTTCAAAAGTTGCCGCGCTCGAGTGTGCACAAGGAAAAATGAACATCCGGGTGAACTCACTGCATCCAGGCATGGTAGCGACGCCGGCCTGGGACCATCTCGGCAATGGCGAAGATGGCGCTCCGCCGACCCCGCAAGAATTGGGTGCTATGGCCGAAGCAACAGTACCACTAGGCTTCATGGCCGATGCCAACGACATCGCAAATGCGGTACTGTTCCTCGCCAGCGAAGACAGTCGATATGTGACGGGCAGTTCCATAGTCGTCGATGGCGGACTGCTTCTCCCATGACAGGATGTCCGTTCGGGACGGTATCGAAAAACGCGCTCTCTAAATTTTCCGTGTTCCCCTCCCGCCGTTTGCTGAAGCGATTTGCGCTGCCTGCAAAAGCACCGGCTGGCTCAGTAATGAGCGATGGCGATGCCAGCTAGCCAACCCGCCTGGCGAGAACGGGCAGCAATCCTTGCCGTTTTCAGTGGCAATGCAGGTTTGTCGCTGATCTGGGATGTGCTCCCTCCTGTGCTGATTCCGCTGGCAAAGCATTTCGGCGGCGGCGGACAAGGCCAGGTGATTGCACAATTTGCGAGTTCCTTACCCTTTTTTGGGATTATGATCGCCGGGCTGCTCGTAGACTTCCCCGTCCGGCGCTACGGCACCCGAAATGTTCTTCTGGTCGCTCTGGTCGCGTTCGGCTTCCTCGGATCAGTGGGGGCTGCGATCGACCATGCATGGCTGCTTCTCGTCACTCGATTTCTTCTTGGTATCGCCTCCGGCGCTATGCTTTCCTGCTGCTTCGGTCATGTGGCAGTCAATTTCGACGGCCCCGATCGTGCTCGGATGATCGGATGGCTGATTACGTTCGGAACCCTTACCGGCGTTGGTTTCATCCTCGTATCTGGTTACATCGCGTCCGCATTCACTTGGCGCACCCCTTTCCTGCTTCACGCCATCGTGAGCGTCATTTTCCTAGGCCCCGTTTTGTGTATGAAAAGGGGCAAGGCCGCTGAAACGCGCAAACCCGCATCCGGCAGTTACAAGGCTCTAAAATCAACTTTTCCGGTACTGGCGCTGGCTTTGGCAATGCAGGCGATCTCGAGCACCTTTCAGATCCACTTGGCGTTTCTGATTGGAGCAATGCCATTCGGTACGCCCTCGGCTATCGGCGCGATCTTCGCGCTTCT
Organism: Sphingomonadaceae bacterium; assembly: GCA_021732525.1. Lineage (GTDB taxonomy): Bacteria > Pseudomonadota > Alphaproteobacteria > Sphingomonadales > Sphingomonadaceae > Sphingorhabdus_B. The sequence goes on along the minus strand of JAKFUU010000018.1, from coordinate 130,397 downwards.
TTCGTGTGCGGTAGCTGCCGCATCTTTCGCATTTGGACGCTGGTTCGTTCATATATTACCTTCGACGGGCGTGGTTTGCGGCTTTATTCTCATTGCGATCGGGCTAGGAGGCTCGGCGGGTGCCTGGTCATTCGAGACATTCGTGGCCCCGATCCTGGTGTATGGAGTGGGAATAGGGTTGACTCTGTCCTGCCTTTTTACATGGGCGACGCGCGCTGCTCCACCGGAACTGGCGACGAAGACAATGGGACTCATGTATACATGTCTTTACTTTGGTGCCGCAGCGGGTCCTGCAGTGACCGCGCCAGTGCCGATCATACTGGGCATCCCTCCTCTGTTCCTGATGATCTCCGCCTCAATAGTGGCGGGTATTTTAATTGTGATTCTCGTTAACCTAGGCCGCAGGTCGGCAGCATGAGCCGGCGAATTCGCACGGAGTGACGAGAAATGGTGTTGCAAAGGCGTGGCGCAATGTGAATCGAGGCAAGGCCAAAAAGCTGAAAATGACCGGCGCCGGTGTTCCACGACATCATGCCCATCTGACATGTATATAACGAAGAGGATCTGAAGATGGGCGTATGGGCGAACCAGATCGCAGTAGTCACCGGCGGCAGTAGCGGAATCGGGTTTTCACTGGCGCAGCGCCTCGCGAGCGAGGGAATGGATATAGCCATCGCGGCCACAAACAAGGTAAAGCTCGACAACGCCGCCGAAAAGCTGCGTCAGTCCAGCGGACGTGAGGTCGCTGCTTATGTTTGCGATGTCGCTGACAGGAAGCAGGTCCAAGTGCTGGCCGAGAGCGTGAAGGACCGTTTCGGTCAGGTGGACCTGCTATGCGCAAACGCCGGCGCGACGACCATTGGAACTTATTTGGACCATCACAGTGCTGACTGGGATTGGTCACTCGATCTAAACCTTCGGGGAGCGACCAACTGCGTCGAAGCATTCTATCCCGACATGGCGGCCCGTGGCTCGGGAACCATCCTGTTCACGGGATCGCAGGTTGCCCTCTTTCCCGACTGGGTTTTGGGCCATGGCCCATATACACCGGCCAAAGCGGCGATGCTTGCGCTCGCCTTCGCGCTGCGCCACGAAGCTGCAGAAATGGGTGTCAAAGTCTCGATATTGCTGGCGGGGGGAACCGAAACGGCTGTCGTCGACTCAGCACGTCACGTTCCTCCCGACGGCGGTGAAATAACCTTCCGAGACGACCTGCCAAAACCTCATCCGCCCTTGCTCATATCGCCGGATGAAGTGGCTGCGCGTACCGTTGCGGGGCTGAAGGCCAACGCACCGTTGATCGTCACCCACGCCGGGATGAGACCGCTTGTCGAAAATTACTTCGATCGCATTCTGGCGGCCTACGATAACGCCGCGGCCTGGCGTGCGGAGGAGTCATGATCCGCCCGGCCAATCGCTGAGACCAGTTTGCACCGCAAATAGGATATCTACGGCGGGCATTGCCGAAAAGACAGAAACCCGGTTCAATGGAGAGCAGAGCGCCCGAAACTTATGGCTACATAATTGTGGGTGCAGGGTCGGCAGGATGCGTGCTTGCCAATCGCCTGTCCGCGGATCCTGCTAACAGAGTACAATTGCTGGAGGCGGGCGGCGACAACAGGAGCTTCATGGACAATAACCTGACCGGTGTTAGACGGGATTGCCGACTGAAATATCGATGCGTTCCACAACTTTATGGGACTAGTCGCTTAGAGTTTCTCACCGCGCGCAGGTTCCTTTTGGACAGGGAACCGGTCGTAGTAAAATTGGAATCGTTCGCGCAGTTCCCCGACGTTGACCCCGAACTTGGGAAGATCATATTGAACCGCGCCATGCCGCCCGCGTGTATTGACGGCGAGATAGTCCTTGATGCGGTTTTCCGCTTCCGGCGTTAACTCCAGACCGGCGGTTTGGTAGATGCGCTTTACCAGCCCTTGCTGATCGGCCATATACTCATGGAATATCACATCGACAACCTGCCCTTCCGGCAGCTTGTCGCGGTCTCGAACGGCAGCCTTCAGCATCATCTCGATGCGCCAGATCCAGTGATTGGCAAGCCAGTTCAAATCATGATCGGTGCGACGGATGCGGTCCCAATAGGCAAGCAGTGTCAGCGTCGACTGGATGACCGCAATCGGATCGCGGTGCGTGATAATCACAGTCGCGTCAGGAAAAACAGTCGTCAGCGGCACCAGATTTTCCATGTATGGCGGCGCTTTAGTTAGCCAGCGGTTGGGGCCGCGCATCCAGGTAAGCGCCTGCATCATCTTCTTTTCATAAGCATAATGCGGCGTCTGATCATGTTCGAAATAATATCGCGGCGCATTTGGCATGCGGGCGAACCATTCGATGGTGTAGGAACTGAAGTCCGCGCTTTGAAACTCGATATTTTCGTGGACATGATCCGGGTCCATCGGATGGATCGCGTTCATGTGCGCCAAAACCTCGTTGAATGAGCCCCACATATCCTTGATCATCCGATAGCGGGGATTCTGCTCCACCGGGCCAGGTTCTTCGCCAGGAAACGGGAAAGGCATTGTCGCTTCCCACAATTGCACCGAACGAAGCCGCGGATCGGTTGCCAGCATGTTGACAAGATGGGTCGTGCCGGAACGCGGCAAACCAGCGATCATCATCGGCTTATCGATCTGGACGTCGAGTATCTCAGGATGCACCTTCACAGCATTCTCAAGGTTCAGACGATTGATGGCATAAACCTTCAGATGTTCGAAAGCGTCCTGACGACCGATGGTGTGCAACCCCTTGTCGGCATTGATGTCATCGACCCAAAGCTGAAGTCGTTCAACAAAGTCCATTGATCCGAAATCGCTGAGGCCAGTCGCGGTTTTGGCAGAGGATAGAACCGACTCGACGCTGATCTCGACCGGTTGACCAGAGTCATAATATGCCTGCTCCACGGCGTTGAGGACGGGATTGTCAAGGTCGTCGAGATAGATTTTCTGAATGTCGCTCATTGCAACCACTCCCATATGTAGATCAGCCAAAGATCGTATAGCCGCCATCAACCATAACGGTCTGTCCGGTGATCCAGGATGCCGCACCGCTGGTGAGGAAAAGGACAACCCCGTTCACATCGTCCGTCACGCCGAGCCGGCCTAGCGGGGTGCGGGCTGTATGCGGGCCAGACTGTTCGGGGTTCGACAGAAAGGACGCACACAAAGGGGTGTCAATGGCGCCCGCCGCTACGACGTTCACGCGGATATTGTCGCTTCCCCATGTGACAGCCAGACTGCGCGTGAGTCCGAGCAGCCCCGTTTTGGCCGGTCCATAGCCAGCAAGACCCAGCATACCGAAATAGGAACCAAGCGACCCCAAACCTATAACAGACGCTCCGCCGGGCAGCCTGGATTGCGCTAGCTTGTCCTTGCAGCGCACTGCGAGTCGCTGGCAACTGAGCAGGTGAATCCTGATGGCCCTTTCAAAATTGTCGGGATCCATCTCATCAGCCTCACTGGCGAGTAGAAAGCCAGCGTTGTTGATCAGAATGTCCAGTTTCGAAATTGCCGCAGCGACTGCGTCGATTTGCTCGGGCTTCTCCACGTCCATCTGGAAATAGCGATAGGCCGAAAGATCGGTGTCATAGTCGGCAGGCGTCGCGCGGGTACCGGTGATGATCACTTCCGCACCCGCTTCATGATAGGCTGCAGCGATGGACGCTCCGATCCCGCTGGTGCCGCCGGTCACCAGAACCGTGGCGCCTGAAAAGTCGAAGCTGACGTTCGACCAACGATTGGTCATGTTATTCTCTCCTGCTTGATTGCTGGCTTCTTGGTGTCCGGTTTTAAATCACCACCGACGTCGCAACTGCGCACCTAGGCGCCGCTTGCTCAAAATCTCGCGACGCTCTGGCTCGCTGATCACCGGCGTATCGATGGGAAGGTGCTGGCGGATGTCGGCTAGCTTCACCCGCTTGAGCGTCGGCAGCGGATTGCTCTCGCATTGCGTCCATCGGCCGTAAAACGTACCTTCGGTAAAACCGCCCGTGTCCAGCCAATTGTGCACGCCGGGATCAGTATGCGAGACCACTGCACGGAATTTTCCATCGCTGTCCAGTCGCGCCTGATGTCCGTTCAGACTCGACTGGCGGTAGACATATTCCACAGTGTTGAAGTAGGGATCGTTGGTCTGGACGTTCCAGTACCGGCCCTTCGGGATATCGGTCTCCAGGATCAGCGCTTCATCCTCGCCCACCTCAAAATACGCCACCCAATAATATTGCTGAACAAGGCCGATGCCGTGATTTGTTTGAAGATTGAACTTGTTGACACCAATCTTTTCTTTAGAGTCATTCTGCAGCCCGTACATTAGAGGGCAATAGCGTTCTGAAAGCGTAAGGGCGCGGCGCAGTCGCTCGTCAATCTCGGCGGCCGACATCCGGCGCTTTTGAAGCGGCGCGTCGAGGCATTCGATTGCCATGCGGGTATCGATTTCGTTGCCCCAGTCGTAGGAACGCATACGCACAAGCGTATAATCCACGTCTTCCTGGATCTCGTGCCAAATGCCCTTGTAACCCGGTTCGGGCGGCGTAGCTGACAAGAGAATTTCGAATTTCCCGTCCGGCCCTGGCACTATTTCGTCGTCATTCAGGAAACTGCTGAATTGCTGGCCGACTTCGTCGACCATACCAATCAGGCCCCTGCCAAACTGGAACATCAGCATGCGGATGGTGCCGCGATCACCCACAATGCGATAGCGCTTTGTGCCGTCCAGCGGCGCGTAGTAATAAACATCGTCTGGATTGGGCTGAAACATGAACACCGAATTCCACAACGGCATGAATTCCGGGTGTTCGCTGTTCGACTGGAAATATTGGAAATAGGCATAGCTGATATTCATCACCAACTGGCGATAGAAATCCGCCTTGTATTGATCATCTTCCGGTTTCCATAATAGCTTGAGCAGATCCTGCCCTGCAGGCTTCAAAAGATCGACATATTCGTCCCAGTTTCCAATTGCCCTGTTCACACGCCTCTCCTGCTATGTCACCTTACCCGTCTCAGATCATTCGCACCGGATCGGAGCCGTCCCAGTTTTCCGCAGCGTCAGCGACCTTCTTGAACATATCGAGAATGAGCGGATCACGTTCCAGAACCTCCGTCATGCAACCGACAAGGTGCGTCGTGTCAAAATAGGCGTAGCGCGTTGTCTCGAATTGCCCGAGGCATGCTGCTTCGACGCCCATCGCCGCGAAACGGGCGACCTCGGCATCAAAGTCATCGGTAAAATACCCTTGATGATGATATGCGTCCGTGCCTTTTGGAACGGTGTCGCGATAATGATTGGGGCCGTCGCTCTTTACCTTGATCAATTCGATCATTGTAGAGCCGGCCTGGCAAAAGGCGACATCTGCCAGAAGTTCACCAGGCTGGCCGCGGTAAATCACATCGGGGGCGCAATCGGGCAAAACGAAGAACGGGCCGATCTGGGCGACGCGCATCCAATTGTCCATTGCTGCGTCGAGATCTTCCACGACATATGCGGCCTGAAATATTTGGTTCGACTCGAACATATTATCCCCTCTCTCAATTGGCCTCGTGAGGCTCTAGCAAGCTGCTCCGACCGCCAGTCGACTGGCGCACAACAGTAAGGCTGCAAATACGCTACATGCGAATTTCGACTTCGGGTCCTGCAGCCCCAGCTCTATACCTATTTGAACATGATGTCACTGTTTTTTAATGCCAGATGGACCACCTGCTCCCCCATAGGGCCCGCAGGTGTGAACCACAGCCCGCCTCCCCTGTCCGCATTGCTCGCACAGCACCTATTGCTGCGGAGAGCGGTCTGGCCGGCCCAGCTTTAGCGGCCGCATATAGGACGGATCCGACCTGTCCCACGCGCCGCGCACGAACATATCGTAGTCCACCGAGCCTTCGCTCGCTTCGGGGAGGAGACCGACATATTCAACAATGTTGATCCGTTCGGCTATGGCCCATTTGCCCCCGCGCTTTTCGCAGCGGTCCATATAGCGACCGGCACCCACATCGATCATGCCGCCCTCGTGGCGGGCGAGTGTTACAAGGCTATAGGTCTCGCAATGGGCGACATCACCCTCGATCTCGATTGTCATGTTGGTGACAAAGTGGTGATGGGCCCTCCAGTTGTCCGTGTGGACTGCATTGACATATTGGATAAGCCCCTCAGGACCCCCGATATATCCGCCATGATCATCCCGGGCATCGGGGTGGTAGGCCTGCCGCATCAAGTCTTCGTCATGGCGGTCCGTTCCACGCGAATATTTGAGCACGGCTTCGCGAATTTCTTCTTTGTCAAGCAGGCGCTGCAAGGCCGCTTCGTCAATCGCCATCACCATTCTCCTCATCAGATCGCTGCACAACTGCGGCCCCTTGGTTTAGATGCACATCGCCCGGTACGCGGCAAGCGCCTCCATTTTCAGGATATGCCCTTCGCCTTCAGAAACAACTTCGCGTAGCCTCGGATTGGAAAAGGTACGCCTTGATCCAGTCCCGCGACTTCAAAATCGGGAACCTGATCGAGAAACCGGTTGAGGAAGGCAATCGACTCTACGCGAGCGAGATTCAGGCCAAGGCAGGAGTGGAAGCCAAATCCAAAACCAAAATGTCCCTGCGTCGAACGATGAATGTCAAATGTGTCGGGATCCGCATAGCGAGCCGGGTCCCGGTTTGCCGCTGCTGTGAAGGTTAGAACTTCATCACCCCTGGGTATGTGCACGCCTCCAATGTTGGCTGCGTCGCTCTTTACAGCGCGGTAATTCACTTGAACTACCGAATCGAACCTCAGCGTCTCCTCGATCGCTGCTGGAACCAGGGATCTGTCAGCAACAACTTCCTTCAGCGTTTCTGGTCGGTCAGCCAGGATACGCAGGACGCTCGAAATAAGACGCGCGGTGGTTTCATTGCCCGCAAAGAGCAGAAACCCCGAATGAACAGCAATTTGCTCGTCCGTCAGCTCCTCGGCCACCTGAGATCTTAGTAGCTCACTGATGAGATCATCACCGAGATTGCGGCGGCGATCTTTCACCTCATCTAGCATCAACTCGTTGAACTCCGCGAAGGCTTGCATCCGGCGGATCTCAATGGGATGGTCATCGGGAAGGCCCGAAAACACCATGTCCGAAATCGCATCACCCAGGCGGATGAATGCTTCGCTTTTTCGGGGCGGCACGCCGAGCATCCGGCCGATCACGGTCGAAGGCAGCCGGCGGATCGCGGGAAGCACATTCACTTGTTTGCCCTGTTTCATCTCCGCGACAGGTTCAGCAATCAGTGAGTCAACAAGCTCATCAAACTGGCCCGACAGCTTTTCCACGGTGCTACGCATGAACGACGAATGCCACACGAGGCGAATCTTGCGGTGCATTGGCCCGTCAATGGTCGAAAGGACTTCCCCCTGTTGCTTTGGAGCCCGACCTTCTTCGCTGGTGAAGTTATCAAGATCCACGTGTATTTGCTTGATGTCGGCATAATTCACGACCATCCAGCCGTCTAGTGTTGGGTTCCACACTGCGGGACCAAGAGCCCGTATCTTTTCATAATGGGGATACGGATCCAGGGAGATATCTGGATCGAGGAAATTGATGTCTAGTGCAGGAATCCGAGTGATAGATTGGCTCATAGCGGCATTCTCCATTTGATATTATATAGTCTTTTGACCCAAGCTCCGGCCGAGCAAGGCGGTGACCATCAAACCTGCAGCAGGCCATAGCTGCTCAATCCAAGCTCAGATGCGGCAATACCTTGCGGACAAACAGGTCCAGGCTGGACCAAGAAAAATCTTCGTCCATCCCGCAAAGGGTTGGGTTGATTGTCATGGCCAGACCCCTTTCGAAGAGCGAATTCGCGAGCGCGATGCACTCCTCAGGCGTGACAACCTTGTAGAGGCCGCTCGCCTTGAGCGCCTCAATGTCGGTCAGGGTATGAAACGGCGTGAATGCATCTGTCTGCGCTGCCCATTTGCCATAGGTATTGGTCTCATGAAACGCGAATGGCGCGATCTTGTGCCACGCGGCATCTGGATCTTCCGTGACGAAAAGAAACTGATGACCGCTCAAATCATAAACCGGTCCAGGCTCTTTGCCCAACTCGCGACAGGCCTCTTTGTAGATCGCCACCAGCTCCGCCGGATCCGGGTGGGATGGTGCGAATCCGTCGCCAAGCCGCGCCGCCCGCTGTGCGGATGCGGGCACGCCGCCGCCAACAAAGATTCGTGGTCCATTGCGCGTAGCGGGCAACGGCCTCACCATGACCGGGCGCCCCTCATATTCAAATTGCTCCCCGGCGAAACTGCGCCGCAGCACTTCGATGCCCGCCTCGACCCGTTTCGCGCGTTCTTTGAGCGACACGCCTAACATTGCGAACTCAAAGGGAACATAGCCAAGCCCTATTGTCAAATCGAGACGGCCATTGCTGATATTATCCAGCACAACCGAATCCTCGGCCACCCGAACGGGATCGTGCAAAGGCAAAATCAAGGCAAATAGATTGATCCGAACCTTCTCGGTTCGCGCCGCGATGGCCGCGCCAAGAACGAATGGAGAAGGATTATAACCATCCGGCACGCCATGATGTTCGGGCAGTTGTATGGTTTGGATACCGATCTTGTCAGCCCAGGCAACCTGCTCAAGATGAAGCTGCGCGAGCCGAGGCGTCGGGATCCCGAAGTCTGCACTTCGCATGTCGCAACGCAGCCAAATCTCACCCATAACAATCCTCCATATGACTTTACGACGCGCGAGCGCCGCAGATTATCTCCGGCCAGGCTGCGCTGCTCGGCACTCGCCTAGCGAAAGCCAGCAAGGTCAGGACTGCGCTTCGGACGAACTTCATCCTTGGAAATCGATTCTTAAGAACTAGACTAATTAAAAGATGATGTCACTGTTTTTTACTGCGATAGGGCATTGACGCCTTATCTAATCTTTAGCACCAGCTTTCCGAAATTGGCACCTCGGAACAACCTATGGAAGGCGGGGATGAAGTTCTCTAGCCCATCAATCACGTCCTCGCGATGGCGGAGCTTGCCTTCACTGAACCAGCCCTCGAGTGCTAAATAGGCCTCGTCGAAGCGGTCATAATAATTGTGAATCGACAAGCCTTCCCATTGCAGCGAGTTGAACAGAACAGCGCCGTAATTGCGCAAACCATCCCACTCGCCCACAGTGCTCGCCTCGGCGACGGAGCCGCAGAAGACGACCCGACCGCGATAGGCCATCAAGGCAAGGCAATCGTCCAGTATCTTGCCCGCAACATTATCGAAATAGAGGTCGATCCCGTCAGGACAGACAGCCGCCAACTGTGCCTCGAAGTCGGCAGCACGATAATCGATGCAGACATCCAAGCCGAGTTCCTCAACAACAAATCGGCATTTGTCAGGGCCGCCGGCAATTCCCACGGTGCGAGCGCCCACGATCTTCGCCAATTGCCCTGCGGCCGAACCAACAGCTCCTGCCGCGCCTGAGACAACGACCGTCTCCCCTGCTTGCGGTTTCCCAATTTCGATGATGCCGAAATATGCGGTAAGCCCAGGCATGCCGAGGACGCCAATCTGTGCCGGGAGCGGCGCCAGGCCGGGATCAACAGGGTAGAGCGACGTCTCGGGCAGCATCGCATAATCCTGCATTCCGGCAAAACCGAAGCGATCGCGCACATAGCATCCGACTGGAAAGCGCTCCGACTTGCTGGCAACAACGCGCCCGACGCCCCAGCCACGTACGACATCGCCGATCGTCATCGTCCCGCCTCCGGTTTCGGCCGACGATTGCATGTAGAAATTCTGACCCGGATCAAGCGACAGGCAGAACTGCTCGATCAGTACTTCGCCGGGACCTGGTTCGCCGGTTGGGCGTGTCACCAATTCGAGATGCTCTTCGGTTGCCAGGCCCGCGGGCTTCTTGACCAAAATCCACTGTCTGTTGTCGGGCATTATCTTCTATCCAATAATATGTCTCGGCGATCAGAATGATACCCGCAGCGAGTTAGGATCGCGCAGAGACCCCGCCATCAACGAGGATGTCCGTACCGGTGACGTATGAACTTTCCTCAGAGGCGAGGAACAAGGCCGCAAAAGCGACATCTTCGGGATTGCCGATCCGCTTGATCAGACAGCGCTCTGTCAACCGCGCCTCAAGTCCGGGATCGGCGGCCAAATTGGCTTCGCTTTGAGCCGTTCGGAGCATTCCGGGGGAAAGTGTGTTGCATCGGACACCATGGACAGCGCCTTCAGCGGCATATTGACGACTCATAGCGACGACCGCACCTTTTGCAGCACTATGCGCCAGCAACGGAAAGCCGGGGTCAGCCCGCCACGCCGCAGTCGATGCCGTATTGATGATGGAGCCTCCGCCTCTTGTAATAAGGTGTGGCCAGGCCGCGCGGCAGACATGGAAGATTATGTCGACCTCATCCCGCATGGTATTCCTGAAGGTTTCATGCTCCAATTCGCCTACAAAGCCATAATAGGCCATCGCTGCGTTATTATACAGGATGTCGAACCCGCCATAGGCATCCACAGCAAAGGAGATCAGCCTTTCGGCGCCTTCCTTTTCCGAGAGGTTGACCGGTTGCAGAGATATCATTTCCCCGCCCGCGCGTTTGACGTCTTCAGCTGTTTTGCCTGCGTCCGGATTTAGGTCACAGCCCACTATCTTCGAACCCTCTCGGGCGAACAACAGTGCCGCGGCCCGGCCAGTGCCTGAACCCGTTCCAGTGATAATGGCGACCTTACCCGCAAGACGTTTTGACATACCGAACACCTCATTCAGGACAACGTACGGCTCCGGTACGCATCCGATCGCCCACCGGCTGGGCGGAAAAACTGGATCCTGGTTGCGCATCAGCGCGATTTCCCACACTCGGTACGGGATGCTATGTTAGACGTCATGAATGTGATGTCAATATTTTGTGTTGTCTTCAGTAGTGCAGCATCCGAGGGCTCGGCATGCCCCATCTGGCTTCAGTCAAGCCTGTTCCTGGCGCGCATCACCCAACTCGGCCCGGCGCATGAACGTCCAGTCAACCAGCGCTTCGATGGACGGCCCGAGCGCCAGCCCCATCTCGCTGAGCGCATATTCAACCTTTGGCGGCACGTGAGGATAAACGGTGCGCGACACGATTCCGTCCTTCTCCAGCTGTTTAAGCTGCTGGATCAGCATCTTCTGATTGACGCCTTCGACGCGGCGCTCAAGCTCCGAAAATCGCAAGCAACCTTTGGCCGCAAATAGCTGAAAGATGATGACTATCTTCCACTTGCCTTCGAGCACACGCAGCGCCTCACTGGTTGCGGCGGCCCAGAAGAGCTGTTGCTTCGGATCCTCACATCGCCAGTCACGATCTACCATACACTTACCTTTTAGTTTGTTACCAACAATTTGGTGGGTTCTTGATAAAAAAACCACTTAACCATAGTTCAGGGTGCAGTACAACAACTATGGGTAGGTTAGGGTAGGGTATGAAAATCGGAATTCTTGGTACTGGACAGATTGGCAAGACGCTCGTTCGCACCCTGTGCGCTGCAGGACATGACGTAAAAATCGCCAACTCTCGGGGGCCGGATACGATCGATGTGGACATTCTCGCGTCAGGCGCGCGTGCTGTCACGTCGCAGGAAGCCGTGCATGATGTCGAGGCCGTCATTCTGTCGATTCCGTTCCATTGCCTCACCGGCGTCGCCCCGCTCATCTCAGCGTTGCCGGAGGACACCGTGGTGATCGACACGTCCAACTATTATGCGTTCCGCGACGGCCAGGTAGACGCCATTGAAAATGGACAGATAGAAAGCGAGTGGGTTCAAGAGCAACTCGGCCATCCCATTGCCAAGGCTTGGAACGCGATCGGATCGGCTTCCCTCGCGAAAAAGGGTGCGCCGAAGGGTTCGACCGGCCGTATCGCCATTCCCGTAGCGGCTGATCGCGCGCGTGATCGGGAAGTCGCCATGGCGCTGGTCAATGACAGTGGCCTTGATCCCTTCGATGCGGGTCCGTTGGAGACGTCCTGGCGTTTGCAGCCAGGTGCCCCTGCCTATTGCACGGATTTGACGTTTGAGGAGGTTGGCCCCGCGCTGGCTGCAGCTGAGCGTGCCAAGCTGCCGGCGCGCCGCGATTTATATGTGGCGGTGATCCAGGAACGTCTCGGCGACACAACCTCCAACCCCGATGAAGATTGGGGCGTCCGCCTCGGCCGCGCAATTTTCATGTAGTTAGTGAGTGTGAACTGATTCGATGCGGTGGCTTTCGACCACGTAAACGTCAGGCGTGACATTGCAAGAATGCGCGACATGAAACAGCAAGTTTGACAGCATTAAAAAAAAGTGACATCAGCGTCACTATTGCTGCGTGTAGTTCGAAATTCTTGTCCGGAGACTTTCTCTTGAGCGAGCGAAGGGCGGTTGAAGAATCGTGCGGCACTTCGATTTAACGGAGAGTAAAGAGGGCGGTTAATGCCAATACTGGAATCTAGCGTTTTCATCGAGAGCGAACAGTCTGCTTCTAATCGCAAGGCACACTTAGCGCTAATAGACGAGTTCCGCTCACTTGAGCGAAAAGTGGTCGAGACGTCTGCGCGCGTCGAGGCGCGTTTCCGCGAACGCGGTCAGTTGCTACCCCGCGAACGGATCAGCCGCCTTATTGATCGCGGCTCCACCTTCCTCGAACTATCCTCCCTCGCCGGCCTCGGGATGCACGAAGATGACGGCCATTCCCATGTGTTCGGGGGTGGCATTATTGCTGGCATTGGCCATATCGCCGGTATTCGGTGCATGATCCAAGCTAGCGACTCAGGCATTCGGGGCGGCGCCAACCATCCGATGGGCACGCAAAAGCTTCTCAGACTCCAGGAGATCGCAATGGAGAACAAGCTTCCGCTGGTCCAGCTTGTCGAGAGCGCTGGTGCAAATTTGCTGCTTCAGTCGGAATTGTTTGTTCCGGGCGGCGCTGTGTTCGGGAACATGGCGCGGCTGTCGGCCGCCGGTATTCCGGTGGTCTCGCTCGTCCATGGCTCCTCCACTGCTGGCGGCGCCTATCAGGCGGGTCTAGCCGATTACATCATCATGGTGCGCGGCCGTTCGAAAGTCTTTCTCGCTGGCCCCCCGCTGCTGCTTGCTGCTACGGGGGAGGTCGCCGATGATGAAAGTCTGGGCGGCGCGGAGCTGCACTCTCAGGTCACAGGCTTGGGGGAATGGCTGGCCGAAGACGACAGCGACGCCATCCGGATCGCACGGGAATTGTTCAGTCGCTTTCCGGCCCCCATCCCGCCCCATCCGAAGCTGCCGGTCAAACCTCCGCGCTATCCGGCTGAAGAACTGCTTGACGTTGCATCAGTGGACTATCGCAAGCCGTATGATGTGCGGGAAGTCATCGCCCGGATCGTCGACGATTCCGACTTTCTGGAATTCAAGGCAGACTGGGACAGCTACACAATCTGCGGCCATGCTGACATCGAAGGCAAGAAGGTCGGCATGATAGGCAACAACGGCCCGATCACGGCTGCCGGCGCGGCCAAGGCAACGCATTTCATCCAGTTCAGCTGCCAGATGGGAGTGCCGCTGGTGTTCCTTCAGAACACGACCGGCTTCATCGTTGGGGTTGAGGCAGAACGGGCGGGGATCGTAAAGCATGGGTCCAAGCTGATCCAGGCTGTCACTAATGCAACCGTTCCCAAGATAACGGTACAAATCGGCGCCGCGTTTGGCGCGGGCTATTACGCTATGTGTGGCCGGGGCTTCGGTCCTCGCTTTGTCTTTTCATGGCCCAACAACCGCCAGTCAGTTATGGGGGGGGAGCAGGCGGCCAAGGTGCTTGCAATCGTCGGAGAAGCAAGTGCGCGCCGCAAGGGCCAGGAGCCTGATCACGCCGCGATCGCAGCGCAGACCGGCAAGGTCACTTCCGCCTATGAAGATGAGGGTCGCGCGCTCTTTGCTACCGCCCGGATTTGGAATGACGGCATTATTGATCCCCGCGATACGCGCGCTGTGCTGAGCTTCTGTCTCGACACCTGCATCGAGGCCGACATCAAGGCTCCAAACGCGAATACCTTTGGGGTCGCGCGGATTTAAGGACTGACGATGAGCAAACTTCCAGAAACCCGATCGCTCAAATTGCGCCGTGATGATTGGTGTTTGTTCGTGACGATCGACGATCCCGCGACCCGCAATGCAATGACAGCGGATCTGGTCGACGACCTTGAGGGCATCATGGACGTTGTCGAAGTTGATCGCAGCATCCGTGCGGTGGTCATCCAGGGTGCCAATGGACTCTTCTGCGCCGGTGCAGACCTTAAGGCTACAGGTACCGACGATGCTGGTTTGGAGATGCGGGAAAGCAGTGGTTGGCGCTCCAATCGGCGCGGCGGCGAGCTGTTTCGGCGGGTCGCGGAACTGCCGGTCGTGACGATCGCCGTGGTCGACGGTCCTGCCTTCGGTGGCGGCTTTGGCCTCGCCTGCTGCTCCGACATCGTCATCGGAACTGCACGAGCGCGCTTTTCGCTGTCCGAAACCAGCCTCGGCCTGGTTCCGGCACAGATATCGCCTTATGTCGTGAGCCGCCTTGGACTGCGTGTTGCAAAACGGCTCGCTTTGACCGGCGCACGGCTCGACGGACATGGGGCTGAGCAGATTGGTCTGATCGACTTTTTTGTCCCAACCGCTGAAGAGGCGACCCCGCTTCTGGAAAGCATATTTTCAGGCATCGCGCGCTGCGCGCCGATGGCGAACGCGGCAACGAAATCGCTCTTCATTAAGGCGGCCTCGGCCGACCGGCCTTCCTTTGCTGATGAAGCGGCCGACGCTTTCTTCACCAGCCTGAACAGTGAAGAGGGTCAGGAGGGTGTTCAGGCCTTCAGGGAAAAGCGCCGCCCGCAATGGGCTTCGGAGGCATAATGATGTTTCGTCCTTTCAAGAAGATATTGGTCGCCAATCGTGGTGAGATCGCCTGCCGCATTATCCAGAGCGCGAAGGACAGAGGGTTCGATACGGTCGCGGTCGTGAGCGAAGCCGACGCTCAGGCGCGGCACGCCCGGATGGCTGATCAGGTTGTCCTGATAGGACCGGCCCCAGTCGGCCAATCCTACCTCGATGCCAATCGGATTATCGATGCGGCGCGACGCAGCGGCGCGGACGCGGTGCACCCTGGTTACGGCTTCCTTTCTGAGCGTGCGGAGTTTGCCGAGGCCTGCATCGATGCCGGCCTCGTTTTCATCGGACCGCGCCCGGACGCAATCCGGGCAATGGGCGACAAATCGGAATCTAAACGGCGGATGATTGCGGCCGGGGTTCCCTGCATTCCCGGCTATGAAGGCGAAGATGAAACCGACGCGAGGTTGATCGAGGCTGCGATCGCCATCGGTTATCCGATGATGGTCAAAGCCTCCGCTGGCGGCGGAGGACGCGGCATCCGGCTAGTCGCGAAAGCAGAGGATCTCGCGTCAGCGATCATTTCGTGCCGGTCCGAAGCCAAGAATGCCTTTGGTGACGACCGGCTGCTGCTCGAACGGGCGGTCATTGAGCCTCGCCATGTCGAAATCCAAGTGTTCGGTGACACCCATGGTCAAATCATTCATTTGGGCGAGCGCGACTGTTCGGTGCAGCGACGCCACCAGAAGGTGGTCGAGGAGGCACCCTCGCCTGCTGTCGATGCCGCTTTGCGTGCGCGCATGGGTGCTGCCGCGGTAAAGGCCGCGCAGGCGATCGATTATGTTGGAGCGGGCACAGTCGAGTTTCTTCTCGATTCAAACGGCGAATTCTACTTCCTGGAGATGAATACCCGTCTTCAGGTCGAACATCCAGTGACGGAGATGATCACTGGTCTTGATCTGGTCGGCTTGCAACTGGACGTCGCAGCGGGCAAACCGCTACCGATTGCGCAGGAAGATGTGCGGCTCAAAGGTCACTCGATCGAGGTGCGCCTCTACGCCGAGGACCCCGATCAGAATTTCATGCCGCAGACGGGAACATTGGCCGCTTGGAAGCCGGCGGATGATATCCGCACCGATCACGGCCTAATGCCCGGGGCGACGATATCGCCATTTTACGATTCGATGATCGCCAAGGTCATCGCTTGGGGCAATGACCGTGAGGAAGCCAGGCGCCGTCTGGTCCGTGGCCTTAAAGACACCAGGGCATTGGGGGTGGTGACCAACCGGGCTTTTCTGTTGAGGATCCTTGAGGATGAGGAATTCGTCAATGGCGAGGCGACAACGGGCTTTATTCAGCGACGCTTCGGCGAGACAGAAGATGGCGCGCGCGCCTCGGACGATCTGCTCGCTTTGGCCGCCATTCTCGCAGCGCAACTGAATGATCAGGACTGGCAGCCAAGTGTGTGGATGAACTACCCTGTCAAACTCGAGTGCAAGGGGACGCAGCACGAGCTCCACGTAGCTCGTGAAGGGTCGGCTTGGCGCATCAAATCTGAGAATGGAAGCGTAAGCCTTATCTTAGACCAAAGCGAACCGGGCGTCGCTCGATGGAGTTCCGATGGGGTCATGCGCCGGACACCCTATTTGGTCGATAGCGATGCTGTATGGCTTGACGTTGGCGACACCATCTGGCTGCTGAAGGATATCACTTATGCTCCACCAGCGTCGAACTCCGATGCATTGGGAGGCGATCTTCGCGCGCCGATGGTCGGAACTGTTTCGGCAATACGTGTACAGGAAGGTGACCGCGTGACGCGCGGCGATGTCATTATGGTAATTGAAGCCATGAAAATGGAGCACAATATTCTTGCCACAATCGACGGTGTAGTGAGTTCAATAGCCTGCGTTGTCGGCACCCAGGTTGCCAACAAGGCACATCTGGCGCTGATCGAAGCAGACGCGGCATGAGCAGCCGCGTGATCAAAATTGGTGGCGCCTCCGGCTTCTGGGGCGATTCCGCAATTGGCCTGCCGCAATTGCTGCGCGCATCCGATCTGAACTATATCGTCTTCGACTATCTCGCTGAAATCACCATGTCGATCATGGCCCGCGCCCGCGCTAGCAATCCGGATGCCGGCTATGCCACCGATTTTGTCTCATCGCTCGCGCGGCACTTGCCTGAAATCGCGAAGCGCAAGATCAAGATCGTCTCCAATGCCGGGGGCGTCAATCCCGACGCGTGTGCGAACGCGATCCGCGATGCGATCCGGCAACAGGGACTTGACCTAAAGGTAGCTGTCGTTCGCGGCGACGATATCATGGGCCAGCTCAATGATCTGCGTCAGGCCGACATCCGGGATATGTTCAACGGCGATCCGCTGCCCGATGACATTCAGAGCGCTAACGTCTATCTCGGTGCCTTCCCGATTGCAGCGGCACTTAATGAGGGGGCCAATATTGTGGTTACCGGGCGTTGTGTCGACAGCGCCGTAACTCTTGGTGCATGCATCTATGAATTCGGCTGGACGGCATCGGATCTCGACCAAATGGCCGGAGGTTCACTCGCGGGACATATTCTTGAATGTGGCGCCCAGGCAAGCGGCGGCATTCACACCGATTGGGAAAAGAGCGGAGAATGGTCCGACGTCGGCTATCCGATTGCTGCGCTCTATGCCGACGGCTCGTTTGACGTTGAGAAGGTGCCGGGTACGGGCGGGGTTGTTTCCTACGGGACGGTGGCCGAACAGCTTGTCTACGAGATCGGAGACCCGGGTGCCTATATCCTGCCAGACGTAGTCTGCGATTTCACCCAAGTGGAAATAAGCGAAATCGGCGAAGATCGGGTCCATGTCCGCAATGCCAAGGCTCGAGCACCAACCGACAGCTACAAGGCGAGCGTAACCTTCCGCGACGGCTTCCGGGTCGGGCTATATTTGACAGTCATTGGCATCGATGCCGCGAAAAAGGCGCGCATGGTGGGCGAATCTGTTCTCCGCCGCTGCGAGCGCCTCCTCAACGACAGGGGCCTGCCTTCGTACAGCGAAACCTCGCTCGAAATTATCGGTGCGGAAGCCGCTTACGGGCCGCATTCGCGCGCTGGCAACGCACGCGAGGTCATAATGAAGCTGGCGGCCAAACATGGCGAGGCCTCCGCGCTCGAACTGCTGGTCAAGGAGGCAACTTCATCGGGAACCTCAATGGCCCCTGGCATCACCAATCTCGGCGGCAACCGACCCCGCGTGATGCCACTTGTGCGCTTGTTCAGCTGCCTTATCCCCAAGGCAAATGTTCCCCTGGAGATTGATGTCGAAGGCAAAACCATGGCAGTCGAACGCCCCACTGGGATTGCCGCTGCCGAAATAACGACATCTGCTTTGTCCATGCCTGAACCGGAAGGGTTGGCATACGCCACGCACAGCGTCCCCCTTATAGAGCTCGCGTGGGCAAGGAGCGGCGACAAGGGCAATTCGGTCAACATCGGCGTCATTGCGCGGAAGGCAGAGTTCCTTCCCTACATTCGTGCTGCCCTTACGGAAGCAGCAATTGGAGACTATTTCGCCTACAATGTTCGCGGAACGGTGACGCGCTTCGACCTGCCCGGAATCAATGGGCTGAATTTCCTGCTGACTGAAGCTTTGGACGGTGGCGGCATCGCATCGCTGCGGAACGACCCCCAAGGGAAGGGACACGCGCAGATTTTGCTCGATTTCCCGATCCCTGTTCCTGTAGGTTTTCTTGCACCGTCCACGATAAAGTAATGGCGGCAAGTCCCTAGCAAAGCGACCTGCCGCCGGGCATTTGCATTGGTCAATTCGGGCCCGATCATAACGATCAGCCCTATAGCTTACCTCAGTGCCAGTCCCTCCAGCGTGCCAGCCTTACGCCAGTCATCCAGCAACTCAACGAACGCTGGATAGCCCGGGCCGTAGACCTCACCGATATGGGACCGCCGAGTCTTTCCGCCTTCGTTGTTGTAGTAGCCAGGCGTACATTCGGCGAAAAACTCTGCATTTGACACCTCAGTATCGCGCATAGTTTTGATCCAAGCCTGCTCCGCTTCAACAGATAGTTCAACCTTCGTTGCGTTACGCTTCATTGCTTCGCTTATAATATATGCAATGTGATTGGTTTGCTCTTCGTACAAGTGCGAAACATTTGATGTGGCTCCACCCTGAATAAAGCCCGTAATATAGAGGTTCGGAAAGCCACTGGTTGTGATGCCGTGCAGCGTTCGGAACCCATTTGCCCAATGATCGTATAAGGACTTTCCATCAATGCCGTTAAACACAGGTATCCCGATGCGCCGCTTCATCTCCGTGGTCACTTCGAAACCGCTGGCAAAAATGATGCAATCCACTTGATATTCAACACCATTGGCCACGATGCCGTTCTTGGTGATCTTCTCAACACCTTTGCTATCTGAAACGTCGATCAGTTCGACGTTTGGCCGGTTAAAGGTCGGTAGATATTCGTCATTAAACGTGGGTCGTTTGCAGTTAAAGCGATACCAAGCCTTCAGTTTTTCTGCGGTAGCGGGATCTTTTACAACCTGATCGACACGTTCGCGCAGCCATTTCTGGTATCGATAGTCTTCAAGTTCACGGATATCAGCAATTTCCTGTTCCGTTAGCGACGGATTGGCCTCAATCTGTGCCGCTACCGTCCGATTAATTGCCGACCAGCCATCATTGACAAGATCTATATGCCCTGGAGGATGCAGTCCAAAGGTTGCCATATGAAAGCTTAATTGCCTTTCTCGCTGCCATCCGGGCTTCAGACCCTGCTTAAAATCGGGAGGCGTCAACGCGTTGTTGCGGAAATCGACTGCGGACGGCGTACGCTGGAACACATAAAGTTTCTCAGCATATTCGCCGACAAACGGGATACATTGGATCCCAGTGGCCCCAGTTCCGACGATGGCGACCCGCTTGTCTGCTAGCTTAACTAGACCACCAGCTGCGTTTCCACCTGTATAGTCATAGTCCCAACGCGATGTGTGAAATGCATATCCGCTAAACTCCTGCAAACCTGGAATACCCGGGAGCTTGGGGCGATTGTAGGGTCCAGACGCCAGTACGAAATGCCGCGCTTTGATAAGGTCGCCACGATCTGTTTCAATGAACCACCTTGAACTCTCAGCATCCCAATTTACAGAGCGTATGATCGTATGGAAAATTGCACGTCCATATAGATCGAAGTGCTGTGCAATTCTCTGACAGTGCTCATAAATTTCTGTACCGTACGAGTATTTATGCAAAGGAATGTAGTTAAGTTCTTCGAGAAGTGGAAAATAACAACAAGAATCAATGTCGCACTGAACCCCCGGATAGCGGTTCCAATACCAAGTGCCGCCAAAGTCTCCGGCCATTTCTATAATACGAAAGTCTTCGACGCCTGACTTGCGCAGATTGACGGCTGCTAGAAGGCCGGCGAAGCCGCCACCAAGAATCGCTACCTCAATTTCTTCGACGATGGGTTCACGCGCTGCAACTGGGGTGTGCGGGTCAGTTTCATAGAAATCGGCTAGGTCAGCCTCAGTCTCAAGATATTGCTTTTCTCCCTCAGGCCGTTTCCGCTTGTCCCGTTCTTCACGGTACTTTTCCCGGAGCGCGACCAGATCGATATCTATGGCCGATGTTGAATTTTGTACGTTCATTCTCAGTCTCTCCAGTCAGTCTTTTCGCTAATCGACGGCGGCCCATCCAATGTGCATCGTTCAGGGCACTGGTTGATGCTGAGTCCCGTAAAGCGCCGTCCAAATCATAAAATTACATCCCCATTCAGACATTCGTCGTCTGCCTTCGCAGCAAAAAAGTAGAATAAAGTGATGCTAGCGTCACTTTTTTTAAGCGTCAAGCGGGCGATCCAATGCCGCCTCCCCAACGCTCAAATTGAGCCACCTGATAGTTGCTGGCCCATTCAGTTAAACACCATTCCTCCATCTACAAAAAGGGTCTGTCCGGTGACGAAACTGGCTTCGGGGCTAATGAGGTAGGCTATGGCTTCCGCGATATCGGACGGCTGACCAACCCGTTTTACCTTTTGCAGTGGGACAACCTCGCTCTCTAGGACGCTGATGTCAGACGTCTCTAGCACACCTTCGGTCGCGATCAGGCCAGGCGCGACTACGTTTGCAGTGATCCCATGCGCGCCGCCCTCGGACGCGATCACGCGGGTTAGGCCGATCACAGCGGCCTTACTTGCGACGTAATGGGCCATGGTCGGGCGACCGGTTGCGACCGCACCCGTGGCGATGTTGACAATTCGGCCATATCCCGCCGCTTTCATGACGCGATAGGCAGACTGGCATGCGCGAAACACACCGTCGACATTGACGTCAAATACACGGCGCCATTCCTCAAAGCTCAGATCCTCGAAGGGTACCGAACTCCAGATACCGGCAATGTTTATCAGGGCATCAATCCGGCCATATTGATCGGCGATCTGCTGTATTGCAGCCTCGATTTCACCATCCTTCGTGACATCCGCGCCATAGCCAGTCGCTGTAAATCCTTGATCGCGTAGTCGCTGGGCGGCAGCTTCGGCAGCATCTGCGTTCAGATCGACCACTGCGACGATGCTCCCATCCTGCGCAAGCCTTTGCGCGGTTCCAAAGCCAATTCCCCGCACACCGCCGGTGATGATGCTCACGCGATCATTCAATTTAGCCAACGCATTCACTCCCACTTTTTCGATCTTTGAATAGCCCTACACGCGCAGATTGATGTTAATTCAACAGCTACCGCGGTCATGCTGCCGCCTCAGGAATTTCCTCGCCAACGAACCATTCCATCGGCTGGTCTTTACAGCTTAAAGACGTTCCTGTCAAATAAAGTTGATGTCATCTTATTTTTTATGTAAGGGCCTCTCGAACTGAAAATTGCTGGCGGCCCTGGGGCGCCATGGCAAAACCGGAGGGGCAAAATTAATGATCGAAACTCACCTCCATGAAGGCGTCTTCGAGGTCGTCTTTGACAACCCTCCCGTGAATGCGCTCTCCGCCAAGCTGCGAACCGGACTGGCAGTAGCAGTGGCCGATGCGCTGGCCGACGAAGCCGTGACAGCGATCGTTCTGCGCGGCGGAAAATCCTTCTCAGCCGGCGCCGACATCACAGAATTCGACAAGCCTTTGTCCCCGCCACTATTGCAGGATATTATCGAAATTCTCGAATCGGGTCAAAAACCAATTGTTGCCGCCATAGCAGGCAATGCACTGGGCGGCGGTCTGGAACTGGCCCTTGGTTGCCATTACCGAATTGCGGCGCCGGGCACCCGCCTCGGCCTGCCTGAAGTCTTGCTGGGCATCCTGCCCGGCGCGGGGGGTACGCAGCGATTACCAAGACTAATCGGCGTGGAGGCGGCTCTGGACATGATAGTGTCAGGCGCGCCCGTTTCGGCCGACAAGGCACTGGCAATTGGTCTGGTCGATCAACTTGCCAGCGACAATGCCTCGCTTGCAGCCGATGCCATTGCCTACGCCCGAACGCTGACGGGTCCGCGCCGCACCGGGGACCTCACCGTTTCGGCAGATCCGGCAATTTTCGACAAGTTCGCCGCCGACAATGCTCGGAAAATAGCCAATCTGCGGGCTCCGAAGGCCTGTATCGAATCCGTGCGCGCAGCAACGGTTCTCACGCTGAAGGAAGGCTTGGCCAAGGAAACCGAATTGTTCCTTCGGTTGCTGAAGGGTGACCAATCCATTGCCTTGCGCCACATCTTCGCTGCCGAACGGACAGCGGCAAAGATCTATGATCTACCCAAGGTTGTTTCACTTAGACCAATCGCCAAGGTCGGCATGGTCGGCGCGGGGACCATGGGCGGCGGAATCGCCATGAACTTCCTGTCTGCCGGAGTGCCGGTTGTCATTCTCGACCTGCAGCAGGATGCGCTCGATCGAGGGGTGGGCGTCGTTCGAAAGAATTACGATGCCTCCTCTGCCAAGGGCAGGCTGACCAACGAGCAGGTCGAAAACGCGATGGGCCTCCTCACGCCGACACTGGACTTCACCGCGCTGGCCGACTGCGACCTTATCATTGAAGCGGTCTATGAGAGCATGGACATCAAGAAGGAAGTATTTTCCCGACTTGACAGCGTCGCGAAACCCGGCGCGATCCTTGCGTCCAACACATCCTTGCTGTCCATCGACGAAATCGCCGCCGCGACCGGCCGTCCTGGCGATGTGCTCGGGCTACATTTTTTCTCGCCCGCCAATGTCATGAAGTTGCTGGAGGTGGTGCGCGGCGCTGAAACCGCAGCCGACGTCCTCGCCACAGTCATGAATCTCGCCCGCCGGATCGGCAAGGTGCCGGTGGTTTCGCGCGTCTGCTATGGCTTTATCGGCAATCGCATGCTCGACCCGCGCCAGACGAATGCCGAAGCGCTGTTGCTTGAGGGTGCGACACCCACGCAGATCGACCGGGTGCATAACCACTTCGGAATGGCCATGGGACCGTTCGAGATGATCGACCTTGCTGGCGTCGACATTGGCTGGCATCGCGACCCGTCCCGCATCGAAGGGCTAAAGGATGCACTGTGTGCCGAGGGACGCTGGGGCCAGAAGACCAAGGCCGGCTTCTACGACTATGACGACCGACGAAAAGCGACGCCTTCCCCGCTCGTATGCGACATTGTCGAGAATCTCCGCAAAAAGACCGGCACCGCATTGCGCGAGATTTCGGAAGAGGAAATCGTCGTGCGCACACTCTACACAATGGTCAACGAGGGCGCGAAAATTCTTGAAGAAGGCATCGCGCAACGCGCGTCCGACATCGATGTGGTCTGGGTCTACGGCTATGGCTGGCCGCGATATCGCGGCGGCCCGATGTTCTGGGCCAATCAGGTCGGGCTCAAGAAAATTGTCGATGGCCTTACTCGCTACGCAGCGCGCATGGGTCGAAACTTTACCCTCTCCCCCTTGCTAGTTCGCTGCGCGCAGCATGACCTCGCGCTCGACCGAAGCGTCATTCAGGAGATGCAAGATGCTTTTTGACTACTCCGTGGCCAAGCCACATCTTGAATTTGCCGACAATTTTAAGGAACCTGAACATGCGTGACGCGGTTATAGTTTCGACAGCCCGGACGCCGATAGGCCGGGCCTTTCGCGGTGCATTTAACGCGACCCCTTCGCCTACGCTCGCCGCGCACGCAATCCGCGCCGCAGTCGAGCGCGCAGGTATTGATCCAGGCGAAGTGGACGACGTGCTGATCGGATGCTCGATGCCACAGGGCGTCCAGCAGGCGGTTGGCCGCACCGCCGCGCTGCGCGCCGGATTGCCGGTATCGGTGTCGGGCATTACGATGGACCGCCAGTGCTCATCAGGCCTAATGACAATCGCAACCGGCGCAAAACAGATCATGGTCGATCGGATGGATGTTATCGTTGCAGGCGGTGTCGAATCCATCTCGCTTGTGCAGACGCCGGCATTTCGGGCCGATCCCGATCCTGAACTGGTTGCCATGGTACCAGACATCTACATGCCGATGCTCCAGACGGCGGAAACGGTTGCCAAGCGCTACGGCATTTCACGCGATCGCCAGGATGCCTATGCCCTGCAATCACAGAAGCGCACCGCGCAGGCGCAGCAGGCCGGTGCATTCGACGAAGAGATCATCCCGGTTACGGCAAACATGTCCATAACCGACAAGGCCACCGGCGAAACTTCCACCAAGCAGGTGACACTGACCAAGGATGAAGGCAATCGCCCCGAAACCACGGCAGAAGGCCTTGCCACGTTGAAGCCTGTCGTTGAAGGCGGCTTAATTACCGCTGGCAACGCTTCTCAGCTGTCGGACGGCGCCAGCGCCTGCGTCATGATGACTAGCAAGATGGCCGCGCAGCGCGGTCTGACCCCGCTCGGTCGCTATCGTGGCATGTCCGTGGCGGGGACGGAGCCGGATGAAATGGGCATCGGTCCGGTTTTTGCCATTCCGAAGCTACTCAAGCGCTTCGGCCTTGTCATGGATGATATTGGCCTGTGGGAACTGAACGAAGCGTTCGCGGTCCAGGTGCTGTACTGTCAGGATGTGCTTGGCATTCCTGATGATCGCCTCAACGTAAACGGCGGTGCCATTTCTATCGGTCACCCCTACGGCATGTCCGGCGCGCGCCTGACTGGTCATGCCCTGATCGAAGGCAAAAAACGGGGAGCGCGTTATGTTGTCGTAACGATGTGCGTGGGAGGAGGCATGGGCGCTGCCGGTTTGTTCGAAGTGCTTTGATTCAACCTCCACCGGGGTTTGACCAAGATTTTTGCAGTTTGGAGATAACACTACGGGGGCAACAGTTGCCATCGATGGCGAAGAGAATGGAATATTTAAGGCAATCGAGACATTTGTTTATCGCTGCCATCGCGGTGGAACGACGTCACAATCAGTGCTCGAATGAAGCTCGGATGATGTTGCCAAGCTATAGAATTGGGGAGAATTGTTATGGATCACAGTTTGGCACCGCTCGAAGCCGATTGGAGAGGTCGAGCAAAAGAACTTAACTGCGCAAGAGTCCGTCCAGTTAATGCGGATTGCTTGAAACAGCAAATTCTACAAGGCCGCAGCGGACCAAAACGCAGCTATTTCGATGTACGTATCATAAGCCTCACAGATGGAGTGCTCGAAAAGATATCTTGCCGTCCTTCAGCTCGTGTTGTTCTCAGTAGGCGGCTCGCTGACCAGTTGGTTGGGAAAATGCGGTTGGCGGAAGCGTGGATCGATCTCGAAATGTTACGACTGCGTCACCTCAAGCGCGGACAATTATAGATGGCAACGGGCGTCAAAATTGCGGTTATTCGAGAGCGAGTGAGAGGCGAGACGCGCGTTGCTGCGTCGCCTGAAACGGTGAAGAAGTTCATCGGCCTGGGGGCGAGCGTCGCGGTTGAGGCGGGCGCGGGGTTAAAGGCTTCGGTCAGCGATGCAGAATATGTGGCTGCCGGAGCTTCAGTAGGCGCTGCGTCGGCCACTTTGAAGGATGCGGAGATCATTCTCGGCGTTCAGGGGCCGGACCCCAAGGCGTTGAAGGGCATGAAAGCGGGCGCATGGCTGGTCGCCGGGCTTGACCCCTTCGGACAGCGCGCTCGTGTCGATGAATATGCCAAGGTAGGTGTCGAGGCGCTGGCGATGGAATTCATGCCGCGCATCACCCGCGCGCAATCGATGGACATATTGTCGTCGCAGTCGAACCTTGCCGGGTACAAGGCAGTAATCGAAGCGGCGTCGGTCTATGGCCGCGCTTTTCCGATGATGATGACTGCCGCAGGAACGGTGAGCGCGGCCAAGGCGTTTATCATGGGTGTGGGCGTTGCAGGTCTGCAGGCGATTGCCACGGCGCGGCGTCTCGGCGCTCAGGTGTCGGCGACGGATGTCCGTAGCGCGACCAAGGAACAGATTGAATCCCTGGGCGCAAAGGCGATTTTCGTCGAGAATGTCGCCGGCATCGAAGGCGAGGGTGCTGGTGGCTATGCGACCGAAATGTCCGACGAATATAAGGCTGCACAGGCCGAACTGGTCTCCAGTCATATCGCCAAGCAGGACATCGTCATAACCACCGCTCTCATCCCGGGCCGCCCCGCACCGCGCCTGATTTCAGACGCGCAGATTGCGAGCATGAAAGCAGGCTCGGTCATTTTCGATCTCGCGGTCGCGCAAGGCGGCAATGTCGAAGGATCGAAGGCAGATGAGACCGTGGTGAAACATGGCGTGAAAATCATCGGTTATGCCAACACGCCCGCGCATCTGGCAGCGGACACGTCGGCGTTGTTTTCGCGTAACCTGTTCAACTTCCTGTCCGCATTCTGGGACAAGGAAGCAGGCAGACCGGTTTTGCCGGATGATGATGAGATTACCGCAGCAATACGCCTGACCAAAGATGGCAAGGTTGTGAATGAACGCCTGCTGGCGTGATGGGGGCATAATGGACTTTATTTCAATCTTATCCATCTTCGTGATGGCCTGTTTCGTGGGCTATTATGTCGTTTGGTCAGTAACCCCAGCGCTGCACACGCCGTTAATGGCGGTTACCAATGCGATTTCTTCGGTCATCGTTGTCGGCGCGCTGATTGCTTCGGCGGCGGCGGGGTCACCCACGGCGAAGTGGCTCGGGTTGATCGCAGTGGCGCTTGCCAGCGTGAATATCTTCGGCGGCTTTGCAGTTACGGCACGCATGCTGGCTATGTACAAGAAGAAGGAGCGCTGAGTTGGAACATGCTGCTCCTCCTGCATGGGTCATGCTTGCCTATTTGATTTCGGGCGTGTTCTTCATTTTGGCTCTGCGCGGACTTTCGTCGCCTGCAACGTCGCAGCGCGGCAATCGCTTTGGTATGGCCGGGATGCTGATTGCCGTGGTCACGACTTTGGTAACGCATGATGTCGCATCTTTACCTGAAATACTCGGCGCAATCGCGATCGGCGGCGGCATTGGGTGGGTGACGGCGCGCAAAATTGCGATGACCGATATGCCGCAATTGGTGGCGGCGTTTCACTCGCTCGTCGGTATGGCGGCCGTTTTGGTGGCGGCGGCGGCGTTTTTGAACCCTGAAGCTTTCGGCATTAACGGCGCGGATGGATTGATTAATCCAGTTAGCCGCGTTGAAATGGGTCTTGGTATCGCCATCGGTGCGATCACTTTCTCCGGCTCGGTCATCGCTTTCTTAAAACTTGCGGGCAAAATGTCCGGTGCGCCAATCTTGTTGCCATTACGCCATGTCATCAATCTTGGCACGCTGGCTGCGATCCTTGGACTTATCGCCTATTTTACCATCGACCAAAGTCCATGGATTTTCTGGACGATTACTGCGCTCGCATTCCTTATCGGCTTCCTGCTCATAATCCCCATCGGCGGCGCGGATATGCCGGTTGTGGTGTCGATGCTGAACAGTTACTCGGGCTGGGCGGCGGCGGCGATGGGCTTTACGCTGCACAATACCGCGATGATCATCACGGGCGCGCTGGTGGGCTCATCGGGCGCGATCCTGTCCTATATCATGTGCAAGGCGATGAACCGCAGCTTCATCAGCGTTATTGCAGGCGGCTTTGGGGCTGAGGCGGCGGCGACTGGTGGCGCGGCGAAAGAGCAACGTCCGTGGAAGCGCGGCTCCGCTGAAGACGCCGCCTATATGATGCAGCAAGCAGAAAGCGTTATCATCGTCCCCGGTTACGGCATGGCCGTCGCCCAAGCGCAGCATATCTTGCGGGAAATGGCCGATGTCCTGAAAAAGCAGGGCGTATCGGTCAAATATGCCATCCACCCCGTGGCCGGACGTATGCCCGGGCATATGAACGTCCTTCTGGCCGAAGCGCAGGTGCCTTACGATGAAGTGTTCGAGCTTGAGGACATTAACAGCGAATTCGCGCAAACCGATGTCGCGTTCATCATCGGCGCGAATGACGTTGTGAACCCTGCGGCCAAGACCGACAAGACTTCGCCGATTTACGGGATGCCGGTGTTCGATGTCGATAAGGCCAAGACCGTGTTCTTCATCAAGCGTTCGATGGGTGGCGTCGGCTATGCAGGCGTCGACAACGACGTGTTTTACATGGACCAGACGATGATGCTGCTCGCCGATGCCAAGAAGATGTGCGAGGACATCGTCAAGGCCTTGGGCAGCGGCCATTAGGTCTCGAGTATAAAGTAATTTACGCGTTATCTATAAGTTTGCGCCATCTATCCATGCGGACAGCTTGAGTCCATTTTCAGCGCCAATGGCAAAAGCTTTTGATAAACACCGCGTGGCAATTGATGCGATGACGAAATACACCTCCAACCCGAACGCCTCGCGTGCATTAACGAGACCTACAAGAGCTCCTAACAAATATGATGTTGGAGTATGGCCAATGGACCAACATGCTGAAATTTGGCCAATGCTGAACTCGAACGTAAGGCTTTTACTGTGTAATTTACTGGTGAATTTCCAATCATCAAACCTGTCATCGCCCTTCAAATGATTGAAATTCAATTCCGGGAAAGGTAATTAAACTTCAATAAGATCTTTCAGCGCAGAAGAGGTGTCTCTCAGTTTTTCTTTTGCAATGACTGCTCCCAATTCGACTATTTTACGACCTTGCACATAATCCTTGACCATATTCACACAATCAAGTGCGATTACTTTTCCCTCTTTAAGGTAAATCACCGAAAAACTGCGTGTTATTGGATTTCCCCGTAACACGGTCGCATCATATCCAGCTGAGAGACCGACCGTCTGAAGTTTGAGATCGTATTGGCTCGACCAAAACCAAGGCGTCATGTTGTATGGTTTCGGATCTGAAGCGCAAATTACTTTTGCGACAACATTAGCCTGATCATTAGCATTTTGCACTGATTCTAGCCGAATTGTTGCGCCGCCTGCGAAGGCATTGGCATGAGCGGCACAATCGCCGATAGCGTAAATGTCTTTCAAACTCGTGCGACAGTATTCATCGACCTTGACACCGTTAGCAATCTTAGCTCCCGCGACGTCTAAAGGCCCGACCGTCGGGCTGATGCCGATACCGACAATCGCCATTTGCGCTTCGATAACACTGCCATCACCCAAACGGACTCCGGTCATTCGGCAGTCGTTGCCTTCAAACGCATCAACCACGACGCTCGTTCGTAAATCGACGCCATGTGCCCTGTGCTCAGCCTCAAAGAAGCGGGACAATTCTGGGCCAGCTACGCGCGCGAGGACGCGCGGTAACGCTTCCAACAAGACGACCTCTTTGCTCATCTTGGATAACGCGGCAGCCGCTTCAAGCCCAATGTACCCACCGCCGATAACGACGACTTTGTTTACCCTTGGTAGCTCAGTTAGGATCGAATCAACGTCTAATCGGGTTCGGACGTGGTGCACGCCGAGCAGATCAGCGCCGGAAATAGCCAACATTCGCGGATCACCGCCTGCCGCCCAAATAAGCGAATTATAGAC
This sequence comes from Sphingomonadaceae bacterium, assembly GCA_021732525.1. Classification (GTDB taxonomy): domain Bacteria; phylum Pseudomonadota; class Alphaproteobacteria; order Sphingomonadales; family Sphingomonadaceae; genus Sphingorhabdus_B. Next base: position 100,666 of record JAKFUU010000018.1, on the reverse strand, counting down.
GCGCGATGAACCATCATCAAGCTTGACCGTTTTGCCGACAGGTTCAACAACTTCGACCGTCCGCCCAAGCACTAATTGAACCTGCTTCTCGTCCCAAAAGGCACGCGGGCGAATGTAGAGACGCTCAAACTCCTTTTCGCCGGACATATATTCTTTGGACAATGGTGGTCGCTCATAGGGCAGCAATTGCTCGCGTCCAATTATCGTGACAGGTCCAGAATAGCCATTTTGACGTAACGCAATGGCAGCTTGCGCCCCTGCATGGCCACCACCTACAATGATGGTCCCGGCACCAACAATCATTGACATCAAATTGCTCCCCGCATCGCGTCCAACATACCTGATGCCATTACAGCTTCAGCACCAAGTAATTCATTCTAGTTTAGCATTAGTTAGCGCGGCTGTCTGCCCGCAACAGCATCTATCCACTCGTTTAACAGCGAATCTTTATGCAACCCCGTTTCACGGGGGGTTGTCTCGTTTTTGTTTAGCTGCACCTTTGATCGCACAGGCCAATGTCCGCGCCAGTACAGGATCGACTCCAGTGCAAGGTTATCTAGTTTCCAAACGCCTCGACGACCTGGAGCTGATCGGATTCTGGACGCTCGACGTGTTTGCGGGCATGAGCGCCCCTACACATGGGGACTTCTCAGTCCGCATATCTTTATCGGCATCGCCCCCGCATTTGGAGCCTGACTCACCTTGCGGAAGGCAAAATCCGGACCACGTGTTGGGTTCGCCACGCCGTTTATTGGTGTCTGCCCCGAGGCTTTACCGGGCTTGTTGCACCGCCTCCCTCCTGTTGGCGGGGTGAGGGAGAAAATACATGGTTAAACAATTTTCGCATCAACGCAGCCAAGCGCATTTGCACCAGCACAATCTGTTTGGGCTCGCTAACACAGGCCTAGGGCTAGCGATAAATGTTATGGGGAGTTCACCGTTTCATCCCCGCCAACGACAAGACAGTGATCGGCATATTGCGTGCTAAGGCTTTTTCGTCCGCCATGGCTAAAAGTGCAGTACGGCGGCGGCCAACTGCCTTAACTTCGAAAAGGCTCTTTTTGGCGGGCCGAGCGATGCAATTCGGCTCACCAAACGCGCAAAACTGCCCAAGGCGGAAAGGTGGGTTCAGGCTTGCCGCTGCCGAGCATGCAGCTTGAAGTTCGCCGAATAACGGCTAGTCATGGCCGTTGACGTGATCCCCTGGAATGTGACCAGTTGACAGTAGAGTTCGACGCGAAGGAGTCGGACGGATATGAAGCGCAGCGGGTTTAGCGAAGAACAGGCCATCGCGATTTTAAAGGGGCAGGAGGCGGGCATGACAACGGCGGAAGTTTGCCGTCGTCACGGGATCAGCCCCGCGACCTTCTACAAGTGGAAGTCGAAGTTTGGCGGAATGGATGTGTCTGAGGCCAAGCGGTTGCAAGCGCTGGAGGACGAGAACGCGAAGTTGAAGAAGCTGCTAGCCGAGACTATGCTTGATAACGCGATGTTGAAAGACCTTACGGGGAAAAAAGTGGTGACGCCCGGCGCAAAACAGGAGGCGGTGACGGGGCTGGTCGAACGGTTCTGTGTCAGCCAGCGTCGGGCATGTGATGTGGTGGGGGTAAGCAGGCGTGTGGCGCGCTATTGTTCCACCCGACCCGACGACGGGCCTTTGCGGCAGCGGTTGCGCGAGCTGGCGGCGGGGCCGGCTATCTCCGTCTGAGCTATCTACTCGCGAGGGAAGGCATCACGCCAAACCACGAGAAGTTGCTGCGAATCTACCGCGAGGAAGGCCTAAAGGTGCGCCGCCGGGGTGGCCGCAAACGGGCGCTCGGTACGCGCGCACCGATGACGATCCCGCAGGGGCCGAACCAGCGCTGGAGCCGCGACTTTGTCTCCGACAGCTTTGTCGATGGGCGGAGGTTCCGCATTCCGGCGGTGGTCGATGACTATAGCCGGAAGTGCCTGACGCTGGCTGCTGACACCTCGCTGTCCGGGGCCACGGTGGCACGTGCGCTGACCGCTCTGATCGGCCAACGCGGTAAGCCGCATCTGATCGTCAGCGACAATGGAATGGAACTCACCGGCATGGCGATCCTGCACTGGTCGAAGGAGCGCCGCGTCGAATGGCACTATATCGCGCCGGGTAAACCTACGCAGAATGCCTTCGTGGAGAGGTTGGGCTTCGCCCGCCTTCGGCCCCAACGGCAGGTTGCGCGATGAATGCCTCAACGAAACGCTGTTCACCTCGATGCAGCAGGCCCGCGCTGAACTGGAGCAATGGCGGCAGGGCTAAAGCATGGTTTGGCCACACTCGAAACTGGGCGGGAAGACCCCCGCCGAGATCGCAAACCAATGGTGATGGGGGCATGCCCCATCCCCATTGGCACAACATCAACCATCAGTCATAAAGGAGCTGGACTCTACCTCTGAGTGGTAACAATCAGGGGAGCACGTCAGCGCGAACCCGCAAAGCTATCATCGCGCGCAAAACGCGAATTCGTTTATCGGGGGCACTGCAGCAATTGGTTCTTGGGTCAGCCGTTCTTACTGACGAGGGCGAGATATGGATTATCGAACTTGCTGAAGGGTTCGAGTTACCCTCGTCCGACAATGTGGTGCTTGGACGTGTTCAGGCCGGGCTTGATCGGCTGAGGGTTGACGGGATTAGGACCAATTCTTCTTTATGAACTGGCTCACCGTCAAATGATTACCCCTTCATCCGCGCGATCGAACAATATACCAGCTCCAGCAAAGACGCCCCACTCGTCTAGAAGCACCCGGCGCATTTCTAAAAACGCCGTACGCTTATAGGCGGCGACCACTTTATTGGATACCTTGTGGGCAATAGCTGCCTCTGCAACCGGGTCAGGAATATGCGGCATCTTCTCTGCCGCCCAGTCTCGGAAAGACGAACGAAACCCATGAGGCGTGCCGAATATGTCATCCATGAATGACGAAAGTGCCATATCTGAGAGTTCGCCTCCCCTTCTGCTGGGGAAAATCAAATCGGTTGAATTACGGCGGAACTGGCTGGCTATTTCGATAATCGCCAGAGCTTCCTTATTTAGTGTAACTGTGTGGGCTTTAGCGTTACGACCTTTCATCAATTCTGCTGGCCGGTGCCAAAGGCGTTCAGCCACATCGATCTGACTCCATTTTGCACCTCGAACCTCGCCTGATCGCGCGGCAGTGAAGATGAGAAACAAGAGAGCAAGTCGACCAATGCTCAATGATACATTCAATGATTCGACGAACGCAGGCACATCTTTATAGGGCATGGCATCAAAATGTCCGCCTTCAAGCTGCTTAGGTAGCAGCATCGAAATGGCGTCGTTTGGCATTGATGACGCACGCCACGATTGTGCTTCAGCATAGTTCAAAACCAAACCGATGCGTTGCCGAACCTTTAGAGCGATCTGCGGTGTAGTCATCCAAATCGCAGACAGCGTTTTAGCGATGGTCGATGCATCAATATCACTTACTAGAATTTTGCCTAGCTGGGGGAATGCGTGTTTTTCCATCGAAGACATGAACGATTCTGCAGTCGTTGCAGACCATTCTGGCAACTTGGCTTCATAAGCCTTATGTGCCGCCTCAGTGAAATTAGGGATCGGCGACCGGTCTCGAATAAGCTCAGCGACGGGATCGCGGCCAGCTTTTGCCATCTGACGAAGAGTCGCTGCCTTCAATCGCGCCTCGGCGAGAGTCAAAACGCTTTTTTCAAGGAGGGGAACTTCGTCCAGTTCAGAAAGAGAGTCGTACCCGCTGACGCTGCCCAATCCAACATCACGGCGCCGACCGTCGATTTGAATTCGCAGCACCCAGTACTTACTACCAGTAGGTCTTACGTGCAGCAAAAGTCCGTGGCCGTCCGTATAACGCCCAGGCCTTGCATGCTCTACTTTTCGTACCGTGAGAGATCCCATATTCCAACACCATTCTGTCCCACATTTTGCACTGGATTTTGACAAAAGATAGCGGAATGATACGGAAAGAACAATAGCAGAACATCATTAGTTTTATGCGGGTTACAAGGATGATTTTGGATGGCTGCGGATGCATAAAAACCACAACTTGGCCTCGTTACCGGGGAACCATCGGAATCGATTGGATTACCCTTTTTTGGTGATCCTTGTAATCTCTCGTTCCACCATCGCTTCGACCACCGCAGGCAAATGTGTATCGAGCCATTGTTTCAGCATGGGCTTTAACAATTCGCGGGTTAACCCTTCGAGAGACGTTTCGCCCGACCGAATAATTTGCGGACTGGCCCCTGGTTCAGACAATGTTTGTAGGGCCGAAAAACTGCGGGCCAAACTTTCCGCCTTGCTGTTATCGAGCAAGCTTTCTGCATCTTCAGCGGGCAAGGCAGCCTCGGTCAGTTCCAACACATCATCTTCTAACCCATCATGATTTGCCGGTTCGTTATTCGCGGTCCGCCGACGCGCAGCGGGCTTCATACGATCTTCGTCAGCAATGATCTTCTTTATCGAAGATAAAATCTCATCCATCGAAGGTTCGTTGCGGCTATCGGCCATTGTCCATCCACCCCCTATCGCCCAAATCAATTTTTCGGTTTTGCGGACAGGTCCGCAAGCGGCTCTATTTCGGCGGTTTGCGGCGCGGTGTCAACGGTTCTTGTTGCCTGTGCTGCCGGATCTTCATTCGACGACCAGTCATTCCAGGCATTGTCAATGCGCTCATAATATTCGGCCGGGTCATACAACGTGCCACCTTCCAGCCCCAAATCGCGCGCCTCCGCACGCCCCATCGCCGCCAGCAAGGTAAAACCAGCGACATAGGCGTTTCGGCGTGCAGTGACGAGGTTAACCTTGCTGTTGAGCAATTCCTGTTCGGCGTTCAATATATCCAATATCGTCCGGTTGCCGACGCTATTTTCCGCGCGCACGCCCTCAAGCGACAATTCATTGGCAGACACCGCACGCTCGGTTGATGCGATAACATCCAGGCTCGCCTTCCAACTGGCATAGGCGGCGCGGGTTTGTGCGATGACATTGCGTTCGGCGGCAATTTCCTGTTCCAACGATTGGCCAAGCTGTGCCTGCGCCTGCCGAATCCGCGCCGAGGGCCGTCCGCCCTGATACACCGGAACGGTAATACGCAGGCCCACCGAGCTATCAAATGTCGCATTGTCGCGGAAATTCTGCGCGCTGGCCGATAGCGAGCCGAGCGCGCTGACGTGGCTTGACTGGCTGAAAGCGCCTACGGTCGGTAACCGGGCGGCTTCGGCGGCTTTCCGATCAAACCGCGCCGCTTTACTCGCCTCCTTTGACGCGAGAATATCCGGATTATTTTCCAGCGCAATATCCACCGCCTTCACCGGCGTTTCGGGCAAATTGGGCAGCGGCGGCGGCGCATCCAAACTTTCCGGCGCGCGGCCCACCAGTTGAATATAGACTTCTTTTGACTGGATTAAGTTGGCCCTAGCACCTTCCATTTGCGATAATGCCTCGGCCAAACGGGCTTCCGATTGCGCTACATCCGTCCGGGTTAAATCGCCAATTTCAAAGCGGTCCTTGGTCGCTTCCAAATTAACCTGCAACACGCCCACCTGTGCCCGGTTTAGCTCAACAATGGCTTCGTCGCGGATGACATCCATATAAGCGCCGACGACCGAAGAAAAAAGCGAGCTTTCGGCACCGCGCAGGCTGGCCCGCCCGGCCTCCACGCGCGTTTCCGCCGCGCGGACGGCGTTCTTAACCCCGCCGCCCTGGTATAAAGGAACGGTGATCGAACCATTGGTCGAAAGATTGCGTTTTTGCGAAAAAGCCGTCGCGCTGATGATAACATTTTCGGTAAAGGTTGACTGTATATCCGCGCTGGGCCGGCCATTGGCCTTGGCCAACGGCACGCCCTCATCGGTGGCCTTTTGACCCGCACGTGCCGCGGCCAAATCAGGATTGGTTTCATAAGCCGCGATCAAAGCTTCTTGCAATGTTTCGGCCGACGCCGACGATACCACAAACGGTGCGGCAGCAAAGGTGATCAGCAAGGGCACTTGATATAAAATTCTGTTCATTTTCAAAATACAAACTCCGCTGCCTGTTCAAATACTGGAAGCACAGCAACCGAGCAATCGACAAATGACCGAAGCGCAATCGCATCGCCGTGTTTTATGCCCATTGCGATGCGGCCAACGCCTTTTTCCGTCAATCCGGTAACCACCCTTCCACCATCGGCCAATTGATCGGCGATCGCTTGTGGCAAAATTTCTATGGCACCATCGATAATAATTAACGAATAAGGCGCATCGGCTTCCCACCCATCCGGTAATATTCCGCTTACCACCGAAATATTATCCAACGCCGACAGATTGGCTTTTGCTGCATCCACCAACGAATCTTCCATTTCCAGCAAGATGACGCTTTTTGCCCGGCCCGCAAGCAGGCAGACGCTATATCCCGTTGCACCGCCCACAACCAAAATGTGATCATCGGGCTTGACTTGAACCTGCTGCAGCATCAACCCCGTCGCCATGGGTGGGTTCATCATCCGCCTTGATCCAAGCGAAATCTGCCGGTCCATATAGGCAATATCGCCGCTGCCATCGGGCACAAATCTTTCGCGCGGCACAGCGCCCATCGCCGCAATCAGCCACGGTTCCACCACACCGCTTGTGCGCAGCTGACTATCAACCATAGCCTTGCGATTAATGGCAAATTCGGCATTTAACATTGGAAACTTTCCATAAATTTATAACCAATGATGGCACAGCCGTATTGCATATGCAATACAGCTTTGTCTTATTAAACAGAGTGACGGCAAAGTCCAAGCTGGATTCGGACAAAGCCACAATTTTGAACCGCGAACGGCATTTGCAAAAAAATTAAGCCGGAGGCCGCGACACGCAAAATGATAATTGCATTGAATGGCATGAGCCGCTAGAGCGCGCCTCTCCGCAGCATTCCAGTGCATGAGGCCCGATGGCGGAGTGGTGACGCAGAGGACTGCAAATCCTTGCACGCCGGTTCGATTCCGGCTCGGGCCTCCAAAACTTCATCTAGAGCATCGCGCGAAAAAGCGGGGACCGGGATGCTCATTTCAGGCGATCTGCCGCAATTTGCATAATTCATTGATCCCTAATCGGCAATCAAGCCGTTTTCGCGGTCGCGCTTAATATATAATTCAGCGCCGTGTTTTCGGACAGATGCAAGCCTTTGCTTGGGGTGAAGCCTATCCCCTGCATCATCGCCACCCTCAAACCGGCCTTCATCAGCAGCTGCTCCAATTCGCTCGGCGTCAAAAATTGGTCCCAATGATGCGTGCCACGCGGAATTTGACCCAGCCGTTCCGCCGCCTCGACCAGAAATAGTTTCGACGCCGCGGTGCGGTTCGGCGTGGACATGAGCAGCAATCCGCCGGGCCGCAAATGCTCGGTCAACTGCATGATAAATTCTGCGGGATCGGCGACATGCTCGATCACTTCCAATGATGTGACAATGTCAAATTGCCCAAGCCCTTGCGCGGATAGCTCGCCCGCTCGGTAATCAATATCAAGGCCCGATGCCGCCGCATGCGCCTTTGCCGCCGCAATATTTTCGGGCGCAGCATCAACGCCCGTTACCGCCGCGCCCAGCCGGGCCATAGGCTCGCATAACAAGCCCGCGCCGCAGCCGACATCGAGCAAGCCGCGCCCCGCGAGCGGCCGGCGTAGCGCCGGGTCGGTGCCATAATGCGCGTCGATCGCATTACGGATAAAGCGCAGCCGAACGGGGTTCAACCGGTGCAGCATGGCCGATGATCCTGTCGGATCCCACCAATCGGCCGCCAACGCGCCAAAATGCGCGGCTTCGTCTGCCTTGATCGTATTGTCTTTGGCGTTATTTCCGGTCGTCAGTGCGCTTGCCTTTGTCATTTCCTTTCCTTATCAGGACGGCATTCGTTTCAACAGCCCATTCTTCAGGAAAACGCAGCTAATATGGCCCGTATCGTAATGAAATTCGGCGGCACGTCGATGGCGGGCACCGAGCGTATTCGCCGCGTTGCGCAGATTGTGAAGGCGCAGGCCGAACAAGGCGACGAGGTGGCCGTGGTCGTCTCCGCTATGGCGGGCGATACCGACCGGCTGGTGGGTTTTTGCCGCGAAGCCAACGCGCTTTATGATCCGGCCGAATATGACGTGGTGGTATCGAGCGGCGAACAAGTGACCGCCGGATTATTGGCGATAACGCTGCAAGCATTGGGGTGCAAATCGCGCAGCTGGCTTGGCTGGCAAATGCCGATCCATACCGACGGTGCCCATGCCAAAGCGCGGATCGGCAATATCGACAGCGCGGCATTGCTGGCCTCGATGACGCAAGGCAGCATCGCGGTTATTCCCGGCTTTCAAGGGTTAACCGAAGGCAACCGCATCACAACACTGGGCCGCGGCGGATCGGATACCTCGGCGGTGGCAATTGCGGCCGCGGTGAAAGCCGATCGCTGCGATATCTATACCGATGTGGACGGCGTTTACACCACCGACCCGCGCATCGTGGCGCGCGCGCGGAAACTAAAAGCCGTCACTTATGAAGAAATGCTGGAGCTGGCGAGCGTGGGCGCAAAGGTGCTGCAAACCCGTTCGGTCGGCCTTGCCATGAAAGAAAAAGTGCGGGTGCAGGTGCTGTCATCCTTCACCGATGAAACCGCAGCGAACGCGAATAATATACCCGGCACAATGATCGTCAGCGATGAAGAATTGGAGAAAATGGACGTGGAACGACAATTAATAACCGGCGTTGCGCATGACAAGAATGAGGCGAAAGTCATCCTGACCCGCGTGCCCGACCGGCCCGGCGCGGTGGCGAATATTTTTGAACCGCTGGCGCAGGCGAATATCAATGTCGATATGATCATTCAAAATGTCGGCCGCGATAAAGGCGAAACCGATGTGACCTTCACTTGCCCGATGGCCGATTTGGCCCGCTGCACCGATATATTGGAAAACCGGCGCGAGAAAATTGGCTATAACCGTTTGATATCCGATACTAAAATTGCCAAAATCAGCGTGGTTGGCGTCGGCATGAAAAGCCATGCCGGGGTCGCCAGCGCGATGTTCAGCGCACTCGCCGACCGCAAAATCAACATTCAGGCGATCAGCACGAGCGAGATTAAAGTGAGCGTGCTAATCGACGAAGACGAGACTGAGTTGGCCGTGCGGGTGCTGCACACGGCCTATGGGTTGGATGCGGAGTGAGCAGAGAAGCTTAGTTGACGGATATCCGTATATTCTGTATATACATATTATGAACTCTACCGCGAAAACCAATGCTTTCAAAAGCGGCAACAGCGTTGCTGTGCGCTTGCCAAAGGGTTTTGGAGTCAAGCCTGGTGAGCCGGTTGAACTGGTGCGCAACGGCATGAACATAGAGATTCGAACTGGCAGAGACCCGGAATATGAACGTGCTCAGATTGCCGAGTTGATCCGCAAATTGGATGAAATCGGTCCAATCGAAGGGGGCGATCCCAATGATGGCCGGATCGAATTTCCTGATCGGCCTGGTCTGTACTAGGCTTGGGCTATCTCCTCGATACAAACGTTGCTATCGACCTCCGCGACAGCCGAGGTCAGGTCAAAACGCGCCTTGCTGCATTATCCTCTCAGCTGCAAATATCAGCCGTCACAAGAGTTGAACTTGAGGGCGGAGTATATGCAATGGCCGATTTGGTCGATAAACGCAGGCAAGCCGTTGATGCCATGCTGCAACATATCGAAGTCATCGATTTCAATTCGGAAATGGCGTCGATTTACGGCCAGATTGTGTCGCAGTCAGCCTTTAACCGCCGAAAAATTATCGATCGTATGATCGCAGCAACTGCCCTTGCCAACAATCTCACTCTTATCACCGCAAACGGCGCAGATTTCGCCGACATCGACGGCCTCAAACTGGAAATCTGGATAACATGACCAAACTCACCCATCTCATGCAGCGCGGCACCGCATTTCTGGGCTGCGATGTCGCCATAATGTGCGGGGCGATGTCTTGGGTTTCGGAGCGTAATCTGGTGTCCGCGATCAGCAATGCGGGCGGGTTTGGGGTGATTGCTTGCGGGGCGATGACGCCCGCCTTGCTTGATGCCGAAATTGCGGCAACCAAGGCGATGACCGATAAGCCCTTTGGCGTCAACCTGATCACCATGCATCCCGATCTGTTTGCGCTGATCGATATTTGCGCGCGGCATCGGGTCAGCCATATCGTGCTCGCGGGCGGGTTGCCGCCCAAAGGCAGCATTGATGCGATCAAGGAACAGGGCGCAAAATTAATATGTTTTTCCCCTGCCCTTTCGCTTGCCAAAAAACTCGTCCGATCGGGGGTCGATGCGTTGATTATCGAGGGCAATGAAGCGGGCGGGCATATCGGCCCCGTGGCAACATCGGTGCTCGCGCAGGAGATTTTGCCCGACATGGCGGAGGTCGTGCCGGTATTTGTGGCGGGCGGCATTGCCCGCGGCTGCGCGATGGCGAGCTATCTCGAAATGGGCGCATCGGGGGTTCAACTTGGCACGCGCTTTGTGTGCGCAACCGAATCCATCGCGCATCCCCATTTCAAAGCCGCATTCCTGCGCGCCAATGCCCGCGATGCGGTGGCCAGCGTGCAGATCGACCCGCGCCTGCCGGTTATCCCCGTGCGTGCGCTCAAAAATAAAGGAACCGAGGCCTTCACCGCCAAGCAAATCGAGGTTGCGGCCAAGTTGAATGCGGGCGAGATCGATATGCATGAGGCGCAAATGCAAATTGAGCATTATTGGGCCGGGGCTCTGCGCCGCGCGGTGATTGATGGTGATGTCGAAAATGGCTCGGTTATGGCCGGCCAATCGGTCGGCATGGTGCAGGTGGAGCGCCCGGTGAAAGACATTATTGCCAAGCTGATCGGTGAAGCTGAGGTTGCGCTGTCGCGTTAACGCTTCCATCCGCTAAAGCATCTTGCCAACATGGCGCGCATGAATCATATCATGCGCCATGACCGACCCAACAATGACCAACCCTGAAAATATCGACGCATATTACGATGATCACGCGCTTAACCCGATCGATCCGCGCTATATTCCTGTTACACGCATTACGAGCGCGATCATGATGCTTTTTCCGATCGTCGGCGCGGGCGTGTTGGAATTTACGATTTCGCCGATACCCGGAATTTTCATTCTGCCGATATTGCTCATCGCCGCTTATTTTGTCTTTGCGGTGCCCGCGCGCAAATATCGCCGCTGGGGCTATCATATGGGCGCAGACCGGCTGCGTATTATCAGCGGTTATTTGTTCCACAGCGACACGATTGTGCCCTTTGGCCGTATCCAGCATATTGATGTCGAACAAGGCCCGGTCCAGCGGCCCTACGGCCTCGCCACGCTGACCGTGTATACCGCGGGCAATCATAACAGCGCCGTTAGCCTGCCCTGCTTGTCGCATGAAGATGCGCTTGCCATGCGTGAGGCAATCCGCGCGCATATCAAGCGGGATTTGCATTGAGCGAACCGGCGGGCATTATGGAAACAGAAGCAGGCCGCAAGCTGAGCTTGACCGGCCTGCTTGTGGGCTTCATCGCGGGTTTGCCGCAATTATTTTTCCCGATATTGGCGGTGCTATATGGCGCGGGTAATAGCGATCGCGGCTTGCTATTAATGCCTGTCCTAATCTTCGGCTTGCTGGCGGCTTCGTTGCTATTTCGCTGGATCAGCTGGATGCGCTTTGCTTATTATGTTGGCCATGAAGATATCCGCATCGAAAGCGGCCTGCTAAACCGCAGCGCGCGCTCGATCCCTTATGAGCGCATTCAGGATGTGGGCATCGAACAAAAGCCATTGGCTCGGTTGTTCGGCCTTAGTGAAGTGAAATTGGAAACCGGCAGCGGCAGCGGCGACGAAGCGAAATTAAGCTATGTCACCATGATCGAGGCGGAACGGCTGCGCGCTTTGGTCCGCGCACATAAATCGGGCGTCATTGTGGTTCCTTCACCGGCCAATGCGGCAGCCGAGACCGAAAGGGACGATGCGGCCCCGCCGATCTTTGCAATGAACATAGCGCGCGTGTTAACGCTGGGTTTTTATTCTTTCTCGCTGGTAATTCTCGCAATTTTGGGCGGCCTGGCGCAGCAGTTTGATTTCCTATTATCCTTCGATCTTTACGATATTGACGCTTGGCGGGATTCGGCCAAGAATAACGGCTATGTGATAGACGCCGTCAGCCGGTGCGCGCGGATTTTTGCCGGCGTTGCGGCGCTGTTTGGCTTGATCGTCATCGGCTTTGCAACCGGGATCATCCGGACATTTTTGCGCGAATATGGCTTTCGGCTGGATGTAAGCCCTCGCGGATTTCGGCGGCGGCGCGGTTTGCTTACCTTAACCGACGTGGTCATGCCGATTCACCGGGTGCAAGCGGCGACCATTTATACCGGCCCCATCCGCAAGCGGCGCGGTTGGCATGGGTTGAAATTCATCAGCTTGGCAGGCGATAGCGACAAAGCCCAAAAAGGCGACAGCAATCATATTGTCGCACCGCTGGCCAATTTGGCGGAGATCGAACGGATATTGACCGCGGCAAAGATTGATCCGGCGGGCCCCGATGTGATCTTCTTGCGCGGGCGGCCCGCTTGGTGGCTGGTGCAATTGATGGCCGCCGGATTGGTGATTATCGCCGGGATAATCGCGCTTATCGTGGCCGCCGATGCCGGGTGGAAAGCGATGCTGCTCTTGGCGCTACTGCCGCTCGCCTTGGGCAGCGCATTTTTGCAATGGCGCTTCAGCCTTTATGCGGTGGACGGCGACAATCTGCTGGTGTGCGGCGGTTGGTGGCAACAGCGGATGACCATCGCGCCGCAGATCAAAATACAGACCGCCGAAATTTCCCAAGGGCCGGTGGCGCGCTTTTTTGGCCTGTGCAAAATTCATTTTGGGATCGCGGGCGGAACGCTCTCCATATCCGCGCTCTGCATATCCGAAGCCCGGTTGATCGCCGCCCAAGTGATCGAGCAAGTTGCCGCGTTGGATTATTCCAAAATATCGGCCCCGAAAATTTAACCCGGCGTAACAAGGGCCAATGCATCGCTACATTGGCCCCCAATACCCCATTTACGGGAAGCTGACAAAATGGCGAGAAGGGTTCAGGAACCCGCCATTTCGGCAGAATAAGGGTCAGCGGCAGCGACTGCTTGCCTTGTCGATGGCGCGGCCGCCAAGCGCACCGATGACCGCACCCAAAATCGCGCCCTCCGTGCGGCTGCCCCGGCGCGCAATCCGGTCGCCAATCGCTGCGCCCGCAACACCGCCGATAATCGTCCCGCCGGCGCCATTGCTGCATTTGCCGCGATAATTGCGCCGGTCACTGCGATAATCGCGGCGTTGGTCATAGTGACGATCCCGGCGATATTCGCGCGCGCCCCGGCGATCATCATATCGGTCATCGTCATATCTATCATCATGATCGTCATACCGACCCTCCGAATAATGCCGATTGTCATCATTGGCCAAGGCAGGTGTGGCGGCAAAGCCGATTGCCGTGGTTGCCATCAATAATAATGCTGCGATGCTCCGACTAATTTTCATGACCTTGCTCCAAATATCCGTTTGCGCCCCACAATCACGGCATAGTTCATCTAAATTGACTTTTTGCTGAACGCGCTTGTTATCTGTTGTTCACACTTGGGTTGCGGGCCATCCGCCGCTATGGCTGGGTCCATGTTCTCCCGGCCCATCCGTTTTGCCTTATTGGCTGCGCTTTTCCTGTTTTCTGCGGCGGGCATGCGAATGATCCACCGCAATAATAGTCAAGCGATCGCCATCAAGCCGCTGGCGTTAAACCCGAATAATAAGTTCCAAAAAAATGTCGGTGCGCTTATATTTCGCGGGGCTTGGGAATTGCGCAGCGATAATAATGATTTTGGCGGCATTTCCGCGCTGCTCGCACTGCCCGGTGGCCGGTTTATGGGGGTCAGCGATGCCGGCGCATTGATCGGTTTTGGCCTGACCCGAAATAACCGCATCGACCGACCCTTTATCGCTGGCCTGCCCGGCGCAGTTGGCCCCGGTGTCGATTATGGGGACCGCGACAGCGAGAGCCTGGCCTTTGATCCTGCTACCCGCCGTTTCTGGGTCAGCTATGAAGGCAAACACGCCGTGCGCCGCTTCAGCCCATCTTTCGTGCGTATCGATGGCAAAATAACGACCGTCGAAATGAAAAAATGGGGCAGCAACAGCGGCGGCGAAGCGCTCATTCGCCTTGCCGATGGCCGCTTCATCTTATTTTCCGAAGGCAAGGACCGCGCAGATGGCAGCTATGAAGCGCTGTTTTTCTCCGGCGATCCAGTAGAACCTGGAACGCGCCATTTCACCTTTGGTTACCGTCCGCCCGCAGGATATAAGCCAACCGATGCGGCGATGCTACCCGATGGCAGGCTGTTGCTGCTGACCCGCCGGATCGCTTTTCCCGATGGTTTTTCCGCGAAATTGGTGGTCCTCAACCCATCTCAGATCAAAAAGGATGAAGCAATACAAGGCCGCGTGATCGCTGTGCTTGCCGCGCCGCTGCTGGTGGATAATATGGAAGGGATCGCGATCACACAAGAAGAGGACCGCACGATCATCTGGATGATCAGCGACAATAATTTCAACATTTGGCAACGGACAATATTGATGAAATTCGCGCTCAACCTGCCGCCCGAAAAAGACAAGAAAAAACCGGAAACGGCGAGCGCCCCCGGTTTCGAATCATTATAAGCGCAGTGCGAGTGAGCGGCGCGGTCGCGCGCAACCACCAACTGCTCGCAAAAAATTAAGCGGCAACCGCCTGTTTTTTGGTAATGGCTTTCTTAATTTTGCGCGCATTATCGCTCAACTTTTCATCCTTGGTCTTCAAAAGCCAATTATCAAGTCCGCCGACATGCTCAACCGAGCGCAGGCCCGACATTGACACGCGCAATTTAAACCCTTGTTCCAAGGCGTCCGACAGCAACGTTACATGCTGCAAATTCGGCAGAAATGTGCGCTTCGTCTTATTGTTGGCGTGGCTCACATTATGGCCCACAAGGCGGCCTTTACCGGTCAGTTCGCAAATACGCGACATGATGAAAATCCTATATTTTGTTCATATGGCGGGAATCGGCGATCCCCGGAAAGTCGCTGCCACTAACCTTGCTGACACAAAAGGTCAAGTATCGGATGTGGCAAAAGGCGCAAGAAACGCTTAAGGCCGCATCATGCCCCTTGATCATGCGCGCAAATTTATGGATCAGGCCTTGCTGCTCGCGCGCGAGGCCGCACAAAATGGCGAGGTTCCGGTGGGCGCGATCGTCGTGAAGGACGGGGTGATAATGGGGCGCGGCCGCAATCGCCCCTTGACCGACCATGATCCCACCGCGCATGCCGAAATTATCGCGATGCGCGCGGCGGCGCGGGCGATTGGCAACGACCGGCTGGCTGGATGCGACCTTTGGGTCACGCTGGAGCCATGCGCCATGTGCGCGGGCGCAATCGCGCATGCGCGGATCGCCCGGCTTTACTATGCAGCAAGCGATCCAAAGGGCGGCGCGGTGGCGCATGGGCCACGATTATTTGAACAACCCACGATCCACCACCGGCCGGAGGTTTATTCGGGGCTAGGCGCCGAAGAATCGGCCTTACTGCTGACAGAGTTTTTTAAGGAAAAGCGATGAAAATTATTCGCTTCGCCATGCTGGCCTTCATCGCCGCCGCGGGCTGTGATATTCCGCAGCGCCCCGTGAGCGAGGGCAATGTAACCGGCAGCTTCTTTGCCGAATTATTTGGCAAACGCTGCAGCGCTGAAATTTTGTTCGGCAGCTATGCCGGCGGCATTGATAACAAAAGCTATGGCGAAATCAAAAATTTGCTTTCGGCGCGCGGCGGCCAGCTAACGACCAAAGAAAAGCCGTGGGGCCGCGAAGGCGAAAGAGCCATCTGCGCCGACATAGCAAACGCCTCCGCCGCTGACCGGCTGGTGCAAGAGGTGGCCGCCATCATCGCCGCCCATGAACCCACCAAAGGCCCGGTCACCGTAACGCGCGGGCCGCCATTGCCTTAACCGGCGGTCGCCCGGCAGCGGGGGAAAACTAACCCGCCGCCTCCAACCTGTCCTGCGTCTTAGTGTCAAAATCGCTGGCGTCATGACGTTCGCGTAGTTGGCTTGCGGGTTCGCCAAAGGTCCGGTTGACCATGGTGCCGCGTTTTACCGCAGGGCGATCCCCCAGCAATTGGGTCCAGCGCAGCACGTTGGTATATTCCTGCACCTGCAAAAATTCCGCTGCTTCATATAAAATCCCACGTGCCAGCGCGCCGTACCAAGGGTAAATCGCGATATCGGCGATGCTATATTCGTCACCAGCAAAATACTCATGTTCCGCCAGATGCCGGTCGAGCACATCCATTTGCCGCTTCACCTCCATCGCATAGCGGTTGATTGGATATTCGTATTTTTCGGGTGCATAGGCATAAAAATGACCAAAACCACCGCCCAAAAATGGCGCGCTGCCCATTTGCCACATGAGCCAATTGATCGTTTCAGCGCGTTTGGCGGGTTCTTTGGATAAAAATGCTTCAAATTTTTCGGCGAGATAGACCAGCATCGA
The DNA here is from genome assembly GCA_021732525.1 of Sphingomonadaceae bacterium. GTDB lineage: Bacteria > Pseudomonadota > Alphaproteobacteria > Sphingomonadales > Sphingomonadaceae > Sphingorhabdus_B. The sequence goes on along the minus strand of JAKFUU010000018.1, from coordinate 84,101 downwards.
TCCCGATTCAAACAGCCGCGTTGGCGGATTGCTGCTATGATCCATCAACGCCGGGATTTTGTTATTCGGATTAATATCAATAAAACCGCTGCTAAATTGATCGCCTTCACCGATGTTGATCAGCCAGGCGTCATATTCTGCGCCCGCATGGCCCGCCGCGAGCAGCTCTTCAAACATAATGGTCACTTTCACGCCGTTGGGCGTGCCCAGCGAATATAGCTGAAACGGATGTTTGCCGGTGGGCAGCGTCTTATCATGCGTCGCCCCGCCAATCGGACGGTTGATCGCCGCGAAACGCCCGCCGCTCTCCTTATCCCAGGTCCAGATTTTTGGCGGTATGTAAACGGAGTCGGTCATGGCAGGTTCCTTTGATGTTACAATGGCGGCAATAACGCTAAATCAATTCGCAAATTATCGGGACTTGTTACATGATATCACGCGCTCAATGGACAAAGCGCGCGACCACGTCGCGGTAGCTGCGGCTGACTTTCACTTGCGCGCCCGATTCGAGGACGAGGAAACATTCGCCATTGGTATGCGGCTTTACCTGCCGCACCTGATCGAGATTGACGATGGTGCTGCGATGCACGCGCTGGAATGTGCGCGGGTCGAGCCGTTTTTCCAAATCCTTCATCGTCTCGCGCAGGATCAGGCTGGTTTCGGCGGTATAGATGCACATATAATCGCCCGCCGCGTCGATCCGTTCGATACTGTCAACGTCAACGCGGAAAATCTGGCCGCGATCTTTGACATTAATCAGCTTTTCAAAGCGGCTGGTGACCATTTCGTCATCGGCGGGGGGCAGATTTTCGGCGGCTTCGGGCGCAAATTCATTGATCACATTGCGCAAATGTTCAATCTCTTCGGTGCTGCGCCGTTCGGACAGGCGCCCGCGTATCCGGTCGATCGTGTCGGCGAGCCGGTCCGGGTCAACCGGCTTCATCAGATAATCAATCGCCTCGGCCTCAAAGGCTTTGATCGCATGTTCGCTATAGGCGGTGACGAAAACAAACAGCGGCGGATCGATGTCCATCACGCCTTGGACCACCGAAAATCCATCAAAACCCGGCATTTGGATGTCGAGAAACACCAAATCGGGTTTCAAGGTTTTTATTTTGCGAATGGCTTCGCGGCCATTGTGGCAGGTGGCAACAATTTCAATATCATCAAAGGGTGCAAGCCGAAGCTCCATCCCTTGAATGGCCAATTTTTCATCGTCAACAAGTATGGTGCGAATGGTCATATGGTTACAGCTCCTTGCACATTTGCCCCATTTTTAACCCCTGTATCTTTTGGCCCCGTATCTTTTGGCCCGCCGCCCGCCGCCTGCTCTTCAAGTGCGGCAAGCGATTTCTTGGTTTGATAGGGCAATTCCAATATGACTTCAAAACCACCGGTCGATTTGATCCGATGTTTGAAACGTTGCTCATCGCCGTAAGCCTGCATCAATCGTTCCCGCGTATTTGCCATGCCTACGCCAATGGATAGCATGGGATTCTGTTGTCCCACCGGCAATCCCGGCCCGGTATCAGACACGGTGATCCGTATTTTATGACCGACCAGCTGCGCCGCCACAATGATGTCCGCACCCTCTTCCTTGGGTGTCACCGCATATTTGATCGCATTTTCCACCAATGGCTGCAGCAATAAGGAGGGCACCAGCCCTTCGCTAACGGCGGGATCAATTTCGAATTTGGGGCGCAGACGCTCCTCAAAACGCATTTTTTCAATATCCAGATAGAGCTTCAGCGTTTCAATTTCCTGAGTCAACGGCACCTTGGCTTCAGCCTCATTGATCAATGTGAAGCGCAAGAATGAGGATAGGCGCGACAGCATGGCATTGGCCTGCTCGGTCTGTTTAAGCAGCACCAAAGTCGAAATACTGTTGAGCGTGTTGAACAGGAAATGCGGATTGAGCTGATACCGCAGCATGGTGAGCTGCGCGCTGGTTGCCTGCGCCTCCAACCGCAACATCTGATCTTGCTGTTCTTCAGCGCGGACGAAGAAGTTGATCGCATAATAAAGCGCGGACCAAGCGCCCAGCAAAATGCCGTCAATATATAACGCGCCCAACCAAAGCTGTGCAAAGGGCGAACCATCAATAGTGGGGCGCATCGTTTGCGCTACCCAAGCATCAATATAGGCATAAAGCACAGACCCCAGCGTAACCGCAAGCAAGGTGGTACTCCACATCACCACCGGTCGCCGCTCAATCACCGCGCGGTATACCACCGAAAGCAGCAAAGAGATGGAATAGCCGGTTACCGCCGATAACAGGATGATAAAAAGGAAACTCAGCGACTGACCATTGGCGAGGGCAACCGCACCGCGCATAGCAATCGCCCCGGCCCAGCCCGCGCTGTGCAAATTCCAAAAGGCCCTATTCTTGTTGGAGAAAAAGGGTTGATCGGTGAGCTCGATTACCGCCATGCCCGCATCTTAGCGCCAATATTGCTCCGCTAGAAGCCCTTGTTTTCGGCAATAACCATGATAGCTTATTTTCAGCAAGATCGGAGAATATGAAATGGATCATCAAAACCGCAAACATGCCAGCTTTAGCGATATGGCGCAAAGCACCGCCGAAGATTGGGCCATCATCATGGAAGAGCAGCGGCCTTTTGCGGCCAATGGCGGCAAAAGAGTGCTCGACCATCTGCGTTTATTAGAAGGCGATTATGGCGGCTTTCCGGTGGACCGGCTAACCCATTGCCTACAAACCGCCACGCGCGCGCAGCGCGATGGGCGCAGCGATGATTATGTGGTGATGGCGCTGATCCATGATATTGGTGATACGCTGGGCGCTTATAACCACCCCGATATTGCTGCCGCGATCATCAAACCCTTTGTATCCGAAGAGCTGCATTGGATCGTGCAAAATCACGGGATATTTCAAGGGGTAAATTTCTTCCACCATATCGGCTTGGACCGCGATATGCGCGAAAAATTCCGCAGCCATCCCCATTTTACCGCGACGGAAGAATTTATCGAAAAATATGATTGCCCGGCGTTTGATCCCGATTATGACACGTTGCCGCTCGCCTTTTTTGAGCCAATGGTGATGAAGCTATTCGAACGGCCAACAAACAGCATCTATAAAAAGGCGATGGATACCGCCGGATAGAAAAGAGGATAAGCCGAATAGCCGGTGATCCTCAAAACCGCTCCTATTTCGCCATTTTATTTCGACAGCAAATTACGGGCTTGCCCGGCAATCTGCGCCAACATTGCTGGGGACGGCAAAATATCGACCCTTGCGCGGTCAATCATATTGCGGAAATTCGCCACGCTATCCTGATTGCTTTGCAGCCATTTTTCCACTTTGGCATGCGGATCCGCTGCCTTACCCCGCCGCAAAAAATCAAGCCGTAATGTTTGAAAATCGCGTGCCAGCCCCGCAACCAACAACCGCTCCCAAGGGTCTTTTGGATCCATTTGCATCGCCGCTCCCTGCGCCCAGCCCAGGCCAAGCGCATCGCCCAGCGCGGCAAAGGCCCGTACAATGTCCTTAACATCGCGTTTCTGCTCGCTGGCCAAGGCGGAAAGGCCGAGTGCGCCGTCCAATTGCGCCAATTCGACAATCTGCGCGACAATTTTTTGGGGTGCGCCCGCCCCGATTAAACGATCGCCAAAGGCCTCGGTTTGGCTCTTGGCATAATTCGCCAGCAATTCATGCCGCCTTTGCGACAATTGCTGAATAGCCGGATGATAGAGCGCCAACATCGCTTCAAATGGCCGCGCGATAATGCCGCTGCGAATGATATCGGCCATTTGCGCGCGAATTTCGGTTGCGACCTCTCGGAACAGAGTCAATCGAACGGCCTCCTCCATCCGGGCGTTATCAATATCATCCCACAACGCGCTGGCATTGAACAAACGGTCCGCGAGCGCAAAAGCATGCGCCACATCATCCAATCCGCAACCTTCTTCTTCGGCAAGCTCAAACGGATGCAGCATGCCCAATCGGTTAATCATCCGGTTGGCGAGCTTGGTGGCGATAATCTGCGCGCGCAGCGGATGGCTGTGCAGCGCGGCCTTATGCTGCCCGGTCATCGCTTCGGGAAAGGCCGCCAGCAACTCGCCTTCCATCGCCGGGTCATGGGCAAACCGTGATGCTTCGATGGCATCTTGCATCATCAACTTCGCCGTGGATAGCAAAATGGCAAGCTCCGGCCGCGTCATGCCCGCATCATCAATGGGACGGCGCAGCAGCATTTCGTTGGCGGCGATGCCCTCCACTTTGCGGTCCAACCGCTGCGCCGCCTCAAATATATCGATCAAGCGCACATAGGCCGGTAGATCGCTGGCCCCGCCCGATTGTGCCACCGACAAGGCAAGCGTCTGCAGGCGATTATTCTCCAGCACCAGCTCGGCCACCCGGCCGGTCATGCTGGCGAGCAATTTTACCCGGTCGTCATTCTTTAACTTGCCCGATGCCATTTCGCCGTTGAGTGCAATTTTGATATTCACTTCATTGTCCGAACAATCGACGCCAGCGCTATTGTCGATAAAATCGGTATTTATTCGCCCGCCGCGCATGGCAAAGCCAATCCGCGCCGCCTGCGTAACGCCCAGATTGGCCCCCTCCCCAATCACCCGGGCGCGCAGTTCGGACGCATTGATGCGCAGCGCATCGCTGGCGGGATCGCCCACGTCGCTGTTGCTCTCGCTATCGTCCTTTATGTAAGTTCCAATACCGCCAAACCATAGCAATTGGGCGTTGCTTTTCAAGATCGCCTGGATCAACTGCACGGGTTCCAACTCGCTCGCTTCCAGATCGAGCAATTTGCGGATTTCTTTACTTAATTTCAGGCTTTTTTCCGCGCGAGAGAACACACCGCCGCCTTTTGAAATTATCTTTCTATCATAATCTTGCCAGCTTGAACGGGGCAGCGCGAACATCCGTTCGCGTTCCTTCCAACTTTTTGCAGGATCGGGATCGGGATCGATAAAAATATCCCGGTGATCAAAAGCCGCAACGAGCTTGATCGCTTTTGACAAGAGCATGCCATTGCCAAAAACATCACCCGACATATCGCCCACGCCAACCGCCGTTACAGTTTGCTTTTGCACGTCGATGCCCATTTCGGCAAAATGGCGCTGCACCGAAACCCAGCCGCCTTTCGCGGTTATACCCATGGCTTTATGATCATAACCCACCGACCCGCCGCTGGCAAAGGCGTCCCCCAGCCAGAAATTATGTTCGGTGGCAATCGCGTTGGCGGTGTCGGAAAATGTCGCGGTGCCCTTGTCCGCCGCCACCACAAAATAGGGATCATCGCCGTCATGGATCATCACATGCGCCGGATGGACAACCTTGCCGCCGACGATATTGTCGGTCACCGATAACAAAGTTCGGATAAACAGACGGTAGCTCTCTTTTCCTTCCTCCAGCCACGCATCACGCTGTTCGCGCGGATCGGGCAAACGTTTGGGGAAAAATCCGCCCTTCGCTCCGGTTGGCACAATCACCGCATTTTTTACCCTTTGTGCCTTCATCAAGCCGAGTATTTCGGTGCGAAAATCATCCCGCCGATCGGACCAGCGCAGGCCGCCACGCGCAACCGGCCCCGCCCGCAAATGGATACCTTCGACGCGCGGTGAATAGACCCAAATTTCCCGCCATGGCTTGGGATCGGGCAGCCCCGGAATTTTTGCGCTATCCAATTTGAAAGCAAGCGCATCAAGCCCAGGCACAAAAGCATTGGTCCGCAAAGTTGCGCCGACAACGGCGCGAAACAACCGCAGCACGCGGTCTTCATCAATCGCACTCACCCCGGCAAGGCCTGTGTCAATGGCGCGTTGTTGCTTGGTAATTTCTTTGGCCCGGTCGCCTTTAAATTTCGGGTCATGCTGCGCTGCGAATAAAGCAACAATGGCCTGCACCAATAGCGGATTTTTGGATAGCGCCTCCACCACATTGACCAAGCCATAGGTCAATCCGGTTTGCCGCAAATAACGGAACCAGGCGCGCAGCCAAACCACCGCCTGCGGACCGAGCGCCGCGGTTATCATCAATTGGTTAAACGCATCATTTTCGGCCTTGCCGTCGAGCACTTGCGATAACGCGGCTTCCAATATCGCGGCCCGCTCCTGCAAAGCCTGCGCATCGCCGGTCCCCTTCATCGACAAGATGAAATTGTGAATATAGGCAAGGGTGCCGCCATCAAGCGCGGTTGGCGATTCTTCCAAAACATGAAAACCAAAATTTTCCAGCGCCGGAACAATATCACTCAGCGGCAAAGCGCCGCCCGCATTGTAAACCCGCAAACCCAAGCGGTTGTCATCACCCGATCTAAGCTGCAATCGAACAATCTTGCTATTTTCCCGCTCCATTTGCAGCAACGCGAGCATATCCTGCGCCGCTTGATCGGTCGAATAAGCGGTCCGGTGGCTGGCGGGAAAGGCATTTGCATAACGCACCATCACCGCAGCGGCCCGTTTTTCATCCATCGCCTGCACCAGCGCGGCTTCGACCGCCGGTTCCCAGCCGCGAACCATCAATAGCAAACGGCGGTCCAGTTCCGCCTCATCAATGCGAACCGACCGATCGGGCAAGTCAAGCGTATAGCGGATCAGCGCAATGCCGGCATCCTCCAAGGTAATCGACCAACCGAGTAAATTTGCGCCGGCTGCATCCGATAACATATCGGATATCGCCTGCCGCATACCCGTTGAGACATCGTCGCGCGACAGCCAGACAAAAACAAACAAATGCCGGCCGAGCGGCGCGCTTACCGCGATCAACTTCGGTCTTGGCCGATCGGTCAGCGACATCGCGGTCAAGGCTACGCGCTCCAGATCCGCTGCGTTCATCGACACCAGCAGGTCATGCGGCAATGCCGTCAACACATGCGCCATCGCTTTGCCCGAATGCCCCCCACGATCGAAACCGAATTTTTCCATTAACGCGCGCATTTGGGCACGCAAAACCGGGACATCCGTTGGCGATGCTGCGCTTGCTTCGCTGGTCCATAGACCCGCAGTCACCGATAAATGCGAGATGGTTTTCCCAGCCATCACCGGCACAATCAGCAATTCCAGCAACACATTCCGGTGAATGCGCGACAACCGGTTTGCTTTCAAAAGCAACGGTTTCTGCCCGCCATCTTCAAACCATTTGAGCGCCGCCAAGACGCTGGCCTGGGAAAGCAGCGGCGCATCGCTGGCCCGCGACAAGCCCAACCGTTGTTCGCGTGCGCCGCCCCGCGCCAAATATTCATGGCCCAGCACGGTCATATTACCGTCTCTAAACCATTGGATTAACGCCGCTCCCTCGCCGGGCGGCAACAATTGGACATCCTTATCCATCTGCGCCAGCATCGCAGGCCAGTCGGTCACTGCGCAGCGCACTTCATGCAATATGTCGGTCAATAGCCGTTCAATATCCCGCCGGCGCTTGGCTTCGACCCGTCCGGTTTCGATATAGATAACCGATTCGCGGGGCCGGTCATCCGCGCGCTTGATATTGATCCATTGCAAATCGCCGCCCTTGCTCCGCTGCGCCGTTACGATCGGATGAATGACCCGCTGTATATTCACGCCATCCGCGGTCAACGCCGTCGCCACCGAATCGACCAAAAATGGCATATCGTCGTTACAAATCGCAATTCGGGTGGCAAGACGCCCGGCCTGATCCGTAAAGCTGGCAACCGAGACAACCGCTTCATTGGGTCGGCGGCGCATTATAACCTGCAAGACAAAATCGACCGCTTCGGCGCAGGCCTGCGCACCAAAACCTTCATTTTCGCCCGGCAAGGCATTGGCCGTAAATGCCTCTCCCAATGCCGCCGCCAAAGCTTGATTATCCATTTTTGCCAGTTTCGCCTTTGTATCCGCGGCCATGGCCTCTCTCCCGGTTCATAAAGCGCCGATATCCGCCGGATTGGCAACGGCAAAACATTGTAATTTTATTACGCGGCTTATGCATTCCTTTATCCGGCAACACAAGATTGGTTTAACATCTTGCCGCAATTCACTCCGCTGTGTAGCGTCTTGGAATAACTGGCCGGAATAGCTGAATTGAGGCGGATTGGAGAGGGAAGTGATGGATAAGCGCCTTACATGGTTTATTTTTGGCGGCATGCTGCTCGGTGTGATTTTCGGCTATTTGGTGCATATCTCGCTTCCCGCCGATCATGTTTGGTTTGGATATATCACCAAGACATTGAAGCTGCTGTCGGATATTTTTCTCAACCTCATTAAGCTGCTGGTTGCGCCGCTTATCCTCTCCACCATCGTCGTCGGCATCGCGCATATGGGCGATAGCAGCGCGCTGGGCCGCATTGGTTTTCGCGCGATCACCTGGTTTATCGTCGCCAGCTTCATTTCCATTGGCTTGGGATTGTTGATGGTTAACCTGCTCCAACCGGGGGTTGGTGCGCCGATATTGGATGCTGCCGATGCCGCCGCCAAAGTCGGCGAGGTTAAAAAGATTGATTTTTGGGAATTTATTCTATCGATCTTTCCCAAAAATGCCTTTGAAGCGATGGCCACCAACAATATCCTGCAAATTTTGGTCTTTTCGATTTTTGCGGGCGTGGCGCTTTCGGCGATTGGCGAAAAAGGCGCGGTGCTGGTGCGCGGTGCCGATGCGCTGGCCGAAATGATGTTGCAAATTACCGGCTATGTCATGCGTTATGCGCCGGTCGCGGTGTTTGGTGCCATCGCCAATGTGGTGGCGACCAACGGCCTGGGTATCCTGAGCACTTATGTGGAATTGCTTGTTGAATTTTATTTCTCGTTGCTCCTGCTTTGGATCATCCTGCTTTCCATCGGTGCGCTATTCCTGCGGCGGCGTATATGGACGTTGATCCGCTATATTCGCCAGCCATTGATGATCGCTTTTTCAACCGCATCATCCGAAGCCGCGCTGCCCAAAATGTTTGAGCAGCTCGACCGGTTCGGCGTGCCCCGGCGGATATCGGGATTCATGCTGCCGCTGGGTTACAGTTTTAACCTCGACGGATCGATGATGTATATGAGTTTTGCGACGCTCTTCATCACGCAGGCCTATGGAATTGATTTGTCGGTTGGGACGCAAATTCTTATCCTGCTCACCTTGATGATTTCTTCCAAAGGCATTGCCGCGGTGCCGCGTGCATCGCTTGTGGTGATCACGGGCACGCTGGCGATGTTTGGATTGCCGGTGGAGGGCGTTGCCATCATCCTCGCCATCGATCAATTTCTCGATATGGGCCGCACCGCCACCAACGTGGTCGGCAATGCGGTGGCAACTTCGGTCATCACCAAATGGGAAGGGATGTTGGAGGCCGAAGAACCCGAATTTGTCGAACATCCGCACGCCCCCGCGCATACCGCGCATCACGGCGCGCGCGGGCTCGATCTTGCGGAGGAGATAGCAAGCGAGGCATCCAAACCCGGTTAACGCAGCAGAAATGAGATAGCGCACCGGTCGCAACCAAAATTTCTTACTTGCATCGCTGGCCATCCTCACGCTAAAGGCCCGCCTTCATCTGTCGCTCCAATGCTGGACCGGATGTGATGGGGCCTTAGCTCAGCTGGTAGAGCGCTACACTGGCAGTGTAGAGGTCAGGGGTTCGACTCCCCTAGGCTCCACCAATTTGATATTGTCTGTGCGTTGCGCTATCGCCCGGAGGCGCGTTGCAGGATCTTTGATCAAATCAGCGCGGCAATGTCCATTGGGCGGCCGCTACGCCGCAGCTCAATCAGTATTTGCGGGTTATTCACGGGCGCCCGGCCAAGCAATGTGCCCTGCGCCACCGTTGCGCCTTGACCAACCAGAGGCGCATCCAAATTCGTGATCAAGCTGGTCCAACCGCTGCCATGTGCGATGATGATAATATTTCCGTAGCTGCGATACTGCCCAGCGAAGACAATTTTTCCAGCGGCAGGTGCCAATATCGGTGCGGCCGGCTTAAGGATAAGCTTAATACCCCGCTCGCGATAGCCGGTGGCGTTCAGCTCACTATATCCCGACAATAGCTCGATATTTTCAGGCAACAAATAAAGCGCGGCTGGCTTCTGCCGAACAGGCCGATCCCCATTCTTTCGCAAAATTGGACCCGCCAGCTCGGCCAAAGCCGATGCCCTTTCACTGCTCAGTCGTAACACGTCAATCCGCTCAACAATGTCGCGCGCGCGTTCGCCTTGTGCAATCGCCCGTTCAAATTCAGCAGCCGCATCTGCGGACAAATTGACCGCGCGATTGCGGTTGTCACCTTCCAGCCGAGCAATCGCATCACGGCGGTTCGCCAACCGAATTTTAGCATCTCCAAGCGATTTCAGCGCCAATTTCTCCTGCGATCCAAGATCCCTTTGAATTGCAATTTGTTGCCGCAAAGCCGCCGTACGCCTTAATATTTCTGGCTCCACTGTCGCCATAACCGCGCGCAGATGTACATAATCACGGCGCTCGTCAGGCTGCATGATTACCAAAGCCGATGGTCGCCGGGTTATCGCTTGTAACGCGGAATTTAATCTCAATAACGGCTCGCTGGCAGCACCAAGCCGCAAACGCTGCTCACGCTGCTTACGGTTGATAATCGCAACGCGCGCATTCGCTGCCTCAATCTGCGCGCCAGCCGCCGCGATATCCGCATTCAATACTGCGCGCTGCGCCACCAACCGATCGGCAGCACGCGATGCATTAGATGCTTCTTGCCGCAAAATCTCACTGCGTTGCTCCGCCGCCGCCGCCCGGGCTTTGGCGCTACTAAGCGCTTGAACTTCATCGGCGTTATTTTGCGCAACAAGGCCTACGGTTGAAAGCGCCAAAATAGCCGTAACGAGGAATGAATAGAGCAAAAATCGCATCGCCCTACCCTTCCCGGTGATAGGGGTGGCCTGCAAGGATCGATGTCGCGCGGAACAATTGTTCGGCCAGCATCGCGCGCGCCATCATATGCGGCCATGTTGCCTTGCCAAATGCGATCAGCTCGTCCGCGCCCGCCCGCTCCGCATCGCCAAAGCCATCCGCCGCGCCGATAAAAAACCGCGCTTCCCTGACGCCATCATCGCGCCAGCGTTCGAGCAATCTGGCAAATTCCACCGATCCCATCTGTCTGCCTTTTTCATCAAGCATGATACTGCGCACGGGTGTGTCTTTAGCGGGAGGCGCATCGCCGCCGACATCGGGCAATTCGCTAAGCTTGGTGTCCCATTTGATCCGTTTTAGATAGCGGTCAACCAGCTCAGCCTCCGCGCTACGGCCCATCTTGCCGCGGGCTATGATATGGAGCCGCATGCTGGCGCTATCGCTTAATGGGCGACGCCATCGTCATCGCCAAAGGCCCACATGCGTTCCAAATTATAGAAGCTGCGAACCTCGGGCCGAAACAGATGGACGATCACATCTTCGGCATCGATCAGCACCCAATCGGCGCTGGGCAAGCCTTCGATCCGCGCGTTGCGCCCGGCTTTCTTGATGCGCTCGGCCAGCTTTTGCGCCATTGATGCCACTTGGCGGCTCGACCGGCCACTGGCGACGATCATATAATCGGCGATATTGCTCTTGCCTTCCAAGGGAATGCTGATCACCTCTTGCGCCTGATCATCGTCGAGCGATTGCATCACAAGGGCGTGGAGCATTTCAGCGGCTTCATCTTTATCTTTGGAAGCGGCCCTGTTGCTGGCGGGGGCGGTTGCGGGATCGATCAATTTTATTCCTTATAGATAATTTTATGGGTCACGGCATCGCGTATGCCGCGCGCCGAATGGAGATCGGCATAGACCTTAAACCAATGGGGATCGGCGCGGCGAATGGCCGTTGCCGAACGGAGATCGGGACGAAAGCGCAAATATACAAGCGCTGGCGTGCTCCATCTTGTCCAGTTTTTCCGTTGGCCGGGGCGGCGGACATATCGCCTGAACCAAGCCATGGCGGGCGCCGCCATCGCAACATCATCATAGCCGGGTCTGGCGACAACTGCAATCGGCATCATCCGCGCAATATCGCGCCAGCGCCTCCACCGAACAAAGCTCGCCAAATTATCCGCACCCATGATCCAAATAAACCGCCGCTTGGGATAGCGCTTGGTAATGGCGCGCAATGTATCGATGGTATAGCGCGTGTCCAGCGCGCGCTCGATCGCCGTCGCTCTTATCCGGCTGCGCCGCGCCTGTTTCTTTGCAGAAGCGAGCCTTGCGGGCAGCGGCGCCATATCTTCCTTCGGCTTTAGCGGATTGCCCGGCGACACCAGCCACCAAAGCTCCTCCAGCTCCAGTGCGGTGGCCGCAAACAGGCTGATCGCGCGGTGGCCGCCATGCGCGGGATTGAATGATCCGCCGAGTAACCCAGTCGGCAAACCGGTTGGAGTTCCGCATTCCCTCAAGGCCGAACCTGCCCTGTGCCATGCACCAGCCATTTATAGGTGGTCAGTCCCTCCAGCGCCACCGGCCCGCGCGCATGCAGCCGCCCGGTGGCAATCCCAATCTCCGCGCCCAGGCCAAATTCGCCGCCGTCGGCAAATTGCGTCGATGCATTATGCATCACGATGGCGCTATCCACCTCCGCCTGAAACCGCGCCGCCACCGCCGCATCACTGGTAATGATCGATTCGGTATGATTGGAGCCATGCCGCGCGATATGCGCCATGGCCTCATCCACCCCTGCAACCATCCGGGCGGAGACGATGCTATCGAGATATTCGGTGTCCCAATCTTCGGCGGATGCCGAAACCGTGCGTGGGTCCAGCTCCATCAGCATATCATCGGCGCGAAGCTCACACCCGGCATCAATCAACGCGCTCACTAACGCTGCGGCACCCGGATAATCCTGATCGATTAGCAAGGTCTCCATTGCGCCGCAAATGCCGGTGCGCCGCATCTTGGCATTGACGACGATCGCTTTGGCCATTGCTGGGTCGGCATCGGCATGAACATAAATGTGACAAATCCCGTCCAGATGCGCGAGCACGGGAACGCGCGCTTCATCCTGCACGCGTTGAACCAGCGATTTTCCGCCGCGCGGAATAATCATATCAATCCGCCCTTGCGCGCGCAGCATCGCGCCCACCGCCGCGCGGTCCTGCGTTGGCAGCAACTGGATCGCATCCGCAGGCAATCCAGCCTCGGTTATGCCGCAAACCATCGCCTGGTGGATCGCCTGGTTGCTATACACCGCTTCGCTGCCCCCGCGCAAAATGACGGCATTGCCAGACCGAAGCGCCAACGCAGCGGCATCCGCCGTTACATTGGGGCGGCTTTCGTAGATGATACCCAGCACACCGATGGGCACGCGCACGCGGCGCATCACCAAGCCGTTGGGCTGCGTGCGCCTATCGATCTCTAAACCAACAATATCTTCGAGCGCAGCGACTTGCTCCACCGCCTGCGCTATGCCCGAAAGCCGCGCCGCATCAAGCTTTAACCGGTCAAGCATCGCGCCCGTCAGCCCGCGCGCTTCACCAGCGATCATATCAGCATCATTGGCGGAGAGGATGTCCGCTTGCGCCGATCGCAGCGCCGCCGCCGCGCCGCGCAGCGCCTGCGCTTTCGCCGCATCACCCGCCGCCGCCAATATCCGCGAGGCTGCGCGCGCGCGGCTTGTATAATCGCTCATCAAAGCTTCTATATCATCCATGCCGCCGTTTATTAGTTGCTTGTGAGGCTTTGGGAAAGAGACGATTAAAAATACGCTGCGATTGTCTTATCTTCGATTCGCTTCAACCGCGCATCCGCCTCGCAGGCCAAATTGTTAACCAAAATAGCAACTCGCCGCTTGACTCGCTCGCTTCATCACGAGTGCGCTCAACTTGATTCGCCAGAAGCATCCGTGACTGATAGGGCGCGCGACATAATAGTAGGGGCGGGTCGTGCCAATTCTCAACAAGCTTGCCGATTATAGAAATCGGCTGGCCGGATGGTTTGTAGATCGCGAATTTTTCATGCGGTCGAACGGGCAAATTCGGTTTATAAAAATTTCTGGGCAGCTGCAACGGCGCGTTGCCGGCGGCTTTGCCGTTGTCGTTGGATTGTGGTTGATGGTAACCGCCGGAATGGCCGTTAATCAAATCAGCATTTCCTTTGAACGGATGACGCTTGTCCAAAAGGAAGCAAAAGTCCAATCCGCCGCGCAGCGCGTGTCCGCTTATCGCGATTCCATTGACGAAGTAACCAACGATCTCAAACGGCGTCAGGATATGTTGGAGAGCATGACCGCCCCGTTGCTTGGCAAGGAAACCGCAAATGACGCCCCGGTCAAAAATGAAACCGCAAAAAAAATTAGCGCTGCCATTCCCGAAGCCGCAGCCTTAGCCGAGATTGAAGGTCGGCAGATTATTTTCGCCGAGCGGATGACGAAAATGGCAAAAGCACGCACGGCGCGCGCCGAAATAGCGATCCGCCAATTTGGACTCAATCCCGATGCCATGGCAGGCTCACATCTGCGTTCAGGTCTTGGTGGACCTTTCATTCCATTTTTCAGCGGCCCACCCAAAAAAATATCCGATCCTCGTTTTGACCGGCTGGCCGATGCCATCGAACGGATGAATGCGCTGGAAAATGCGCTGGCCCGCGTGCCCACATCGATGCCGGCCGCGGCGGGTCTCAGGTCGAGCGGTTATGGCTATCGCCGCGATCCATTCACTGGCGCGGGCGCGATGCATAGCGGTATAGATTTCAAGGCACCGCTGGGCACCGCGATTTTGGCTGCGGCGGGCGGGAAAGTCACCTACGCCGGATATCAAGGTGGTTATGGCAAGACGGTAGAAGTGACCCACGCCAACGGCCTTATCACCCGCTATGCGCATTTGTCGGACTATTCCGTTTCGCTTGGCGAATGGGTGGGGCGTGGTATACAGATTGGCAGGATGGGAAGCACGGGCCGTTCGACCGGTTCCCATTTGCATTTTGAGGTTCGCCTGAATAGCCGGGCCATGAACCCACTCAAATTTCTGGAGGCAAATTCCAATGTTCTCAAAAGCCAAACCCTTGCCGGAGCAAAATATAGCACCAGCGCCGAAAGGCCGTGAAACGATGCGCGGTAACCACACTTTTTCGATGATTGCATCCGACGTCGAAATTCTCGGAAATGTAAATGCAACCATCGATCTGCATATTGACGGCAATATCCAGGGCGACGTAACCTGCGGTTCGCTGGTACAAGGCGAGAGCAGCAAGATTATCGGCAAGCTGATCGCGGAAAACGCCCGGCTATCGGGGAAGGTTGAAGGGTCGATTGAAGCGAGAGAGCTAATCATCGACGCCAGCGCTCAGATTATCGGCGATGTAACCTACCAAAATTTGTCGATTGCTCCGGGTGCACAGGTGGACGGAAAATTCAAACAACGAACATCCCCTACCCCCAATATTGGTAAAAGCACCGTCGACATCAGCCGTAACGACCCCATAATGTTGGATAAGTCCGCCCAAATTATCCGATCATAAATCACAGCTGCTAGAGCATTTTGCGTTAAATGTGGATCGCTCCAATCCTCCCCGGAAGCGGGGAGGATTGATACAGTTCCATCAAAAAACGCGCTAAACTAATATTTCCTGCGCGCTCCCCTGTCCTAAAAATTGAGCTGGGCTGGCGCTAGCCCCATAGGCTCCCGCGCAGAATATCGCGACAATATCGCCGACGTCGGCCGCCGGCAAATATGCAGCATGCGACAAAAGATCAAGCGGCGTGCATAGACAGCCAACGATGTTGACCACCTCCTGCGGTTCGGCGCCGAATCGAGAAGCAATGGTCACCGGATAGTTGCGCCGAATGACAGTGCCGAAATTACCGCTCGCCGCCAACATATGATGCAGGCCCCCATCGGTAACCAAGAAAGTTTCGCCATGGCTGACCTTACGGTCCAATATCCGCGTCAAATAAACACCCGCCTCACCCACAAGGTAACGGCCAAGTTCGATACAAAATTCGGACTGTGCAATGATCGGAGGCAAAGCGTCAAACTCAGCTTGCAGCGCTTTGCCCACCGCGATGATATCGATCGAAACGTCCCCCGAAAAATACGGAATGCCAAAACCGCCGCCCAAATTTACGTGCCGCGGAGCGGCGCCAATCGCTTCGGCAAGCTGCGCGGTCAGCGCGATCGTTTCGGCCTGCATCGCAATAATCGCGTCCGCGGACAGGGCTTGTGATCCGGCATAAATATGAAAACCACGCCAATCCGCGCCACTTTTGATGATCCGCTGCACCAATGCTGGAACTCGGTCGGCATCGACCCCAAATTGGCGCGCACCGCCGCCCATTTTCATGCCCGAACCCTTCAAGTCGAAGCGAGGATTCACTCGCACCGCCAGTCGCGGAATGACATTGGCCTGCGCAGCGATAGCCAACACCCGATCCGCCTCGCCTTCACTTTCTAGATTGATGGTAACGCCCCTGGTGATTGCCACGGCCAATTCGCGGTCGCGTTTACCTGGCCCAGCAAAGCTTATTCGCGACGGATCAACGCCCGCTGCAAGCGCCAATTCCACTTCCCCGCCCGACGCCACGTCAAAACCGTCGACAAGCGGCCGCATAAACGCCAGCAGGGGTGGATAAGGATTTGCCTTCATCGCATAATGAATTGCCAGACGCGGCGGCATCGCCGCGCGCAGTGCGGCCATCCGCGCGGTTAACATGGCGCGCGAATAGACAAACAAGGGTGTGTCTCCTTCGGTCTCGATCAAACTCGGCAGGCTCTTGCCGCCCACCGATAAATCCCCGCCGCACGCCGCATATCCATCAGGAATCGGTCCGGTAGCCTTTGCCTTGATCGTATCATCTATGCCTGCCATCGGATGGCTTTAGCAGCAAAGGCGTGAAAGAAGCATTACGGCGCAATATCGTCAAACAACGGCGATAGATTGCGGTTCATCCAATAGATCAAATCGCATCATTCCGCCCTTATTTTCGGGTAGATGGGTTAACCAGACAATATTCTCTAAACGGTTGCGATCGATCTTGCTGTTGGCATTTTTGGGCAATTCGGTGAGCCAGACAATCTCCGATGGTTGCATAAAATTGGGCAACATATTTCTCAAATAACGACGCAGCGCCTCTTCGTTTGCATCGGTGTGCCTTGATGGTCCTTGAGTGCGGACGAAAAGAACGATAGCCGCTCCCAAGCGCTCGTCGCGGCGCCCAATCGCGCAGGCTTCGATAATCACGCCGCTCTGCACCGCCACCTCCTCAATCTCGGTGGGTGAAATGCGGTTGCCACTGCTCTTTATCATCGCGTCATCGCGTCCGACAAAATAGAACAGTCCGTCGGCATCGCGCCTCACTGTATCGCCGCTATAAACCGCAATTCCGCCATAATTGGAATGGCCCGGAGCCGGCTTAAAGCGCTGCGCGCTACGTTCGGCATCCCGCCAATATCCTTGTGCCACCAACGGGCCCGCATGCACTAACTCTCCTTCTTCACCCGGTGCAGCCGCGCTGCCATCTTCGCGCACTACCAAAATCTCAGCGAAAGGAATGGCTTTGCCCATGCTAGTAGGATTATTATCGATTAACGCTGGTTTGAGATAGGTTGAACGAAAGGCCTCGGTAAGGCCGTACATCGCATAAATATCTGTCTTGGCCTTAAAAATACTCCGCAGCTGGCGTGCCAATGTTGCGGTCAGCGCGCCCCCGCTATTCGTTAACCGGCGAAGCGGCGCAGCGGCTTCCACGGGCCAATCTTGTTCGGCCAACTGCACCCAAAGCGGCGGCACCGCAGCAAGCGTTGTCACTTGATATCGGGCGCAAGCCTTTACCACATCGCGCGGGGTAAGATAATCGAGCGGAACCACACAGGCCCCCGCATACCAGCTACTAAGTAGTTGATTTTGCCCATAATCAAACGATAGCGGCAAAACCGCAAGCGTTACGTCATCCGCCGTTAGCTTGAGATATTGCGCCACCGCAATCGCGCCGAGAACAAGATTGCGGTGCGATAACATCACCCCTTTTGGGCGGCCTGTACTGCCGCTGGTGTAAAGAATAGCAGCGAGGCGGTTCCGATCAAGATCGCCTGCAAGCGGAGGCAAACTGCCGCTCCCATCCTCGGCAGCATATTCCTCAAGGAAAGCCAGAACATCAGCCTCGTCAAACAAAAAAACAGCGCCAACATCAACATCACAGCCGCTATCGTCCAATGTTGCCAATCGCGCCTTATTCGCAATTAACAGACGCGCACCGCTGTCGTTTAAGATATGAGCCGTCTGCGGCGCTTTCAGCAGCGGGTTAATCGGCACATGGATACAGCCGGCGCGCACCGCAGCCAGCGGCATCAAGCATGCAATCAAACCTTTGGACGTCCATGTCGCCACCCGGTCGCCTTCACTGACGCCCGATTCTTGAAGAAAAAAGGCAAGCCTGCCAACATGATTGTTTAACATCTGATAGCTATAATGCTTATCGCGGATGATGAGTGCGGTTGCATCCAGATTGCCCGAAAAAGCAAGGTGATCGAGCGGAAAATCGGGCAAATCATTCATCATATTCATATATCTGATGTCGGGTTAATACGGGTCATTATGGGTGTTATAGGAAATTTTACATTGCCAATCAAAGGGGAATATCACGATAATCTCCTCTCCGCACAAACAGCGGCGCGCGGTAGCATGGATCGTGAGCGACAACGCCATTTATTTGACCGGCTCGATTGGCTCGACGCGCTGCATCACACCGCGCTACGCGGCCGCAAAGCTTTGTTGCTGCGTGCTTATGACAATAATCATGAGGTTTGGTTGCCGTTGATGATGACGGGCGCAAGGCGTTACGAAGCCTTTGCTAATTGGTATAACTTCACCTTTCGCCCGATATTTTCGGCGCAATATAACGAAGCAACCAAGCTGACTTTGCTTCGGAAAATGGCATTATCCGTGCAGCGACATGCCCGACAAATCAGCCTGACTCAGCTGCCCGACGAGGATGGATCGGCGACATTGCTGGCAATAGCCTTCGAACAATCGGGTTGGGTTGTGGCGAAAAGCGCGCATGATCAAAATCACTATCTATCCCTAAACGGGCGCAGTTTCGACGAATATTGGCAAACACGGCCCGGCCAACTGCGCAGCACCGTTAAACGTAAAGGCAAAAAAAACCTAGTTTCAATCCGCATTGCGCAAGATTTTGACGATCAAAGCTGGTCCGATTACGAACGGGTTTATGCGTGCAGCTGGAAACCCAGCGAAGGCAGTCCCGATTTCCTGCGTGCCATTGCCAAGCAAGAATCGGCGGCCGGCTGTTTACGGCTGGGTTTGGCCTATATCGACGGTGAACCAGCCGCCGCACAATTTTGGACGGTGGAAAATAACATCGCGTTAATCCACAAGCTCGCGCATGATGAACGGTATCTTGATGCCTCGCCCGGCACTTTATTGTCGGCTGCGCTGTTCCAGCATGTAATTGATATCGACCGCGTGGCAGAAATTGACTTTGGCACGGGCAGCGATAATTACAAGCGGGATTGGATGGAACAATACCGGCCGCGCTACCGGCTGGATATATATTGGCCCAATCATATGTTGAATTGGCCGCATATTATCCGGCATAAACTGCGTCAGATGTCGGAAAAAGAGAAATGATATGAATAATGAAACAGCCGGTTCAGCAAAACAAAGTCTGGATGCAGAAAATCCCGCAATCGATAATATATTGCGCGAGATATTGTCCGATCTTTTGGGACTGACCCGCGCGCAGGTTGCGGCGATGACCGATACAACCGCCTTATTTGGCGCGATACCCGAATTGGATTCGCTGGCGGTTGCGGGCTTGCTGACCGAAATGGAAGACCGGTTGAATATTCAGATTAACGATGAAGACATTGATGCGGAATTATTTGAAAGCTTTGGTAGTTTACTGCAATTTGCGAAAAATAAGCTTGACGATTGAGCGCGCATTTGGACCATATCACCTACCAATTTTCTGGATGCAGCGAATATTGCTTACGCGCGGGCAATCCACTCAGCCCGCGGCGAATATTGTTTGTGCCGCCGCTGTTTGATGAGATGAACCGGCTGCGGCGAACCTGGGTGCAGGCGATGCGCGCGCTGACGGCGCGAAATATTGCAAGCGCGCTGCCCGACCTTCCCGGATGCAACGAAAGCGACGCAGTCTTGTCGGAACAGGATCTCACCGCTTGGCGCGGCGCCATTACCGCCGCCGCAGATAGCTTTGCTGCGACACATTTATTTTCGGTGCGCGGCGGCTGTTTGATCGACGATGCCGCCCACTTGCCCGTTATGCGGCTGGCGCCCGTCGCAGGTGCCTCGATCCTCAAAGCAATGATCCGCACGCGGATTGCTGGCGACAAAGAAGCAGGCATGATCAGCAGCGCGGAAAGCTTGGAAAGGGATGTGCAAAATAGCCCGATCCTTCTTGCTGGACACAGCATCGGCGCGGCGCTTTGGCACGATCTTTTGGATGCGGTCCCCGCCGATTTGTTCGGTCGCGGTCATGAATTCATACCGGATGGCGACAAAAGCTGGGCCCTATGGCGCCGCGCTGAACCGCAATATGACCCCGAAATAGCGAGCGCGCTGGCGCATGAAATCGACTGTTGGAGCGCGGCGTGAAACGCCAGCATTTGTGGTTTGACATTGGCGGTGATCGCTGCGCCGCGACGCTGGACAATGCCGATGGTAAGAATGGTGATACAGGCCTGCTGATTGTCAGCGGAGGTAACGAAATTCGTAGCGGCGCGCATGGCGGGCAAGCGGCGATCGCCCAATATTTCGCCGCGCGTAATGTTCCGGTATTCCGATATGACCGGCGCGGCATTGGCGACAGCGCGGGCGATAACCGGGGTTTCCCGGGTTCGAAGGACGATATCGCGGCCGCAGCGCAGGCCTTTCGCCAGCATACGCGCGGAATTTCCCGCATCATCGCATTTGGCAATTGCGATGCAGCAAGCGCATTGGCGCTGTTTCATGCGGATCAGTTTGATGCTATTCTGCTCGCCAATCCCTGGGTCATTGAACCGGCCGTAACAACGCAGCGTGGTGCCGACGCGGCATCATCGTCACTCGGCACGGCCGCCATTCGCGCCCGTTATTGGGCGCGAATCAAAAATCCGCGCAGCATTATCGATCTGCTTACGGGCAAAATAAACTTGTATAAATTGGCAGTAGGTATAGCCAAAGCAGCGGCAAAAGAGAATACATCCCCCCTCGCCCGCAAAATAGCGTCCGCGCTCGAAAATACCAAGATACCGGTGCATATCATGCTGGCCGAGCGGGACAATACGGCATTAACGTTCAAGTCTGCTTGGCATGACGCGGCCTTTAACACTGTGCGCAAAAGCCCAAATATCGCGTTGAGCAGTGTGGATAGCGCGTCGCATAGTTTCGCCGACGCAAACGCCAAATCCTGGCTGTTGACGCAAATTTCCGCCGCGCTGGAAATATAATCAATACCCACGGCATTTGCAGCCGAACGGTCATAGGCTATTTGGCATCATCTTTTGTCCGATACCGTCATTCGGGCGGTGCTTTTGGGTCTTGATTGCTGCCTTCCGCCACCACTTGATCGGGTTCGGGCAGGCCCGCGATCACATCCTTGAAATCGGGCGGATAGGGCGGACTATAATTCCCCTTGATCCAATTTTGGGGCAGCTCTGTGCATCCCAATCCGGTGCCAATGACGCCGCAGGCGCGGTTGTCTTTTTGTCCGGCGCGCCGCGTCGAAATCGCCTCCCCGCGCCGGATACGGTCGTTGTCGACCGGGCCGGACCCGGGAATGCGGTTTCGTTGGTCTTCCTCGCTATCCCCGCAAACGACGATCGTTGTTCCGTCATCATTGGGATCTACGATACAACCGTTGCGATCGATGGTAACCAGCTTCTTTTGCGCGGCGATCAAATCTGCCACTTCTTCCTCGCTCAATTGCAGTGCGGCGGCGGCGCTGGCCAGTGATATTTGCCCCAATGTCATCACAAAAAACCACAAAAGCAGCCTCGACATCGCACGCCGTCTCCCTTATCGATACGGCGCGTAGCGTCGTTATCGTGATTGATCATGCCCCGAGCCAACTCAAAAGCTTCCCCAAGCCGCTGATTTTGCCGATAAAGGTTAGGAACCAACATTGACATTAGCAAGCCAAATTCTCGACCGTATCCTCGTTTTGGAAATGGTCCGCGTCACCGAAGCCGCCGCTTTATCCGCCGCACGGCTGATCGGGCGGGGGGATGAAAAAGCGGCCGATGCCGCCGCCGTGGAGGCCATGCGCGCCGCGCTGAATGAACTCTACATGGACGGCACCGTGGTGATCGGCGAAGGCGAACGCGATGAAGCGCCGATGCTGTATATTGGCGAAAAAGTGGGCGCAGCAATCGGCAAGGGGCCGAAAATAGATATCGCGCTCGACCCGTTAGAGGGCACGACCATCACGGCAAAGGCGGGGCCAAATGCGCTCGCGGTATTGGCCGTCGCCGAAGAAGGCAACCTGCTCAACGCGCCCGATGTTTATATGGAGAAAATTGCCGTGGGTCCGGGTTATCGCCCCGGTGTTGTCGGGTTGGATCGGACGGTGGCGGACAATGTGCGCGCCGTGGCCGCCGAAAAGGGCGTGGCCGCAGAAGAATTGATCGTTTGCGTGCTCGACCGGCCACGCCATGAAAAAATCATTTCCGAACTGCGCGCGGCCGGATGCGGCGTGATGTTAATCCCCGACGGAGATGTGGCAGGGGCCATCGCAACCAGCGATCCCGACACCAATATCGATATTTATATGGGCACCGGCGGCGCACCCGAAGGGGTGCTCGCGGCAGCGGCCATGAGCTGTGTTGGCGGGCAATTTCAAAGCCGGTTGTTGTTTCGTAATGACGATGAACGGCGGCGCGCGAAAAAATGGGGCGTGGATAATCTCGACAAGATTTATAATCTCGAAGATTTGGTGAAAGGCGACTGTATTTTTGCCGCCACGGGCGTGACCCACGGGTCGTTGCTGGGCGGTGTCAAACGCCACCGCGACGGCCGAATTACCACCGAAAGCGTCGTGATGCGCGCCTCATCGGGAACCGTCCGCTGGGTAAAAAGCGAACATCGCCGGCCCGGATGAATGATGAAATAAGGGGCTGACTTGTTTATGCTGCCTTTTTTGGGTGGCATAGCGGCAGGTCCATTGTCACCGTTGTTCGCGCGCTATTTCCGCGCAGCGATCATTTCCGGCGGTATCACGCCGGGCAGCAACGCTTCCTCGATTATCCCAACCGCGCAGGCATGGGCGCCATGGTTGCGGCGCGAAGGGGATAATCCGCTACAACACCAGTGCAGCGGAGCGGCTTATTCCTCCCCCATCCTAAGCGCCGCAATAAACGCTTCTTGCGGGATGCTCACGCTGCCATATTCGCGCATCCGCGCCTTGCCCTTTTTCTGTTTCTCCAGCAGTTTTTTCTTCCGGCTGATATCGCCGCCATAGCATTTTGCGGTCACATCCTTGCGCATGGCAGCGATGGTTTCGCGGGCGACGACTTTGCCGCCGATCGCGGCTTGGATCGGGATTTTGAACAGATGGCGCGGGATGAGATCTTTTAACCGCTCGCACATGCCGCGCCCGCGTGCTTCCGCGGTGCCGCGGTGGACGATCATGCTGAGCGCGTCGACCGGGTCGGCGTTGACCAGAATGCTCATTTTAACCAGGTCGCCCGCGCGGTGGCCAATTTGATGATAATCGAACGACGCATAGCCGCGCGATATGCTTTTCAGCCGGTCGTAAAAATCGAACACCACTTCGTTCAGCGGCAATTCGTAGACGAGCTGCGCGCGGCCGCCCACATAAGTCAGT
Organism: Sphingomonadaceae bacterium; assembly: GCA_021732525.1. GTDB lineage: Bacteria > Pseudomonadota > Alphaproteobacteria > Sphingomonadales > Sphingomonadaceae > Sphingorhabdus_B. The sequence goes on along the minus strand of JAKFUU010000018.1, from coordinate 60,412 downwards.
TGTTTTTGCACACCGCGCCGATCCTGACACAGCTTCAATAGGCTGCCCAGATATTCGTCGGGGCAATAGATTGTTGCCTCGATCCAAGGTTCCTGAATTTCGTCAATCCGGTTCACATCGGGCATGTCGGCGGGGTTATGCAGCTCCATATCGCGCGCGTCTTCGGTTTTGCTGCGGCTGAGTTTGAGCTTATAGACCACCGACGGCGCGGTGGTGATCAGGTCGAGGTCAAACTCGCGGGTCAAACGCTCCTGAATAATTTCGAGATGGAGCAGACCCAAAAATCCGCAGCGAAAGCCAAAGCCGAGCGCTGCGCTGCTTTCGGTTTCGAAGCTGAAGGAGGCATCGTTGAGCCGCAGCTTGCTAATGCTTTCGCGCAATTTTTCAAAATCGGCGGCGTCGGTGGGGAACAGGCCGCAAAAAACCACGGGTTGCACTTCTTTGAAACCGGGGAGCGCGGCGGCGGCGGGCCTTTTGGCATCGGTGATCGTGTCGCCAACACGGGTTTGCGCGACTTCTTTGATTTGCGCGGTGATAAAGCCAACCTCACCGGGGCCGATTGCGGGCAGGATTTCGATTTTGGGACGCATACACCCCACCCGGTCGACCAGATGCTTGGTGCCGGCCGCCATGAACTGGATTTCCTGACCCTTTTTGATCACGCCGTCGATCACGCGTATCAGGATGACAACGCCCAAATAGGGGTCATACCATGAGTCGACCAGCATAGCTTTCAGCGGCGCATGGGCATCGCCTTTGGGGGGCGGAATGCGGGTCACAATTGCCTCCAGCACTTCGGCAATGCCAATGCCCGATTTGGCCGATGTCAGGACGGCATTATCCGCTGGCAACCCGATAATATCCTCAATCTCCGCCTTCACCTTGTCCACATCGGCGGCGGGCAGATCGATTTTGTTGATGACGGGCACGATTTCATGATCATGCTCGATCGATTGATAAACGTTGGCCAGCGTTTGCGCCTCCACCCCTTGCGCGGCATCGACCACGAGCAGCGCGCCTTCGCAGGCGGCCAAGCTGCGCGACACTTCATAGGCAAAGTCGACATGGCCCGGCGTATCCATCAGGTTGAGCTCGTAAGAAATGCCGTCCTCTGCGGTATAAGCAAGCCGCACGGTCTGCGCCTTGATCGTGATTCCGCGCTCTTTTTCGATATCCATATTGTCGAGCACCTGTGCGGTCATCTCGCGCGCGCTCAACCCGCCAGTATATTGGATCAACCGGTCGGCGAGTGTGGATTTGCCATGGTCAATATGTGCGATGATCGAAAAATTGCGTATATGGGAAAGTTCGGTGGTCATAGGCCGCGCCATTAGCAGGGGTCATGAACGAAGCAAAGCGCCGATTGCCCTTGCCGTTATTCCGCCATTGACCATGGCGCGCGCGCGTGCAATCTGTTCAAAGGAGATCATCGGAGGCGAGAGTAAAATGGCGGAAAAGAAGACGATGTTTGGCGGATTTGATGCGGCCAACGACGCAACCATGGCGCTGGGGCCGCTTGCCGGAATAGCGCGTGAAGATTTTGCCGGTGCGGTGGCGCTGCTGCTCCGCGAAACGGCGGCCAATCCGCAAAAGGCATGGAAAGCAACGGCGGATTTTAACGAAGATGTCGTCAAAATCATGACCGGCCAATCGGATCTCGCCCCCGATGGCAAAGACAAGCGCTTCATGGATCCCGCATGGCAATTTAACCCATTCTTCAAGGCGGGCGCGCAATATTTCCTTGCCGTGCAAAAAGGCGTAAAAAGCTATATTGAGGATTTGGAGCTGGATGCGAACGAACGCGATCGCGCCAATTTTATCTCGCAGATTATCATCGATGCACTGGCCCCCACCAACAGCTTGATCGGCAATCCCACCGCGCAAAAACGGCTGGTCGATAGCGGCGGATTATCGCTCATCAAGGGTCTGAAAAATGCCTATAATGACATGGTTCACAATGACATGATGGTCAGCCAGGTGAACAAAACGCCGTTTAAGATTGGCGAAAATCTGGCGACATCGAGAGGCGCAGTGGTGTTTCGCAATGAGATGATGGAGCTGATCCAATATGCGCCAACGACGGATAAGGTCCACGCCATCCCGATGCTGACCATCCCGCCGCAGATCAACAAAATGTATATTAACGATCTGACCCCCGACAAAAGCGTGGTCAAATGGCAGCTCGATAACGGTATTCAACCCTTCATGATCAGCTGGCGCAACCCGCAGGAGGAACATGGCGCATGGGGCATGGCAGAATATGTGGAAAGCTGCATCGATGCCATGGATGCGGTGTGCGAAATTACCGGCAGCGACAAGGTCAATGTCTCCGGCGGCTGTTCGGGCGGGCAAACAATGTCGGTTCTGCTGTCCAAACTGGCTTCGATGGGCGATGCCCGCGTCAATGCAATCACAATGATGGTTTGCGTGCTCGAACCCAAGACCGGCGACACCGAGGCAAGCTCGATGGTATCGCATAATGGCATCGCGCTGGCACGGCAACGTGCGGCGAAAAAGGGCGTGATCGAGGGCAGTTCGCTGGCGCGCGGTTTCGCCTGGCTGCGGCCCAATGATCTCATTTGGAATTATGTGATCAACAATTATCTGATGGGTGAAGACCCGCCGGCTTTTGATATTTTATTCTGGAATGCCGACGCCACCAATCTGTCCTCCAGCTTGATGGGTGATTTCCTCGAGCTGTTTGAGGCCAATGCCTATGCCGATCCCGGTAAATATGAAATTGCGGATCACAAGGTGAATTTGAAAAAGGTTGAGGCCGATTTGTTTATCCTGGGCGGCACCACCGATCATATTACGCCGTGGCGCGCCTGCTATCGCTCGACGCAGCTTTTTGGCTCCAAAAATGTCGAATTTATCCTGAGCCAAGCGGGACATATGCAAGCGATCCTAAACCCGCCGGGCAATCCCAAAGCGAAATATTTCAAACATAAAAAAGACAAAACCCCCGCCGATGTCGACGAATGGATGGGCGGCGCGGAAGAGATCGCCGGAAGCTGGTGGCCCTATTGGATCGAATGGCTGAGCAAACGGTCGGGCAAGAAAATTGACGCGCCGCAGGAGCCGGGCAGCAAGAAAAATCCGGCGATGGAAGCGGCGCCGGGGCTTTATGTTCTGGATTGAGGCGCAGTTATAAGCTTGCAATGCCCCAATCGAGCATTAAGTTGCCTCCGCATAACAGGGATTTGACAATGACCAAAGTGGGCCGCAAACAGCGCGAAGCCGAATATACCATGGAATGCCTCGACGGACGCACATTGCGCGTTGCGCGTTGGCGGGCGGTTGCAAAGAGCGATCCAAAGTATCTCCCCATATTATTCTTCAACGGCATTGGCGCGAATATCGAAGCGGTGGAGCCGATGGCGCAGATGCTCGATGATCGCGATTTTGTGACCTTTGACATGCCCGGCATCGGCGGATCGCCCGATCCCATTGTTCCTTATAATTCAATCATGATGGCACGGATTGCCGCTTTGCTGCTCGATAAATTGGACATGGCGGTTGCCGATGTCATCGGCGTCAGCTGGGGCGGGGCGATGGCGCAGCAATTTGCGCTGCAACATGGCGCGCGCGTGGGCCGATTGATTTTGATGGCCACCAGCGCGGGCATGTTGATGGTGCCGGGTAATCCCGCCGCACTTATCAAAATGGCCGATCCGCGGCGCTACATCGACCCTGAATTTATGAATAAACATTTCAAAACGCTGTATGGCGGCGCGGAGGATGGCAAGGGCGGTCATATCAGCCGGATTACCCCGCCATCCAAAGCCGGCTATTTTTATCAACTGATCGCCATGCTGGGTTGGACCAGCGCGCCGTTTTTGCCCTTCATGCGCAAAGAAACGCTGATCATGATGGGCGGCGATGATCAGATTGTACCGCTCGCCAATGGCAAATTTTTGAATGCGCTTATCCCCAACAGCGAATTATTCGTCATCGAAGATGGCGGCCATCTCTTCATGCTCAGCCACACCGACGAAAGCATCATGGAAATCCGCCGCTTCCTGGATAATGGCTTGGCGCAAGAGCGGCAAAAAGCGGCGTAGCGCGCCAACGCACAAATATCACCCCCAGCCTATTTTCATTCGAACCGAAACAAGATAGCAGCCGGGCTCATGACCTTAACCCGGCTTTCGCTTACCGATTTTCGCAATCATGCCGAGGCGCATTTTCGCCCCGGCGCGCCGTTTATCGTGCTGCATGGCGAAAATGGCGCGGGCAAAACGAATATATTGGAGGCGGTTTCCTTGCTGGTCCCCGGTCGCGGTTTGCGGCGCGCGCCGTTAGCCGACATGCCCCGTCACGGCGGCGACGGCGGTTTTGGCATTGCAGCCGAGATCGAAGATATCCACCTGGGCACCGGAACCGATGCAGCAGCCCCGCAGCGGCGCAAGGTGCGGATAAACGGCGCCGGTGCGGCGATCACCAGCCTTTCTGAATGGTTGGCGGTGGTGTGGTTGACCCCGGCGATGGACCGGCTATTCACGGACGGCGCGGGCGGGCGGCGGCATTTTCTCGATCGCCTCGTGCTGGCGCTGGAGCCGTCGCATGCGCGCCACGCCAGCCGGTATGACCGCGCGCTTCGTCAGCGCAACCGGCTGCTGACCGATAGCAGGCCCGCCGATTCTGAATGGCTGGATGGGCTGGAAAAAGCGATGGCCGAGAGCGCGGCGATGATTAACGCAGGCCGCACGCGCCTTGTCGAGCAGCTCAGCCACCGTCTGCAAGCCGCACCGCCCAGCCCCTTTGCCGTTCCCGCGATCGCGCGCGACCACGCGGCGAGCGAGGATTCCGGCCACCTTCGCGATCAATGGCGACAGACGCGCAGCCGCGAGCGAGCCGCGGGGCGAACGCTCCATGGCCCGCACCGCGCCGACATCATCGTCACCCACGCTGCCACGGGGCAGGCAGCGGCGCTATGTTCCACCGGCGAGCAAAAGGCGTTGCTGCTATCCATAATATTGGCGCATGCCGCGTTGGTGGCGGATATCCGCCGCGAAGCACCGATTATCCTGCTCGACGAGGTGGCGGCGCATTTGGACCCGGCGCGGCGGGCGGCCTTATTTGAACGGCTCGCCGCCACCGGCAGCCAAGTCTGGATGACCGGCACCGAAGCGGGATTATTTCAGACCATTGATACCCAAGCGCAATTTGTTGAAGTGCAGCAGGGCCGCCTGATTATTTGACGCTTTTCGCTTCGATATTCTTGCGCGGTTTTTTGGGCTTGGCGGCTTTGGGCGGGGCAGGGGTGATTTCGAATGCCGGCGCGTCATCCTTCAAATGCACGGCAACCTCGCCGCCATTGACCAGCTTGCCGAAAAGCAGCTCTTCGGCCAGCGGCTGTTTGATCTTTTCCTGGATCAGCCGCGCCATCGGCCTTGCACCATATAATTTGTCATAGCCGCGGGTCGTGAGCCAAGCGCGCGCATCGTCATCCAGCTTGATATGCACATTTTGATCGGCCAGTTGCAATTCCAATTGCAGGATGAATTTGTCCACCACGCGGGCGACAACCTCGGTGGGCAAATAGGCAAAGGGCACCGTCGCGTCGAGCCGGTTGCGAAATTCGGGGGTGAACATTTTCTTCACCGCTTCGTCGCTGGCATCTTCTTTGTCGATATTATTGCCAAAACCAATGCCTTCCTTGGCCATATTGGCCGCACCGGCATTGGTGGTCATAATCAGGATGACATTGCGAAAATCGATAGTTTTGCCATGATGGTCGGTCAAGCGGCCATTGTCCATCACTTGCAGCAAAATGTTAAACAGATCAGGATGCGCCTTTTCAATCTCATCGAGCAGCAACACGCAATGCGGATTTTGATCGACGGCATCGGTCAGCAGCCCGCCTTGATCAAAGCCGACATAGCCCGGCGGCGCGCCGATCAACCGCGACACGCTGTGCCGCTCCATATATTCGGACATGTCAAAACGCTTGAGCGGAATGGCAAGGATCGATGCCAATTGCCGCGCCACCTCGGTCTTGCCCACGCCCGTCGGCCCGCTGAACAGATAATTGCCAATCGGCTTATCGGGTTCGCGCAAGCCCGCACGCGAAAGCTTGATCGCCGATGACAATAGCTCAATCGCCTTATCCTGACCAAAAACAACCCGTTTCAGATCGGCTTCGAGCGAGCCGAGCGCGGCTTTATCGTCGGTGGAGACATTTTTTGGCGGGATGCGCGCGATGGTGGCAATCACCGCCTCGATTTCCTTTGCGGTGATCAGCTTGCGGCGCTTTGACGGCGGATAAAGCATCTGCATCGCGCCCACCTCATCGATCACGTCAATCGCCTTATCGGGCAGCTTGCGGTCGTTGATATAACGCGCCGACAATTCGACCGCGGTTTTCAGGGCATCGGGGGTATATTTCACCTTATGATGTTCTTCAAAGGCGCTGCGCAAACCGGCGAGGATTTTGATGGTATCCTCGATGCTCGGCTCATTAACATCAATCTTTTGAAAGCGGCGCAGCAGCGCGCGGTCCTTTTCAAAATGATTGCGAAATTCCTTATAAGTGGTCGATCCGATACAGCGGATGGTTCCGCCCGACAGCGCAGGTTTCAACAGGTTGGAGGCATCCATTGCCCCGCCGCTGGTTGCGCCGGCGCCAATAACCGTGTGAATTTCATCGATGAAAAGAATAGCATCGGGCAATTTTTCCAGCTCGGTCACCACCGCCTTCAACCGTTCCTCAAAATCGCCGCGATAGCGCGTGCCGGCGAGCAACGATCCCATATCGAGCGAATAGATAACCGCGGGCAACAACACTTCGGGCACATCGCCTTCATGAATCCGCCGCGCAAGCCCCTCGGCGATCGCGGTTTTCCCCACCCCCGGCTCGCCCACATAAAGCGGGTTATTTTTGGAGCGGCGGCATAATATCTGCACCGTGCGGTCCACCTCCGCCGCGCGTCCGATCAAGGGATCAATCCGGCCCTGCTTGGCTTTTTGATTCAGGTTGACGGTAAATTGGTCGAGCGCACTTTCTTTGTCTTTTTTGGCTTTGACTGGCGGCTCGCCGGTATCATCATTCCTATCATCCGCGCCGGTGATTTCGGTTGGGGTCATCCGCCCATCCTTGCCGATACCATGGCTGATGAATGACACCGCATCGAGCCGGCTCATATCCTGTTGCTGCAGGAAATAGACCGCGTAACTTTCTCGCTCGGAAAAAAGCGCGACCAGCACATTGGCACCAGTGACGATATCTTTGCCCGAACTTTGCACATGCAGTATCGCTCGCTGCACCACGCGCTGAAACCCGCTGGTGGGGGACGGATCAACCTTGCCGCCCACGCGCAGGCTTTCCAGTTCATTGTCGAGATAGGTTATGATGATATCGGATAATTCTTCGGTATCAACGCCGCATGCCTGCATGACCTTCACGGCATCGCTATCGTCAATCAACGCCAGCAACAAATGTTCCAGCGTCGCATATTCATGCGCGCGGTCCGCCGCATGCTTCAACGCGTTATGCAAGGTCGCTTCGAGCGATTCTGCAAATGAGGGCATATTTGTGGACTCCAAAGCTAGATATAAAATATATCCGCATCAAATCGAAATATCGTTACGCATAGCGCCTTTTTCAACATCGCAATGGGCGTTTCTTGCATCAACGCATAAAATATCTCAAAAACCAAACCGTCAATGAAAACTGGCCTAATCCGCGTTTATTTATTAACCCTAACTTGCCAAAAACTATATTTTTTTGAATAACGCATCGGCGGCGGATAAATGACGTGCGGCCGCCATTTTTTTATTTTCACAGCGCGCAATTTCCTGCCGCAGCAATGATATGCGCTCTTCCAGCTCGCTGATTGATAGCGGATCGAGATCCTGCCGGGCGAGCTTGATTAACGGATCATCGCGCAAAGCGGAATGCGGCAATGGTAAATTATCGTCATCCATAATTCTAACTGTTGACGGACTTGCCGGTGCTGTCAATAAGCGGCTTGCTTTTTATAGGATGATCAAATGGGGAGCATCCAATGATCCAAATACCCGCCACCATGACGGCAATAGAGATATCTAGGCCCGGCGCGCCCGAGGTGCTTGTTCCTTGCACGCGCCCGGTGCCGGTGCCGGGCGATGGCGACCTGCTGATCAAAGTGGTCGCCGTCGGGATCAACCGGCCCGATATTGTCCAGCGCCAAGGGCTTTATCCGCCGCCACCGGGCGCAAGCGATATTCCGGGGCTGGAAATATCAGGCGAAGTGGTTGCGGTTGGCGCGGGCGTAGCGCCCGATTTTATGGGGCGCAAAATCTGCGCGCTGGTGGCAGGCGGCGGCTATGCCGAATATTGTATCGCAAAGGCAGACCAAAGCCTTCCGGTTCCTCAGGCGCTGAATATGGCCGAAGCGGCGGCGATGCCCGAAACCTTATTCACCGTATGGCATAATGTCTTTGAACGCGGCTATGCCAGCGAAGGCGACAGCATATTGGTTCATGGCGGAACCAGCGGTATCGGCACCATGGCGATCAAGCTTTGTAAGCTGTTTGGTATCGAAATAATCGTCACTTGCGGTTCGGATGATAAATGCGTGGCGGCGCGGGCAATCGGTGCGGATCACGCCATCAACTATAAAAATAGCGATTTCGTGGCCGAAGTGAAGCGGATCACACAGGAGCGCGGCGTGAATGTCGTCCTCGATATGGTGGCCGGCGGCTATGTGCCGCGCAACCTGCAATGCCTGGCCGACGATGGCCGCCATGTTACCATTGCCTTGCAAGGCGGTATCCAGGCGGAGGTGAATATGGCGCAAATAATGATGCGGCGTCTGACCATGACCGGATCAACATTGCGGCCGCGCAGCGATACTTTCAAGGCCCTGCTCTGCGAAGAGATTCAGCAGCAAGTTTGGGACGATGTGATGGCCGGACGGTTGCGGCCCGAAATGGCGAAAAGCTTCGCGCTAACGCAAGCGGCGGCGGCGCATGCCTTTATGGAGGCGGGCGATTTTGTCGGTAAGATTATTTTGGAAATATAGCGCAGAGAGCGTAAAACTGACTAGACCCTGTTCGTTTTGCGATAAATCTGTATCGATCCTCCCCGGAAGCGGGGAGGTGGCGGCGAAGCCGGCGGAGGGGGCCCGGCTCCCCGCCTGCATTGCCCTTTACGCAGCCTGGGACCCCTCCGCCCTGCGGGCACCTCCCCGCTTCCGGGGAGGATTTGAGCGATCCACATTTAACGCAAAATGCTCTAATCAAATCCCGCATCCGCATATTGATCGTCGGCTAGGTCGCTAAAACGCGTAATCTTCGCTTCAAATTTCAACCGGACTTTGCCGGTGGAACCATGGCGCTGTTTGGCGACGATCAATTCGGAAATGCCGTGTATTTGCTCCATTTTCTGTTTCCATGCGGAATAGGCGCCCTCATCGCTATGTTCGGGTTCCTTGTTGGCTTCATAATAATCGCCGCGATAGATGAACCAGACCATATCGGCATCTTGCTCAATCGACCCCGATTCGCGCAGGTCGGAGAGCACCGGGCGTTTATCCTCACGCTGTTCCACCGCGCGGCTAAGCTGCGACAAAGCAATCACCGGCACACTTAGCTCCTTGGCCAGCGTTTTTAGGCCCCGGCTGATTTCCGAAATCTCATTCACGCGGTTGTCATTGGCGCGCGCCGAACCTTGCAGCAGTTGCAGATAATCGACAATAATCAGGCCAATGCCCTTCTGCCGCTGCAGCCGCCTGGCCCGCGTGCGCAAAGCCGCAATGCTCAGCGCCGGAGTATCATCGATATATAGGGGCAGATCTTGCAATTCGCGCGATGCGCGGCTGAGCTCGCGAAAATCCTCCCGGCTGATTTTACCCATCCGCAGCAATTCCGAGCTGATCCGCGATTGTTCGGCCAAAATCCGTGTGGCCAATTGGTCAGCGGACATTTCTAGGCTGAAAAAAGCCACCTTGGCACCAGCGCGTTTGTCGGCTTCGATGCCATCTTCCTCTTCGCGCATCCAACGCTGCGCCGCGTTAAAGGCGATGTTGGTGGCCAGCGAGGTTTTGCCCATGCCGGGGCGTCCAGCCAAAATCACCAAATCGCTATTATGCAATCCGCCAACCTTGCTATTCACGCTGGTAAGGCCCGTCGTAATGCCGGAGAGATGCCCACCCGATTGCAGCGCTTTTTCAACATTTTTGATCGCTTCGGTGGATGCGGTCAAAAAGCTTTTGGTGCCGCCGCTTTCGCCGTCGCCCTCCGCGACTTTATAGAGAGCGCTTTCGGCTTCCTCAATCTGCCCTTTGGGATCGACATCGACGCTGGTGTCGAGCGCATTTTCCACCAAGCTGCGCCCCACCGAAACCAATTCGCGCAGCAACGCGAGGTCATATATCTGCTGCGCAAAATCACGTGCGCCCAGCAAACCGGCACCGTCGGCGGTCAATTTCACCAGATAGCTTGGCCCGCCCAGTTCGAGCATTGATTCGTCCGCTTCAAAAAACGGCTTGAGCGTAACCGGCGTGACAAGCCGATTGCGGTCAATCACGCGCAATATTTGATCATAGATCCGGCCATGCAAAGGTTCAAAAAAATGTTCGGGGCGCAGCTTGATCGAAATATCCTCGATAATTCGGTTGTCGATCAATATCGCACCGAGAAACGCGGCTTCGGCCTCCACATTGCGCGGCAATTTATGTGTTTCCGCTTCGTTTGAAGCAGCTAATCTGATGATCGGTTCGGGCATAGGCTATATCAACCGATAAACGGGCAAGGCGCAAGCGTTTGGCGACAGAAAGCTGGGGGCGATATTGTGGGCCGATCTGTGGAAAAATACATTAGCCCTTTGTTCCCAATGGTTGAGCGGCTAACGAAGGCATCATGAGCGATCCGCGGATTATCAAAGTTGAACTCGACGAAGCCACGATATTATGGCGCAATGCCGATATTGAGCAGGAACGGCGCGTGGCGATTTTCGACCTTATTGAAGAAAATATGTTTCTGCCGCTGCGCGCGGTGCCGGGCGGTTATGGCGGACCTTTTGCTTTGCATCTTAGCGTTGCGGAAGGCCGATTGATCCTCGATATCCGGCGCGAAGATGGCACGCCGCATGAGATGATTATTCTGGGTCTTGGGCGGTTTCGCCGTCCGGTGCGCGATTATTTTGCCATTTGCGACAGCTATTATCAGGCGATCCGCAAGGCCACGGCGGCCGAAATTGAAACCATCGATATGGCCCGGCGCGGCGTGCATAATGAGGCGGCGGCATTGTTAATGGAGCGGCTCGACGGCAAGGTGGAGGTTGATTTTGCAACCGCGCGCCGCTTGTTCACGCTTATTTGCGTGCTGCATATCAAAGGCTAGAGCAGGCAGCGTGAAATAGGAATCACACTGCCCGCTCTATCTGTTTGTTGTCGCATCGCTTTAAGCGAAAAACCGGTGCCCACTTTTTCGCGCGATGCTCTAAGCGTTCAAAGCCGATTTGGCGATTCGCAAGCGGGCAATTTTGGGGAATAATGCGGAGCATGACCGGCAAATTTAACGTCAATATACGCCTTATGGCGATCATCATCGCCGCGCTATTGTGCCTATTTGTAATTTGGAACTATGCCGCCGCCTGGGCTCCACCGCGCAGCAGCTATGAGGTTCAGGGCATTGTTCTAAATCAAGAAAATAGCAATCCAAATTGGTCGACATTGGGTGCAACCGGCGTGGATTTTGCTTATCTAACCGCAACAGCGGGGACGCGGCTACGCGACCAAACTTTTCAATCCAATGCCGCAGGCGCGATGCAAGCTGGCATCCGTGTCGGCGCTCTGCATCATTTTGATCTTTGCCGGCTGGCTTCCGATCAAGCAGATTTTTTCATAACCACGGTGCCGCGCAGCAACAGCGCGCTTCCGCCCGCCGTTCAACTGGATTTTACTGATACTTGCAAGGGGCGGCCCAATCGGGGGTTGATATTGTCCGAAATTTCGACTTTCTTGAGCAAAATCGAAGTGCATATGGGCGTGCCCGCCGTGTTGATGCTCGATTCGGAATTTGAACAGGAATATCAGGTGAGCAAATCGATTGACCGAAACATATGGCTCGAAAGCAATTGGTTTCTGCCCAATTATTCCGCCCGGCCCTGGGTCATATGGACCGCCAATAGCGCGCGGCATATTGACGGCGTTAAAGGCCCGGTGCGCTGGGCCGTGGTGCGCAATTGAGCGGCAACCTGCCCCGGCTGATCAAGGCGGCCAAAGATGCGGCGAAAAATGCCTATGCGCCCTATTCGGGTTATCACGTTGGTGCAGCGCTGCAATTGGACAGCGGCCAAATTGTCACCGGAGCCAATTTTGAAAATGCCAGCTTTGGCATGACATTATGCGCCGAAACGGTCGCCATTGCGAAAGCGAATAGCGATGGGCAATTGAACCAAATCACCGCCATTGCCATCGCGGGCGGCCCGGCCAAATTCGATATGTCACCCGATATTGGCGTGGATCCGATCACGCCTTGCGGACGGTGCCGGCAGATTTTGAAAGAGGTCGCCGATCTGAACGCGTTGGACATTCCGGTGCATTGTGTCCACGCAAAGGGCCATGTGACTTATTTGCTATCCGAATTATTGCCGCATGCCTTTGGCCCGGCGAACCTAGAGTAGAACCATATTCATGCCAATTTTATCCGACCGGTGGATCCGCAACGAAGCGCGCAATAGCCGTATGATCGAACCCTTTGTCGAAGCGCAGAAACGCGAAGGCTGTATCAGCTATGGCCTATCCTCCTATGGCTATGACGCGCGGGTATCCGACGAGTTCAAAATCTTCACCAATGTGAATAGCGCGATTGTCGATCCCAAAGAATTTGATCCGAACAGCTTTGTCGACCGCAAAACCGATTGCTGCATCATCCCGCCCAACAGCTTTGCGCTCGCCCGCACGGTCGAATATTTCCGTATTCCCAGAGATGTTCTCGTCATTTGCCTGGGTAAATCAACCTATGCGCGCTGCGGCATTATCGTCAATGTCACCCCGCTGGAACCCGAATGGGAGGGGCATGTGACGCTGGAATTTTCCAACACCACACCGTTGCCCGCGAAAATCTATGCCAACGAAGGGGCCTGCCAATTCCTATTCCTGAAAGGCAACGAGCCTTGTGAGACCAGCTATGCCGACCGTTCGGGCAAATATATGCGGCAGAAAGGCGTGACTCTTCCCAAGCTTTGATCCAAAGCTGTTTGCCATGGCAACCCAATTTGGAGAATGACGATGAGCGGCCCCCGCGAATTTGATATTATCGTATATGGTGCAACTGGATTTACCGGGCGTTTGGTCGCAGAATATTTGTGTGGCCGCAAAGACGCGCCAACATGGGCGATGGCGGGACGCAGTCTGGATAAGCTAACGGCGGTGCGCGATGAAATTGGCGCGCCGACCGGCACGCCTTTGATCGTCGCCGATGCCGCCGACCCGGCGTCGCTTGATGCGATGACGGCGCGCGCGCGGGTGATCATCACCACCGTTGGCCCTTATCAGCTTTATGGCAATGAGCTGCTGGCCTCCTGCATCAAAAATGGCACCGACTATACCGATCTATCGGGCGAACCCGCCTGGATGCGGCAGAAGATCGATGAACATGAAGAGGCCGCCAAGGCGTCGGGCGCGCGCATTGTGTTTTCGGCGGGTTTCGATTCGATCCCCTTTGATCTGGGCGTCTTTATGTTGCAGCAACATTGCGGCGAGAAATTTGGGAAACCTGCGCCGCGAATCAAAGGCCGGATGCGCGCGATGAAAGGCGCGGCGTCGGGCGGCACCGCAGCCAGCTTGAAAGCGACCATGGCCGCCGCCGCCGCAGATAAAAATATCATCGCCTATCTGATGAACCCTTTCAGCCTGGCGGGCGGGTTTGAAGGGCCGGAACAACCCGCAGGCAACAAGCCGATCTTTGACGAAAAGCTCAATAGCTGGTGCGCACCCTTTATCATGGCCCCGATCAACACCAAAAATGTCCACCGTTCAAACGCGCTGCTGGGTCACGCCTATGGCACCAATTTTGTCTATGATGAGATGGTTTTCACCGGCCCCGGCGACAAAGGCGAGGCGATTGCCAAGCATATGGCGAGCACCCCAATGATGGGCGGTGACAGCGATCCGAAACCCGGCGATGGCCCAAGCAAGGAAGAGCGCGACAATGGATTTTACGACGCGCTATTTATCGCCGAATATCCCGACGGCCAAATGGCGATGCTGTCGGTAAAAGGCGACAAAGACCCCGGCTATGGCTCGACTAGCAAGATGATCGCCGAAACCGGCATTGCGCTGCTATCCAGCGATACACCAGGCGGCATATGGACCCCGGCATCGGCTTTAGGCGCTGATTTGGTCCGTAGGCTGGAGGCCAACGCAGGATTGACATTTACGGTGGAAAGTTAGGACGCGGCACCAACAAACCTTTAGAGCGCGCTGCGTGAAATATGAATCACACTGCCCGCTCTATCTATGTGTTGTCGCATCGCTTTATGCGAAAAACCGGTGCCCACTTTTTCGCACGATGCTTTAGGAGAAGCGTTATCATGCTGGCCGGTTTTTTCAGAAAAAAGCCGAGTCCTTCTCCAATTGATACCGCAAGGGTTCCCGCCGGACACCGAATCTATGCGATTGGCGATGTGCATGGCTGCAACGATTTGCTGAAGCGGCTATTGCAGATGATATCGGCCGATGATGCAGATCGCGGACCGGCGGATACGCAGATTATCTTTTTGGGCGACTTGATTGATCGCGGCTTTGACAGTGCAGGAGTGATCGATACGGCATTAGCACTAAAGAAACAGCGGCCCAGCACTCGGTTTCTGTGCGGCAACCATGAAGAGGTGTTTCTTGATGCGATCAAAAGCAGGGATCCCGAAACATTGCGCTTCTTTATCCGGATTGGCGGCGAAAGCACTATTTTATCCTATCCGATACCGCGCGCCGAATATTTGAAATTGGACATGGAACAATTGGCCGCACGGCTACCTGAATATATTCCGCAGGAACATGTTGCCTTTCTGGAAAGCTTTGAAGATCAAATTGTGATGGGCGATTATCTGTTCGTCCACGCCGGTATCCGCCCCGGCGTGCCATTGGCCGAACAAAAAGCCAAAGACCTGCGCTGGATCCGCCGCGAATTTCTGGATCATCGCGGCGATTTGGAAAAGGTCGTTATTTTCGGTCATACGATTTTTGACCAGGTTAACGAAAGCGGATCGCGCATCGGGATCGATACCGGCGCTTACAACAGCGGCAAGTTAACCGCGATTGGATTGGAGAGCGGCGAACGCTGGTATTTGCAAAGTTGATATGATAGCAAAAGTATATGCATAAATTCCCGCTATTAATAACCCTGTTTGCGTCCCTTCTCACCGCAGCGCCCGCCGCCGCACAGCAGCAAGCAAACCCGCAGCGATTGCAAGGCTATGTCGAAAAGCTGGTCAGCTTTGGCACTCGGCATACGCTATCTTCCGCCGAAGACCCCAAACGCGGAATCGGCGCGGCCCGGCGCTGGGCCGCAGCGGAATTTGAAAGCATTTCAAAAAGCTGCAACAATTGTCTGACGATTGAAAATCTGGAACGGCGAATGTCCGGTCCGCGCGCGCCGGACGGCGTTAACATTGTCAATGTGCTGGCGATAAAAGCGGGCAAGATGGGTTTTGATCATGTTATCATTATCTCCGGCCATATCGATAGCCGGGTTACCGATATTATGAATTTCACCGGCGATGCGCCCGGTGCCAACGACAATGCATCGGGCAGCGCCTTGGTCATCGAGGCGGCACGGATCATCGCGCAGCTTCCGCAGACGGAAGCGACGATCATATTCGCGCTGCTTTCGGGTGAGGAACAAGGCCTGATGGGCGGGCGTTTGCTCGCCGAAACCGCAAAAGAACGCGGCTGGAAAGTCAGCGCGCTATTGAACAATGATATTGTTGGCGGGACGCGGGGCACCGACGGGCGCAAGGTGGACAATATCGTGCGTGTCTTTAGCGAGGGTATTCGCGCTTCGGAAACAATCGAAGCGCAATTGGCACGGCGCGGCAGCGGCGGCGAAGATGACGGGCCAAGCCGCGCCTTGGCACGCCGGATCAAAGATGTCGGCGGAGCCAGCAAGGCGGAAATTGGTCTGGATGTGTTCGCCGTGCAGCGCCCCGATCGATTTGGCCGGGGCGGTGACCATTTGCCGGCGTTGGAGTTGGGCTTTCCCGCGGTGCGTTTTACCGTCGGCATCGAAGATTACGATCACCAACATCAAGATTTACGCACCGAAAATGGCCGCAAATTCGGGGATACCGCCGATGAGATGGATTTTAACTATCTGGCTAAGGTCACCATGCTCAATGTCGCGACGGTCGGCTCGCTCGCCGATGCACCGCCCGCGCCGCAGCAAGCAACGCTGGGCGGAGCGGTTTCAAGCGACACCATCGTCCGCTGGACCCCAGTAAAAGGAGCCACCGGTTACGATATTCATGTTCGGCGCAATGATAAGAAAGATTGGCAACAGGTGATCAGGGTTGATGACCCCGCCGCCACATCCCACACGCTGACCGGAGTTATCGTTGACGATCATTTTGTCGGCGTCAGCGCGCGGGGCGCAGCGGGTTCAGGCGGCAGCCTGATCACTTTCGCTGGCCTACCGCCCCGGCCTTAGCGCGTGATGACATATGACTGATCCGTCATTGCGAGGCGCGCAGCGACGAAGCAATCCAGGCTGTATGCGGGTGACACTGGATTGCCGCGCTTCGCTCGCAATGACGAGGGGAACCAACTTAACGTCATCAGGATCTAAAGCATCGCGCGATGCCCTAAATCCATGAGCGCGCAGCGCTATGCACTTATTTTCCCAAGCCAGCATAATTTGCGGCAGCGCAAAAAAAGAGGCAACGCGGTTATGCGCTGCCCCTTCTGTTGCGGTGGGTGAGTTTATATTTGATCGGGCCGGAACCTTAAACCCTGTTTTCCGCGATTTCCGAGCCGTTCGGTGTTTCCACCTCACTCGAAATCGCTCTAGAGCATGATGCGATCAGATAGAATCGCATCATGCTCTTTATCTCTTTGTGATCGCGTGATTTTAAGCGATTAACCGGTACCCACTTAATCGCATCACGCTCTAAGCCACTTTGGGCTGTAACATTTCCTCCATTTCCATATCGCGCAGAACATAGCCGCGGCCCCATACGGTTTCGATATAATTTTCTCCGCCGCATGCCAGCGCCAGCTTCTTGCGCAATTTGCAAATGAACACGTCAATAATTTTAAGTTCGGGCTCGTCCATGCCGCCATAGAGATGGTTGAGGAACATTTCCTTGGTCAGCGTGGTGCCTTTGCGCAGGCTGAGCAGTTCGAGCATCGCATATTCCTTGCCCGTCAAATGCACGCGGCTACCATCAACTTCGACCGTTTTTGCGTCCAGATTTACCGAAAGCTTGCCAGTGCGAATAACCGATTGCGAATGGCCCTTTGAACGGCGCACAACGGCGTGGATGCGTGCGACCAACTCTTCGCGGTGGAATGGTTTGGTAACATAATCATCCGCGCCAAATCCAAAGGAGCGGACTTTGCTATCCATTTCGGAGATGCCCGAAAGGATAAGTACCGGCGTTTGCACCTTGGCAACGCGCAGTTTTTTCAAAACGTCATAGCCATGCATATCGGGCAGATTGAGATCGAGCAGAATGATATCATAATCATAAAGCTTACCCAGATCGAGGCCTTCTTCACCAAGATCGGTTGTGTAGACATTGAAGCCTTCCGTCGCGAGCATCATTTCGATGGCTTTCGCGGTGGTTGGCTCGTCTTCAATCAATAATACGCGCATCTGGAACAACCCTTCATGCTTATTTCATGTCACCGGCAGTGCTTTGGAATTTCGTGCCAAAGCGACATCGGTGTTTATTAACCATAAGACAAATGAACTGGAAAGGTTAATTTCGTATTAACGTAGGAATCTCCACGAGTCGCAAGGGCTCAAACAGCCCATAAACGAGTCATTCCTGCGGCTTGGCAGCGCTTTGGGGCAATTGTAAAAAATTCACCGCTTGCCGATCCTGAAGGCCTAATGTTAGGATTTTAACAGGAATAAGCCCAAACAAATACTGCTCGAGGGAAATTTCATGATCAAACTGTCCCGCCGAACGGCATTGAATGGTATGATAGGCGCTGGCATAGCGGCGATGGCATCCGCGCCATCAATAGCCTTATTAGCACGAACAAAATTAGCACGAACAAAGCGAGCGGCAAAGGTATCACATCGCCCGCCGCAGACCCTGGCTCGATTAAAGCCGGGCGATACCATCGGCCTTATCAACAGTGCGTCGGCGGCGGATGAAAGCAACCTTATCCGCGCGCGCGAAAATATCACTGCGCTTGGCTTCCAAATTCGCGAGGGCCGGCATCTGCTCGATCAATATGGTTATCTCGCCGGCCAGGACCGCGACCGCGCCGCCGATGTAAATGCCATGTATGCCGATGCGCAAGTCAAGGCCGTGTTTGCCATGCGCGGCGGTTGGGGCAGCGCGCGGATGCTGCGTTATCTTGATTGGGACATTATTCGCGCCAACCCCAAATTGCTGATTGGTTATAGCGATGTCACCGCGCTTCACCTGGCCTTTGCGGCCAAGGCGGGCTTTTCCACCATTCATGGCCCCAATGCGGCGCATGGGTGGCAGGGGATAGCAACGAGCAGCTTTCGCCGCATGGCAATGAACGGCGAGCTGGTGCAGGTGGACCCAATTATTACCGCAGAAGAGCAGCTACCAGACGATTATCGCGGCCATATGATGATCGCACCGGGCAAAGCGCGCGGCAAGCTGCTCGGCGGGAATCTCACCGTGTTATCCGCCTTGATCGGCACGCCCTGGATGCCCGATATGACCGGCGCGATCCTGTTTTTGGAAGATATTGATGAGGCGGAATATCGGATCGACCGGATGCTGACGCAGCTTAGCGAAGCGGGTATTTTGGACAAGATATCGGGCTTTGCCTTTGGCCAATGCCGCAATTGCCGCCGCGATATTAGCGATACGCCGGCCGGATTTAACCTGCCATCGGTGTTGCAACAACATATTGCGCCGCTCGGTATCCCCGCCTTCACTGGCGGCCATTTCGGCCATATCGCGGGCCAATATTGCCTGCCAATGGGCAGTATGGTAGAAATGGACGCCGCCGCTGGCAGCATCCGAATGCTGAAACCTTTGGTGGCTTAGACCCGAAACCGACCATATTTGCACACCGTGACGGAGCCGATTTTACTCCATGGCTTTCCTCCTGCCCGAACAATCTATCGAAGAAACCTTTCTGGCCTCCACCGGGCCGGGCGGGCAAAATGTGAATAAGGTGGCGGCCGCATGCCAGCTGCGTGTCGATATATTTGCGCTTGGCCTGCCTCCCTATGTCTATCGCAAGCTGAAACTGCTGGCGGGTAGCAAGATGACCGCGGGCGGCGCGTTGATCGTTACCGCGCGCACCCATCGCAGCCGCGAGGCCAACCGGGAAGAGGCAAGGCGGCGGGTAACCGCGCTGATTGATCAAGCGCATGAACGTGATGCCCCGCGCGTTAAAACCAAACCCAGCCGTGCCGCCAAGGCCCGCCGGGTTGATGGCAAAAAGGAACGCGGTGCGATCAAGAAAAATCGTGGTAAACCCAGCGCCGACTGATTATCATGGCGGCATGGATAATTTTGACATTGATCCTACTGCGCCCAAGGCCGCACTATATGCCGAGCTGTTAACCGCCGCCGATGCGTTAACGGCGGGCGAACCCGATGGCACCGCCAACATGGCCAACATATCCGCGCTGCTTTGGCAGTTTTTGCCCGGCCTGAACTGGGCCGGCTTTTACCGGATGGGCCGCAATTCGGCGGGCGGCGACGAGTTGATCCTTGGCCCGTTTCAGGGCAAAGCCGCTTGTATCCGTATCCCGCTGAACAAGGGCGTATGCGGCATGGCGGCATCAACCGGCGAAATTCAATGCGTTGATGATGTCCACGCTTTCCCCGGCCATATCGCCTGCGATGCCGACAGCCGATCGGAATTGGTCGCACCGATTGTAAGGGACGGCGCGGTGATCGCCGTTATCGACCTCGATAGCCCGATCCCAAGCCGCTTTGATCGCGAAGACAGCGCCGGTCTCGACGCAATGGCGCGTTTGCTGGCTAAGCGTATTTAGAGCATCGCGCGAAAAAGTGGGCACCGGCTTTTCGCGCGATGCTTTAAATCATCAACCCAACGCTGTGGATGATTAAGCCGACCATGCCGCCGACCAGCGTGCCGTTGATCCGAATAAATTGCAAGTCGCTGCCCACGGCATTTTCGACACGGTCCGTGATCGTGCTCGCATCCCAACCCTCAATGGTGTCCGATACGAGCTTGACAATATTGTCGCCGTAATTTTCGGTGGTGCCCACAATCGCGCGGCGGGCGAAGCGGTTAATTTGCCGTTTCAACCTATCGTCGCTTTGCAGGCTGCCGCCCAGTTTGGTCAGCGCGTTGCCGAGCTGCCCAGCCATGGTTGCATCGGGATTTCGCGCGGCTTTGAGCAGCCCTTCGCGCCCTTGCTGCCAAAGGCCGTCGATCCATTTGCCGATGGCCGGGTTGCCGAGCAATTCCATCTTCCATTCGTTAACCCGCCGCTGGGTTTCTTCGTCGCTGATCAGGTCGGCGGCCAATTTTGCCAGGCCCTCTTCGCCCTTGGCGCGCAAAGGATGTTTGGGGTCCGCCGCCATTTCAGCGAGCATTTTATGCAGACCTTTAACAACCGCATCGGCCAGACGGGTGTCGAGCCCGGTCCAGCGCATGATGGTGCTGGCGCGTTCTTCGATCATTTTATGGATCAAATGCTCATTGGCATCGAGCGTTTTGGCGCTCCAACCGATGATCCCATCGAGCACGGCGCGGTGCCGGCCTTCTTTAATCGCGGCCTGCAACATTTGACCGAGTAGCGGCGCAATATCGAGCTTTTGAAGCTGCGCGCGCAGCGCCTTTTTCGCTTCAACGCCCAATCTTTCGTCGTCGAGCGATGCCAACATATCGCCGATCAACCGCGACGCGCCGGACCGCATACGCCCCTCGCCGCCCGATGGGTTGGCGAGGAAGCGGCCCATCGCGCCCGCCACATCCAGCTTGCGGATTCGCTTGGCCACAACCTTCGTGGTCAAAAAATTACCGCGCAGAAAATTGGCCAAAGTCACGCCAATACGAACCTTGTTATTGGGGATAATCGCGGTGTGCGGAATGGGTATGCCCAGCGGATGACGGAACAGCGCGGTCACCGCGAACCAATCGGCCAGGCCGCCGATCATCCCTGCCTCGGCAAAGGCACGCAAGAACCCCCAATGGATGTGGACGCGGGTTTCCAGATATTTTGCGATCACAAAGACAATCGCCATAACGACCAGCAGCGACGTGGCAACAATCCGCATTTGCCGCAATTCCCGTTGCCGCTGTATATAGCGCAAAGCCTCTGGCTTGCCGAGTTGGTCGAAGGATTTCACGCGATGCGGCCTATCGCTTTTCCGCGTAAGATTGAACAATTGCTTTGCGCAATGGGTTCAACCCAAAACTGCCTTGATCGCGGCCGTTACATCGTCAATTTCTGCCATGCCGTCAACGCGGGTAACAATGCCGCGTTCGTCATAGATCGGCAGGATCGGTGCCGTCTTGCCGCGATATTCCGCCATCCGGGTGCGGACGGTTTCTTGCGTATCATCGGGGCGGCGCTTAAATTCGGTGCTGCCGCACGCATCGCAGACGCCCGCTACCGTGGGTAGCTTATGCCGGTCATGATAGCCCGCGTTGCATTTGGCGCAGGTATAGCGGCCGGTAATACGGTCCACCAACGCATCTTCCTCCACCGCAAGTTCGATCACATGGTCAAGCTTGCGGCCATGCCCGGCCAAAATCGCGTCCAGCGATACCGCCTGCGCCGCCGTGCGGGGATAGCCATCAAAAATAACGCCGGTGCCTGCATCCAAACCGCGCAGCGCATCATCGATCAACCGCGACACAATTTCATCGGACACCAGTTGACCCGAATCCATCACTTCGCGAACTTCGTTGCCGAGCGGGGTATCCGCCGTGCGAGCGGCGCGCAGCATATCACCGGTGGAAAGCTGCACCATGCCATAGGCCGTTTCCAGCAAACTTGCCTGTGTGCCCTTACCAGCACCCGGAGGGCCCAATAGAATGATGTCCATATTCTGTTTCCGCTCCGTCTTGAAAGCGTTGGTAATCTGCTCTATCGGCCCCGGCTGCCCTTCAATTTCGCTTTTTTCAGCAAATCACCATATTGATGCGCCAACAGATGGCTTTGAATCTGCGTTATCGTATCCACGGTGACATTCACCAAAATCAGTAGCGAAGTACCGCCGATCACAAAAAATTGTGTCTGCCCGGTCAATCCCATCACATAGTCGGGTAATAAACAGACCAGAACAATATAGGCCGCACCCAAAACCGTGATCCGCGTCAACACATAATCAAGATAAATTTCGGTATTTTTGCCGGGGCGAATACCGGGGATAAAACCGCCCGCTTTCTTCAAATTTTCCGCCGTTTCTTCTGGGTTGAACACCACTGCAGTGTAGAAGAAACAGAAAAAGGCGATGCCAATGCCATAAAGCAACAAATAAAGCGGCTGGCCATGTTGCAGATATTGCAGAACCTGTTGCAGGATCGCGCCGCTGGTTGTTTCGGTATCGACATTCGTTCCGACCAATTGCGTTACCGTAACCGGCATTAACAACAAGGCGGAAGCAAAAATGGGGGGGATAACCCCCGCAGTGTTAATTTTCAACGGCAAGTGGCTGCGGTCGGCTTGCATCATCCCGCGCTGCGTCGCGCGTTTGGGATACTGAATCAAAACACGGCGCTGGCCGCGCTCGACAAAGCAGATAAGTAATACAATGGAAATAAACATGGCCACAAATGCCAAAACCAGAAAACCATCAACCGAACCCGTGCGCACGCCGTCGAGCAGGCCGGCAACCAGCCCCGGAATCTGCGCGATGATCCCCGACATGATGATTAGCGATATGCCGTTGCCGATGCCGCGCGACGTGATCTGTTCGCCCAGCCACATGAGGAACATGGTGCCGCCAATCAAGCTGATGGTCGCAACAATGCGGAACATCAGGCCGGGTTCGACCACCGCTTGGATTCCGTTGGCCGCCGCCAGCGTTTCCAGACCCGTGGCCAGAAAATAACCCTGTATCGCGGTGAGCGCCACGGTGCCATAGCGGGTATATTGGTTGAGCTTTTTGCGCCCGGTTTCGCCCTCTTTCTTTATCGCGGCCAATGTGGGCGACAAGGATGATCCGAGCTGCACCACAATCGATGCCGTAATGTAAGGCATCACGCCCAGCGCAATCAGGCTCATCCGTTCGAGCGAACCGCCCGAAAAAGTGTTGAATATGTCCAGAAAACCACCAGCAGCGTTATTTTGATAAAGCAGCGCCTGCGCCACGGGATCAACACCGGGTAGCGGCACAAAGCTCAACATACGAAAAATAATCAGCGCGCCCAATGTAAACCACAGGCGCTTTCTCAAATCGGTCGCCTGTCCGAATTTTGACAAATTCAAATTCGTTGCGAGCCTTTCGGCATTTGAAGCCATATTTTCGCGTTCCTTGTTCTCCGAAGCTTATTGAGCCTTAACAGCTCATTTCATTCGGTCCAAAATATTCTTGCTGGCCGTCCGCCATTTCCGCCCCGCAAATGCCAAGCCCCGCCGTCCTATATGGAGAGCGGGGCTGACATGACAAGGGCGAATTCCGCCCCCGATCAAATCTTATTTCTTTGCCGCCGCTTTCGTAACGCCTTTTTTCGCTGCGGCCTTTTCTGCGGCAGGGACGACTTTCAACAGGTCGACCGTGCCGCCGGCCTTTTCAACCGCTGCAACGGCGGCCTTGGAAGCGCCTGCAACCGAAAAATTCACTTTCGCGGTCAATTCGCCCTTGGCGAGCAAACGAACGCCATCTTTACCGCCGCGCGCAAGACCAGCGGCCTTCATCGCCGCATGGTCAATGGTGGCATTAATATCGATTTTCTTGGCATCGATGAATTTTTGGATCATGCCCAAATTCACTTCGGCATAATCTTTGGCGAAGATATTGTTGAAGCCGCGCTTTGGAATGCGCATGTGAAGCGGCATCTGGCCGCCTTCAAATCCGTTGATCGAAACGCCCGAACGGCTGGTTTGACCCTTAACACCGCGGCCGCTGGTTTTGCCCTTGCCCGAACCGATACCGCGGCCCACGCGCATCCGGCGGTGGCGCGCGCCTTCGTTATCTTTAATATCTGTAAGTTTCATGTCTTTGCACTCGCTTTCGCTTTAAATCGCACTTTTTAATATATTATCTCAAACAGTCATTCCGGCGAAAGCCGGAATCTCCATTTGGTCAGAACAGCATAATACTGAGAGAGATCCCGGCTTTCGCCGGGATGACTTTTAAAAGTTAATCTTCAACAATTTCGACCATATGCCGCACCGCACGGATCATACCGCGCACTTCCGGCGTGTCTTCCAATTCGCGGACGCGGTGCATCTTGTTGAGGCCAAGCCCCTTCAAGGTCGCAATTTGCTTCGCAGGACGGCGGATCGGCGAGCCGGTTTGTTTGATTTTAATGGTAGCCATCTGTCTTACTCCGTAATCGCTTCTGCGTCCGCTTCGGCCATCTTGCTGCCACCGCGGCCCAAAAGATCGGCGATTTTCTTGCCCCGGCGCTGCGCCACCGATTTCGGGCTGGTTTGCTCACCAAGCGCAGCAAATGTCGCCCGGATCATATTGTAAGGGTTCGATGTGCCGTTGGATTTGGTCACCACATCGGCAACGCCCAGGCTTTCAAAAACGGCGCGCATCGGGCCGCCCGCAATGATACCCGTGCCTGGAGGCGCCGAACGCAAGGTCACGTCGCCTGCGCCAAATTTGCCCTTGCCATCATGATGCAGCGTGCGGCCTTCTTTCAAAGGAACACGCACCATCGTCTTTTTGGCGGCTGCCGTTGCCTTGTTGATGGCCTCTGGCACTTCGCGTGCCTTACCATGGCCAAAGCCCGCGCGGCCTTGGCCGTCGCCCACCACGACGAGCGCGGCAAAGCCAAAGCGTTTACCGCCCTTCACCGTTTTTGACACGCGGTTGATATGGACGAGCTTTTCAATCAGCTCATCGCCTTCTTCCTGCGCCGGGCGGTTGTTATCACGCCCGCCGCGGCCGCGTCCCCGGCCATCACGGCCGCCTTCACGATCACCGCCCCCACGGCCGCCGCGCCCCCGGCGCTGACCGCCATCATTCGCATCGGCCCCGCCGTGTCCAGCAATAGCGGCTTCATTGTTATTTTCATCGGCCATTATTAAAACTCCAATCCGCCCGCGCGCGCGGCATCGGCCAGCGCTTTAACGCGGCCATGAAACAGAAAACCACCGCGGTCGAACACGACATTAGTGACCCCCGCCTTTTTCGCAGCAGCGGCAACGCGGCTGCCCACTTCGGTTGCCGCAGCAATATTGCCGCCATGTTTAGCCTTTAGGTCTTTGTCATTGGTGGAGGCAGAGGCGACCGTAATACCCTTGCTATCGTCAATGACTTGCGCATAAATATGACGGCCCGTGCGATGCACTGATAAGCGCGGGCGGCCCGCAAGCTGTCCCTGTAATTGGGCCCGCAATTTCGAACGTACGCGCTGGCGGCGCTTTTCAAAGAGAGATAATTGCGCCATGGCTTATTTCTTCTTCCCTTCTTTGCGGAAAATATACTCGCCGCGATATTTGATACCCTTGCCCTTATAAGGCTCCGGCTTTCTCCAGCGGCGGATTTCGGCCGCAACCTGCCCCACCTTTTGCTTGTCCATACCCGAAATTTCGACCGTGGTGTTGTCCGGCGTTTTAATCTCAATGCCTTCGGGGATATCGAAATCGACATCATGGCTATAGCCAAGCTGCAATTTCAATATTTTGCCCTGAACCGCGGCACGATAGCCTACGCCGTTAATTTCGAGAACTTTCGAAAAGCCCGACGATACGCCGTCAACCAAATTTTGCACCAACGTGCGCTGCATGCCCCAAAATGAGCGCGCCTTCGTGCTTTTGTTCACGGGCGAAATGCTCAGCGATCCATCTTGCAGCGCATAGCTCACTTCGTCGACCATCGGCATGGAAAGCTCACCCTTGGGGCCTTTCATGACAAGGACGCCATCATTCATACTGGCGGTAACGCCCGCAGGAATGGCGACCGGTTTTTTTCCAATGCGGCTCATCAATATACCTCCGCCAAAATCTCGCCGCCGACATTTTGCGCGCGCGCCTCGGCATCGGAAAGCACGCCGCGCGGGGTCGACACGATGGTGATACCCAAACCATTGCGCACAACCGGCAGGTCTTTTGAACCCGAATAGATCCGGCGACCCGGCTTTGAAACACGGGCAACATGCAATATCGCCGGTTCGCCTTCAAAATATTTCAGCTCGATGCGAATGCCCTTATGCTGGCCCTTTTGGCCAAAGGTTTCGTCGCTATAGCCGCGAATATATCCCTCGCGCTGCAACACATCGAGAACATTTGCACGCAACGTCGATGCCGGCGAAACGACAGAGTCTTTCTTCGCCCGTTGGCCGTTGCGGATGCGGGTGAGCATATCACCCAATGGATCGGTCAATGCCATACTATCTTATCCTTACCAGCTTGACTTTGTGATGCCGGGGATCAGGCCCTTGTTGGCCAGATCGCGCAGCTCGATACGGCAAAGCCGGAATTTACGGTAATAGCCGCGCGGACGCCCCGTGGTTTCGCAGCGATTGCGCACCCGGCCCGGATTGCCATTGCGCGGAATTTCAGCCATTTTGAGACGCGCGATCAAACGCTCGCTGTCATCTAGGGCTTGATTCTTCGCCATTGCTTTCAATTTCGCATAACGGCCGGAATATTTCTTCACCAGCTTCTTGCGACGTTCGTTTTTGTTTATGGAACTCAGTTTCGCCATGACTTAAGTTCTCGTCCTTTCTTGACGAGACAGCGCTTTTTAAGCGGCTGCCTTCTCTTCAGATTCTTCGATTGGGAACGGAAAGCCAAATTGCTTAAGCAATTCGCGCGCTTCATCATCCGTATTTGCCGAAGTGGTTACAATGACATCCATGCCGCGCACCGTATCAATGGCGTCATAGCTGATTTCGGGGAAAATAATCTGCTCTTTCAAACCCATGGCGAAATTGCCCCGACCATCAAAACTTTTGGGATTAAGACCCCGAAAATCGCGAATACGCGGCATCGCGATGGTCACCAATCGGTCCATAAATTCATACATTTGCGCGCCGCGCAGCGTAACCTTCACGCCAATGGGCATGCCCTCGCGCAGCTTAAAGCCCGCGATGGATTTTTTTGCCTTGGTAATCACCGGCTTTTGGCCGGCAATCAATTCCATTTCGGCCAGCGCGGTGGTGACTTTTTTCTTATCCTGCGACCCCTCACCCACGCCCATATTAAGCGTGATTTTTTGGACTTTGGGAATGGCCATATGATTTTTATAACCAAATTTTTCCTGCATCGCTTTGATGACAACATCATCATAGCGCTGCTTCATCCGGGGGGTATATTTTGTATCAGCCACTGATCGTCTCCCCTGATTTTACGGCGACGCGGGTTTTCTTGCCGTCTTTATCGGTCGCCACTTTCACGCGGGTTGCTTTGCCGGTCTTGGGATCGGCGAGCGCCACGTTGGAAATATGGATCGGCGCTTCGAATGTATCGATGCCGCCTTCCGGATTTTGCTGTGTCGGCTTGCGGTGGCGCTTGGCGAGCTTAAGGCCGCTCACGACGACCTTATGCTCCTTAGGCATGACTTTCAGCACTTCCCCGGTGCGGCCGCGTTGATCCTTTGGACCAACCAGCAACACGACGGTATCACCTTTTTTGATCTTTGCTAAGCCCATGATTATAGCACCTCCGGCGCAAGGCTGATGATTTTCATATGTTTTTTGGCGCGCAATTCGCGAACGACGGGGCCAAAAATGCGGGTACCGATGGGCTCCTGATTATTGCCAATCAAAACCGCTGCATTGCTGTCAAAGCGGATCACACTGCCATCGGCGCGGCGAATATCCTTGCGGGTGCGAACGATAACGGCCTTGTGCACGTCACCCTTCTTCACCTTGCCGCGCGGAGCGGCTTCCTTGATCGACACCACGATGATGTCGCCGACGCCGGCAAAACGGCGCTTCGACCCGCCCAGCACCTTAATGCACTGCACGCGCTTCGCACCGCTATTGTCAGCGACGTCGAGATTTGATTGCATCTGGATCATGGATCCAATTCCTTTCGTTTGGGCTTGCCAGGATCTGCCTGGTAGTTCCTAAATCTTTTGTACGAACGTCTTATTCAGCCGCCGCCTCTGCTGGGACCGGTGTTTTTGCGGCGGCTTCGCCCCGCGCCAACACGGTCCAGGTTTTCTTCTTCGAAATCGGCCTTGTTTCTTCGATACGGACGGTTTCGCCTGCCTTAAATTCATTGGCCTCATCATGGGCATGATATTTCTTCGAAAGCCGGATGATCTTGCCGTAAAGCGGGTGCTTCACTTTGCGCTCGACCAAAACGACAATCGTCTTGTCGCTCTTGTCGGAGACTACCGTGCCGGTAAGAATACGTTTTGGCATCTGATAGGCTCCTTATGCCGTTGCTTTTGCTGCGGCGTTTGCACGCTCGCTTTGCAAGGTTTTAATACGGGCGATATCGCGGCGCACCGTGCGGATACGCGCGGGCTTTTCCAACTGACCTGTGGCCGATTGAAAACGCAGGTTAAACGCTTCCCGCTTCAGCTCGGTTAGCTGCGTAGAAAGCTGATCGTCACTCTTGACGCGCAGGTCTTCGGTTTTGCTCATCTTACGATGCTCCCAAATGCGAAGTATCGCCCAGACGGGCAACTACTTTAGTTTTAATCGGCAGTTTCATCGCGGCGCGCTGAAATGCAACAGCTGCGATGGGACCAGGAACGCCGTCCAGTTCGAACATGATACGGCCTGGCTTAACCTTGGCTGCCCAATATTCGACCGAACCTTTACCTTTACCCTGACGAACTTCGGCAGGCTTCTTGGTGACAGGCACGTCTGGGAAGATACGGATCCACAAACGTCCTTGACGCTTAATGTGGCGCGTAATCGCCCGGCGCGCCGCTTCGATTTGCCGCGCGGTGATCCGCTCTGGCTCCAAAGCCTTCAGCCCGTAAGACCCGAAATTCAAATCGGTGCCGCCCTTGGCCGCGCCCTTGATCCGGCCCTTAAACTGCTTGCGGAATTTATGTTTTTTAGGTTGTAGCATTATTCTACCCTATCCAAATCAACGGCGATCAGATTGCGGACGGACGCCCGATGTCTGGGCCTCCATCATCAACCGGTCCGTCGCCATCGGATCATGGGCCAATATCTCGCCCTTGAAGATCCAGCATTTGATGCCGATGATGCCATAAGCGGTCAGCGCTTCGGCTTCGGCATAATCGATATTCGCCCGCAAAGTATGCAATGGCACGCGGCCTTCGCGGTACCATTCGACCCGCGCGATTTCAGCGCCGCCCAAACGGCCGCCGCAGGTAATCTTGATGCCTTCCGCGCCCAGCCGCAGCGCCGATTGCACCGCGCGCTTCATCGCGCGGCGGAATGCGATCCGGCGGATGAGCTGATCGGCTATGCCTTGGGCCACCAACCGCGCATCGACTTCGGGTTTGCGAATTTCAACGATATTCAGCGAGATTTCCGCCTTGGTATGCTGACCAATTTGCTTTTTCAGCTTTTCGATATCCGCACCCTTTTTGCCGATGATCACGCCGGGACGCGCGGCATAAATCGAAACCCGGCAATTTTTCGCCGGACGCTCGATCACCACTTTCGAAATGGCAGCTTGCGGCAAAGTGTCGAAGATGAATTTGCGGATTTTGATATCTTCAATCAGCATCCGGCCATAATCATGACCTTCGCCGAACCAGCGGCTGTCCCAGGTGCGGTTCACTTGCAGGCGAAGCCCGATTGGATTGCTTTTTTGACCCATGGTTTACGCCTCTTCTTCTTGTTCGCGAACAACGATGCGCAAACGGCTGAAAGGTTTCACGATGCGGCTGGATTTGCCGCGGCCGCGCGCCATAAAGCGCTTCATGCTCAGCGCCTTGCCAACGCTGGCTTCTTTGATAACCAAAGCATCGACATCAAGATTATGGTTATTTTCGGCATTGGCGATGGCCGAAGCCAGCACTTTACGAACATCTTCCGCCATTCCCTTTTTGGAGAATTTCAGGATATTCATCGCTTCTTCTGCCTTGCGGCCACGGATGAGCGCGGCCAGCAGATTGAGCTTTTGCGCGCTGCCACGGATCGTGGTGCCAACAGCCAAAGCTTCATTGTCGCCGACACGGCGGGGGGCGGATTGCTTACCCATTAGCGTTTGCCCTTCTTATCTGCGCCATGACCATAATAAGTGCGCGTCGGTGCGAACTCACCCAGCTTATGGCCGACCATATCTTCATTCACCGAAACCGGGATGAATTTATGGCCGTTATAAACGCTGAACGTCAAACCGACGAATTGCGGTAAAATGGTGGAGCGGCGCGACCAGGTTTTGATCGGTGCAGCCTTGGTGGCTTCCTGAGCGGTTTCTGCTTTTTTCAGCAGATAGAGGTCAACAAACGGACCTTTCCAGACGGAACGAGACATAAGTTACCTCTTCTTCTTGGCATGCCGTGACCGGATGATCATCCGGTCGGTGGACTTGTTGCTGCGGGTGCGCGCACCCTTGGTTGGCTTGCCCCATGGGGTTACCGGGTGCCGGCCACCCGAGGTCCGGCCTTCGCCGCCGCCATGCGGGTGGTCGACTGGGTTCTTCGCAACACCGCGGGTCAGCGGGCGAATACCGCGCCAGCGGTTGCGGCCAGCCTTGGCGAGCGTGGTGTTCGAATTGTCGGGGTTGGAAACCGCGCCAACCGTGCCCATGCAAGTGCCCAGAATGTAGCGCTGCTCGCCCGAATTCAACCGCACGATCACGCGGCCGCCATCGCGGCCAACCAGCTGCACATAAGTGCCCGCCGAACGTGCGATCTGAGCGCCCTTGCCGGGCTTCATTTCGATATTGTGGCAAATCGTGCCCACCGGCATTTGGCCGAGTAACATCGCATTGCCGGGCTTTACGTCGGTTTTCTCCCCCGCCACAATCACATCGCCCACGGCCAGACGCTGCGGCGCGATGATATAGGCTTGCTGCCCATCTTCATATTTGACCAGCGCGATAAAAGCCGTCCGGTTGGGGTCATATTCCAAACGCTCGACGGTTGCGGGCATGTCCCATTTGCGGCGTTTGAAATCGATGACGCGATATTTCTGCTTATGACCACCGCCAATACCGCGCGAGGTAACATGGCCCTTGTTATTGCGTCCGCCGGTTTTCTTCTTGCCTTCGGTCAATGCCTTGACGGGGCGGCCCTTATAGAGGCTTGACCGGTCGACGAGCACGAGTCCCCGGCGAGCGGGGCTGGTCGGTTTGTAGCTTTTTAATGCCATGATCTATCCGTTAAACCCCCGTGGTCACGTCGATCATCTGGCCTTCAGCCAAAGTCACAACTGCTTTCTTTACGTCGCTGCGGCGGTAAGGAGCGCCTTTCCAGCGCTTAACCTTACCTTTTTGAACCAGCGTATTTACGGCGGTTACTTTCACGTCGAACAAAGCCTCAACTGCGGCCTTGATTTGCGGCTTGGTCGCGGTTTTTGCGACTTTGAATACGACCGCGTTATTTTCCGAGAGCAACGTCGCTTTTTCGGTAATATGCGGCGCGACGATCACGTCATAATGACGGGCATCGATGGTGTCTGATTTAGCCATTATTTGACCCCTCCCGTAAGAGCAAACCGCGCCTCCAGCTTCTCAACCGCAGCGCGGGTTAGAACCAAGCTATCGGCATTCAGAATGTCATAAACATTCGCACCGACAGCGGGGAGCATATTGATGCCGACCAGATTGGCCGATGCTTTGCGGAAATTGTCATTCACGGCTTCACCATCGATCACGAGGATTTTCTTGCCGAGGCCGAGCTTGCCAATATGGCCTTTCAGCGCCTGTGTTTTGGCTTCTTGCAGATCGACATTTTCAAGCACGAACAATGAACCGGCTTTCGCCTTGCTCGACAAAGCCATTTTCAGGCCCAGCGCGCGGATTTTCTTGTTCAGTGACGGGTTAAAGTCACGAAGACGGGCGCCGTGGGCCTTACCACCGCCGATAAAAATCGGTGCGCGGCGGTTGCCGTGGCGGGCCGTGCCGCCGCCTTTTTGATTGCCAAATTTCTTGCCGGTGCGCGCGACATCACCGCGTTCGCGGGTCGCGCGAGCCGTGCCGCGGGCCTTCTCCCGCTGCCATGTGACAACACGGTGCAGAATATCCGCACGTGGCTCCAGACCGAACACCGCGTCATTCAGATCGATATCGGCCTTCGCTGCTTTGCCATCAAGGGTTTGAACTTTGAGTTTCATCGATTAACCCTCCTTCTCTTGCGTGGCTTCGGCAGCAGGTGCCTCTGCGGCGGGAGTGTCAGCCGGAGCATCGGCAGCTTCGGTTGCAACAACGACCTCTTCTACTTCTGCGGGTGCTTCGTTGTCATTCTTCAGCGAGCCCGGATACGGCGCACCTTCAGGCGCAGGATGCTTCACCGCATCGCGCACCAAGAGCCAGCCATTCTTTGCGCCCGGAACAGATCCTTTTACGAAGATCAGGCCGCGCGCCGCATCGGTGCGGACAATTTCCAAATTCTGCTGCGTGCGTTGACGGTCGCCCATATGGCCGGCCATCTTTTTATTCTTAAACACCTTGCCCGGATCCTGACGCTGGCCCGTCGAACCATGGGCACGGTGAGAGATCGAAACGCCATGCGATGCGCGCATACCGCCAAAGCCCCACCGCTTCATAGCACCGGCAAAGCCCTTACCTTGCGTGTGACCAGTAATATCAACCAGTTGACCATCAACAAAGTGATCGGCGGAGATCGCCGCGCCCACGGGCAGCAGGCCATCTTGATTCTCCACGCGAAATTCGGCAACGCGCGCCTTTGGCTCGACCGAAGCTTTTGCAAATTCTTCGCGTTGCGGTTTGTTTACATTTTTCGCTTTACGGGCGCCTGCACCAAGGCGGACAGCATAATAGCCATCACGCTCTTCATTGCGAGCTCCGACCACTTGGCATCCCTCAAGAGCCAATACGGTGACGGGAACATGGCGGCCATCTTCATTGAAGAGACGCATCATACCCATCTTTTTCGCGATCACGCCAGTGCGCATGATCCATACTCCATATTCATGTCAGAGGCCCGGCTGGCAGGATTGCCAGGAGGGCGTGACGCCTAATTTTCGGCCCTGAATGTTAAGCATGCCCCGTCCGGGCTGAATGCTGACCTCCCCCCATGGCAAGAGGATCAAGCAAGACGGGGAACGCGGCCCGGGCCAAATTTCCTCTAAAGGAACGCGCCCGGCGGTATTCTCCATTTCGCTCCCGTCAAAACGGGAACTGTAAAGCGGGCCTAGGCCAGCTTAATTTCTACATTTACACCAGCAGCCAGATCGAGCTTCATCAGCGCGTCGACGGTCTGCGGTGTCGGCTGCACGATATCGAGCATCCGTTTATATGTGCGAACCTCAAACTGCTCGCGCGACTTTTTGTCGACATGCGGGCCGCGGTTCACGGTAAATTTCTCGATCTTGGTAGGAAGCGGAATAGGACCACGGATCAAAGCGCCAGTGCGCCGCGCAGTATCGGCAATATCGCCCGTGGCTTGATCAAGCACGCGGTGGTCAAAAGCCTTAAGACGGATACGAATATTCTGCGTTTCCATGGGGATTACCAATTCCAATTTCTATCAATATCAAAGAGCCGAAAACAGCCATACTGACTTAACATTCAAGCCAGTATAGCTGCTTAAAAATTTTATAATGCGGCCCCGAACGAATCAAATCCGTTCGGGGAGCGCCGCCTATATTACTTTGTGATCGTTCCTACAACCCCTGAACCGACGGTGCGGCCACCTTCGCGGATCGCGAAGCGCAAACCTGGATCCATCGCGATGGGCGCGATCAACTTAACGTTGATGGTTACGTTGTCGCCAGGCATGACCATTTCGGTGCCTTCGGGCAGGACAACTTCGCCGGTCACATCGGTCGTGCGAAAGTAAAATTGCGGACGATAATTGGCAAAGAATGGCGTGTGACGGCCACCTTCGTCTTTCGACAATACGTAAACTTCGGCGCTAAATTCGGTGTGCGGGGTTACCGAACCGGGCTTGCAAAGAACCTGTCCACGTTCAACTTCTTCACGGCCAACGCCGCGCACCAGCGCGCCGATATTGTCGCCTGCCTCGCCTTGATCGAGCAGCTTACGGAACATTTCAACGCCGGTAACGGTGGTTTTCTTGGTGTCTTTGATGCCGACGATTTCAACTTCTTCGCCCACCTTGACGATGCCGGTTTCAACACGGCCAGTAACCACGGTGCCGCGGCCCGAGATCGAAAATACGTCTTCCACGGGCATCAGGAACGGCTTGTCCACGGGACGCGCGGGCTGAGGAATGGCTTGGTCAACGGCTTCAATCAAAGCAACAACCGAATCTTTGCCGATATTGTCATCGCGGCCTTCGAGCGCGGCCAGAGCCGAACCACGGATCACGGGGATATCATCGCCTGGGAAATCATATTTTGACAGCAATTCGCGAATTTCCAATTCAACCAGTTCGAGAATTTCTTCATCGTCCACTTGGTCAACCTTGTTCAT
Source organism: Sphingomonadaceae bacterium (assembly GCA_021732525.1). Lineage (GTDB taxonomy): Bacteria > Pseudomonadota > Alphaproteobacteria > Sphingomonadales > Sphingomonadaceae > Sphingorhabdus_B. Next base: position 25,660 of record JAKFUU010000018.1, on the reverse strand, counting down.
GTAAACAACCAGGGCAGGAACGCCAACCTGACGCGCCAGCAGGATATGCTCGCGTGTTTGCGGCATCGGGCCATCAGCGGCATTCACCACCAAGATAGCGCCATCCATCTGCGCCGCGCCGGTGATCATATTTTTCACATAGTCGGCGTGTCCGGGGCAATCGACATGGGCATAATGGCGGTTTGCCGATTCATACTCAACGTGAGCGGTTGAAATAGTAATGCCGCGCTCGCGCTCTTCGGGAGCCTTATCGATATTTGCAAAATCGACCGCTGCGCCGCCATTCAATTCCGCCATCACTTTGGTGATCGCCGCCGTCAATGTCGTCTTGCCATGGTCAACGTGACCGATCGTGCCGATGTTGCAATGCGGTTTTGTCCGCTCAAACTTTGCTTTTGCCATTTTATCCTACCTTTGGTTCCAAATAATGTTCTGTTGAGGAACAGTCCGCGCGCGCCTTGGCGAGGATGCGTTCCAATGTCAAGCCTTTCAAGCCATCGGCTCCAAGCGCGGCCGTGAAAAGCCCGTCTTTAAGAATCGTGGAGCGCGGTTAGCCTGTTTCGTTTGCTTACGCCAGCTTCTCTTTCAACTCAGTTGCAACATTCGACGGCACTTCATCATAATGCGAGAAGAACATCGAATAGTTGGCGCGGCCCTGCGTGAAAGACCGCAGCTGATTCACATAGCCAAACATATTGGCCAGCGGCACCATGGATTCGACAACCTGGGCATTGCCGCGGCTGTCGGTGCCTTGAATTTGGCCGCGACGCGAATTCATATCACCGATAACGTCACCGAGATAATCGTCGGGGGTTACTACCTCAACCTTCATGATCGGCTCCAACAGCTTGATGCCCGATTTTTGCGCAGCTTCGCGCATACCGGCGCGGCCAGCAATTTCAAACGCCAATGCCGAGGAGTCGACATCATGATACGCGCCGTCATAGAGCTTAATTTCGAAATCGATGATCGGAAAGCCGATGAGCGATCCGCCTTCTGCCGTTTCGCGCATGCCTTTTTCCACCGAAGGAATATATTCTTTCGGAATGTTACCGCCCTTCACTTCATCATGGAAGATAATGCCGCTGCCGCGCTCACCTGGCGTGATGGTGAATTTGATCCGGCCAAATTGCCCCGAACCGCCCGATTGTTTCTTATGGGTATAATCAATATCGACTGGGCGGGCGATATATTCGCGGTACGCCACTTGCGGCGCGCCGACATTGGCCTCGACTTTAAATTCACGGCGCATCCGGTCCACCAGAATGTCGAGGTGAAGCTCGCCCATTCCCTTGATGATGGTTTGGCCCGATTCGTGATCGGTCGATACCCGGAAAGACGGATCTTCGGCGGCCAAACGGTTGAGCGCGATGCCCATCTTTTCTTGGTCCGCCTTGGTCTTTGGCTCCACGGACAGTTCGATAACAGGCTCAGGAAATTCCATCCGTTCGAGCACGATCGGCGCATTGGCCGCACACAGCGTATCGCCCGTGGTGGTTTCCTTCATCCCGGCCAGCGCGATAATATCGCCGGCAAAAGCTTCATCGATATCCTTGCGCTCATTCGAGTGCATTTCGAGGATACGCCCGACCTTCTCTTTCTTATCCTTCACCGAATTAAGATAGGTGCCTTTGGAAAGCGACCCAGAATATATCCGCGCGAAGGTCAGCGAGCCGACGAAGGGATCATTCATGATCTTGAATGCCAGCGCGCTAAACGGCGCATCGTCGCGGGCCGGGCGGCTGTCGGCTTCGTCGCTATCCATCTTGACGCCTTGCACATCTTCGATATCGAGCGGCGAAGGCAGATAATCAACCACCGCGTCGAGCAAAGGCTGAACGCCCTTATTCTTAAACGCGCTGCCGCAACATACCGGCACAAAGGCATGCGCCAGCGTTCCCTTGCGGATCAGTTTTTTCAGCGTGGCGGCATCGGGCTCATTGCCATCCAAATAGGCTTCCATCGCCTCATCATCTTGCTCGACGGCGAGTTCAATCAGCTCGCTGCGATATTTTGCGGCGCTTTCCACCAGATCGGCGGGGATTTCTTCGTAAGAAAATTCCGCGCCCAAGCTTTCATCTTTCCAGATGATTGCGCGGTTCTTCACCAGATCGACCAGACCTTTCAGGCCGCCTTCGATACCGATGGGGATATAGAGCACCGCGGGCTTTGCGCCCAAACGGTCGATGATCGATTGCACGCAATATTCGAAATTCGCGCCCGTCCGGTCCAGCTTGTTGATGAAGCACATACGCGGCACTTTATATTTATCCGCCTGACGCCATACGGTTTCCGACTGCGGCTCAACCCCGGCGACGCCGTCAAAACAAGCAACCGCTCCATCGAGCACGCGCAGCGAGCGCTCCACCTCAATCGTAAAGTCCACGTGACCGGGCGTATCGATAATGTTGATCCGGTGTTCGGGGCCATCATCATCCTTCACCGCCCAAAAACAGGTGGTCGCGGCCGAAGTGATGGTGATGCCGCGCTCTTGTTCTTGCTCCATCCAATCCATCGTCGCTGCGCCATCATGCACTTCGCCGATTTTGTAGCTCTTGCCGGTATAATAAAGGATGCGTTCGGTGGTCGTGGTTTTTCCGGCGTCAATATGCGCCATAATACCAATATTGCGATATCTATCGAGTGGATGGCTGCGTGCCATGGTCTATACTCCGTGGAAGGGGCTGCGTGATGCGCCGCCCTATAGGGAAAGGGGCTGGTTTTGGCCAGCCCCTCTATTTGGATTTTTTTTCGTCATTCCGTCGAAAGACTGGGACATAAAAAAATATCGTCATTCCGGCGAAAGCCGGAATCTCTAGAAGGCGATTGCCGCCCTGTAGTATTTTAACTTTGAGAGATCCCGGCTTTCGCCGGGATGACGTTTAAATTTTGCCCCGGCCTTTACCAGGATGACGATGCGTGAAAATTACCAGCGATAGTGTGCAAATGCTCGGTTTGCCTCGGCCATCCGGTGTGTATCTTCGCGCTTTTTGACGGCATTGCCGCGGTTGTTGGCGGCATCCATCAATTCACCCGACAGCCGAGCGGCCATCGTAGTTTCACTGCGGTTGCGCGCCGCACCGATCAACCAGCGGATGGCGAGCGCCTGCGCGCGCTCAGGACGCACTTCGCATGGCACCTGATATGTGGCACCGCCAACGCGGCGCGAACGCACTTCGATACCCGGCTTTACATTGTTGAGCGCTTCATGGAACAGCTCAACCGGATTTTTCTTCGCGCGATCTTCCACAGTGGTCAAAGCCCCATAGACGATGCGCTCTGCGGCCGATTTCTTACCATCGAGCATCAGGTTATTCATGAATTTTGATAAGACCAGATCACCAAATTTGGGATCGGGCAGGATGACCCGTTTTTCGGGACGACGACGACGTGACATATTCTATTCTCCCGAATTTATTTAGGACGCTTCGCGCCATATTTGGAGCGCGATTGCTTGCGGTCTTTTACGCCTTGCGTATCGAGCACACCGCGCAGCACATGGTAGCGCACACCGGGAAGATCGCGCACGCGGCCCCCGCGGATCAGGACAACGCTATGTTCCTGAAGATTGTGGCCTTCGCCGGGAATATAGGAAATGACCTCGCGTTGGTTGGTCAGCCTGATCTTGGCCACTTTGCGCAACGCCGAGTTCGGCTTTTTTGGGGTTGTGGTATAAACGCGGGTGCAAACACCGCGCTTTTGCGGGTTGGCGTCCATTGCGGGCACCTTGGACTTCGCCTTTTGCGGCGTCCGGCCCTTGCGGACCAATTGGTTAATCGTTGGCATATCTTCACCTTAATAATGAGACGGTTACTTTGCAGGATCAGCCGTTACTGCGGTGGAGGCTCAGCCTTTGGCCCACCCGGCCGATTATGCAATTTGCTGCTATGTTTTTCCCGCGCGATTGCGCCATCAACGAATCAAGACACTCCTTGCGGAAGCGCGGCCATTAGCGGCAGGCCCGCGAAACGTCAAGGGCAGGTGCGGTCGAACCATTTTTCCATCGCAACGCCGCAGTCATATGCCTGCGGTTCAACCCACACGCTCCACCAGCACCTTCGCCTCCACCCCAATCCGCCGCCATAGCAGCACCGCATTCAGCGCAGAGAATACCAGCGCCACCGGCCAAGCGCCGAGCAACAGCGGCAACAACGCAATCTCCATCACCACCACGGTATAATTGGGATGCGGAATAAAGCGGTATGGCCCGCGCTTTACCCGTGGGAAATGCGGTGCGCTGATAATCCGCGTGGTCCACCAGCGGCCAATGCTGGCGAGCGTCCAATAGCGCAACGCTTGGCTGAACAGAAAGCCCGCAAGCAGCAACGGATCAGGCACAGCGGCGGGCCGGGCCAGCAGGATAATCGCAATCAACCATCCGCCATGCAGCAGGATAAAGAAGGGATAATGCCCCGCCCCATGCTCCACGCCGCCCTTCGCCAGCAATCGCCGCGTATTCGCGCGGGCGTAAACCAGTTCGCCAAGCCGCTGGATGATCACATAAGCCAATATCGCAAGCGCCCAGAGCGGCCAATCAACAATCATGGCAATATCCTTATAGCTGCCATGACCGAGCCGCAAAACCGGTTCCCACTTTTGCCTATCGCTGCAATGAATGTCATGGCGTTAACAGCCCCATCGCGCCGACAAAACCCGGCCCCAGCGCGGTCATAATCGCGGGGCGGGTCAGCGGGCTGCCGCGCAATATCTCCTCCAGCACGAAGAGCACCGTGGGGCTGCTCATATTGCCACAGGCGGCCAATATCTTGCGCGTTGCGGTCAAATCCTGCCCGAAATAATCCGCCAGCGCATCGACCACCCGCCCGCCGCCGGGGTGGCAGATCGGCTCGGCAATATCAGATTTGGTCAATCCCTGCTGCGCCAGAAAAGCATCGCATATTGGCGCGAAATCGCTTGCGACAAAGGCGGGGATATCACGGGCCAGCACCAGATCAAATCCGGTATCGCCAATATCCCATCCCATCATATCGAGCGTATTCGGCCAGGTATTTTGCGCAAAGGCGGATAGTTTTGGCCCGCACGCTATGCCCGGCCCGCCCGCCGGCCCAATCACCGCCGCCGCGCAGCCATCGGCAAAGAGCGCCAGCGCCACCATATCCTTCTTGTCCATTCGGCTATGATCATAGGCCATGCTGCACAGCTCCAGCGACACCAGCAGCACCGGCCGGTCCGGCGCAGCGCGGGCCAAATCTGCCGCCAGCCCCAGCCCGATCACACCGCCCGCGCAGCCATAGCCGAATAACGGCACCACCCGGGTATCGCTGCGAAAACCCATCGCCTCAATCATCTGGCTCGGCAGGCTGGGTGTCATCGTGCCGGTGGTTGATACACAGACAATCTGGCCAATATCGCGCGGCGTCAACCCGGCGCGTTCAAGCGCAATCGCGGCGGCTTTGGCAAAAAGCGTCATCGCCGCCTGCTCATAAACCGCCGCCCGGTCCGGCCAGCTGCGCGCGCGCAGATAATATTCCGGCGGCATCGCAATGTAACGCTGCGCGATGCCCGTATTGCGCAAAATATCGGCCATCCGCGCCGGCAATTCGCGCCCCTTCGCGCCTTCGAGGATCGAGAGCACTTGGCTTTGGCTGATGCCGTGATCCGGAACAGCCGAACCGATGGAAAGAAGCGTTGGCATCCCGGATTTCCATGTCATCAGCCAAAACCGTTACCCGCGACCGCCCAATAGCGCCAGCAAAATTGCGCATCGAAATTTCGGCCACATCGCCGCGCGGCTAAACCTGGCGAGCTACTGCCCGCCAACGCCCCTTGGCGACAGAACGCATCGCTGGTAAGGGCGGCCAAATCCACAACTTCCTGCAAAGGCAAAAGCGATCCATGAACGCAACAACCCGCCCCGTCCGCACCCGTGTTGCGCCCTCGCCTACCGGCGATCCGCATGTCGGCACGGCTTATATCGCGCTGATCAACTATTGCTTTGCCAAAAAACATGGCGGCGAGTTTATCTTGCGGATTGAGGATACCGATCAGGCGCGCTCAACGCCGCAATCGGAAAAAATGATCCTCGACAGCCTGAAATGGCTTGGCTTGAGCTGGGATGAGGGCCCCGATATCGGCGGACCGCACGGGCCATACCGCCAATCGGAACGCAGCGCCATCTATCAGCAATATTGCGACGCGCTGCTGAATGCGGGTCATGCCTTCCAATGTTACCTGACGCCCGAAGAACTGAGCAGTCTGCGCGCGCAGCAAACCGCCGCCAAAAAACCGCCCAAATATGACGCGAGCTACCGCGCGGTTAACGATCGCGTCGCGGCGGAGCGTCAAGCGGCGGGCGCAGCCCATGTGGTACGGATGGTCATCCCCGAAAGCGGCAGTTGCCGTTTTGACGATACATTGCGCGGCATGATCGAGATTGATTATCAAACCGTCGATATGCAGGTGTTGATGAAATCGGACGGTCTGCCCACCTATCATCTTGCCAATGTCGTCGACGATCATTTGATGGGCATTACCCATGTGATGCGCGGCGAGGAATGGATCAGTTCCGCGCCCAAACACCTGCTCCTTTATCAATATTTCGGCTGGCAGCCGCCGGTGCTGACGCATCTGCCGCTGCTGCGCAATGCGGACAAATCCAAACTGTCAAAACGCAAAAACCCAACGAGCATCCTATTTTTTCAGCGCGCTGGATATCTGCCGCAAGCGATGCAGAATTTTTTGGGACTGTTTATAAAAAGCGCCAGCGAAGCGGATGAAATGACCTCGCTCGATGCATTGATTGCCGGCTTTGATGTGCATAATATTTCGCTGGGCGGACCGGTATTTGACACCGCAAAGCTCGAATGGCTCAACGGCCGGTATCTGCGCGAAACGATGGACACACAGGATTTCTTGGCCGCCGTGCGCGATTGGGCTTTGAACGACGCCTATCTGATGCCGATTGCCGAAATGGCGCAGGCGCGGATCACGAAATTGTCGGATCTTGGCGCGCTCACCGCGATGTTCTTTATGAACCGCATCGACGGACAAAGCGCCGAGCGGCTAAGCGACGGGGTGAAGCTTGATGAGACGCAGCAGCGCCAAGCCTATCATCTGATCCTGACCCAATTGGACGCGCTGACCGAATGGAACCGCGACGGGGTGGAGGCCGCGCTGCGCCGCACCGCCGAAATTCTCGATGTGAAACTTAAAGACGTGATCCGCCCGATGTATCTGGCGATCACCGGCGCGGCGCAGGGCGTACCGCTATTTGACGCCATCACCCATCTGGGCCGTGACATCATCCGCGAAAGGATGCGCCATGCGATGGAATTGCTGGGGCCTGCATCGGCCAAGGAAGTTAAAGAATGGAACGATTTGCTCGCTTCACCTTCTGCGGCCGAATGATGTAAAAAAGACGGGAAGAAAATAAGACGGGAAGATCGATGGATAAAATCAAACGCGCCGATGAACTTGCCAGCGCCGTTATCCATTGCGGCCTGAAATTGCATAGCGAAATCGGCCCGGGGCTGATTGAATCGGTTTATGAACAGGTGCTTGCGGACAGACTGAGCGCACTGGGACTGCAGATTGACCGGCAAAAGCCGGTCACCATAAATATTGATGGTAAGGCCTATCCCGGTGCTTTTCGCTATGATTTGTTGGTTGATGACTTGTTGCTTATCGAACTGAAATCCATGGATAAGTTAGGGCCGATACATGTGAAACAAACGCTAACCTATATTCGGCTGATGAATCTACCAATCGGATTACTGCTGAATTTTGGAAGCGATTTATTCAAACAAGGCATTCGCCGTATCACCAACAATCATTGGCGAGAGTGATGTTCTTCTTGCTTATTTTCTTCCCGCCTTTTTTACAAAATCAGGATAAACGCGATGGCCCAAGCCGCCCTACATGAAAGCTGGAAAGCCGCGCTAAATGCCGAGTTTGACAGCGACTATATGGCCGGTTTGCGCGCATTTCTGAAAGCGGAAAAGGCGGCGGGCAAACAGATTTTCCCGCATAGCAAAAACTGGTTCCGCGCGCTCGAACTCACCCCGCTGGATGCGGTGAAGCTCGTCATTTTGGGGCAGGATCCCTATCATGGCCCCGGTCAGGCGCATGGTCTGTGTTTTTCGGTAATGCCCGGCGTGCGCCCGCCGCCCAGCTTGCAGAATATCTATAAGGAATTGCAAGCCGACCTAAACATTGCGCCCGCCAAACACGGCTTTCTGGAACATTGGGCACGGCAAGGCGTGCTATTGCTCAACAGCGTGTTGACGGTCGAGGCGCATCAGGCCGCATCGCACCAAAAGCGCGGGTGGGAGCGATTTACCGACGCTGCTATCGCCGCGGTCAATGAAAACGCCGCGCCCACCGCCTTCCTCCTGTGGGGGGCCTATGCGCAGAAGAAAGCGGCCTTTGTCGATGAAAACCGCCACCGGGTCCTGCGCGCGGCGCATCCCTCCCCGCTTGCCGCGCATAATGGCTTTTTCGGATGCCGGCATTTTTCAAAGGCAAATGGCTTTCTTGCGCAAAATGGCCGAGCGCCAATTGATTGGGCGCTGCCCGCGCTTACCAACGGCGGTTAGAGCGCCTCGCGCAGCAGTTTGGAAACTTCTTTATCATTCCATTCGAACCCACCTTGAACGCGCCAAACTTCCTTCCCTTCGCTGTCATACAAAATGGTCGTGGGCAACGGAATCGCGTCATAAGCGGCGGAAAGCGCATTATCCGGATCGCTATAAGGTTCCAGATTGCGGATACCGATACGGCGGAAAAAATCCATGGCCGGACGAGCACCCTGCAAATCCTGATTAACCGCGATCACCGATATCCGGCCTTCCTCAAGCTTGGCGAGCGCATCGATCGTTGGCATCTCCACCCTGCACGGCACGCACCAAGTGGCCCAAATGTTGACCAGCAATGGCCGGCCCGCAAAATCACGCAGCGAGACATCCCGGCCATCGGCACCGTTAAAAAAATCATCCGGCGCGGGCTGTCCCGCATATTCATAGCTGAGCGTCGCCATCATGCCATTGGCGCTTTTTAAGGTTATTTTGCCGCGCGCCTCAATCGCGCCATCGCGATTGCGATCGGCGGACTCTGCTTGCTCTTGCGGACCGGACGGCTTATCGCAACCCGCGATCAGCAACAGTGATACCATAAAAGGCAACATCACTGGCCGGGCAATCAGAAAGGTTTGAAAAAATCGCATGTCAGATAGCAGTAACCAAAATAACAACAAAATATGGGGCGGGCGTTTTGCCGCAGGACCAGCCGCCGTCATGGCAGAGATAAATGCCTCCATCCCATTCGACAAGCGTCTTTGGCGGCAAGATATTGCGGCATCGATTGCCCATGCCGCGATGTTGGGCCAAACCGGCATAATCGATGCCGCCGACGCCGCCCAAATTTCCGCCGGGCTGGAGCAGATAAGCACCGAATATGGCGAAAACGGCGTTCCGGTAAATCTGTCCAACGAAGATATTCACATGACCATAGAGGCGCGGTTGACCGAATTAATCGGGCCGGCCGCCGGGCGATTGCACACGGCGCGCTCACGCAATGATCAAGTGGCAACCGCTTTCCGCCTATGGGTGCGCGATGCCATTGATGAGGTCAGCGGCGCTTTGACCGCCTTGCAAACGGCCTTGATCGCGCGCGCCGACGAATATGCCGGCACCATCATGCCCGGCTTTACCCATTTGCAAGTGGCGCAGCCGGTGACGCTTGGCCATCATCTGCTGGCTTATTATGAAATGTTTGCCCGCGATGCCGCGCGATTCGATGCCGCGCGCCATAGGCTGAATGAATGCCCATTGGGTGCGGCGGCGCTCGCCGGAACCGGCTTTCCTATTGACCGACAGATGACGGCCAAAGCGCTGGGTTTTGACGCTCCCACCGCCAATTCGATCGACAGCGTATCCGACCGTGATTTTGCGCTGGATTATCTTATGGCAGCGGCGGCCTGCGCGCTGCATTTGTCACGTTTGGCCGAAGAGATTGTCATCTGGGCATCGCAACCCTTTGGTTTTGTGACCTTGCCCGACGCATGGTCAACGGGTAGCTCGATCATGCCGCAAAAGCGCAATCCCGATGCGGCGGAGCTGATTCGCGGTCACACCGGACGGATCACCGGGTGCCTGAATGCGCTGATGATGACGATGAAGGGCCTGCCGCTGGCTTATTCAAAAGATATGCAAAATGACAAGCCACCGGTTTTTGAAGCGCATGATCTGCTTGGCCTGTGCTTGACCGCGATGACCGGCATGATCGAAAGCATAGATTTTGTCCCGCCAAAAATGCGCGCGGCGGCAGACAGCGGTTTTTCCACGGCAACCGACCTTGCCGACTGGCTGGTGCGCGATTGCAATATTCCCTTTCGCGAGGCGCATCATATCACGGGCAGCGCCGTCAAATTATGCGAAGCGCGCGGGTGCGGCCTGGCCAAACTTGGCGCGAATGATCTGGCGGCGATCGACCCGCGCATTGCCGGGCGCAAACTTCCCGATTTAAGCGTAGAAGGATCGGTCAGCAGCCGTACCAGCTATGGCGGAACCGCGCCGGAGCGGGTAAGACAGCAGTTGGCCGTTATCAAACAAGCGAATCATCGATGAAAAAAGATACAATTACCAACCGGAAATTATGGCCGCTGGCCGCTTTGGCGCTGCTTGGCGCATGCGGCAAAATCGGTGAACTGCAACCCGAGTCGGGGTCAACGGGCGTAACCGCCGCTTATGGTCAGGAAAAACCAGATAGCCCCAGCCAATTGCTGAAACCAGCGGTGCAGGCCCGCCCCGGCCGCAGCGTCGAATTGCTGCGCCGTTCACAACGCCGCGAAGATGACGAATTTGATCTGCCGCCGGGAACCCAGCCGATATTGGATGATAGCGACCCGAAGGAGTCCGCCGACCCCTTATCGAGCAACAGCGCATTACCGAAAGAATAGCCTGCATTCCATGGATCATTTTACCTTGAAAGATGGCATAATGCATGCCGAAGACGTGCCGTTGCCCTTAATTGCGGCGCAGGTTGAAACCCCGGTCTATGTCTATTCGCGCGCGACCTTCATTCGCCATGCGCAAGTTTTCAAAGATGCCTTATCCGCGCTGGATAATCCGCATATCGCCTTTGCGATCAAGGCCAATCCCAATCTGGCGATATTGCGAATTTTAGCACGCGAGGGTTACGGCGCGGATGTCGTTTCGGCGGGCGAGCTTGACCGGGCGCTGGCGGCGGGAATGCGGCCTGAAGATATCGTCTTTTCCGGTGTCGGCAAAACGCCCGAAGAAATGGCGCATGCCTTGGAAAAGGATATTGGCCAATTTAATGTCGAATCCGAAGAGGAAGGCCGCGAACTCGCCATTGTTGCCGAGGTTATGGGAAAAACCGCTCATGCCGCGCTGCGCATCAACCCCGACGTTGATGCAGGAACGCATGAAAAAATTTCAACGGGCAAAGCGGAAAATAAATTTGGCGTGCCTTTTGGCCGGGCCAAGGGTATTTATATGCGGTTGAACGGTCTGTCGGGTCTAAAAATGCGCGGACTGGCACTGCATATTGGCAGTCAGCTAACCAGTCTTGATCCCTTGGAGGCTGCTTTTACCAAAGTCGGCGGCTTGATCGATTCGATCCGCAGCAGCGGCGCAGAGCTGACCCATATTGATCTGGGCGGCGGCCTTGGCGTTGCCTATCGCGCCGAAGATGACCCGCCCAGCCCCGCCGCATATGGCGCGATGGTTGCCCGCGTCACCAAGGGGTGGAATGTCCGTTTGATGTTCGAACCCGGCCGGGTGATCGCGGGCAATGCCGGCATCTTGCTCACCCGCGTCATCCGCGTGAAACCGGGCGGCGGCAATGTTCCCTTTGTCGTGGTCGATGCCGCGATGAATGATCTGGCCCGTCCCGCCATGTATGATGCCTACCATGATTTTTCCGCCGTAGAGCCCAGCGGTAAGCGGATGACCGCGCATATCGTCGGGCCGGTTTGCGAGACGGGTGATACCTTCGCCATGCACCGCGATACCGATCATGTCGCGGCCAACGATCTGGCGATATTTCGCACCGCGGGCGCTTATGGCGCGACCATGGCGAGCACTTACAACAGCCGCAGCCTGGTTCCCGAAGTGCTGGTAGATGGCGCGCGATATGCGGTCGTTGCCGAGCGAATCAAGCCCGCGGCTATTTTGGCCGCCGAACATGTGCCCGACTGGCTCGATTGACCGCGGATGGAACAATTGCCTCTCTTTCTAAATTTGAAAGGCCGCAATGTTGTTTTGGCCGGACAAGGAGAAGCAGCCGAAGCGAAAAGACGGCTGATCGAACGCGCCGGCGGGTTTTGTGTGCCCGATTGTCCTCAGCCCATCTGCCGCTGCGCGCGCGTTGCCTTTGTCGCCATGGAGGATGAAGCGGCGGCGGTTGCCGCCGCCACCCGGCTGCGCGGCAAAGGCATGTTGGTGAATATTGTCGACCGCCCCGACCACTGCGATTTTACCACGCCCGCGATCGTAGACCGTGCGCCAATATTAATCGCAGTGGGAACCGGCGGCGCGTCCGCCGGGATGGCCAAGGCGATTCGGCAGCGTATCGAAGCCATGCTGCCGCAAAATTTGGGCGCGCTGGCCAAGGCGGTTCATGGCGCGCGCGACGCCATCCGCGCCCGGTGGCCGGACGCAGCGGCACGTAGGCGAGCGCTGGATAGGGCGTTCCAACGCGGCGGCGCGCTGGATCCTTTTGCCGATCAATCCAGCGGCGCGGTTTCCGATTGGCTCGCGGCGGATGATGGCCACGCGGCGCAGGGCTTGATCATCGTCCACCTCACCTCCAACGATCCCGATGATCTGACGCTGCGCGCAGCCCGGTTGCTGGGCGAGGCTGATCATATTTTCCACGCCGCCGCCGTCGCGCCAGCAATATTGGCGCGCGCGCGCGCCGATGCGGGGCGCCATATCGCCGCCGCACCGCCGCTTGCACACCCCGATGGCCTTTGCCTATATTTGGCGCTTTCACCGGAAAATGACGCATGACAGGCGGTCCGCCCATCCCCTTTCCTTCACCCATGCTGTTGTTTGGATGCGGCAATATGGCCGGCGCGATGGTGCAGGGTTGGATGGCGGCGGGCGTGCCTGCCGCATCTTTTCATATCGTCAAGCCAACGGACCGCAATCTGCCCCCCGGCGCGCGGTATTTCAGCGACGCGGGGCAAGTGCCCGGCAAATATGAAACGATTTTGATCGGGATTAAACCCCAGAATCTGGCCGCTATGGCGGATGATATCCGGGCGTTATTGTCGCCCGGCGCGCTGGTTATTTCGATCCTCGGCGGGGTCGCTACCGATAGTTTGATGCGGCATTTCCCCGATGCGCGGATCTTGCGGGTGATGCCCAATTTGGCGGTGGCGCTTGGCAAATCCCCCCTGGGCCTGTTTGCGCGCGGCTTGGACGACGCAGATCAGCGAACCGCCGAAAGCTGGCTCGCGCCGCTCGGCACGCCTTATTGGTTGGTGCAGGAGGCGGATATGCATGCGTTTACGGCTCTTGCCGGATGCGGCCCGGCCTATCTCTACCGCTTTATCGATGCCATGGCGCAGGCGGCGGAACAGATGGGCATTGAGCCGGTGCCAGCCGCGCGGCTCGCCAGGGAAATGATCGAGGGAGCGGCGCTGCTGGCGGCGCGGAGCAGCGATACGCCGGGCGAACTTGCGGCGCGTGTCGCCTCCAAGGGCGGGTCGACCGCCGCTGGGCTTGCCATGCTGGACCGGGACGAGGCATTGAACAATCTGATCGCGGTCACCCTGCGCGCCGCGCGGGATCGCTCCATTGAGCAGGGAAAGGAAGCCGAATGAGGAATTGGCCAATCTGGATGGCGGCCTTCGCCCTGATTTCGGCGCCCGCCGCCGCGCAGCCATCAATCGCGCATGGCAGCACCGAAGCGGCGCGCATTGCCGATATCGAACATCTTTCGCTCGCCGAACTAGCGGATGCCATTGCTAACGGCCAATATAGCAGCGAGGCGATCGTCACCGCCTATCTGTTGCGGATCGCCGAAATTGATGACAGTGGCCCGGCGCTGAACGCCGTCATCGCCACATTCCCCGATGCAATCGAACAAGCGCGCGCGGCCGATGCGGAGCGCAAGGCGGGGCGATATCGCGGCCCGATGCATGGCATTCCCATCCTTATCAAGGATAATATCGAAGCCAAAGGCGCGCTGCCCACCACGGCAGGGTCGCTCGCGCTCAAGGATAATATCACCGGCCGCGATGCGCCCTTGGTGGCAAAATTGCGCGAGGCGGGGGCGATTATCCTGGGCAAGACCAATCTGTCCGAATGGGCCAATATCCGGTCGGACAATTCGACCAGCGGATGGAGCGCGATCGGCGGCTTGACCAAAAATCCGCATGCGCTGGACCGAAACACCTGCGGCTCATCGGCGGGCAGCGGCGCGGCGATGGCGGCCGGGCTGGCGGCGGGCACCATTGGCACCGAAACCAATGGCTCCATCGTCTGCCCATCCTCAATCAACGGAATTGTCGGATTTAAGCCCACGGTCGGGCTGATTTCCCGCCGTCACATTGTGCCGATCAGCCATACGCAGGATACCGCCGGCCCCATGACCAAAAGCGTGCGCGACGCCGCGATTATGTTGACCGCAATGGCGGGAAGCGATCCCTTAGACCCCGCAACGCAGGAGGCGGATAAATGGCGCGGCAATTATGCCGCTGGCTTGCGCGATGATGGATTAAGGGGCGTTCGTATCGGCGTGCTGCGCGATACCATTGGTGATGATGCCGATTTGATGGTTTTGTTTGAAAAGGCATTGACGCAGATGACGGCGGCGGGCGCGATAATTATAGATATTGCCGACAGCCGGTCTGGATTGGACGGCATCGGCGAGGATGAAGGCACCTTGCTGTTTGGGGAGCTGAAATATGACATGGCGGCCTATCTGCAAAATCTGCCCGCCGGATTGGTGCCGCATAAGATGCTGGCCGATTTGATCGCTTTCAACAAAGCCAATGCCGAGCGCGAATTGCAATATTTCGATCAATCGGGTTTTGACCGCGCCGAGGCCACAAAATTGACCCAGGATCAACTGGCGATATTGGCCAAAAATATGACGCAGCGGACCAATGCACACATCGCCCGCCTGCTCACCCAGCATAATGTCACATTATTGGTACAACCCACCAATGGACGCACCTGGCTGTCCGCATTGGGCAAAGGCGACAATTTCAGCGGCCCCAGCGCCAGCAGCCTGGCCGCCATTGCAGGTGCGCCGCATTTGACCGTGCCGATGGGCGCGCTGCGCGGGCTTCCGGTTGGCATCAGCTTTACCGGCGCGCGCTGGCATGATTATGCCGTGTTGCAAGCGGGCTATGCTTATGAACAAGCATCGCGCGCACGGGTTACACCGGCTTACATCGCCAGCATTGGCGCGGATTAGAGTTTGATGATATTAGATTGATGAACTGCGTCATTGCGAGGAGCGAGGCGATGAAGCAATCCAAACTGTGTGCGGGTGACACTGGATTGCCGCGCTTCGCTCGCAATGACGAGGAGAATCGACTTAACGTCATCAGGCTCTAGAAGGAAAATCATGGATATAGAAAACCCGGTCTCCACCTTTACCGAAGGCACACCCTTCGACCCCGAACTGGTGAATCGTTTCATGAGCAAATTTGGCCACGGCGGCTTCCTCAATATGGAATATTCCCAGCATGGCGAAGATTGGGTCGAACTAGCGATCGATTGGCGCGATGATTTGGTCGGCGACCCCGGCACCGGTGTAATGGCATCCGCGGTGGTGATCAGCTTGCTCGATAATGCGACCAGCATGTCGATCTGGCAAAAACGCGGCGCCTTTGTTCCGCAAGTCACGATGGATCTGCGGCTGGATTATCTCCGCCCCTCCCCCGCCGGCAAACGGGTTTACGGCCGCGGCATCTGCTACCACATTAGCCGCAAGATCGGATTTGTCCGGGGGATCGCGCATAATGGCGATTTGGAAGACCCGCTTGCTTATGCCAGCGGAACCTTCATCCGTTTGGAAGGATGGCAATCATGAATCATTTTCGCGATGATCTTACCGCGCTGCTGCCACCTTATGCGCAGTCGCTGGGCATGTTCGTCCGCCATATGGACGGCACCGGTCCCGTCATCGAAATGCCATTTGATCAAAAAATTCAGGGCCGTCCCGGATTTCTGCATGGCGGCGCTATCTCCGGCTTGCTGGAAATGGCGGCCATTGCCGCAATTCACCAGGCTTTGATCGCACGCCACGGCGATGCGCCGATCCGTCAGGTCAATGTCACGATTGATTTTATGCGCGGCGGTTTACCCCAGACCAGTTATGCCGCCGGCACGATCGCGCGAATGGGGCGCAGCATGGCCAATGTCAATGCCCGCGCGTGGCAGGGCGACCCCGAAAAACCGATCGCCACCGCACAAATGCACTATCTGATTAAATCCGCTCAGGGGGGTTAGAGCAGGCAGCGTTAAATAGGAATCACGCTGCCCGCTCTATCACTTTGTTGTCGCATCACTTTATGCGAAAAACCGGTTCCCACTTTTTCGCACGATGCTCTAATTCACGCCTCGCCGTGGGTTTCGACCAAGGCGCTGGCGATGGCATCTTCCGGGCTTTTGTCGCCCCAGATGATAAATTGGAATACGGGATAAAAACGTTCGCATTCGTCAATCGCAACATCGATGATCGTCTGCGCCTGATCGATGCCCAACATGCCGCTGGGCGGCAACAGCGATCCGTGCCGAAACAGCAAAATTCCGTTGCTCGACCAAATGTCGAAATGGCCGATCCATAATTGTTCGTTGATTAACCCCAATGCGCGATAGACATCATTGCGCTTATCATCGGGAACCGTAACGTCGGGCAAGACAATAACCTGCAAGCTGTTGTCTTCATCGCGCCACACCGCACGAATTTGATAGCTGGTCCAGCTGCCCTTAAATTCGGCGCTCACTTCTTCGTCGCTGTTGGTTTCGAACGACCAGCCGCGCGCCTCGAACAAGGCGGCCAGCATATCCATCGGTGCCGATTCGTCGCGCTCTATGCCGCCGAAATCTTCGTCGGAATCATGCATGGCGGGGGCGTTGATTGATCATGACCGCCTTGTGCATCGCGCCCGAAATCGGCGCAAGCGCGATCATGCGCTTCGGCAAATAAGCCTGTGGGTGCCCTGTGGAAAACTATTCATGCCTTTTTCGCGGCGGGTTTTTTGGAGACGCTCGGCGCGGTCTTTTTCGCTCGTGGCTTTGCGGTGGGTTTGACCGCTGTTTTGGCGGCCGGTTTTTTGGCAAGGCCGAGCGCCGCTTCCAATTTTTCCACCCGCTCGGTCAACAATTCGGCTTCCGCTCTGGCTTTGGCCGCCATTTGCTTGACCGCATCAAATTCCTCCCGGCTAACCAAATCCAGCCCGCCTGCCCATTCGCGTGCGCGCGCGCGCGCATTGTCCTGTGCCTCGCGGCCCATACCCGCCACCGTGCCGGCCAAGCCGTTAAACAATTTCGCCAGATCGTCGAACATTCGATTTTCGCTTTGCATGCCTAATCTCCTAGGCGCCATGGGTGGCGCGATTATCCTATTTGGGCGCTTGCCGCCGGAACGTAAAGACTTTCTGCATCGGGATTAAGCCGGTCAATCTGAAAATTAAGGATCGCGGCAAAGCACAGCCACGCCAGATACGGCACCATAAGCCAGGCAGACGCCTTGCGCACGCGGCCAAAGGCGAATGTCGTTGCCA
Source organism: Sphingomonadaceae bacterium (assembly GCA_021732525.1). Taxonomy (GTDB): domain Bacteria; phylum Pseudomonadota; class Alphaproteobacteria; order Sphingomonadales; family Sphingomonadaceae; genus Sphingorhabdus_B. Next base: position 7,932 of record JAKFUU010000018.1, on the reverse strand, counting down.
CCGCTAGAATCAGGATAATAACGATAAGATAGAAAGCACTCGTCACCTGATGCTGACCAAAAAACAACGGCGACCAAGCAAAATTCAACAGCAGTTGCAGCACAAATAAGGCTATTGCAGGTCCGCGGCCCTTGGCCCCCCGCGCATTTAAAATCATCGCAAAGGCAAAAGCGATCATCAAATATAATATCGGCCATATCACGCCAAATAACCAGCCGGGCGGCTGCGCCGCTGGTTTGATCAATTCAGCGAACCAGGCATTATCTTCGCCCGACCCCGATATCGTGCCCGAAAAAAGGCCTAAAAACAGCACCAAAGGCACAATGAATAACGACCATCGCAGCAGCGACATGCGCAATTGGGATGCGGAGGCAAGCTGATTCATGTGGATTCATTTTCCCAATAGATCGATAAAGGCCGCAGCGGAATCACCCGACCATTCCAATGCTTTCCCTTAAACATTCGCAACCGAAACGACAAGGCCGCCTCACTTGCGCAAGGCGACCTTATTGGAAATTTATGATATTTTTGCGAAAGTCGGATTTAGAGCGGACAACGTGAAATAGGAATCACACCGCCCGCTCTGTCTATTTGTTGTCGCATCGCTTGATGCGAAAAACCGGTACCCATATTTTCGCGCGATGCTCTAACGTGTGAATGCAGGCGGCCATGCGCAAATTTATGCCTTGCGCGTTCCGCTCAGGCCCATCGAACCGAAAGCGCCGGCAACGACTTCGCCGCTGATCATATCGCCGTCGACCGTTGCCTTGCAATCGAGCGACATGGGCATGGGCACCGTCATATCCATTTTCCAGCTCAGCATATTGCCATCAACGCTGCCGCCGGTGATGTCCATTGATCCCAATCCGCCCGCCATATTGCCGCTAAAGCTGCTGCCATCGCTATTCACCGTCAATACCGCTGATTGATCGCCCATTGGGCTTTTGATGGTCACGTCATATGCGCCGTCGACTGCTGCCATTATTCTTCTCCTGGATCAAAATTGGTTGCGTGGATTATTTATTATCCGCGCCCGCATCGGTAGCAGCTTTTGGAGCCAATTCAATTGGCAATCCCAATTTTTCAAGCTGCGGCTTGACCGCTGCGGCATCCCCGACGACCAGCCAGACCAATTTGTCGGCGCTGACATATTTGCGCAATTCATCATTCATCGCCGCCGGCGTTAAGGCTTCATAACGCGGCTTCAAACTTTCGGCATAATCAAAGCTGCGCTCGGCCAGGCGGTCGGCCTGCATTTGGCCCAGAACGCTGGCCGATTGTTCAAAATTACCGGGAAGTTCGAGCGTGTTGCCCTTGACCGTGCGCTCCAATTCTTCGGCGGTAACACCTTTTTCACCGGAAAAGGCGGCCATTTGATCCAAAATAGCCTGCACCGATGGGCCGGTTTGATTGGTTTGGACCGGCGCAAAAATCATAAAGGGCCGCTGGTCCTTCGCGCCCAGAATGAAGGAGGATGATCCATAGGACCAGCCTTTGGTCTCGCGCAGATCGGTGTTGATCCGCGACAGAAAATCGCCGCCAAGCACCTCATTCGCCGCGGTCAATGTCAACAGATCGTCGGTGCCCGTGGCGCCGAGCACATGACCCGCAATGATCAGCGATTGGGGCGAATTGGGCCGGTCGATCAGGATGATTCGATTTTTCTGTTCGGGCAATTTGCTGGTAAAGGCTTTTTTGGGGGCCGCCGGGGCGGTTCCCTGCCAATTGCCAAAGCGGCGGTTCAATTCCGCTTTGACCGCCGCCAGATTGGTGTCACCGACGACAAAAATCTCGGCCTTTTGCGGATGAATATAGGCGGCATGAAAATTGACAATGTCATCGCGGGTCAATTTCGCCACCACCGCTTCGGTGCCGCTGCCCGTTAATGGTCCGCCATAGGGATGGTCAGCGCCATAGATCAGCGGCGGCAAATTGCGCAGCGCAATGCCTTGCGGTTGGCTATTTTCGCCGCGAATCCGGGTGATTTGCTGAATACGCAGCCGCTCAATTTCCGAAGGTGCAAAGGCCGGATTTTTGATAATATCGGCCAGCAGATCAAGCGTTGCGCCCAAATTGGCATTGAGCGCCTGCGCGCCCACCGTTGTCCGGTCGAGCGACGAATTTACGAAAACCGCCGCGCCCAGCCGCTCTTGCTGTTCGGCCAATTGGGTCGAATTTCGCGTTGCCGTGCCTTCATCCATCAACGCGCCGACCATGCTGGCAAGGCCGCGTTTGGCAATCGGATCGGCGGCATAGCCCGCATCAAAGCTCACCGCGACGCGCACGACGGGCACCGCGCTGCGCCGCGCAAAAAACAGCTTGATGCCATTGTCGAGCGTGGCTTCTTCGACGGCCGGAAAATCGAGATCGGGGGTGGCGCCCGCGCCTGGAAATTTGCTCCGGTCGCCGTCAAATGCGCGGGCGCTATGCGCTGCAGTTTCGCTGCCCGGTGGGCTGTAAAAGGCCGGCGCGCTCAATGCGCCCGTCCGCGCGCCGGATTTTGCACCGTCCACTTCATCATAAGCTTCGCGCTCGCCCGGCACGACCCGAATTTCAACGACAGGGCGCGACAGCCATTTGTTCATCGCCGCCTGCACCGTCTTGGGCACCATCGTCGCCAGATCATTCATCTGTTTTTTGAACCGGCCGGCATCGCCGGTGTAAAGCTCGCCTTCGGCCAGCGCGACAGCCTTTCCGTTGAAGCCGCCGACCTGTTCAAATCCCCTTATCCGCCCGCCGATGCTGCTGGCGGCAACGCGCTGCACCTCGTCGGCGGTCGGGCCGGTTGCCAGATAATCGGCCATAATTTCATCCAATCGCTTGGCCACTTTATCCGCATCGACCCCCGGTTTAACATCGGCTTCTATGTTGAAAAAACTGCCGCCGACAAAGGGCAAGATATCCGCCGACACGCGAACCGCGCTCTGTTCTTGGCGCACCAATATATTGTCGAGCCGCGAGCTGGACAGCCCGCCCAGCACGCTGGCGCCGACATCGAGCGCGACAAAATCGGCATCATAGCGGCCCGCCACGACCCAGCTACGATAGATGCGCGTCACCGGCACTTTGTCCTTGAGCACAATCTTTTTGGGCGCGGTCAATGGCGGAATAGGCTGCGTTATCGGCGCGACTTCTTTACCGCGCTTGATATCGCCGAACCATTTTTGCACCAAGGGCTTGGCCTGCGCCGCGTTAATGTCGCCCGCCAAAACCAGCACCGCATTATTCGGGCCATAATTATCGATGAACCATTGCTTCATGTCATCGAGCGATGCCGCCTTCAAATCCGCCAGACTGCCAATGGTGCTATGGCCATAGGGGTGACCGGCCGGAATCATGGCTTCAATCTGAACATATTCGACCAGGCCATAGGGTTCATTATCCCCCTGCCGTTTTTCGTTGGACACGACGCCAATCTGATTGGTCAGCTTTTCCTGGGTGACCGCATTCAGCAGATACCCCATGCGGTCGCTTTCGAGAAACAGTGCGGATTCCAGCGCGCTGGTCGGCACTGTCTGAAAATAATTGGTCCGGTCAAACCAGGTCGTGCCGTTCAAATCGGTCGCACCAATCCGTTTCAGATATTCAAAATAATCGCCCGGCGCATTTTCGCTGCCGTTAAACATGATATGTTCGAATAAATGCGCATAGCCGGTTTTGCCTTTGGGTTCATGTTTTGACCCGACATCATACCAGATGGAGACCGCGACGATCGGCGCTTTGCGGTCTTCATGGACAATGACGGTCAAGCCATTGTCCAGCTCAAATTCCTCAAACGGAATATCCACTTGTTTGACCAGTTCGGATATGGCGGCCGGCTTCGAATCTTGCGCGATCGCCGGAGCAACAATGGCAGACGTGGATAGCAACAAAGCGATAGAAATTTTGCGCAACATATTAAGCTCCCCGAAAAACGAAAATAATGCCGTATGGTAACGACAAAGCGTCAACGCCGCACCGAACAATGCGTTAGCGAGCCAAAATTTTCGACGAATAGCATTGGCGGCGATCCAAAGGCCCATGAAGTTCAGGAATTTGTAGCGACATTACCCTCTTCATCGCTGCCCTGAGTATCCGTATCGTCGCCATCATCTTGCGCGATGCCAAGCTTTTCTTCAGCCTCTTTCAGCATGGCAGTTATAGGATCGGGGCGACCGTCACTCGGCTCTGTTCGGTGCGGGTCATTTGCCAATATCCACAAATGATCTCGCGCCTCTGCGTAGCGTTTGTCCTTCATATCCTGCCTGGCGACGTTAAGGCGCAGGCCTTTGTCAAAGGGGGAAAGCTGCAAAGCATAATCCAATGCATTTTTCGCATTTTCAGTGGGCTCAACACCCTGATCGAAATAAGTTCGATAAAAATAAATGAGCGGTATCGGATGATCTTTTTCGATCTTGTTTATAGCGGTGAAATGTTTGCGCACGGCAGAAAATGCAGCCTTTTTATCATCGGCATCTTTACCTTCGGCATCGCGCGCTTTGCGAAACAGCGCATATCCCTTTTGTAACATGGCGTTGATATTGGCCGGTTGAATAGCGGTTGCCTGATCAGCGGCGGTAATTGCCGCATCATCATTGCCGGCGTCATATTCGGCCTCCGCCAGCGCCGCAAGCACCGCCGCATCGCCGGGAAACTTCGCAGCGATTGTTCGTGCCTCGGGAACCAGCTGAGCCGCTTGTTCGCGGTTAACCCCGCGGCGTGACTGCATAACCACCGGCATGATCGCTGCTTCGCCTGCGCTCAATCCACGCAAAGTGACGGGTTTAAACGATATCAAACTAGCTGGTAATGAAAGGTAGAAAATTCTGCCAAAAGCATAACGGATAACTTTTTTGCCAAATTTGTCGAGGTCACCAAAGGCCGCTCGTGCCGCTTCGATGTCGCTCTCGCCTATCGATATACGTTTAAGGTAATCAGCCTGAAGCTTGCGGGTTTCATCGGTAGACTGCAAATAATGAAAAGCGGCCCAGCTTTGGCCGTAAAAAGCATTGAAACCCTTATTCTTTGCCTTATATTTTTTATAAGCTCTGGTATCAAACAGTAGGTTCCAGGGTACTTGTCGGCTCTGCCGCAGCTCTGCCGCGCGGTGCTGCGCCGGTCGGCCAAGCCCGACAGAACCATTCTTTGGAAAAGTCGTTGTGCCAACATATTCCCCAAAACCCTCGCTATACCAAAGCGGCAGGGATAGCTGACTTTGGGATATAGCAAAATGATGCGCATATTCATGAAGCAACACTGTCTGGCTGAAATCGGCTTCATTAGGACGCGATTTTTCAACAGGCGGTGTAAAGGCAATCGATCCACCCGCTTGTGGGCGATAGAATCCCGCGATTTGCTGCGTCTTTTCCCCCGCAAGCTTGGTTATATTATTGCCGCTCGTCACGTAAATCGTCACGCGATTGGATGGGCTTGGTGGCGGCTTGTCACCACTTGACGAGACATTCTTCAACGCGGCATGAAAGCGTTCCAGATTATTGGCAAATTCACGAACATCATCCTCGCTATCATCGGCATAGATGACGAAATGATCGCTGGATGCTTCATACCATTTGGCGAATGCTGTCTGAACCGATAGCCACAGACCAATCACAATAAAGGCCGGATAGAAAATGAGCTTCATACGCCGCTATCTCCATTATATCGAATCTCAGACCTTATTGAGACGTAACATGAAATAATATTCTGTCTATGCTATTGATAGTTTATCGAAGCACAAAGCAACAAGCCGATATGTTAGGCTCAGGAACCATTAAATCGGCCGTTTCCTATCCAAGCGCTTCCTCCAGCAACCTGGCAAGCCGCAGTCCGGCGCGCTGGATTTGCAAGCGCAAGGCATCGCGGCTGGCGGCGACATCGGCTTCATCGATATTGACCGGCCGGGTCGGGGCCTGCACGGAACCCAGAGCGCAGGGATCACCGTCCAGCGCGCGCGTATAAGCAACATAGCGCGACAGCGCCCATGCCTCCCGGCTCCAATCTTCGCTGGTCCCGCCATTCGTTGCGCCGCGTTCCGCAACCGAATAGCGGCGGATAAGCTCTGGCTTCGCGCTGATTGGCCGTTCGGCGAGCAGACCGTCCCATACCCAATGCAGATTCGCGCCCGGAATGATTCCAAAATCGACCTTCACATCATTGCCGCCACGGTCGGCGCGGTCACCAGCGTGGAGCGGCTGATGCAAATCGCCAACAAAATGGACCAGGAAGGCCAGCGCCTCCAACCGCACATGATCGGGCAGTGCTTTATTCTTGAGCAGCGCAAAATTGCGGTCAATCTGCGCCGAAACGCAATTGCCATCGCGGCAAGCGGACAGGTCAAAGCCCTTGCAAATATTCACATTTTGATAATGCCACGGCGCGGTATAGCCCCAGCGCAGCCGGTCGCGCCGGATGCAATCGGCCCAAATGCTGGCATCGCGGATATTGGCCAAGCCGCAAGCCGGAGTGCCCAGCAAAGCCTGCGCCTTGAACAATTTTTGCATCGCCAACCTGCTGCGCGCCGAGACATTGACCTGCGCGATATCGGCGACCGTTTTATGCCCATATTCGCCCCAAGCGCGGGCGGGTGTGGGCAACAGCAATATGGCAAGGAGAATCGCCCAAAAAAATCGCGGTGGTTTCATCGCTTCTCGTCTCCATAAATCGCGACCATTTTCGTGCCGCCGGCTTTATCCCTCCAAGCCAGGCCACCCATAGACCACAGCAGCCGGTGTAGGAAAGGGACAAGTCGGCTCGCGGCCCAAAAATCATGATGCCGCAGCAAACTATGGTGCCGCGGCAAATTATAGTTCTGCGGCAAATTATAGCGCCGCGGTAACAACATCATTGCCCCCGCGCCCCGCGCCGTTTATATGACTGCCATGCCTTCGATACGCCCCTGGCGCGATATAGCGCGCCGCCCATCCCGCCAGATTATGGTTGGCAATATTCCCATCGGCGGAGATGCGCCGATCGCGGTGCAGACCATGACCAATACGCTAACCAGCGACGCGCGCGCCACGATCGATCAAATCCGCCGGTGTGAAGATGCGGGCGTGGATATCATCCGGGTGTCCTGCCCCGATGTAGAAAGCACCGCCGCGCTGAAACAAATCGTGCGCGCATCGCGCGTGCCGATCGTCGCCGATATCCATTTCCACTATAAACGCGCGCTGGAGGCGGCCGACGCGGGCGCGGCCTGCCTGCGCATCAACCCCGGCAATATCGGCAGCGCGGCGCGGGTGAAACAAGTGGTCGATGCCGCCAAAGCCAATGGCTGCGCGATCCGCATCGGCGTGAATGCCGGGTCACTTGAAAAAGACCTACTCGAAAAATATGGCGAACCTTGCCCCGAAGCGCTGATTGAAAGCGCGCTTGACCATATCAAATTGTTACAGGATCACGATTTTCACGAATATAAGGTCGCGGTTAAAGCGTCGGACGTATTCCTCGCCGTCGCCGCCTATATGGGCCTTGCCGAGGCGACCGATTGCCCGCTGCATCTGGGGATTACCGAGGCGGGCGGGCTGATCGGCGGCACGGTGAAAAGCGCGATCGGCATGGGCAATCTGCTGTGGGCGGGGATTGGCGATACCATCCGCGTCAGCCTATCGGCCGAACCCGAAGAAGAAGTGCGCGTGGGCTATGAAATTCTCAAAAGCCTTGGCCTGCGCACCCGCGGCGTGCGCGTTGTTTCCTGCCCATCCTGCGCACGCCAAGGCTTTGACGTGATCCGCACGGTGCAGAAATTGGAAGAGGCGCTGGGGCATATCAAAACGCCCTTGTCGCTCTCCGTCCTCGGCTGCGTCGTCAACGGCCCCGGCGAAGCGCGCGAAACCGATATCGGCATCACCGGCGGCGGCGCGGGCAAGCATATGGTCTACCTGTCCGGCGTCACCGACCATCATGTGCAGGATGACGATATGATCGGACATATCGTCAAGCTGGTCGAAGCCA
>JAKFUU010000012.1 GCA_021732525.1 Sphingomonadaceae bacterium | reverse complement strand
CGTCGGCATCCCAGACTCCTGCTCCTTCAATATCGCAATGATCTGCTCATCGCTGAACCTGCTGCGCTTCATTCGTCCGTCTCCTTGAAAACGGACTCTACTCATTTCTGGCTACATTTCAGGGGGGCACGTCAGTAAAAATGCCAATCTGTCATCTGGCTGAGGTTCCGAATAACGCAGTTAGTTGGTTGTCCGAGCCAGCCGAACAACTGGCAAAGAAAATAGCCGTTCTGGAGGGACTCGACAATTTCTCCTTGCCATTGAAGCTGGTCCTCGTCGCCAAACGTCAAAAAAAGGCGACCGACAAGTTTCGAGTTGGATTCTCTCATCGTGCCACCTCACTCGTTGAGCCGATCAGGCGACTTTCCAGCCATGTATCGAGATCGGTCAGACGGTAGCGAACAGCACCGCCAAGTTTGCAGTAGCGTGGGCCATCACCGGAAATGCGAAAGCGTTCAAGCGTCGGTTTGCCAAGTCGGCAATACGCCGCCGCTTCGCGTGTGTTTAGAATGTTGTTAGTCATTGGAACCCATCTCCTTTTGTCGGGTGGGATTCCAAATATTCACCTATTTTCGCAGCGTCCAATCAATAGGGGTCCAATAGAAAACAGGATTTGATTGGATTTAACTATGATCTGGCTTTGCGATCAAATCATCTAAAACACGCTCTAAATTTTCAGGACTAATCTTAACTATGCGTTGCAGATAATCGACCAACCAACGAAATTTGGTATCGGCATTCGTTACAGTCGTTCTAGAACAATCGTATTTGCTGGATACAAGGCTTACCGCCGAATGATAATCGCTTGATTCAGTGAAAGAGAGTTTGAATTCGAGTGCCAATTTTAAATTCCTGATGGAGTCAAAACTGGTCCGCTTTTTTTTCCCTTTCTACCTGTGAGATGTAATTTCCAACCATCGGCATCGCGGGCTCGAAGTGCATTTATTACTGCATCCATTAAGGCAATGTCTTTGGCAGCTTGCATTCGCAAACCCACAGTATCATCGGGACCATTCAGCAAGATTGCGAAAAAGTTTGATCCGGCGTTTGGGCTATTCCCAAATGCTAGATCAGCATAACGGTCCATGACATTACTTAAGGCTTTAGCTAGAAATTGACCATCGGGGACACCGATCCATCCCGACAAATCATTGTGGTGCTCAGCAAGTGACTGACTAAGTTTGCTACATATTGCAGCAGTGTCGTTATCGTCCGTTCTCATCATGCTGCACCTCTGGCAGTTTCGAGCAATATGACATTCTCATTTTTCGACGGCTCTGAAATTGCCGTGATGTGCCGCGCCCAAGCTTCCAACGCGGAACGCTTTTCCTCTTTCCAGTCGTGGCGTTGATAGATTCCAGCGATGCCGCCTTTCGCTCCGCTCACATGATTGAGCGTTGCTTCCGTCACCTCGAACCGGATGCCTAACCGCTGAAAGCCTGTTGCCAAGGTCCGGCGCAGATCGTGAATGCGCCAAGCATCCAGCGGCGCGCCATCGCGGATGACTTGAGCGAGAGCATCCAACGCATTTTTTGCCTTCGTTATGCCGCTAATCGGAGTCCGTCCGGTCGTCGTGAGTGCGTAGCCGGTTTTGGGCCAATGCTCGACCTGCTGGCCATCTATATTGCTCATGCCCACCTTAGCAAGTCGATCCAGTTCCAATTTCGCTTTGGGGGACAATGGAACGATATGAGCAACGCCGTTTTTCGCTCGTTCGGCTGGAATCGTCCATATGGCCCTCAACTGGTCAAGTTCTGCCCAATTGATTGCCGCAACTTCGCTTCGCCTCTGCCCAGTGAGGATAAGCAATCGAAAAAATGGGCCGAATGGCTCGCCCAATTTATCCGTGCCAAGCCACAGCACTGCAAGCTCCTCATCTGACAAAACCCTGTCCCGCGCCTTAGGTGCTTCGGGCTTGGCCATGTCCGCTAGGGGATTGACAGGAATGTCGCCACGCCGAGCAACCCAGCCGAATAGCACCGATGCATAGGCAAATACCGCACGGCGCATACCACGCTGTTTGACAGGTATCGCGTCGATGACTGCTTGCAGGTCCGCCCGATTGATGTGCGGAATTGGCTTGCCTGTAAGCTTTGGCTTTAAGTGATTGTTCACAACCAGCTTTGCGAGCAACACGCTAGATGGACGGCGGTCCCTTTCATACTCGTAGTGGTTCAGCCAGATGTCGGCAATTTTTTCAAAGACCAACTCGCTTTCTTGTCGCGCTCTCTCGTTCGCCAACAATACCTCATCAAGCTTAGCGGATTGCGCCGCCTCTTCTTGTTCTTTGGGACAAATGCCACGATCAACCAGCGCGGCCAATTCTTTTGCCCGTTTACGCGCTTTATCCGGCGTCCAAGAGCCATGCTGACCGATAATATATCCACGGGCGGGAGTTCTTTCCGCTTGGCCGGGTAGCGCAAGTCGATATTGGAAAACATAGACCTTTCGGCCCGCAGGTGTAACTTTGAGGCCAAAGCCGGGGACTTTGCTATCCCATAGGAAGCGGTCCTTGGCCCTAGGTAGTTCATCATCCACGGCATTTTTTGTGATGTACACGGCTGGTTTAGCAGGCAATCTAGACAACATGACTTACTCCAAATGATTCCTAGCAATCAGATAGTAAGCCACAGCAATCAGATTTACAACAACAGGAGATGACGACAGACAAAGAATAACACGTTATTTGCATATGTTACGTAACGTCACCCTATGAAGCTCAACGTATTTTTCTAACTTTTAATCAGTAGGTCGCTGGTTCGAATCCAGCAGGGCTCACCAAGCTTTTCTGCTGGTTTCGTGGTATTTTGATCCTTTCTGTTACGGCAATTACTTACCGCCCATTACGGCGGGCTAACCGGCGGGTGCGGCCTTATGGCCTCCAAATGGCCGATATTTAATTTAGTAAATTTGGAAATTTTTTCATTCGCAAAAGCATCCGTTTCGATCAATATAGCGCCTTTATAATAACGAGGAGCTGCCCGTGACATTGGCCAACGACCCGCTTGCCGCATTTTGGATGCCCTTTACGGCAAACCGCGCGTTTAAGGCGCATCCCCGGCAATTGATCGCCGCCAAAGACATGCATTATACCAGCGATGATGGCCGAAAAATCCTCGACGGCACAGCGGGCTTGTGGGCGGTGAATGCCGGTCATTGCCGGGCGTCAATTGTTGAAGCTATTCAGAAAACCGCGGCGGAGCTGGATTATGCCCCGCCTTTTCAACTTGGTCATCCGCTCGCCTTTGAGCTGGCATCGCGCGTTGCGGCATTGATGCCGGAGGGGCTGGACCGGATTTTCTTCACCAACAGTGGATCCGAATCGGTCGACACCGCGCTGAAAATCGCCCTCGCTTATCAACGGGCGATTGGCCAAGGCACGCGAACACGGCTGATCGGGCGCGAGCGCGGGTATAATGGCGTGGGTTTTGGCGGCATTTCGGTGGGCGGGATTGTCAATAATCGGCGGCAGTTTGGCACATTGTTAACCGGTGTTGATCATTTGCCGCACACACATGATATCGCGCATAATGCTTTCTCACGCGGGCAACCCGCATGGGGCGGGCATTTGGCCGACAATTTGGAAGCGATTGTTGCGCTGCACGGGCCCGAAACCATTGCGGCGGTGATTGTCGAACCGCTGGCCGGATCAACCGGGGTTTTGCCGCCGCCTGCCGGTTATCTGCAAAAGCTGCGCGAGATCACCACGAAGCATAGTATTTTACTCATTTTTGATGAGGTGATTACCGGTTTTGGTAGGCTTGGCGGAGCAACCGCAGCCGAAGTGCTTGGCGTTACACCCGACCTTATCACCATGGCCAAGGGCCTCACCAACGCCGCCGTGCCGATGGGCGCGGTTGCCGTCAGCCGCCATGTTCATGACGGCATTGTCGAAGGCGGGCCGGATGGGATTGAGCTATTTCATGGCTATACTTATTCCGGGCATCCGCTTGCCGCTGCGGCGGGAATCGCAACGCTCGATATCTATAAATCCGAAGGCCTATTTGAACGCGCGGCGGCCCTTAGCGGCTATTGGGAAGATGCCGTCCATAGCCTCAAAGGCAAACGCCATGTCATCGACATCCGCAACATGGGCCTTGTTGCGGGCATTGAGCTGGAACCGCGTGCTGGCGCAATCGGCAAGCGCGCGATGGAAGTTTTCCACACATGTTTTGACACCGGCCTCCTGATCCGCGTGACCGGCGACATCATCGCGCTATCGCCGCCGTTGATCCTGGAAAAGGCGCATATTGACGAGATGATCGGCCGGATCGGCGATGTGCTGGAAATGGTGGATTGAAGCATCGCGGGAAAAAGTGGGAACCGGTTTTTCGCATCAAGCGATGCGACAGCAAACAGATAGAGCGGGCCGTGTGATTCAGATTTCACGCAGCGCGCTCTAGTTTTTTCGGGCGGTTCACTCCACCCGCTCCAGCCCGAACTGGTTCAGATACCATTGCTGGAATTTGACCACGCTGCCTTCTTGCTCTGAATAGCGGCCGGGGCGGTATCGGCTGGACATGATCCCGGCCTGATTATTCTCGGTGATAATTTTATCCTGGCTTGTCGTGGCGTGATAGCCCCAGACCATCTTTTCAATATCCACCTCGGTCTCGGTCGCGCGGCCATCGACGAGCCAGATCATTTCGACATCGGATTCCAATGCCGAACGCGGGGTGAATTGAAACAGGATCACAAAATGATCGTCGGCAACAATCTGGCTGAAGGGGCTGAAGCTCAAATGCATCCGGCCTTTGTCCGGCGCGGTGCGTTTGCCCATCAGCGGGGAGGGCGCGGTGCCATCTTGCGTCTCGGCGGCCCAGCCATCCTTATTCATCCGCTGCATCAACAGTCGCAGATGGCTGCTGTCTGCCGCATCATCAATATTGCCAACCGGGCGGCCCAGCGCGGCAGCGCGCGCCTCCCAGGCCGCAATTTTGGGAGCGTAAGCCTGAATCGCATCGGCCGGCCCTGAACTTGGTCCTGCCCCCACCGCGACAATCGATTCGGCATCATGCATCGAACAGAATTCGGGGTGCGACGGCACGCAGTGATAGCATTCGAAGAAATTTTCGATCACCAGTTTCCAGTTTGCGGTCGTCGGATAGCTACCGGCATGCGCGATCCGCGCGCCAGCAATCCCGTGATAATCGAGGATCGGCCCCATATCGCCAAAGGTTGCGTCAAAATCGTCGGGCGCGCCTTCGCTCATATTGATGAAGATCAGGCCGTGAAAGACGCGAATGTGACAGGGGTGCAGGCCGTTTTCCGCCTTATCAAAATCGTCGGGCATCAGCCGTGCAGATATCAACCGCCCATCCAGCCCAAAAGTCCAGGCATGATAAGGGCAGACGAGCCGCGGCGCGTTGCCGCTTTCCGCCTGACAGATAGTCGATCCCCGGTGGCGGCAGACGTTGAAAAAGGCGCGGACGCTGTCTGCATTTTCGCGGATGACGATAATCTGTTCGCCGCCAATCTTGAACAGGAAATAATCACCCTTGTTCGGGATGCGCGAGACATGCCCGGCGAGGATCCATTTCTGACTGATCACCTGTTCCATGTCGGCCGCAAAGACTGCATCGCTCACGTAGAAATCCTGAGGCAGGCTATATCCCATCTGCACATCGGCGATGAGGCGGTGCATGTTTTCGTCTTTGCAAGGAGCGGAGCGACGCGGCAATCCAGGATCGCCGGCACAAGGGCTGGATTGCTTCCCCCGGATCAAGTCCGGGGTCGCAATGACGGGTTCGTTCACATTACTTTGGGTCATCAGATTTTGATCCGTGCGTTTGTGGGGTCATATAAGGGTCCGAGCGACGCGGTGACAGGGTAGCGCACGCCCGCAATTTCGATTTCAAAGTCGTCCGCTCCAATCGGGCCGACAACGCCCCCATCGGCGGCGGTTACATAGCCAAGCCCGCACGCGCCGCCGAGTGTATGCGCATACATGCCCGAGCGGATATAACCGGCAATCCGGTCGCTCTGCCAGATGGGTTCATTATGATAAAGCATGGGTTTGGGCGATTTCAGGAGGAATTGGACCAGACGTTGCTTCAGCCCCTCTTCCTTTTGCTTCAGAAGCGCCTCGCGCCCGATGAAGCCGCCTGCCTTGTCCATCTTCACCGCAAAGCCGAGACCAGCCTCCAGCGGCGTATCCTCATCGGTAATGTCATGGCCCCAGTGGCGGTAGCCTTTTTCCATGCGCAGCGCGTTGAGCGCGTGATAACCGCAATGCTTGAGGCCGAAGTCAGCGCCCGCCGCGACGATTTCGTCATACACGCCGGTCATGAATTCGGTGGGGATATAAAGCTCCCAGCCCAGCTCACCCACATAGGTAATGCGCGAGGCGCGGACGATGGCATAGCCAAGCTCAATCTCCTGGCTCGTCGCAAAGGGGAAGGCTTCGTGCGATAAATCATTGGGCGTCAGCAATTGCAGCAAATCGCGGGACTTTGGCCCCATGATCGAAATCACCCCCACGCCCGATGAGATATTGGTCAGCACCGCATGCGCATCATCCGGCGTGTGGCGTTTGAGCCAGTTATAATCCTTGACCTCGGTCTCGGCACCAGTGACGATCAAGTAGGCGGTTGCGGACAGCCGCGTGACGGTCAGGTCGGCCTCGATCCCCCCCTTCTCGTTGAGCCACTGCGTGTAAACCAATTTTCCTGGCGCAACATCGACATCATTGGCGCAGACGCGGTTCAGCACCGCGCAGGCATCGCGGCCTTCCAGCCGGAATTTGGCGAAACTTGACTGGTCGAACAAGCCGACGGCCTCGCGCACCGCCTTGCATTCCGCCGCATTGGCATCGAACCAGTTTTGGCGACCATAGCTATATTCATACTTCGGCGTGCTGCCGGGTTCACCATACCAGTTTGCCCGTTCCCAACCGAAGGCCTCGCCAAAGCAAGCGCCTGCCGCCGCGAGTCGATCATGCAGCGCCGATTTGCGCACGCCGCGCGCGGTTTCATATTGCTTAAACGGATAATGCGTCGCGTAAAGCAGGCCGAGGCTTTCGGTGACCCGTTCGCGCAGATATTTGCGGTTGATCTGAAACGGCATGTTGCGGCGGATATCGACCGTCCACAGGTCCGCTGGCGGAATGCCGTCGCAGATCCAGTCGGCCATCACCTTGCCGACACCGCCCGCCGATTGCAGGCCGATCGAGTTGAGACCGGCTGCTACGAAGCACCCCTTCAACTCAGCGCTTTCGCCCAGATGATATCGCACATCAGGCGTAAAGCTTTCCGGCCCGCAGAAGAATTTTTGGATGCCCGCTTTTTCCAGCGCAGGCACGCGGCGCATCGCATCCATCAACAGCGGTTCGAAATGTTCAAAGCTCCCCGCGATTTCATCAAAGCAGAAATCTTCGGAAATCCCTTCCATCCCCCAGGGCCGCGCATTGGGCTCAAACGCGCCAACGAGCAGCTTGCCCGCGTCGTACTTATAATAGCCGCAATAATCATAGTCGCGCAGCACAGGCAAAGTGTTGTCGATGCCCTCCACCCCTTCGAACAGCACATAATAATGTTCGCAGGCATGCAAGGGCGCGGTCACGCCAATGCTTGCCGCCAGATCGCGCGTCCACATGCCGCCGCAAATGACGACATAGTCAGCATCGATGCTGCCATCATCAGTATCAACGCCCGTCACTCGCTCACCATTGTGGCGGATTTTGGTGACCTTGGTATTTTCAAAAATCCGCGCACCGCCTGTGCGGGCACCTTTTGCCAATGCCTGCGTAATATCGACCGCATTGGCATAGCCATCGCTTGGAATATGGATGCCGCCCACGACATCAGCGACATTGACGATGGGCGCACGCTCTCGGATTTCTTCGGCGGTCACGACATGCACCGGCAAGTCAAACACTTTGGCCATCGACGCGCTGCGCTTCAGCTCCTCAAACCGCTCCGCGTTGGTCGCCATCGAGATGGAACCGCACTGGCGGTAACCTGTCGCTTGACCCGTCTCCGCCTCCAGCCCGCGATAAAGCTCGCCCGTATATTTGGCGAGCTTGGTCATGTTGATGCTCGGCCGCAATTGCCCGACCAGCCCGGCCGCATGCCAGGTCGTGCCGCTGGTCAACTGCTTGCGTTCGAGCAGGACAACATCGTCCCAGCCGATCTTGGTCAGATGATAGGCAATCGAACAGCCGATGACGCCGCCACCGACGATGACGACCTTTGCTTTCTTGGGAAGTTCAGCCACTTATCAAACCTTCATCTTCGCATTGTCGGCGTCATAGGCTGGATGTTCCAGCACCGTGCCCTTGCGCAATTCGCCTTGCAGCATGATGTCAAACTGCGATCCCGGCGCGGCATTTTCAACCGGCACGCAGGCGAAGAACAGGCTCTTGCCCACACGGTGACCATAGCCGCCCGAGGTGGTGAGGCCGATGCATGTATCGCCGATCATGCAAGGCTCTGCCCCGCGCACGTCGACGTTGGTGACTTCGACCTCGCCATAAACAATGCGGAAGCGGTCGGGCGCTTCCAGCGTCGCCTGTTTGCCCACGAAATCATCTTTCTTGAAATTGATGAAGCGCGGCATATCGGCTTCGATCATGGTCAGTTCGTTGGTAAGTTCGGACCCCCAGGCCTTGTAAGCCTTCTCCATCCGCATCATGTTGGCGGCGTATAGCCCGTAATTGACGATGCCAAACTCCTGTCCGGCCTCCCAAACCGCATCATAGAGCGCGGCAAGGTCGCTCATGGCTGGGTGCAATTCCCAACCCAGTTCACCCGCATAAGAGACGCGCAGAGCACGCAATTTGATACCCGCGATGGTTACTTCCTGCCCGCTCAACCAACGGAAACCCTCATTGCTCAAATCGGCATCGGTCAGCTTCGCCAGCACATCGCGCGAGCGCGGACCGTTCATCACCAGCACACCTAAGTCCATGGTCAGATTGCGGAAGGTCACATTCTCATCAGGCAATTGGCTCTGGATCAACCAGTCCCAATCGCGCTGCTCAGCGGCGGCGGCGGAGAGGCAATAATAATGATCATCGGCAAAACGCGTCACGGTCATCTCGCCCCAAATGCGTCCCTGCCGTGACAGCAGATGCGTCAGCGCAATACCACCCTGCTTTTTCGGCATGCGATTGGCGCAGATGCGGTTGAGGAAAGCTTCGGCATCCGGCCCGGTGACATCAAATTTGGCAAAGCCCGATAGGTCGAGCACGCCGACCCCTTCGGCCACGGCCTTCACTTCGGCGGCGGTTGCGACAAAGCTGTTTGTTCGCTGATAGCCGCCCTCTTCTTCGGCACCATCAAGCGCGAAGTATTTGGGGCGTTCCCAGCCGTAAGTTTCGCCGTAAACCGCGCCCGCCAATAGCAACCGATCATAGAGCGCGCTGATCTTTTGCGGCCTGCCATCGGGTTCTTCCTCGCCCGGAAGCCTTGTGGTGAAGGTCATCCGGTAATCGAGGAACACCTTGTCGCGGCTATATTGCTCATCGGCATAGGAGCCATAGCGGCGCGGATCGAATTCGGTCATGTTGATGTCGGCATCGCCCTCGACCATCCACTGCGCCATATATTTGCCAGCGCCGCCGCCCTGCGCAATACCGAATGATGTGCCGCAACAATGCCAAAAATTGGTCAGCCCCACCGCTGGCCCGAGCAGCGGCCCACCATCGGGCGTATGCGGGATCGCACCGTTCACAAACCGCCGCAGCCCGACTTCGCCAAAAATCGGCATCCGCTCAATCGCGCGCTCCAGCCACGGCGCGATCCGCTCCAGATCTTCGGGGAACAGCTCGCTGGTTGACGCCCATTCGGGGTGCCCGCCGCGCGGTGCCCATGCCTCGGCGAGGCCGGTGCTTTCATACACACCAATCAGCCCGCTTTTCTGCTCCTGCCGAAAATAACCCGAGACATAGGGGCAGCGCATGACGGGGATTTCCTCGTCGCGCTCCATAAAGGCCGGGATGGGATCGGTAACGACATAATGATGCTCCATATTGGTCACCGGAATGTCGATGCCCGCCATCTGTGCCACTTGCCGCGCATAGCATCCGGCTGCGTTCACGACGATTTCGGCGCGGACGCTGCCCTGATCGGTCATCACATCCCACTCACCGCTGGGAAGCTGATTCAAACCGGTTACCAATGTCTGCCGGACGATCTTTGCGCCCATATTCTTGGCACCAATGGCAAGCGCATTGCAGATGCCCGATGGATCAGCATGGCCATCATCGGTCGTCCGCGCGCCGGCAATCACGCCGTCCAAGGTCATGAAGGGATTGTGCTTGAGAATTTCCTCGGGCGGGATGATCTCCATCTCAAAGCCAATAATCTTGGAAAAACCTCGGATATAGCGCATCCACGCCAGCTCGCGCTCGTTGGTGGCCAGCCGGATGCCGCCCGATTTGTGCCAGCTCACATATTGTCCGGTCAGCCCTTCCAATTGCGGATAAAGCTGGTTGGAATAGGCATGCATCTTGGCCAGATTGAAGCTGCCGGTGATATTGGGGCACTGCCCCGCCGCGTGCCAGGTGGAACCCGAAGTCAGCTCATCCTTTTCAATGAGCAAACAGTCGGTCCAGCCAAGTTCGGCAAGATGATAGAGCAAACTTGCCCCCATAATCCCGCCCCCAACAATCACAACCCGCGCCGATGTTTGCATGTTAAGCCTGCTCCTCAAGGCGAAATCCAATCCATAGTGTAATCCGCAAATAGGGTGCGATACAAATGGGGATTATCACATGATTGGTTCAAAATTTTTATTGGTTAAAACCTGTCAACAAGTTTGTGAGCAGGCATATCCACAGGGGATTATCACCTGACAAGCCAAAAAATCCGATCAACGGGTGCCTTTCGCGAATGTCAGCTTGCCGACGCGGCCGCGTCACTATATTGTAACACGAGTCCGATAGCGGCAAAGCTTCGGCTTTGTTGCCTCGATTAGGGATGTTCAAATTGGCAAGTCTTTCGATTAGCATACCAAAAGAAGAACCCAAGGCTTATCTCCTCGTCCTGCTGCGCGTGTTTCTCATCGCTTGTACACTTGTGCCATTGCTGCCGCTGCATATGCTATGGCAATTGCTTAAATTGCCGTCGCCTTGGGCTATGCTATATTTGCGGATTGTGTCCAGAATTTTTGGCGCGCGCGTAAAAACATACGGCAATCGGCTGCGCAAAGACGTATTTTTTGTTGCAAATCATATTTCATGGCATGATATTCCGATTCTCGGCGGGGTGACCGGAACCGCTTTTGTCGCGCAGGATGGTGTCCGAAAATGGCCGGTGGTCGGATGGCTTGCCGAACAAAATCGAACCATCTTCGTCAGCCGCACCGATAAGCAAAATGTCGCCGGACAAGTGGCCGAGCTTCGCGAAGCCATAGCGGAAAATTGGTCGGTCACTTTATTCCCCGAAGGCACGACGTCGGATGGCAGCGGCCTGTTGCCCTTCAAACCCTCCTTGTTCGCAACCCTCGCACCGCCGCCTAAGCCGATGATGATTCAGCCGGTTTTCATAGATTTTGGCGATGTCGCAGCGGAAATTGCTTGGCTTGGCGAAGAAACCGGTTGGGAAAGCGCATGGCGCGCCTTCACTCGGCCGGGCAGTTATGTCGTTGGCATCCATTTTCTGGAACCATTTGATCCCAGCATATTGTCCGACCGAAAAATGGTCTGCGCCGAGGCGTATGACCGTGTATTAAGCGCCCTATCTCGCAATCGATAATCCGCCAGCGGTAACGCGCATTTTCCGAAATATTTGTAGCCCGGATTTCATTTGAAAAAATTTTGACCCCTGCGGTCAAATTTTTCAATTGTGGCACAACACTGCATGCGGATTATACAGTCGCACTATAGAATAGGGATGATTATGAAAATTGGATTCATTGGCCTTGGCAATGTCGGCGGAAAGCTTGCGGGCAGCCTGATCCGCAATGGCCATGATGTGACCGTCCGTGATCTTGATTTATCACTGGTTGACGAATTTGTGACGCGCGGTGCAAAATCAGCGGCATCGCCCAAGGAAATGGGCGAGAATGTCGATATTATCGTCACCTGCTTGCCTTCGCCCGCAGCCAGCGCCGCGGTTGCGGAAGGTGCAGACGGTTTCCTTCAAATCATACGACCTGGGCAGATCTGGCTGGAAATGAGCACTACCGATTATAGCGAAATCATTCGCTTGGGCGCGCTGGTCGAGGCGCGCGGCGCGATGTTTATGGAGTGCCCCGTGTCGGGCGGTTGCCACCGCGCAGATACGGGCAATATCGCGATTTTTGCGGGCGGCCCGCGCGCGGCCTTCGAGGCGGTGTTGCCAGTGTTGACCACTATGGGTCGCCGCATTTTGCATACCGGTGATTTCGGCACCGCATCGCAGTTAAAGGTGATGACCAACTATCTATGCACGGTCCATCTTGTCGCGCTCGCCGAAGCGCTGACCACCTGCAAAGCCATCGGTCTTGATATGAACACGACCTACGAAGCGATCCGAATATCGTCGGGCAACAGTTTCGTCCATGAAACCGAAAGCCAAGTCATCCTAAACGGCAGCCGCGATATTAATTTCACCATGGATCTCGTCAGCAAAGATATCGGTTTGTTCGATAAGATCGCGCAGCAAGCAAATGTCCCCGTCGAATTATCACCGCTGATTGTGAAGATTTTCAAAGAGGCAGAGGCGGCCTATGGCGCGCGCGAATTTTCGCCCAATATTATCCGCCGCTATGAAGAACCTTTGAGTATCAAAGTGTTAGGAACAGGATTTCCGGCCGACATGATCGACGATGAACCCGAAGAGCCGGGTTATGAAGTTATACCAAAGCGATAAAGCATAGTGCGATTAAATCTAATCGGATTATACTCTAACGCCTTGGCGCTGAAACATTATTTGCGATCCAATCCATAAATGTGCGGATGCGCAGATTGGCCCGCATATCTTTGCGGCATATAAGGCCCCATTCGCCGGGGCATATTGCAACATGATCAACCGGCTTCACCAAACGGCCTGCGGCAATATCGGCATCAACAAACGGGCCGTTGACAAGCGCCACGCCTTCACCGTTCAGGGCCATCTCCAACGCAACCGCAAGCGTATCGACCATTATATAGGGCGCGTGCGGATCAAACCGAACCCCGGCGGATTCCGCCCAATTTTCCCAATTTTGCACCTCGGTATAAATGGCCACCAGCTGTTGCTGCATAAGAATTTCGGCCGCCGGGTTGCGCCCCATTTTTTCGATCAACTGCGGGCTGCAAACCGGAAAGAGCGAATATTCAAACAGCGGAACCCAGTGATATCGCGACGGATCGGGCAGGCTTTCACAATAGACCAAGCCAACATCGGCATGAATATCGTCAAATTCCCACTCAACCGCGCAGGTGCTCAAGCTTAAGTTGACCTCTGGGTGATCGGCCAAAAATTGCGGCACCCGCTTTGCCAGCCATCGGATCGATGCGGTCACGTAAGTTTGCACCCGCAAGGGCTTATCGAGCGCATGGCGGTGAACCTCCTCTACACCTTCGAGCAGCAGTTCAAAAGCCGAGCGGACATAAGGATAGAGCACTTTGCCCTCTTCGGTGGAGACAATATGCCGCCCTTCCTGCGCAAATAACGCAACGCCAATGGCATCTTCGATCAGCTGCACCTGATGACTTACAGCGGGATGGGTCAAGCAAAGCTCATCGGCGGCGTCGCGGATGCTTTGATGGCGTGTTGCCGCTTCAAATCCCTTCAATGCCTTTAAGGGTGGCAATTGCCGCAAATCGATTTTGGAATGCATGCCGTCTCTCTACCCGCGCTCACTATTGTTGGTAGCATAGCGATTATAGACTGGTAAATTAATTTAACAGGTTATTTTTGGCATCTTCCAAAATCATCGCGGCACCTTTTTCCGCAACCATCACCGTGGGCGCGTTGGTGTTTCCTGAGGTGATCGTGGGAAACACCGAAGCATCAACCACGCGCAGACCATCCACGCCATGAACGCGCAGTCGCGCATCAACCACGCTTGCCCGCGCATCGGGGCCCATCATGCAGCTGCTGGTGGGGTGATAGACGGTGTCGGCGCGGGCGCGAAAATCGGCAAGCTGCGCCGCATTCCCATCCACATTTGCGCCGGGGATCAATTCGTCGGTGATAATATCGGCGAGCGGGCGGGTGCGCGCAATTTGGCGCAGCAAGGCGTTTCCGGCAAGCACATCGTCAATATCCTCCTGCGTCGCGAGATAATTGGGATGGATGATCGGATGATCGCCCGGATTGGCCGACGCCAATTCAATATGACCCCGGCTGGTCGGGCGGCAGGGATTATGCGACAGCAGAAATGCCGAAAATGGATCGGGATTGAGCAATTTTCGGTCGGCCAAAGGCGTTTTTATGTAGCTGACTGGGCTAAAATAAAGCTGCAGGTTCACCCGCGATTTGCTGGCGTCGCTGCGCACAAAACCACCGCTTTGATTGACACTGAGCGACAATGGCCCCGCCCGGTCCGCCAGATAGCGAAGGCCGGCGCGGATCTTGCCCAGAAACGGATGGAGCCGATCATTCAGCGTGGGCGTGCGCGTTTTGTAGAAATAAGAAACCGCAATATGATCCTGCAAATTGCGGCCCACCGCCTTGGCATCCACCAGCGGCACAATGCCCAGCGCTTGCAGTTTTTCCGCATCGCCAACCCCGGATAACATCAACAATTGCGGCGAATTGATCGCCCCGCCGGATAATATCACCTCGCGCCGCGCGCGTGCTTCGCGCGCCGTCCCATGCTGTTTATAGGCGATGCCAACCGCACGCCTGCCTGCAAACAGGATCCGGTTTGCCATGGCGTGTTTGCGCAGGCTTAGATTTTTGCGCTTCAACGCCGGGTGCAAAAAGGCGTTCGCGGTGGATGCCCGCCAACCGCCGCGTGTATTGATCTGGTAAAATCCGACGCCTTCGGGGCGGCTGCCGTTAAAATCACTGCTAACCGGCAAGCCCAGCGCCTGCGCGGTTTCGACAAAGCTATGGCAAACCGGATGCACATGCGGCGAAATATCGGTCACATGCTGCGGTCCGCCGCGTCCGTGATGCGCGCTATGCCAATCAAAATCTTCCGATTTCTTGAAATAAGGCAAAACATCATCCCAGCCCCAGCCAATATTGCCCAACGCCCGCCAATCGTCAAAGTCGCCCGGCTGGCCGCGCACATAGACCATCGCGTTGATCGATCCCGAACCGCCCACCACCTTGCCGCGCGGCCAATAGCTGCGCCGCCCGCCCAGCGCCTCAACCGGCGCGGTATCATACATCCAATTGATCCGCCGGTTAAAAAATGTCCGGCCATAACCGATCGGCATTTGAATCCAGATCGAAAGGTCGCTGCCGCCCGCCTCCAGCAGAAGCACGCTGGTCTTGCCATCTGCGGTCAACCGGTTGGCCAAGACGCAGCCCGCGGTGCCCGCGCCGACAATGATATAGTCGAACTCCTCGGTCATACTGCCGCTATCGCACAGGATGCTGCGTCATTTCGAGATGCAGCATCGTCCCATTATAAGGATTTGCGCGTGCGACCGCTTCATTGAGGATCACGCCCAGCCCCGGCGCGGTTGGCGGTATCACATGACCATCTTCAAAATGAATCGATGTTTCGAGTATCTCGCTATGGAATCCGCTCCAATCCTCGATGCTCTCCAGGATCAGGAAATTGGGCGAACAGGTGGCAATTTGGATGTTGGCCGCGCCCACAATTGGCCCGCAATAAAGATGCGGTGCAATTTGGACATGATGAACCTCCGCCATGCCCGCAATTTTCTTGGCCTCCAATATCCCGCCGACACGCCCCAGATTCATTTGCAAAATCGACGCCGCACCCGCCTTCAACAAACGGGCAAAATCATATTTGGTGGTCAGCCGTTCGCCGGTGGCAATCGGGATGCTGGTGGCGCGCGCCACCTTGGCCATTTCATCGGGCGCGTCGGGCGGAACCGGTTCCTCCAGCCAAAGTGGGTCATAGGGCTCCAACCGCCTCGCCAACCGGATGGCCCCCGCCGCTGTCATCTGCCCATGCGTGCCGAACAACAGGTCAGCCTTGTCACCCACAGCCTCGCGCAATTGCCGGGCAAAGCGTTCGCACAGCGCCAGCGCCTCCAGCGACAATTGCCGCCCGTCAAAGGCGCTATACGCCCCCGCCGGATCGAATTTCAACGCGGTAAAGCCTTGCGCCAAATATTCCGCCGCGCGTTCCGCCGCCAGATCGGGATCATGATATACATCGCTCGCGTCGCCGGGGCGCGGATAAATATAGGTATAGGCGCGCAGCCGTTCATGCACTTGCCCGCCGAGCAATTTATACACCGGCTTATTCGCTGCCTTGCCGATAATGTCCCAGCAGGCCATTTCGAGCGCGGAGAGCACACCCATTAATGTCAAATCGGGATGCTGAGTAAAGCCGCTCGAATAGACCCGCCGCCATAGATTTTCGATATCATGCGGATCGTTCCCGTGGGCATAGCGCGCAAAAACATCCTCGATCATCTTGGCCACCAAATGCGGATCAAACGGCACGCAGTAAGCTTCGCCAATACCCGATATGCCGCAAGCGGTGGTTATTTTTACAAAGACAAAATAACGCCCGCCAAAATGCGGCGGCGGATTGCCGACGACAAAGGTTTCAACATTGGTCAGCTTCATCCGGCGAAGCCGTTGATCACCTTGATTTCCAGGAAATCATGCAGGCCCCATTCGCCCCATTCGCGGCCATTGCCCGATTGTTTATACCCGCCAAAGGGCGCGTCATAATTATGGCCCGCGCCGTTA
The DNA here is from genome assembly GCA_021732525.1 of Sphingomonadaceae bacterium. Taxonomy (GTDB): domain Bacteria; phylum Pseudomonadota; class Alphaproteobacteria; order Sphingomonadales; family Sphingomonadaceae; genus Sphingorhabdus_B. Next base: position 286,776 of record JAKFUU010000012.1, on the reverse strand, counting down.
ATGCTGACCCCGCCGGCGCGCATTTTGCGGGCCACGCGGCGCGCCCGGTCAAGATCACCGCTTTGCACAAAAGCCGCCAGACCATAGGGCGTGTCATTGGCAATTTCGACGGCCTCCGCTTCATCTTGGAAGGGGATCATCACCAATACGGGGCCAAAGACCTCCTCCTGCGCGATCGTCATCTTATTATGAACCCCGGCAAAGATGGTGGGCTTCACATAATAACCGCGCTCAAAACCTTCCGGCTTGCCGGTGCCGCCGGTCACACACCGCGCGCCCTCATCAATCCCCGCTTGGATCAGGCCCTGGATCTTATCAAAATGCATTTTGCTGACGACCGGGCCAAGATGCCCGCCCTTTTCCATCGGATCGCCCTGCGTCACGCCGCTGGCCGCATCAATGGCAATGGCGACCGCGTCTTCATAGACCGATTGCTCAACCAACATCCGCGTCGGCGCGTTGCAGCTTTGCCCGGTATTTTGGAAACAATGATGCACGCCGCGCTTCACCGCCTTCTTCAAATCGGCATCGGCAAAGATGATGTTGGCCGATTTCCCGCCCAGCTCCTGCGCCACGCGCTTCACCGTATCGGCGGCGGATTTGGCGATCATCACCCCGGCGCGGGTCGAACCGGTGAAGGATACCATATCCACCTCAGGATGGCTGGTTAGCGCACTGCCAATCGCTGTACCGGTGCCATGCAGCATGTTGAACACACCCGGCGGAATGCCCGCCTCATCCACGCATTCGGCAAAAAGCTGCGCCGATAAGGGTGCGATTTCGCTGGGCTTGAGCACCATCGTGCAGCCGGCGATCAGGGCGGGGCCAACTTTGGCCGCAATCTGATTGATCGGCCAATTCCACGGGGTGATCAACACACATACACCAATGGCCTCATGCACCAGCCGTGCGCCGCCATCGATGGTGCGTTCCCATTCCATGTCGCGCGCCGCTTTAATCGTCTGCTTCAAATGGCCGGGGCCGGATTCGGCTTGCGCATGATAAGACAGATCATAAGGCGCGCCCATTTCGGTCGAAATTGCGGTGACCATCTCATCATAGCGCCGCTGCGATATCGCAATCAACCGCTCCGCCATCGCAATGCGTTCATCGAGCGAGAGCGCAGCAAAATCATCAAACGCCGCGCGCGCGGCCTGAACGGCGCGGTCCACATCATCCGCGCCGCAAACCGCAACCACCGCGCACACTTCTTCGGTGGCCGGATTAACCGCATTGATCGTCTCACCTGATGTAGCGGGCAACACCCACTCACCATTAATGTAGGATTTCAAAGGCATTTCAAACATAACCAATCGCTCTCTTTTGATCTTCGACAATATACTTTTCGGCGCGCCAATAATGCCATGCCGCCCATAAACCGGTGGGTGCCAGGATCAGCAAGGCGGTGCGCAACGATGCCGCATCCGCGCCGCCGGGCCCCGCAAAATAATCGCTCAATAAGCCAACGCCTTGCGGCGCAACGATCAGATTGAAGACATTTGCGACCAGCAGCGACACCGCAATAACCATAGCGCGCATCTTTGGCGGCGCCAGATTTTGCAGCAGCGACATGACCGGACCGATATAAAAATAGATCGCCGGGATGAATATCCACCACATCAACGTGGCGACGCCCAAGGAGTTGGTATAGTAAGCATAGATGGACGGCACGGTCGCAGCGGCCGTGACCACGCCCAGCAAACGCAAAATCTTGCGCGGATCGGTGTAAGCAGGCCGCCCGACCAGCCAAGCGGTCAACAGCGACGCGCCAATCCCCATGACGAGGTGAATGGGCCCGATCACCGCTCCGGCTTGCCCAACATCAAGATCATAAGTGCGCTGAATGAAAGTGGGCGTGAACCACATCAACCCCCATCCCCATAACGCGGAAATGCCGCCGCCCATGATGGTGTGAACCATACCTTTTTGTGACCAGATAAACGTCAGCGTTTCGGCAAGATTTGGGGTGTCGGTATCGGCGACCACGTCAAGCCGTCCTCGCCGTGGCTCCCTTATCGTCAGCATAATCACAATCGCCAACAATATGCCCGGAACGCCAAGCACGAAAAACGCCATACGCCAGCCATATTCCGCCGCAACATATCCCGCCATATCCGCGCCAAGCCAAGCGCCTATGGGTGCGCCCAGCGCGAATATCGTCATCGCCATCGCGCGGCGACTGGCCGGAAAATAATCCGCAACGATGGAATTGCATGCCGGCGTGCCCCCCGCCTCGCCGACACCCACACCAATGCGCGCCAGCAATAGCTGCATATAACCTTGCGACATGCCGCATAGCGCCGTCATCGCCGACCAAACCGCAATGGACGCCGCAAGCAGATTACGCCGGTTATAACGGTCGGCAATCCACGATAGCGGAAAACCCATGATGACATAAAAGAAAGCCAGCGAAACACCCGTAAGAAACGCAACGCCCCCATCGCTGAGATTCAATTCCAGCCGGATAGGTTCGAGCACCGTCGACATGACATAACGGTCCGCAATGTTGATTGTATAAGCCAACATCATGATAAATAACACATACCACCGCGTCGTTAAGGAGGAAACCTCATCGGCGCTCGGCTGTGTCTCGGCTGGATTGCTTGCCATGCTCATTCCTCTCAATGAAGGGTCAATTCTGGTCCCAAAATCTTACGCAGCGGGTCAAGATAGGGGGAAAAATTTTCCCATTGATCCACCCCGCTTTTGAATATCGGTTGGCGCACCTGCTCCGAACTGGCGGTGCGAACCGCGCGCTCGGTTTGGTGGAAGTTGAGGCATGCCGCTTCAAAAGGCAATCCACAAAAATCGAGGATGCGGCGCGTTTCGCTTTCCAAATCGGCAACCACTTGCTCATATTGCACACGCAGGATCTTGCCGGGCAGCGCCCGGTCCCAATGATCCATCAACGCGACATAATCGCGGTAATAATGGCCGATTTCTTCCAAACCATAGGTGAATTCCTGCCCCTCGGCGAAAAGCTGCTTAAAGCCGCTGAAACAACAACCCATCGCGCCGCGCCGCGCGTCGATTATTTTGGCATTGGGCAAGATCATGTGGATAAGGCCGATATGCCGGAAATTATTGGGCATTTTATCGATGAAAAACGGCGTGCCCTTTTTGCGGTGAACCAACGTATCGCGAATGAAGGCATCGCCAAATTCGGCCGTTTCGTCCCGCGTCAATTCGCCCAGATTGGCGGGATAGCGCGCTTCTTCCCCTATTCGGCGGCGGCCATCCAGCTTATGCGCCAGCGCCAAGATATTGGGCAGCTCCATCGTCCCTTCGACTTGGCTGTGCGATGCCAATATCTGTTCCAACAAAGTCGATCCGGCGCGCGGCAGGCCGAGGATAAAGATGGGGTCACCGGCCTTGCTACCTCCGCCGGCCGCCTGGGCCAATAATTCCGGTGTGCAATGTTCCATCTGCAGCGCAATTTCCTGCGATATCCGCCGCCAGTCATAACCCACTTCGTCGCGCTTCAACCGGTTTCCGCGCTCATAATATTCAAAAGAATCGGCATAATCGCCGTGATCCTCCAGTGCCTTACCGATCGCAAAACATAAATGATACCGGTCGGCCAGCGCCGTTGATGTCGCCGCCTCCAACGCGCGCATTGCCGCGATCCGTTCGCGGTCAAATTTATAGGTTTTGAGATTGGCCAGGCTCCAATAAGCATCGCCAAAATCGGGTTTGACTTCATAGGCGCGGCTATAGGCCTCGATCGCTTCGGCCTGATGCCCGGTCGTTTTCAGCGCATGACCGAGCGTGAGATGGATCGACGGATTATTCGGCACTTGCTCCGCGCGGCGGCGATAAACCGCAAGCGCCTCGTCAAAATTGCCAACCACCAGATTTTGATTGGCATATAGCATCTCAACCGGGGGATTATCCGGCAGCCGCGCCCGCAATATCTGCACCTGTTCAAGCGCCTTGTCAAATTTCTGCCGCTTGTTGAGGATCGACACATAATCCATATGCGCGCCGCTATTATCCGGCTCCAAAAGCAGCGCCGTTTCGAGCAGAAACTCCGCTTCGTCATATACGTTGAATTTAACCCCAATTTCGGCGAGAAAACGAATCGCCTCCACATGGTGGCCATGGGTTTGGAGGAAATGACGGCAGATATTTTCCGCCTTCAACAGCTTGCCTTCTTGGATTAAGCTGGCGGCGCTTTGCAATTCAAGCGGCAGATTCTCCAGATACGCACATTGTGTTTCGGCGAAATCGGCGGCTTCGATACGGCCCTGTTTTTGGTTGATATCGGCAAGCATCTTCCAACTGCCATAAAGCGCGGCATTATGCGCCACCGCCGATTGATACGATAAATAGGCTTCATCAAGACGGCCCATATCGCGCAAACAATGGCCGCGTTCTTGATGCGCGCGGCCATTTGCGGGATCGATTGCGATCAACCGATCTATATTCAATAAAGCTGCGTCAAAATTGCGTTGCAGGCGCAGGGCGACCACCATGGTGTAGAGCGCGTCTTTATCCGCTGAATTGGTTTCCAGGGCGACGTGGCACAGCGCAATGGCTTGACCCATTTGTCCTTGCTGGATAAATTTACGCGCGGTTTCAACCCGTGTGTCATTTTCCATCGGCCGAGTGTTCGCGATCACCATCGAATCAAAAAATCCAACCCTGCGCGCCCGATATTATGACCGCCATTCGTAAAAAAAAGGCTCGCCCCGGTATAATGCCGGAACGAGCCTTTGCGACTGATCATATTTTGTAAGACACCCTCAAGCCAATCGTCCGCGGCCGTGATGTGGTGGTGCGCGATTCGCCATCATTGCCGCTGCGGAACAATTCCGGCCGTTCGTCGGACAGATTTTCACCGAACAATTCTATCAACCATTCATCTTTGCTTGCACCAAGCGAAAGGCTGAAGGTGTTATAAGAAGCTTGCGGCAGCGACACGGGAATAGGCGATACTACATCACCGGACCGCACCGTGACGCCGTTATAAACCACCGTTGGCCCCGAATATCGAATATCAACATTGTTAATTGTTGACGATATCGAACTGCCCACATGATGATATCCACCTTGAACAAAAGGTCGCAGTCCTGACGGTAGCTCCTTCTCATATCTCACCCGCAAATTACCCTGAAATTTAGGGCTTAGCGCCAGCGGGCTGCCGATTGGGTTAATAACCAAGGTGGGTTGGACCAATCGCCGGATTTCGGAATCATTGTAGGAAAAAGCGGCATTGAACGTTAATTCCGGGGTGGCACGCCATGTTGCATCGCCCTCAACCCCTCGGATACGGGCATCGGTCAGATTGGTGGTAAAGGTTTGATTTGAGATATTCTGATCAAAAACCGTTTGTTGAATATCCGACCAATCAATTTGGTAAGCCGCAAAATTCAATTGCACCGTGCGGTCAAACAATGAGAATTTTCCGCCAATTTCGTAATTTTGCACCTCATCTGGAACATAAACGGCAAGCGCGTTAAATTCTTCTTGTGTGCAATTGCCGCCTTGCGAACCATCCGCCCTGGTAAAGAAGGTCGCGCATGGCCGGCGATTAAAACCGCCCGGACGAAAACCGTCCGAAAAAGTTGCGTAGATCAGTGATCCTTCGCCAAATTTATACGTCAAATTACCTTTGAAAAGGACACCTTCATAAGTTGCCGGATTAACATCCACCAACAGCGTATTCAAATTGGCGCTGATTCCAAAAAACTGCGGCGGCGCGCCTGGCCCCGGGCTATAAGTGCCCGTTGCCGGGTTGAACACACCGCGGGAAACGCCGTCAAAACTGGTGTTTGACGCGCCGCTAATCCCTGCGCGTTCATTATAATAACGCGCGCCGCCGGTCACCGTCAGCTTATCGGGTATGAGATCAAATGACGCCTCACCATAAACCGCAATCTGCCGATCTTCGCGCCGAACATCGTTGAAGAAGCCGGTTGCAAGCGGGCGCGGTGACGGGTCGTTGGGCAATGTAATCGGGTTCGGCGAACGAACGAAAATAAAACCCGCATCTTGCTGCAGATAGTTAAATTCGGTATTATCGATCAAGGTCACATCGTCATAAAAGAAACCTGCGGTCGCCCGAATGCGATTTTCCGCCGGTGTGGTGACGCGAAATTCATGCGTGTTTCGCGTCGTCCGATTTCGAACCTGGTAATTTTTATCAGGCGTATAGCAGGTATTACCGCGCGCTAAGCTGGCATAATACACACCCGCATCACATTCATAGTAAGGCAGATATAACCCGATATTTGAATAAGATGCATAATCCGCCCGTTGCAATGCATTATGCCGCAAATAGGATCCGGTATAAATCAGATCAAGGAAGCCCAACCGACCATTGATTGTCCATGTCGTTAGGTTAAATTCATCATTCAGCGAATTTTCGTTAAATTGAGTGACTTGCAAATCACCAACATCGGGCTCAAAATCAAACACACCGTCTGTGTTCAAACTTTGCCTTACATGCAGAGCGTCGATCGACCAATCATCATTAATCTTGAAAGTCGCGGCAATCCGTCCTCCGCTATAAGTTGCATCATTATAATCTTCTTCAACAAATTCATCATTGTTGATGATTTGGCGCGTAGGCGCGTTAAAGGTGCTGCCGTTGCAATTGACAACCCCGGCGCAAGATTGCAGCGCGCGGCGGACAAGCAGCGGGTTACCCGTTGGCAAGGCGCCCGCCACCCCAACATTGCCATTAAACGGCAGTTGAAAGGTGCCCGCAACATTGTCGATATAACCGCCTTGTTGATCGGTGTATAATGTTACCCGAACGGCCAATCGATCCTTGATAACAGGAATGTTGATAAAGCCATTTACCGACGTGCTCTCATCACCGCCCTTGGTGAAAGCATAGCTGCCGTTTATTCCGGCTTCAAAATCCGTCAAATTGGCTTCATTTGTGATATAGCGCACCGCACCGCCCAGCGCACTGGCCCCAAACAAAGTGCCTTGCGGCCCCGCGAGAACCTCAACACGCTGCAAATCGACCGCGTAAAGGTCTAGGTTGCGGCCAACCAATGACGCGGGCGCATCATTGACATACAGTGCCACGCTGGGCGCGGAGCCGGCCGTCCCGGCAATCTGCAAACCCGGCGTATCGGTTGAAAGCCCGCGAATATAAATTGACGATGCCCCTGGTCCGCGCGATGCCGTACGCACATTTGGCAAAAATTCGACCAGCTTTTCGAAATTTGTTACGTTCAAATCGGCGATCGTATCCCCGCTGAGCGCTTGGATGGCGAGGGGAATCCGGTTTGCCGATTCTTCGCGCCGTGTTGCGGTAACCACGATTTCCTCGATGCCGCGGCCGCCCTCTTCTGCCTGCGGCGCTGTTTCTTGAGCGAATGCTGGCGCAGCGCCGGCCCCCAATTGCGCCAATACAGCGATAGCAGCGGTTAGTTTATAATCGATTTTCATAAAATTCCTCCCTTGAATCTTGTCAGCGAACCTCAAGCATCGCCGTAAAGAAACCCCATGGCCATTTCCAAACCGCCATCGGACTCCACTTCCTCCAACAATTAGACTGTTAGTAAGCATACTCTGCAGCAACTGACCATTTTTTTTTGATTGGTAAAATAATTTATCTTGCCGATAATCATTTCTACTCGTCCAAATTAGACCGTCTAATGCAATGGCTTGCCCATGGCTGACGGGCGAAGGAATGATTAGACTATCGCCAAAAATTCAAGGAGGAACGGCCAAATGTTAGAAGATGCCGATTTTATTTTGCAAGTTGTTTGCCAAGATCGCAAGGGCATCGTCGCCGCCGTCGCCAATTCCATCGCCAGTCAGGATTGCAATATATTGGAAAGCTCGCAATATGGCGACGCCATCACCGGCCGGTTTTTCATGCGAATTGCCTTATCGGCCCCCAGCGACATGACAGCCGAAGGTTTCTCCGATGCCTTCACACCGGTTGCCGCCGCCTTTCGGCTCGATTGGCAGTTGCATAATGCCAAGCAGAAAAAACGCGCGATCATTATGGTTAGCCAGGGCGGGCATTGCTTAAATGACCTATTGTATCGCACCTCCACCGGGCGATTGCCATTGGAGGTGACCAGCGTCGTTTCGAACCACACGATCTGGCAGCGGCGCGCCGAACATGACGGCATCCCTTTCATACATTTGCCAATCAGCCCGGAAAATAAGGCGGAACAAGAAGCCAAGCTGTTATCGATCGCCGAAGAACAGCAGGTCGATCTGATCATCTTGGCGCGTTATATGCAAGTGTTGTCGGATACATTATGCCGCAAGCTTGATGGCCGCGTGATCAATATTCATCACAGCTTCCTGCCAGGGTTCAAAGGCGCAAAACCCTATCACCGGGCCTATGAACGCGGGGTAAAAATGGTGGGTGCAACCGCGCATTATGTAACGCCCGATCTGGATGAAGGGCCGATCATTACGCAGGATGTGTCGGTGGTCGATCATGCCGATACGGTCGAGGATTTGATCGCGCAGGGGCAGGATACCGAAAGCCGGGTGCTGGCCCGCGCGGTGAAGCTACATTTGGAACACCGGGTCATGCTAAACGGCAACCGGACCGTTGTGTTCAAATAAGGTTGATGATTGGAAACAGGGGCAATTGAACCTATAGTCGTCGTCAGAAAGTCGTTGCGCCCGTTCGCCCGTTCGCCGCAAAACCGCCAAGCCACGTTATTTTGAATGAATATGGGGAGAGATAAAAATGAAAACCCGCGCCGCCGTCGCCTTTGAAGCCAAAAAGCCGCTGGAGATTGTTGAACTCGATCTGGAAGGGCCAAAGGCGGGCGAGGTGCTCGTTGAAATTATGGCAACCGGCATATGCCACACCGATGCCTATACGCTCGATGGGCTCGACAGCGAAGGCCTGTTCCCATCGGTGCTTGGCCATGAAGGCGCAGGCATCGTGCGCGAAGTCGGTGCGGGCGTGACCAGCGTGAAACCCGGCGATCATGTGATCCCGCTTTACACGCCGGAATGCGGCCAATGCAAAACCTGCCTATCTGGAAAATCCAACCTGTGCACCGCGATCCGCGCGACGCAAGGCAAGGGCGTGATGCCCGACGGCACCAGCCGGTTCCGTTACAAGGGTCAGACAGTCTATCATTATATGGGCTGTTCCACCTTTTCCAATTTCACCGTTCTGCCCGAGATCGCGGTCGCCAAAATCCGCGAAGATGCACCGTTTCAGAGCAGTTGCTATATCGGCTGCGGCGTGACGACCGGGGTTGGCGCTGTCACGAATACTGCCAAGGTGCAGCCGGGCGATAATGTGATCGTCTTTGGCCTTGGCGGGATTGGCCTGAATGTGATCCAAGGCGCAAGAATGGCGGGCGCAAAAATGATCGTCGGGGTCGATATCAACCCAGCGCGCGAGGAATGGGGCAACAAATTCGGCATGACGCATTTTGTTAATCCCATAAATGTGGAAGGCGATATTGTCGCGCATCTGGTGGCGCTTACCGATGGCGGCGCCGAATATACCTTCGATTGCACCGGCAATACCACCGTGATGCGTCAGGCGTTGGAGGCGTGCCATCGCGGATGGGGCACATCGATCATCATCGGCGTTGCTGAAGCAGGCAAGGAAATTTCAACCCGGCCGTTCCAGCTGGTCACGGGCCGCAATTGGCGCGGCACGGCATTCGGCGGCGCAAAGGGCCGCACCGATGTACCCAAGATCGTCGATCTTTACATGGACGGCACGATCCAGATTGATCCAATGATTACCCATGTGCTGAAGCTCGAAGAGATCAACAAGGCCTTCGACCTGATGCATGCCGGAGAGAGCATCCGCAGCGTGGTGGTATTTTAATTGACCGCGCTGGCCGACATTATCGCCGCGCATGCGGATAAAGAGGGTCCGCTGCTGCCGATCTTGAATGATGTGCAGGCAGTTTTTGGTTATGTGAGCGAAGAGGCGGTGCGCGAGGTTGCGGCCGCACTCAACCTGACCCGCGCCGAGGTTCACGGCGTGGTCAGCTTTTACCATGATTTTCGCAAAGAGCCCGAAACCCGACGCATCGTAAAGCTGTGCCGCGCCGAAGCGTGTCAGGCGCGCGGGGTTGATGCGCTGCTGGCCGATATTGGCGAGACGCCGCGCGTTAAAATCGAAACCGTCTATTGCCTGGGCTTATGCAGCGTTGGCCCTGCTGCAATGGTGGGCGAAAATGTCCATGCGCGGCTTGATGCAGAGCGATTGACCGCATTGATGGCAAGCGTATGAAGGTTCGGATTTCCGATGATGCGGTTGCGCTCGCCTGCGGTGCAGATGCGGTTGCGGCGGAATTTGAAAAGGCTGGCGCCGAGGTCGAGCGCGTGTCCAGTTGGGGTATGCATTGGCTGGAACCGTTGGCCGATATCGGCGGTTTGGGTTATGGCCTGGTCACCGCCGATCAGGTCGCGGCAATTTTGGCCGGAACCGCCCCTTCCATCGGCCCAATCGAAGCGCATCCTTTTTTGGCGCGCCAGGACCGCTTAACCTTTGCGCGCGCGGGCAAAACCCGGCCTGTCTCACTCGATGATTATTACGCCACCGGCGGCTGGGTCGGCCTTGCCAAGGCGCGCTCAATGGGCGGCGATGCGGTTATCCAGACCGTCCTTGATTCGGGCCTTCGCGGGCGCGGCGGCGCGGGATTTCCGGCGGGAATAAAATGGCGCACGGTGGCCGATGCAGATGGTCAGCGCAAATATATCGTCTGCAACGCCGATGAAGGCGACAGCGGCACTTTTGCCGATCGGATGGTGATGGAAGGCGATCCCTTCATGTTGATTGAGGGCATGGCGATTGCTGGCCTTGCGGTTGGCGCGCAAAAGGGCTTTGTCTATATCCGCAGCGAATATCCGCACGCGATTGCCAAGATGACATCGGCAGTAAGCGCCTGTGCGCGTCTGGTCGCGCCGTTCGAAATCGAAATCCGGGTTGGCGCGGGGGCTTATGTTTGCGGCGAGGAAACCTCCTTGCTCAACAGCCTGGAAGGCAAACGCGGAGAGGTTCGGGCCAAGCCGCCATTGCCCGCGCATGAAGGGCTGTTTGGTCAACCCACCGTGGTCAACAACGTTCTAACTCTCGCCGCTATCCCATGGATCATGGCCAACGGCAGCGAGGCTTATGCCGGCTATGGCATGGGCCGGTCGCGCGGCACGATGCCCATCCAACTGGCCGGAAATATCAAATATGGCGGACTGTTTGAAACCGCCTTTGGAATCACTCTTGGCGAACTGGTCAACGATATCGGCGGCGGCACCGCGAGCGGACGTCCGGTGCGCGCGGTGCAGGTGGGCGGGCCCCTGGGCGCTTATCATCCGGTATCCGATTTCAACCTGCCGTTCGATTACGAGGCCTTTACCGCAGCCGACGGCTTGATCGGTCATGGCGGCATTGTCGTTTTCGACGACAGCGTCAACATGGCCCGGCAGGCGCGCTTTGCGATGGAATTTTGCGCCGCCGAAAGCTGCGGCAAATGCACCCCTTGCCGGCTCGGCAGCACGCGAGGGATGGAAACCATCGACCGGATTATTACGGGCGAAAACCGCGCCGAAAATATCGAATTGATCACCGATTTATGCGAAACCATGAAATTTGGTTCGCTCTGCGCGCTCGGTGGTTTCACGCCTTATCCGGTGATGAGTGCGATCAATCATTTTCCCGAAGATTTCGCGTGACCATATCGTGACCATATTGGGCGCCATTATTGCCGGTGGACACAGTTTGCGGTTCGGCGGCGACAAGGCGGCCGCGTTGCTGCATGGCAAAGCTTTGATCGAACATGTCGCCGATGGTCTGCGCCCGCAATGCGATCAGCTCATACTCTGCGGCCGGCTATGGCCCGGATATGCCCATATCGCCGATCGTCCTGCCGCCGATTTGGGACCGCTCGGCGGATTATGCGCGGCGCTATATTATGCGCAGCAGCATGGCTTTGAGGAGATCATCACGGCAGGCTGCGACATGCTGCCCGTGCTCTTGATCCCCGCAGAGGCGCCCGCCGTCATCGCGGGTCATTATCTCTTCGGCCGCTGGCCAGCCCGTTTGGCGCAGCAATTGGAAAAACATTTGGTAACGCAACCGGACCACAGCATGCGGCATTGGATCAAGGTAACACAGGCCGCGCAGATTGCGGCAAGCGAACGATTGTGGAACCTAAATTCACCCCGCGACTTGAACGAATATCAAATTTCTCTGGAATGTGCCGCATGATTTTTGACTCTCTCCAACGCGGCATTTTTGGTGTAAGGACCGGCATATGACCTATCAGCCACAAAGCGATTTCGGCACGCCTGCTTCCAAATCCGAACAACTGGCGACGCTGACCATTGATGGCCGCATCGTCACGGTTCCATCGGGAACAAGCGTCATGCGCGCCGCCGCGATGAACGGCACATCCATACCCAAATTATGCGCCACCGATAGCGTCAACAGCTTTGGCTCCTGCCGCCTGTGCTTGATCGAAATTGACGGCCGCAAGGGCACTCCGGCAAGCTGCACCACACCCGCGGAGGATGGCATGATCGTCCATACGCAAACGCCGCGTCTGGCCAAATTACGCAAGGGGGTGATGGAGTTGTATATTTCCGATCACCCGCTCGATTGCCTCACCTGCGGCGCGAATGGCGATTGCGAGCTTCAGGATCAGGCAGGCGCCGTCGGCCTGCGTGATGTCCGTTACGGCGAAGGCGCAAACCATCTGGGGCAGGCAAAGGATCATTCCAACCCTTATTTTGACTATGATCCGTCAAAATGTATCGCCTGTTCGCGCTGCATCCGCGCCTGTGATGAGGTCCAAGGGACGCTGGCGCTGACCATGGATGGACGCGGCTTTGCCTCGCATATTTCCGCTGGACTGGCCTCCGAAAATTTCCTCAGCAGCGAATGCGTATCCTGCGGCGCATGTGTTCAGGCTTGCCCGACCGCGACCTTGATCGAGAAAAAAGTCGTCGAAATCGGCACGCCCGAACGCAGCGTTGTCACCACCTGCGCTTATTGCGGTGTCGGCTGCACCTTTCGCGCCGAAATGCGCGGTGAGCAATTGGTGCGCATGGTGCCGAATAAGGAAGGCAAAGCCAATCGCGGCCATAGCTGCGTCAAGGGCCGATTTGCCTGGGGCTATGCGCAGCATCGCGAGCGCATCCTGAAACCGATGATCCGCGCCGCAATCAGCGATCCGTGGCGCGAAGTTGAATGGGAGGAAGCGCTCTCCTATGCCGCGTCCGAGCTAAAACGGATCGCCGATAAATATGGCAAACAGGCGCTGGGCGGCATTACCTCCAGCCGCTGCACCAACGAGGAAACATTTTTGGTGCAAAAGCTGGTCCGCGCCGGTTTCGGCAATAACAACGTCGATACCTGCGCGCGGGTATGCCACTCACCCACCGGCTACGGCCTGAAAACCACATTCGGCACCAGCGCAGGAACCCAGGATTTTGACAGCGTTGAGGATAGCGATGTTATCCTGCTGATCGGGGCTAACCCGACCGATGGCCATCCGGTATTCGCCAGCCGGATGAAGCGCCGGCTGCGCGGCAAGAATGGAAATGACGGCGCAAAGTTGATTGTGGTCGATCCACGCCGCATCGATATGGTGCGCACACCGCATATTGAGGCCGACCACCACCTGCCGCTGCGCCCCGGCACGAATGTCGCCGTGCTCACGGCGATGGCGCATGTGATCGTGACCGAGGGATTAGCCGACGAGGCCTTTATCCGCGAGCGTTGCGATTGGGATGAATATTGCCATTGGGCCGAATTTGTCTCCGATAAGCGCCATGCGCCCGAAACGCTGGAGCCGGTCACCATGGTTCCCGCCGCCGATCTGCGCGCCGCGGCCCGGTTATTTGCCACCCGGCCAAACGGCGCGATCTATTACGGGCTTGGCGTGACCGAACATAGTCAGGGCAGCTCGACCGTGATGGCAATCGCCAATCTCGCGATGGCCACCGGCAATATCGGCCGTCGCGGCGTGGGGGTGAATCCCTTGCGCGGCCAAAATAACGTGCAAGGGGCCTGCGACATGGGCAGTTTCCCGCATGAATTGCCCGGTTATCGCCATATTAGCGATGCTGCCACGCGCTCGTTATTTGAGGCGGATTGGGGCGTACCGCTTGACCCCGAACCCGGCCTGCGCATACCCAATATGCTCGATGCTGCGGTCGACGGCGTGTTTAAGGCGCTTTATTGTCAGGGCGAAGATATCCTGCAATCGGACCCCAATACGCAGCATGTGTCGGCGGGGCTGGCCGCGATGGAATGCGTGATCGTGCATGATTTATTTTTGAACGAAACCGCCAATTATGCGCATATCTTCCTGCCCGGATCGACCTTCCTTGAAAAAAATGGCACTTTCACCAATGCCGAGCGGCGGATTCAACCGGTTCGAAAAGTAATGTCCCCCATGAACGGGTTGGAGGATTGGGAGGTGACGCAGCGGCTGGCGCAGGCGATGGGGCTGGATTGGAATTATCGCCATCCATCCGAAATTATGGACGAAATCGCGCGGCTGACGCCGACATTTGCCGGCGTATCTTTTGCCCGGTTGGATCAGGAGGGATCGCTGCAATGGCCCGTGAATGACGCCGCGCCGGATGGCTCGCCAATCATGCATGTGGACGGCTTTGTGCGCGGCAAGGGCAAATTTGTGGTCACCGATTATGTCCCCACCGACGAAAAAACCGGCCCGCGTTTTCCGTTGCTGCTGACCACCGGGCGGATATTGTCGCATTATAATGTCGGCGCACAAACGCGGCGGACCGAAAATGTCGCTTGGCATCCCGAAGATTTGCTCGAAATCCACCCAAATGACGCCGAAGATCGCGGGATAAAATCGGGCGACTGGGTAAAGCTCGCCAGCCGTTCGGGCGAAACGACCTTGCGCGCGGCGGTAACCGACCGGGTGGCACCGGGCGTCGTTTACACCACATTCCATCATCCCGCGACGCAGGCCAATGTGGTGACCAGCGACTATAGCGACTGGGCCACCAATTGCCCCGAATATAAGGTTACCGCCGTGCAAATCAGCGCCTCCAACGGGCCGACCGATTGGCAGGAAAGTTACGAAAGCCAAGCCGCAAGCTCGCGCCGGATAATCGCGGTTCCGGCCGAATGACCACAATCGAACGCCTAGTTTACATGGCCAATCAAATTGCCGCAAATCTGGCGACCGATGAGGATCCCGCCGGCGCGGTGGCCGAACATATCGCGCTTTTTTGGGATCCACGGATGAAAAAGCTGATTTTTGACCATGACAGCGGCGGGCTTTCACCGGTCGCCGCCGCGGCAATTCACCAGCTCGCGCAAAAACAAAATGGCGGATGAAGCCGGTTCAAAAACTTACCGTTTTTCGGTATTGAAACCGGGCGGCGAAATCGGCGAACAAACCACCCGCCCGGTCGTTATCGAAGCGCCGGTCGCGATCGAATTTAACGGCATTGGTTATGCCGTGATGATGGCAACGCCGATTAATCTGGATGATTTTGCGGTAGGCTTTTGTCTTGCCGAAAATCTCGTCACGCGCGCCGATGAAATAATATCGATCGATATTTTTCAGGCAGCGGCAGGTCATATATTGCGAATAGCCTTGCCCCAAGATCGGCTGGAAAAAGTCATCGCACGCGCGCGCCAGCGGGTTTCGGAAAGTAGCTGCGGCCTGTGCGGGATGGATAATCTGGATGAGGTTATGCGCCCCCTGCCCCTGGTTACAGCAAAGTTGATGGTTGCCGATGACGCGATTTTTTCGGCGCTGTCGGGGCTGCGTGCGCATCAACCGCTCAATGCCGCGACCGGCGCTGCGCATGCGGCGGCCTTTTGCGCGCCCGATGGTTCGGTTCAGATGATCCGCGAAGATGTCGGCCGGCATAATGCGCTGGACAAGCTGATCGGCGCGCTGGCCAAGGCGCAGATTGACCCAGCCGCAGGATTCATTCTTTTAACCGCACGATGCAGTTTTGAATTGGTGCAAAAGGCGGTTTTGGCCAATTGCTCCTTGCTGGTTACCATTTCGGCCGCCACCGATTTGGCCATCAACACCGCGGCGCAATATGGCCTGCGTTTGATTAGCTTGGCGCGCGCCGATACGGCGCTGGACGCAGCGCCGCAAACCGGCTGATCAACCAGCTTCTAAACATCGAAATCGCCGGATCGGCCAGATCGTCGGCATGCATTTTCAGATAATAGCCATAGCCATCCTCAATCACTGCATCATAAGGCATGACCAGCCGGCCATCGCCAATTTCACCCGCAAACATATCGACATCGCCCAAAAATACGCCCTCTGCCGCCATCGCATATTGCGCCGCCGCAATCGCGGTGTCAAAGGCTAGGCCGCCGCTTGTTGATACCAGCAGGCCGCTTTGCCGCATATAGGCGGTCCACAATAACTCGCGCGGCTCGCCCTCCAGCTTCAGATGCAATAATTCGCGTGCCGTCAAAAATTCGGCGAGCGACTGCTCCATCGCGCCGCGCGCCGTTGCGGGGGAGCAGAGCGGCGCAACGCGGACCATCCACAACAGATCGGTGATCCGGTCATCGACGTTGGGCCGGTCATAGGAAATCGCCATATCCAAATCGATCGGCGGCAATCCGGTGACGTGCGAGCTGGATATATCGATCCTTATGTCGGGATATTCGGTATGAAAATCGCGCAGCATCGGCATAAAAGTCTGCTGCAATAAGGAGGGCGGGACATGCAGCCGCAGCGAATGCGAAGCCAGATCATCATTGCGGACCGCGTTGATTGTTTGTTCAATCCGGTCCAGACATTTGGTGATAACCGGCAGCAGCTCTTCACCCGCGGCAGTCAAGGATAATTTCGAGGAATCACGATCAAATAACTGTTTTCCAAGTAAATCCTCTAAACCGCCGACATGACGGCTCATCGCGCTTTGCGACACCGAAAGCGCGGAAGCGCCCGCTGTAAAACTCATATGCTGACCCACCGCTTCAAAGGCGCGTAACGCGTTGAGCGGCAGCCAGCGCCGGTTGATCGGACCGCGGTTGCTCATGATATTCGGCTCCTTTGCCTGGCTATACAAGCTCTGCCCTTGTTGCCACGACATTTTGACATGGGGTTATGCGGAAAATTAATTTCATAAACAAGGCGGAATGGCCCACGCATTTCAGCGGAAAAGCTTATTGGAGATGAGCGGTGGATTTGCAACGCATCGGCGGTTTTTTTGAACAGCGGCAAATCGGATATACTTTGCCGCAGGCGCTTTACACCGAAACGGCCAGTTTCGATTTTGATATGAAGGCGGTTTACGGCCAAAGCTGGCTGATGGTGGGCATGGCATGCGAATTGCCAAAAAGTGGCAGTTATCTGTCCTTCATGATCGGCAAATGGCCCATCATTGTCACCCGCGACAAGGCGGGCGACATTCGCGCTTTTCACAATAGTTGCCGGCATCGAGGGTCAATGATCTGCCCGGTCGGCGCTGGCACCGCGCCCAAGCTGGTTTGCCCCTATCATCGTTGGACTTATGATTTGGATGGGTCATTATTTGCCGCAAACCGGATGGCCGATGATTTTGTGAAAGCGGATCATGGGTTGAAACCGGTGGCGCTGGAAAATGTCGATGGCGCATTATTCATCTGTCTTTCCGAAAATCCGCCGGAATTTGATGATTTTCGCGAAAAGCTGCGCGCCTATGCCGCACCGCATAATTTTCGCGATGTAAAGCTGGCGCATCAGGCGATATTGGTGGAAAATGCCAATTGGAAATTGGTGATGGAAAATGCGCGCGAATGTTACCATTGCGGCCTCAGCCATCCGGCGCTGGCCAAAACGTTTCCGGTCGAAATGTCACGGCATTTTGATTCGGGCGAAGACGCAAGGCTGAAGGCTTTTTACACCCGGATGGACGGACTTGGCTTTCCGCACGTTGCTGTTGAGGGCCATTGGTGGCAAATTGCGCGCTTTGCGTTGAATGAAGGCTGCGTTTCTATTTCCGATGACGGCCAGCATCTATGCCAAAAATTGCTGTGCGATGCGGATGGCGGCGATATCGGTTCGATGCGCTTTGCCATCGATCCGCATTGTTTCGTCCATTGCACCGCCGACGGCATTTTTATGTTCAGCGCGGTGCCGGTTGGCCCCGGCGAAACCCATGTATACAGCAAATGGTTCGTCCATAAAGATGCGGTGGAGGGCGTGGATTATGATATTGCATCGCTCACCAAGCTTTGGACCCAAACCAATCTGGAGGATAAGCAACTGGCCGAAAATAATCAGCTTGGCGTCAACAGCATGGGTTACACGCCCGGCCCTTATTCGCAGGAGGCCGAAATGCTGGCGTTACGCTTTACCGATTTTTATTGCGATACGGCGCAGAAATATATCGTCGATCATGGCTGATAAAACACCCGAGGGCTTTCGCCCCGAAACGCTTGCCGTTGCCTATGGCTATGATCCGCAAATGGGGATGGGATCGGTCAAGCCGCCGATCTTCATGACCTCCACCTTCGTCTATCCTTCCGCGCAACATGCCAAGGATGTGCATGAGGCCTATTTTGACGGCACAGGTCCGCTGGTGGGTGAAACCAACCATATCTATGCGCGGCTGGGCCATCCCGGTCTTGATTTTCTCGAAAAAAGACTGGCGGCGATTGATGGCGCTGAAGATGCCGTCGCCTTTTGCAGCGGGATGGCGGCGCATACGAGCATTGCGCTGGCACATGTACGTCCCGGTGACAGCGTCATCCACGGGCGGCCGATTTATGGCGGGGTGGATATGCTGTATAACAGCATCATGCCGCAGTTCGGATCGCATGCAATGGCCTATCTTGATGGCTGCGACGAAGCCGGTGTTCGGGCGGCGGCCGAGGCGGCAATGGCCAAGGGGCCGCTCAAGCTGATCATTGCGGAAACCCCGGCCAACCCGACGGCCGCAATTGTCGATCTCGACTTGATGGTGCGGATCGCCGACGAAGTTGGCGCAAGGCAAGACCACCGCCCGCTGGTTGTCGTTGATAACACATTGCTTGGCCCCTTTGCGCAGCGCCCGATCGAACAGGGCGTTGACTTGTGCATGACCGCGCTCACCAAATATTGCGGCGGGCATAGCGATTTGCTTGCGGGCGGCGTCAGCGGGCGCAAGGAGCTGATACAACAATTGCGGATGCTCCGCACGACATGGGGCAATCATCTTGATCCCTATACATGCTGGCTGGTGATGCGTTCGCTTGAATCTGTTGCTGTCCGCACCGAACGCGCGATGGCAAATGCGCGCGGGGTTGCCACATATCTGCAGGGTCACCCCAAAGTGGCGGGCGTGACTTATCTTGGATTTCTCGAAGCAGGCACGCCGCAGCGCGCGGTTTATGACCGGCAGTGCAAGGCGGCGGGATCCACTTTCTCGTTCCACCTCCACGGCGGCGAGGCGGAGGCGTTTCGGATGCTCGATCGGTTGCGCCTGATGAAAATGGCGGTCAGCCTTGGCGGCTCCGAAACGCTCATTTGCCATTCGGCGAGCACCACACATTATGCGCTCACGCCCGAACAAAGGCAGCAGGGCGGCATCACCGATGGCACGATGCGGCTTTCGGTCGGGCTGGAGCATGTTGATGATCTGATCGCGGATCTGGCTCAAGCGCTGGAGGCAGTGTGATGGAATTGAATTATACAGGCACCGATTTGTGCGCGGTGAATGGCACAAGAAGCGCCCCCGAAATGCGCTATGATGTCATTGTTGTCGGCGCAGGGCCAAGCGGGATCGAGGCAGCTATCGATGCCGTGAAGGCGGGGTCATCGGTATTGCTCGTCGATGAAAATCCGGTATCGGGCGGGCTGATGGGGAATGACGTTCCCCTCTATTTCGGCGGACGGATGACCGCGGCAACGCAGCAGAGCGAGCGGATGCTCGAAGCCGTCTTCATGTCGATGCCCGCACTTGAAAGCGCGATGGATGCCGGTGTCGAGCTGCAGCTTGGGACAACCGCATGGGGCGTGTATCGCAACGGACCCGGCGTTGCTAGCTTGCCCGAACAGGTGGTCGGCCTTGCCGATAGCGAGCGGTCATGGCTGGTCGGTTTTGAACGGATTGTGCTGGCAACCGGCGCGCGCGATCTGGCGATCGCCTTTCCGGGATGGAACCAGCCCGGCGTTATGGGCGCAGCGGCGTTACAAATGCTGCTGACCCGCTATGATGCCTTTTCCGGGCGGCGGATGCTGGTGCTGGGATCGCATGATCTCGCGCTCGAGACGGCCTTGCTGGCGCATGAGCGCGGCGTTGAGGTGGCGGGCCTTGTCGAAGTGCGCGCCGCGCCGCAGGGGGCTGCGGAACTGGTCGCAAAGGTGGTAGCGGCGGGGATTGCGATCCATTGCGGTCATGTTATTGCTTCGGCCAAGGGCGGCATTGACGGCGTTGAAAGCGCCACACTCGCCACTGGCGAAACCATCACCTGCGATACAATCTGCGTCGCCATCGGCCTGATCCCCTCAATCGAGCTGGTCGATGCCATGCACGGCCCGCGCGCGCTTGAACCGATGCGTGGCGGTTATGTGCCTGCTGGCGAAGCAAATGTTTCGGCCGTCGGCGACTGTGCTGGGCTGGCCGATACGGGCTTTGACCATATCGCTTACCGGATGGAGTGGATGCAGGCGCTCTCGAACGTCAGCGCCGATGACACGATCATTTGCCAATGCGAAGAGGTAACCCGCGCGGACCTGATCGGGGTGCAGCCGCCCCATTATCTGCCGCGCCCACCCGCGATGTGCGCACGATCGCTCGAAACATTGCGGCAAGACGGCCCCGCCAATCCCGATCAGATCAAGCGCCTCACCCGCGCAGGGATGGGCGTGTGCCAAGGCCGCCGCTGCCGCGATCAGGTGGCGATGCTGCTAGCGCTCGAATCGGGTGTGCCCTTTGGCACCATCCCGCTTGCCACCCACCGTGCGCCGGTCCGTCCGCTCCCGCTCAAAATCCTCGCCGAATGGGATGAGCCCGCCGCGATGGACGCGGCATGGGACGTGTGGTTTGGCATGCCCCCTGCTTGGGTTCCGCATGAAGATATCGGCACGCGCCATGAGGATGCACACCGCCAGATGCTCTATACGGGGATGTATGAATGAGCGGCGCTGAGGTAATCATCGTCGGCGGCGGCGTTACGGGCCTGAGCGCAGGCTGGTGGCTGGCGCGCTCGGGCGTCAAAGTGACGGTGCTCGACAAATATATCGTCGGGTGGGAAGCATCGGGCCGCAATGGCGGCGGTGCATCGCATTATGCCAGCCCCTTGTTCGATGAAGAACAAAGAATGTGGCCGCAGATGGATGAGCTACTCGGCTATCCCACCGAGCACCAGAAAGAACGCATCATCGTTGCGATGACAGAGCGGCAATGGGAGCAATACCGCTTTGTTGCCGAGCGGCACACGCGACTGAACCATCCGGTTGCCTTGCTCGATACCAAACAGGTGCTGGATATGGTGCCGCTGGCGAGCGAAAAAGCTTATGGCGGCGTGCACTATAAATTTGGCGGGCATGCCAATCCGCATCGCACGGTGCAGGCCTATGCCTGGGCGTTGCAGGATCTGGGCGGGACGATCATCCAGCATAGCCCGGTCACTGGCTTTGAAACCGCTGGCGGCAAGGCGACCGCGGTCAAGACTGCGACGGCCACCTATGGCTGCGACGCGGTCGTGGTTGCGGCTGGCCCGCAAATCCCGCAGCTCATGGCGCATCTGGGCGTCGATATTCCGCTGGCCGCGGCGCGCGCGGAGATGATCATTACCGAGCCCGCCCCGATGATGCCGCTTACCGGCGTGGACGGGCACAAGCTTTATGGTCGCCAGACGATGCGCGGCAATCTGGCTTATGGCGGTGGCCCTCATGAATGGCTGGACACAGAGGGGGATGGCCCCGCCGCGCGGCCCTCAACCCCGCTCGCGCGCAACCTTGCCAAGCGGCTGGCTGAGCTATTCCCCAAGGCCGCGCATCTGAACGTAATCCGCAGCTGGGCCGGGGTGATCGAAAATTCGCCCGATGGCCGCCCGATCATCGACCGGCTGACCAGCCCCGACAATGTCGTGGTTGCGTCGATGTCAAGCGTTGGCTTTGGCCTGTCGCCCGCGTCGGGCCATGCGATCCGCGATCTGGTGATTGAGGGCAAATGCTCTTTTGCTGATATCGATATTCTGAAGCTCGCGCGCTTTGACGGGCTGGAGGCCGATTGGCGCGAAAAGCGCGGGTGGATGCCCCTCTCATGACTCGTTATTCCGCGCTTAGCCTGCTGCGCGGCGCGTTTAACGGGCAAAAGCATTGGCAGCCCGCGTGGCGCGATCCCGAACCCAAAGCACATTATGACATCATCGTCATTGGCGGGGGCGGGCATGGGCTGGCCACGGCCTATTATCTCGCCAAGGTGCACGGCCTGCGCAATATCGCGGTGCTGGAAAAGGGCTATATCGGCGGCGGCAATACCGGGCGCAATACGACGATTGTACGCTCCAACTACCGGCTCGCGCCGCTTCACAATTTGTTCGAATTCGGCCTCAAAATGTGGGAGCATTTGAGCGACGAGCTGAACTATAACGTCATGTTCTCGCCGCGCGGGTCGCTCACGCTCGGCCATAGCGATGCCGATATGACGATGCTGGCACAAAAGGGCGATGCCATGCGGTGCGACGGGATTGACGCTGAACTCATGACCCGTGATCAGGTTGCGAAGTTTGAGCCTTTGCTCGATATGTCGCGCACAGCGCGGTTTCCGATTGAAGGCGCGATGATCCAGCGGCGCGGCGGCACCGCGCGGCATGACGCCGTCGCTTGGGGCTATGCGCGGGGGGCGGATTCGCTCGGTGTCGATATCATCCAAAAATGCGAAGTGACCGGTTTCCTGCGCGATGGCGGTGCCGTGGTCGGCGTGGAAACGACGCGCGGGCGCATTGGCGCTGGCCGTGTTGGCATTTGCGTTGCCGGGCATAGCGGCCATGTTGCGGGGCTGGCGGGGCTCAAACTGCCGATTGAATCGCAGACTTTGCAGGCGATGGTGACCGAGGGCGTGAAGCCGATGATCAACAGCGTCATCCAGACGCAGTCGCTCCATTGCTATATCAGCCAGTCGGACAAAGGCGGGATCGTGTTTGGCGGCGATCCCGATAACTGGCCAAGCTATGCGCAGCGCGGCGATCCGATGATCATGCAGCACGCCATTGCGCAAGGCCTCGCGCTCGTCCCCGCTTTGTCGCGCTTGCGGATGGTGCGCACCTGGTCGGGCGTTACCGATATGAGCTTTGATGGCGCGCCAATCATCGGCGAAACGCCGGTTGAAAACCTCTATCTCAACGGCGGCTGGTGCTATGGCGGGTTTAAGGCGACGCCGGCATCGGGCTGGACCTATGCCCATACGCTCGCGACGGGCAAGCCGCACGAGCTGAACGCGCCCTTCGCGCTCGAGCGCTTTGAACGCGGTGCGACGATTGACGAAACGGGGAGCGGCCCGATGCCGAATAGCCGCTAATGATGCAGATACACTGCCCCCATTGCGGCGCGCGCGCGCAGGCCGAGTTTACTTATGAACGCACCGTCGATTCGGTTGTGACGCTTGACGTTGCGCCCGAAGCCGCGATGAAAACGCTGTTCACCCGCAATAATCCGCGCGGGGTTGACGAGGAAATCTGGCGGCACACCTATGGCTGCCGCGCCTGGATGGTGATCACGCGCCACCGGGTGACGAATGAGATCAGCGCGGTTCGCGCGGTCGGGCCGGAGGGGGCTGTGACAGTTGAGCATATGCTTGCGGATAAAAGTGAACCGCGAGCAGCCCCCTCCGTCTCGCTGCGCGATCCACCTCCCCGTTCCGGGGAGGATTTTATCATCACCTTCACCTTTGACGGCACAGCCTATCAAGCACGCGAAGGCGATACGCTCGCCGCCGCGCTGTTGCGGAACGGCATCGGCCTTACCGGGCGCAGCTTCAAATATCACCGGCCGCGCGGCATCATGACCGCCGGGGTTGAGGAACCCAACGCACTGGTTACGGTCGGCGAAGGAGGACGCAGCGAACCCAACACGCGCGCGACCGATGTGTTCGTTTACCAAGGCTTGGTGGCCAAAAGCCAGAATCGCTGGCCAAGCCTGAGCTTCGATGTCGGCGCGGTGCTGGGCCTTGCTGCGCCGCTGTTTTCGGCGGGTTTTTATTACAAAACCTTCTTCGGTTCGGCCAAACGCTGGATGTTTTACGAATATTTCATCCGCAAGGCAGCAGGCCTTGGCAATGCCCCGACCGAAGCCGATCCCGACAGGTTCAGCCAACGCGCCGCCTTTTGCGATGTGCTTGTGGTGGGGGCGGGGCCAGCGGGTTTGTCCACCGCGCTTGAGGCTGCTGAAGTTGGCAAGCGCGTCATCCTTGTCGAACAAGACTCAATTCCCGGCGCGTCGCTCATCCGCGATCCGCAAGGACTGGACGCGGCATGGATCGAAGCCACGGTGGCGCGCATCGCCTATCTGGGCGGTCGCGTCTTGCTGCGCACCACTGCATCGGGCTATTGGGAACATGACCTTGTCACGCTGACAGAGCGCCTCACCGAGCCCGGGCAAGTGCCGCCAAGTGGCGTCGCACAGCGACTATGGCATGTCCGCGCGGGCCAGGTGATCCTTGCAACGGGCAGTATCGAACGGCCGATGGCGTTTGCGCATAATGACCGCCCCGGCGTCATGCTGTCGCAGGCGGTGCGCAGCTATATCCGGCGTTTTGGCGTCGTGCCGGGCAAGCGTGTTGTGGTCGCAACTAATAATGACGATGCCTATCTGACTGCCACTGCGTTGAAAGCGGCAGGCGCAGAGATTGTTGCGATCCTCGATGCGCGGCCTAAACCCGCTGGCGCGGACAGCGGATTTGCCGTCCACTACAATGCCATTCCTCTCTCCACAACGGGGGCACGGCATTGTCTGAAGAGTGTGATCGCGCAGGTGGATGGCACGACAAAAAACTGGAATGCCGATCTGCTCGTCGTCTCTGGCGGGTTCACGCCCGTTGTCCATCTGCACATGCAGGCTGGCGGTACGCTTAACTGGAACGACGCGGCCCACGCCTTTGTGCCCGCGACATCGCGCCAAAACGTCATCACCATCGGCGGCGCGGCCAATCCCGAAGCGGTATTGATCGCCGCGCCCGCCGGAAACCCAAAGAAAAGCTTCGTCGATTTTCAAAATGATGTGACACTCGCCGATGTCGATCTTGCTTGGGCCGAAGGCTATCGTTCGGTCGAACATTTGAAGCGATACACAACGCTCGGCATGGCGACCGACCAGGGCAAATTGAGCAATATGGCCGCACTTGGCCGGCTGGCAGAAAAACAGGGCGTCGCGATTCCAGAGGCTGGCCTCACCACTTTCCGCCCGCCTTATACGCCCGTGACGATGGGGCTGCTCGCGGGGGCGGGCGCGAGAAATGGGGGCGCGCATGTGCGGCACTTGGCGTTGTACGACGCGCATCAAGCAAGAAATCCGCTCTGGCAGCCGCTGGGCCATTGGTTCCGTCCGCGCGCTTATCCGGTTAGAGATGAGACGCTTGCGCAAGCGGCATTGCGCGAGGCACGAATGGTGCGCAGCAATATCGGCATGACCGACGTTTCAACGCTCGCCAAATTTGAAGTCTGCGGCCCTGACGCGGTGACATTCCTCGAAATCATCTGCGCCACCAATGTTGGCAAGCTCGCGGTCGGACGGGGTCGCTACACTTTCATGCTGCGCGAAGATGGGATGGTGTTTGACGATGGCACGGTCTGGCGATTGGGTGAGAACCGCTATCTGCTGACCAGCTCAACGGGCGGCGCGGACAAGATGGCGGGGCATATTTCCTATGTCCGCAACATGCTCTGCCCGCAGCTGCGCGTCTCGGCGGTCAATGTGCAGGAACATTATGCCGGGATCGCGCTCGCCGGGCCGCAGGCCAAGACAGTGCTCGCACCGCTCATTGATATCGAACCGCCGCGCCATATGTCAACCGTTCCGGCGACCATCGCAGGCGTGCCCGCGCGCATTCTCGCCGCCAGCTATAGCGGCGAACGCGCGTTTGAAATCTATGTCGAGGCGACACAGGCCGCCCCCGTCTGGGCCGCGCTTGAGCAGGCCGTCACTACCCAAAATGGCTGCCTTTACGGCATGGAGGCCATGGAGTTCCTCCGTATCGAAAAAGGGCATCTCGTCGTGGGCGGAGAGATTGACGGGCGGATGACCCCGCATGATCTGGCGCTTGACAAGATGCTCAACAAAGCGGGCGGCTATATCGGCGCGTCGGGGCTATCGCGCCCGGCCTTGTCCGAACCGGGGCGGCGGCAATTGGTCGGGCTTGAGGCGATTGCGGGTGTCATCGCCGAAGGGGCCATGCTCATCGCCCGCGATGGCGAGACGCCGCAAGGCCATGTCAGCGCGGCGGCGTTTCGCATCATTGAAGGTGGATCAATTGCGCTGGGGCAATTGCTGGATGGCTTTGCCCGTCACGGCGAAGAGCTGATCGCAACCTCGCCGACCCGCGGGCAAACCGCGCGCGTCCGCGTTACGCATCCGCATTTTTACGACATGTCCGGGGAGCGTTATCATGACTGACCTTCGCATCACCACCCTGCCCGCTGCACCGCTGCACACGGTGGAAATATGGAGCAACCCGGCTACCACCGCAAACCGTTTTGAAGCCCGCACGGGCTTTGCCCTGCCGCCGATGGGTCATTCGGCGGGGGGCAATGCCCTGCGGTTGATCCGCTATGAACCCGCCGTTTGGCTGGCCGAAGGCGATGTTTCCGCGCTGCCCGATATATTGGCGGATAATGGCGCGATAACCGCCATCGGTGGGGGCATTATTCGCGCCCAACTTTCGGGCGCGGGCTGGCGCGCGCTGTTGATGGAAAGCGGCGTTTTCGATGCAGAAGACCCAACCTTTGGTCCCGGTTGCAGCGCGGCGACGACCATCGACCATGTGCCCGTCCGATTATTTGTAGACAGCGAAAATAGCTGCATCGCCTATGTGCCGCGCAGTTTCAGCGAAAGCTTGTTGCATTTCTGGCGGCGGGCGGCGGGCATCTTGCCCGCAGCTTCCTGACCCCGCCAAGCCATGCGATTGCCACAAGCCTTTGATTTTTACGCGATTGAGGTTTTTCTGCTAACGGCCGAGCTGGGCGGAATGACGCAAAGCGCGCGGCATTTGGGCATTACCCAATCGGCGGTTTCCCAAATTATTGCCAAGCTGGAAAGCGCGGTGGGCGTTAATCTGTTTGACCGGACGCTGCGTCCCATGGTCTTGACTGCCAGCGGCAAAGCCTTGTTCGACCATGGCGGAAAATTGGTGATTGAGGCCAAAAGCCTGATCGGAGAAATTCGCGATGGGTCAAAATTGCCCATCGAAACCGTTACAATTGCTATGGCCGAAAGCGTTGCCAATCAATTGACCGCGCCATTGGTAATGCATCTGGGCGGCCGCGCCGCGCATTGGCGCATTCGTTCGGGCATTTCCCAAATCCACCATAGCGAATTTCTAACCCGCAAATTTGACATGTTAATCACAGGCAGCTCGACGCTGGAAAACACGCCGGGTGTCGAACATTATAACATATTGGACGAACCCTTTATCCTGGTCGTTCCGGCCGACTATACCGAAGAAATTCGCACCATCGAACAATTTGCCGGCATGCCGTTCATCCGCTATTCCATGCTGTCGGGCATGGGCCAACGCATTGAACGGCAAATGGCGCGAATGAAGGTGAGATTGCCCAATTTCATGGAAGTGGATTCGACATTTCAACAATTGACCTCGGTGGCCAGCGGACTGGGCTGGAGCATTACGACGCCGCTATGCGCCGCCGGTCATATGGGTTTGATGAAACAATTGCGCCTAGCCCCCATGCCGCGCGGGCAATTTTCCCGCACGATACAATTGGTGGCGCGGTTGGGCGATCTGGGCAATCTGCCCGCCGCCACCGCAAGCTTTGCCCAGCGCCACCTGCACCAACATAGTCTCCCCCCACTCCTTGCCGATTATCCGTGGCTTAAACCCGAGTTGGGTTAGAGTTTGATGATATTAGAGCGCGATGACGTTAAGTCGATTCTCCTCGTCATTGCGAGCGAAGCGCGGCAATCCAGTGTCACCGGCACACAGTCTGGATTGCCGCGCCTATGCTCGCAATGCCATTGGATGTTGAGTCACCCCAATTCCAATATCAATGCATCCACCGCTAAGCTGTCGCCTTCTGCCGCATTTATGGCCTTTACCGTCCCCGATTTTTCGGCGCGCAGGATATTTTCCATCTTCATCGCCTCCACAACGGCCAGCGGTTGCCCCGCCTCGACCGTGTCACCAACGCCCACGTGGATTTTGGTTACCAAACCCGGCATCGGACAGATAAGATATCGCGATAGGTCGGGCGGAATCTTGTCAATCATATGTGCTGACAAATGCGCAATATGGGCTGGCAAGCAGCGGATGTGATGCGCCGCGCCGCGGGCGGTGAATTTGAAACCGCAATATGTCTTGACGATCTTCACGGCGAGAGGATCATCACCAATTTCGGCCGCAATCAGGCGGTCGCCCGGCGTATATTCCATATCGAGATCAACCCGCGCCCCGTCCACATATAAATCATCTCCCGACAAGGTAACATCGTGAAGGATATCATCGACCTTCACTTGCCAAGCCGGTGGCGGTGTCAACCGGTCCCCCAATTGGCCATTAACGCGGCGCGCGCGGTCCGCCTCCGCCGTCGCCACAAAGGCCGCAATAGCCGCGAGGTTGCGCGTCAGTTCGATGGACGTCGGCGCGCCTCGAAATCCGCCGGGATATTCCTCCGCAATGAACCCGGTGGTCAGCGCGCCCGAACGAAAACGGGGATGCTGCATGATGGCGGAAACGAAATCGATATTATGGCCAAGGCCCTCGATTTCGAAGCGGTCGAGCGCGGCGATTTGCAGGTCAGCGGCCTCGTCGCGGGTTGGGGCCCAAGTGATCAACTTGGCGATCATCGGGTCATAGAACAAGGAGACTTCGCCGCCCTCCATTACGCCATCATCTACCCTCACTCCGTCATTCCCGCGTAGGCGGGAATCCATCTCCTGCTGGTCAGTAGTTACTCCACTATCAATTCGATCCCCATCTTCGCAGGGATGACGAGTGGGGGAACGATAGCGCGTAAGCCTGCCAGTCGACGGCAGAAACCCTCGATAGGGATCTTCGGCATAGACGCGGTTTTCGATCGCCCAACCGTCAATTTTGATATCATCCTGCGTCATGGCAAGCTTTTCGCCAGCGGCAACGCGGATCATCTGTTCGACCAGATCGATGCCGGTAATGCATTCGGTCACCGGATGCTCCACCTGCAGGCGCGTATTCATTTCGAGGAAGTAGAAGCTCTCGCCCGATGGGTCCGCGCCCGAAACAATCAGCTCGACCGTTCCGGCGGAATAATAACCCACCGCGCGGGCCAGAGCGACGCATTGTTCGCCCATCGCTTTGCGCATCTTGGGCGTAACGAAGGGTGACGGCGCTTCCTCAACGACCTTTTGGTGCCGCCGCTGGATTGAGCATTCGCGTTCGTTGAGGTAGAGAATGTTGCCGTGCTGGTCGCCCAATATCTGGATTTCGATATGGCGGGGCCCAAGGATAAATTTCTCGATAAACACGCGGTCGTCGCCGAACGAATTCAGCCCTTCGCGCTTGGTCGCCTCGAACCCTTCGCGAACATCGGCCTCATTATAGGCAAGCCGCATCCCCTTGCCGCCGCCGCCCGCGCTGGCCTTCATCATCACCGGATAGCCAATCTCCGCCGAAATCCGCACCGCATGTTCGGTATCGTCAATCTCGCCGACAAAGCCCGGCACGACATTGACCCCTGCCGCCATGGCGAGTTTCTTCGACTCAATCTTGTCCCCCATCGCGGCAATCGCGTTCACCGGCGGGCCGATAAAGGCGATGCCCTCTGCCTTCAGTTGTTCTGCAAAAGAGGTGCGTTCGGACAGGAAACCATAACCCGGATGCACCGCCTCCGCACCCGTTTGCTTGCACGCTTCGATGATTTTCTCGGCCAGCAAATAGGACTGCGCAGCGGGCGAAGGCCCGATATGCACGGCCTCATCCGCCATCTGTACAAAGGGCGCGCGCGCATCGGCATCCGAATAGACCGCAACGGTCGCGATCCCCATGCGGCGCGCGGTCTTGATGATCCGGCAAGCAATTTCGCCGCGGTTGGCGATTAGAATTTTTTTGAACATTATCTATTACCAGTCTTCAAAGTCTAGCAAGCAACTCGGCTTTCTTGGCCGAGAACTCTTCCTCAGTAAGAATTCCAACGTCGCGTAATTCGGCAAGCTTCCTTAGTTGATCTGTAATGTCGTTTGTCGCGATTGGCGGAGCCGAGGCCGCGCCACTCTGTACTTCGCCATGCCGCATGGCTTCGAGCCGATCATAAACTTGATCGAAAAACTCCTTTGCCTCGAACGTCTTGAATGCAAGTTCGTCGTGGGAGGTGTGAAGGCGCATTAATCGGTAGCCCATTCTTGAGAGACATTCGACGGACGTGATTTTTGCTAGTGGAATTGTTTCAAAAACTTCACCTAACATGCCTTTTCGATAAAAGCAGACTCTCTGATCTGTTAAAAAGAACTGTCCATTGCGCTGGACATCTTTTCCTTTACCCATCATATCGCCGATCCATCCTTCCAAATGAAACTCGATATTTTCGCCCGGTTTCAATTTAGTAGTCCGAAACGCAATAACGTGCTTGTTTTCCTTACTCTTCATTTCGAACTCCCTAATCGCCAACCTGCTGCATGTTATGCATCCGCCACCTCCAGCACCTTACAAGCGCTGAGCGGCTCCTCGGCAGCCCCCAAAACGTCCGTCACCCTGAACTTGTTTCAGGGTCCATCGTGCCGCATCGACCGAAGCTCTGCGATAAAAAATAGATGCTGAAACAAGTTCAGCATGACGCAGTTGGGAGTTGAGGTGGGATCTCAATCCGCCGCCTCCAACGCCTTGCAAGCCCTAAGCGGCTCTTCCGCCTCCATCGGCACTAGCCCCAACTTCGCCAGCAGGGCCGCGTCCTTGTCGTCGCCTGCATTGGCGGCGGTCAGCAGCTTGTCGCCGGTGAAGATGCTGTTCGCGCCTGCCATGAAGCATAAGGCTTGCGTCGCCTCGGACATACTCTCACGCCCCGCGCTCAAACGCACCATGCTCATCGGCATGGTGATCCGCGCCGCGGCCACCACGCGCACAAACTCTATGTCATCAATCTTGGCCAGCGGGGTATCGGCGAGCATATCGCCCAGCACGGTGCCCTTCACCGGCACCAGCGCATTGACGGGCACGCTTTCGGGATGGGCCGGCAAAGTCGCCAGCGTGTGGATGAAGCCCACCCGGTCGGCGCGGGTTTCGCCCATGCCGACAATCCCGCCGCTGCATACATTGATGCCTGCGCGGCGGACCTCGGCCAGCGTATCGAGCCGGTCCGCCATCGTCCGCGTCGTGATAATCTCATTATAGCGTTCGGGCGATGTGTCGATATTATGGTTATAATAATCCAGCCCCGCCTCGGCCAGCATATCGGCCTGTTCCGGCGAGAGCATCCCCAAAGTCATGCATGTTTCCATGCCCATTTGCCGCACGCCCTTCACGATCTCGACAATCGCGGGCATGTCGCGGTCCTTGGGGTTGCGCCACGCCGCGCCCATGCAGAAACGGTGCGAGCCATTATCCGCCGCCTGCGCCGCCTTTTGCAGCACCGCCTGCACATCCATCAGCTTGGTCGCCTCAAGACCCGTTTTGGCATATACCGACTGACTGCAATATCCGCAATCCTCCGGGCAGCCGCCGGTCTTGATGCTGAGCAAAGTGCATAGCTGAATCTGCCCCGCCGCATGGTGGGCGCGGTGGACGGTGGCGGCTTGATAGACAAGCTCATCAAAAGGTAGGTCAAATAGCGCGGCGATTTCTGGGCGGGTCCAATCGGTGCGAACGGTCAAATTACTTCTCCCAGATGTTTATTTTGTCGCTGCGCCGCAAAAGCGGCAAGCGCATTTGCATAGGCCGGGGCGGCGCGGCGATTATGCTCGCCGCTGCTAAGATTGGCAAGAGCGCGCGCCACATGAACCGCCGCCGCATCGCTCAACTGGCCAAGCGGTGTCACATAGATACCGATGGTGAACAGGATCGCGCCGCTTTCGGGCAGTCGCCGCAACGTTTGCCGTTCACAGCGCACAAAAAGCCTTTCGCCTGCATTCTGCGGCGTGACACCGGCAAAAGGATTTGTGCCTGCAGCCGGCACGTATCGCAAATTATCGTTCGCCACCACAAACCAATTGCTTCGGCCAAAGATTGGCCCCGGCGTCAAATTGTCGAAAAAGTGGTTGACGCCGCTGGCCAGCTGTTCGCGGTAACCATGAATGGGTGCATGCACATTCGTGATTTTTTTACCAAGCTTTTCAGATAATTGCCAGTCGGTTGGAAAGGCCAATGCCGCGGCGGTCAACCGGTACTCCCCCTCCGCTTCATCGCGGGTCAGCAGGCATAAATCTTCCCAAACGGCTTTACCGCAGTCGCGAAGATCACTCTTTACCTGCAACATGTCGGCCAGCTCGCTGGCTGCCTGTTTTGCCTGTGGTAGCAATTGGACGCTGTCTGGCGCATCGTCAAAGCCCCGCCGCCGGACCAGCAAATCCGGTTCAGGATCGAGCCATTGGTCATCGTCCACGCGTTGCAAACCCATTTTTAATGCGCCGCCAGCGCGCGCCTTAGGCAGCAGATTTTCAACCGAGAAGCCCAGCGCCATCAGACTGTTTCCGTTTCCCCCACCGGCGGCATATTATGCCCCAGCAAGCGCAGCACATCGGCTGCGCACTCCACGAAATTGCTCCCCGGTCCATATATGCCCTGCATCAAACAGCCCTCGCCGCGGGCGCACCGCGCAACAGGCCCTCGGTGCTCAAATCCTCGTCAAGCTCTGGCCAGTGAACACCATAGCCGCCGCCGCACGGCTCCCACTTGGCGCGCTGATCGGGCGTGCCGTGTAGCAAGCGCGGATACCAAGCGAGCGGGGCGGAGATCGTCCGACCGTCGACCAAATCTACGATCAAACTATGTTCGTCAAAACGCACATCGAGCACACGTTCGTCGCCAACTTTAGCCAAAATATTCATGCCATGCCTCCAAAAACTCTGTGCGATGCTCTTCTACCATGTCAACAATACCACCAATTTCATGCGCCCGAAACCCGCGACTCTTGGCGACTTCAAGACTGTCCAGCCAAATCTTGATTGTTGCACTGTCGCGGTCAACATGGATATGAGGCGGTTCATTCGGTTCATGGCTGTAGAAATAAAACCGGAATGCGCCAATCCGCAGGATCGTGGGCATGCTCCTATTCCCCCGCCGGCGGCATATTATGCCCGAGCAGTCGCAGCACGTCAGCAGCACATTCCACAATATTGCTCCCCGGTCCGTAAATGCCCTGCACGCCCGCATCGCGCAAGAAATCATAGTCTTGTGGGGGGATGACGCCGCCGGCGATGACTTTAATGTCGCTGCCGCCTGCCTCGCGTAAGCCTTTGATCAGTGCGGGGATGAGCGTTTTGTGCCCCGCCGCCAAGCTCGATGCGCCGACGACATCTACCGCGCTTTCTAATGCCAAAATCACAGTCTCCTCCGGTGTTTGAAACAATGGACCGGACACAATCTCAAAACCCATGTCCTGAAACGCGGATGCGATCACATTCGCGCCGCGATCATGCCCATCCTGCCCCATTTTGGCGATGAGCAGCTTGGGTTTGCGCCCCAAACGGCGCTCGACAGCGGCGACACCCTCCACCACTTGCGCCCAGCGTGTGTCAAATTCATGCGCGCTGCCATAGATGCCAGTGACGGGGGTTGGCGTAGTGCCGTAGCGGCCGAAGGCAACCTCCATTGCATCGGAGATTTCGCCAAGTGACGCGCGGGCGCGGGCCGCGTTTATGGCTAGGGCGAGGAGGTTTGATCCTCCCCGGAACGGGGAGGTGGCAGCCGGAACGGTTGACGGTGGGGTCCCACTTTTCAGTTTAGTGCTTACCGAGAGATGGGCCCCCTCCACCGCTTCGCGGTCCCCCTCCCCGTTCCGGGGAGGATTTTTGGCGGCTTCGGTCAAGGCCTGAAGCGCCGCCTGACAGGCCGCCTCATCACGGGCAGCACGCATCTTGGCGAGGCGCGCGATCTGCCCCTGTCGCACAAAATCATTGTCGACTTCGAGCGTGTCGAGCTGATCCTCAGTTTCGAGCCGATATTTATTCACCCCGACGATCACATCCTCGCCCTTATCCACCCGCGCCTGCCGGGCGGCGGCGGCCTGTTCGATTGCGGCCTTGGGCTTGCCGGTGGCGACATAGGCGGTCATCCCGCCCGCCGCATCCACGTCTTCGATGATTTTCCAGGCATCATCGACGAGCATCTGCGTCAGTGCCTCGACATAGTAAGACCCGCCCAGTGGATCGACGACTTTGGTGATCCCGGTCTCTTCGGCCAGCACAATCTGGGTATTCCGCGCAATCCGCGCGCTGAAATCGGTGGGCAGCGCAATGGCTTCATCGAGTGCATTGGTATGCAGCGACTGCGTGCCACCCAGCGTCGCAGCCATCGCCTCAATTGTTGTGCGGATGACGTTGTTATAGGGGTCTTGTTCCTGCAAACTCACCCCAGACGTCTGACAATGCGTGCGCAGCATCTTCGACCGCTCATCCTTCGCGCCCAATCCGTCCATCACCCGGTGCCAGAGCGTCCGCGCCGCGCGCAGCTTGGCAACTTCCATAAAAAAGTTCATGCCAATGCCAAAGAAGAAGCTCAGGCGGCCCGCGAAAGCATCGATATCCAGCCCCGTTGCCATCGCGCGCTGCACATATTCCTTACCGTCGGCAATCGTGAAGGCCAGCTCCTGCACCGCCGTCGCCCCGGCTTCATGCATATGATAGCCCGAAATCGAAATACTGTTGAATTTCGGCATATTGGCACTGGTATATGCAATAATGTCCGAAACAATCCGCATCGATGGTTCGGGCGGATAGATATAGGTGTTGCGGACCATGAACTCCTTTAGAATGTCATTCTGGATCGTGCCATCAAGCTGCGCTTGGCTGACGCCCTGTTCCTCTCCGGCGACAATGAAGAAAGCAAGGATGGGGATGACCGCGCCATTCATCGTCATGCTGACCGACATCTGATCAAGCGGGATGCCGTCGAACAGGATTTTCATATCCTCGACGCTATCGATCGCAACGCCCGCCTTGCCCACATCGCCGACTACGCGCGGATGGTCGCTGTCATAACCCCTATGCGTGGCGAGATCGAAGGCTACCGACAGTCCCTTTTGCCCGGCGGCCAGATTGCGGCGATAAAAAGCGTTGGATTCCTCAGCGGTCGAAAAACCCGCATATTGCCGGATCGTCCACGGGCGCCCGGCATACATGGAGGCGCGAACCCCGCGCGTAAACGGCGCAAAACCGGGCAGGCCGGGGTTCACCGAGTCCTCTGCGGTATATAGCGGCTTGATCGCGAAACCTTCGGGCGTGTGCCAGGCAAGGTCTTTGCCCTTCACTTCTTTGTCAGCGGCATTTTTCCAGTCGTCATATGTTGCCATCAACCGTCCAATTTCAACAATTCGTCATGCTGAACTTGTTTCAGCATCTATTTTTCAACCGCACCCATTGCTCTTAGGGGAGAAATGGGCCCTGAAACAAGTTCAGGGTGACGATTTAGCTATGCAACTTATTGACCCTTAAATTCCGCTTTACGCTTTTGCAGGAAGGATATCGCGCCTTCGCGGGCATCGCCGCTATCGCCCGCAATACGCTGTCCCTCCGCTTCCCCGCGTAGCGAGCTGGCATAATCCTGATCAAGCGCGTTGGCGATATTCTGCCGCATAATGCCCAGCGCCAATGTCGGGCCGCACGCCAGCCTTGCCGCCAAAGCCCGCGCTTCGGCCATCAACGCTTCATCCTCCACACATTTATAAACAAGGCCCCAATCCGCCGCTTTTTCACCGCCAATTTTCTCGCCGAGCAACATCATCTCGGTGGCGCGCGCTTTGCCGATCAACCGCGGCAACATCCATGAGGCACCGCCATCGGGCACCAGGCCGATATTGACGAAAGCTTGCAAAAAATAAGCCGACTTTCCCGCAATCGCGAAGTCCGCTGCCAAGGCGAGACTGCATCCGATGCCCGCGGCGGGACCATTCACGGCTGTCACTACCGGAATGGGCAGCTTCGCCAGTTTCATCATCAATGGATTATAGCTGCGGGTTAGGGCACGGTATGCGCCTTGTCCGCCGGAAATGGACTGTTTGCTATCCGCGCGGCCAGCCAAATCCGCACCGGAGCAAAATGCGCGGCCTTCACCGGTGATCAATAAACAACGCGCATCGCCCAACTGATCAAGCGCATCGCCAATCTCTTCTGCCATCACCGGCGGCATGGCATTCAGGCGATCGGGCCGGTTGAGCGTGATGGTTGCGATATTGTCCGCGATTTCGAACTTTATTGTTTCGTAGGTCATTTCATATTCACTCCATTCATTCACAATCAATTGTCATGCTGAACTCTTCTCAGCATCCATTTCGCCTCTCATACCAAAATTCTCGGTTGATAGATGGACCCTGAAACAAATTCAGGGTGACGAAGTGGCTTTCGGTTGGCTCAATGCCCGCTTTCGGCAGGAACCTCCATAATTTCGGTCAGCACTCCGCCCATGTCTTTGGGATGCACAAAAAAGATCAGCGTGCCATGTGCGCCAATGCGCGGGGTCCCCAGCACGCGCTTGCCCATCGCCTCCAACTCCGCCTTGGCGGCGTGGATGTCAGGCACTTCATAGCAAAGATGATGCTGGCCGCCTTGCGGGTTCTTCTCAAGGAAGGACGCGATGCTGGTGTTGCCGGGGAGCGGCTCGATCAGCTCAATCTGCGTGCCGCCGCTTTCCGCCTGTCCTGAGCCTGCCGAAGCAGGCGTATCGACAAAGCACACCTTCACCCCCTGATCGGGCAGGTCAAACGGCGCATGAATCTTCGTCGCGCCCATGACGTCGCGGTAAAAGACGATGCTGTCCGCGATAGAGGGCGTGGCGACGCCGATATGGTTTAATCTTCCGAGTTTCATGTACTTACCCCCTCCTCTTCAGGGGAGGGGCAGCGAGACTTGGCGCCGTAGCCTTGGCGCAGGTGCCTAGTCGCAGCGGGGTGGGGCTTCGCAGCCCTTGCGCAATGCCGACCGGCCCCACCCCAACCCCTCCCCTAAAGGGGATGGGCTTAAGAGGCGTTGCGACGCCAATATGGTTGAGACGGCCTAGTTTCATACTCGCTTATCTTTCGTCCCGAAGAGCATCTCAAAAAGCGCCTGTTCACTTGGATGGCCGCTCGCCAAATCAGCATCATTACGCATAGCTCGGATCATAGCAGCGTGAATCGCCGCATCTTCGTCTCGAATTGGGCCGCACCGAAACGCTCTAGTCATTGCCTCAATAACCTCAGGTGAGCCATATAGAGCAATACGACCTCGCGCCTCAGCAACGATGGCATTGCCTCGTGCCAATTCCTCGTTGGTTAAAGCGTGCGATAGCTGTGCGACGCCATTAAAGTACGACGCGTACGACTCAATTTTTTGGCTGCGAAGGCTGTCGTCTTTGGTTTGCCATCGTTGAAAAAGTGAGTGGACAACTGCACCAAGTCCGGCAGCTAGAAGTCCAAAAATGGCAATGAGAAGCGGCTCACTCATAGCGGAATATTATCATGTTTCTTCCAAGGGTTTTCCAACGCCTTGTTTCGCAATTTCCTGAGGCCCAAGGCAATCCGCCGCCGCGTGGAATGCGGATAAATCACCTCGTCAATAAAGCCCTTGCTCGCCGCCACAAACGGGTTGGCGAAACGGTCTTCATATTCCTTCGTCTTCACCGCCTGCTCCTCCGCGCTCAGGCCGCGAAAGATAATCTCCACCGCGCCCTTCGCGCCCATCACCGCGATTTCGGCGGTCGGCCAGGCATAGTTCAAATCGCCGCGCAGATGCTTCGATGCCATCACGTCATAGGCGCCGCCATAGGCTTTGCGCGTGATGATGGTGATTTTGGGCA
Source organism: Sphingomonadaceae bacterium (assembly GCA_021732525.1). Classification (GTDB taxonomy): domain Bacteria; phylum Pseudomonadota; class Alphaproteobacteria; order Sphingomonadales; family Sphingomonadaceae; genus Sphingorhabdus_B. The sequence continues at coordinate 248,757 of JAKFUU010000012.1, read as the reverse complement.
CGGTCGCCTCGGCATAGGCGAATAATAGCTTCGCCCCATGCTTGATGATGCCGCCATATTCCTGCGCCGTGCCGGGCAGGAATCCGGGGACATCGACGAAGGTGAGGATCGGAATTTCAAAGGCATCACAAAAACGTACGAAACGCGCCGCCTTTCGGCTGCTGTTGATATCAAGGCAACCCGCCAGCACCATCGGCTGATTGGCGACAATGCCCACGCTGCGGCCCTCCATCCGGCCAAAACCGATGATGATATTGCCCGCATGGCCTGGTTGCACCTCCAAAAAATCGCCCTCATCCAATGTCTTGCGAATCACTTCATGCATGTCATAGGGCTGGTTCGCGGATGGCGGGATGATGGTATCGAGGCTTGGTTCCTGCCGGTCCCATGGGTCGCTGGTCGGGCGTTCGGGCACGCCGCTGCGGTTATTTTCGGGCAGAAAGTCGAAAAAATCGCGGCAGGCGAGCAAGGCTTCGATATCATTTTCAAACGCATTATCCGCAACGCCCGATTTGGTGGTATGCGATATTGCGCCGCCCAATTCTTCCTGGCTGACAACCTCGTTGGTTACCGTTTTGACGACATCTGGGCCGGTGACGAACATATAGCTGCTGTCTTTGACCATGAAGATAAAATCCGTCATCGCCGGCGAATAGACCGCGCCGCCCGCGCATGGCCCCATGATAAGGCTGATCTGCGGCACGACGCCCGATGCCAGCACGTTGCGCTGGAACACCTCGGCATAGCCGCCAAGCGACGCCACCCCTTCTTGAATGCGCGCGCCGCCGCTGTCGTTCAAACCGATGACAGGCGCGCCGACTTTCATGGCATTATCCATCACTTTGCAGATCTTCTTGGCGTGCGCTTCGGAAAGCGAGCCGCCAAACACGGTAAAATCCTGACTATAGACATAAACCAAACGGCCGTTGATCGTGCCGCTGCCCGTTACCACGCCGTCGCCGGGAATTTTCTGATCCGCCATGCCGAAATCGACGCAATTATGCTCGACATAGGCATCCAGCTCCTCAAATGATCCTTCGTCGAGCAAGATTGATAATCGTTCGCGCGCCGTCAACCGCCCCTTGGCATGCTGCGCATCGATCCGTTTTTGCCCGCCGCCCATTTGCGCGGCGGCGCGGCGTTGTTCCAGTTCGGCGATATTGGCGGACATGGACGCTCCCCATTGTATTTGTCGTTGATTATCATTGGCGCTATATATCCAACTTTGCCATTGTGCCGCCGCGAATGCAAATTTTAATCATTCAATTAAACCGCTTTTGGATTGCCCTGCGCGCCGCGTGAAATCAGCCTAGCGACGCAGCGGGAAATGACTATATAGCCCGATATGACTGAGCAGATGCCCATATTGGTGGCCGCATTATATCGTTTCGCCGCCTTTGATATGCCGGAAGCGTTGCAATTTCCATTGCAGCGCCTGTGTAAGCAGCAAGGCATAAAGGGAACGATATTGCTGGCCAGCGAGGGGGTGAATGGCACCATCGCGGGCACCGAAGGCGGAATAGCGGCAATCATCGACCATATCCGCCGCTGGCCCGGCTGCGCCGAATTAGACGTTAAATATTCGGGCGCGCGCGAAATGCCCTTTTACCGGATGAAAGTGCGGTTGAAGCAAGAAATCGTCACGATGGGCGTGGCGGGCATTGATCCCAAGCGCGAGGTGGGCACTTATGTGCAGCCAAAGGATTGGAATGCCTTGATCGCCGATCCCGACACGATCTTGATCGACACGCGCAATGACTATGAGGTAGGCATCGGTAGCTTCGAAGGCGCGGTGGACCCGAAAACCAAATCATTCCGCGATTTTCCTGCATGGTTTCGCGAAAATCGCGCGGCGCTTACCGCAGGCAGCAACAAGCCCAAATTTGCGATGTTTTGCACCGGCGGCATCCGCTGCGAAAAATCAACCGCCTTCTTGAAAGCCGAAGGGATTGATGAGGTCTATCATTTGGAAGGCGGGATCTTACGCTATCTGGAAACTGTCCCGGCAGACCAAAGCAAATGGCAGGGCGAATGTTTTGTTTTTGATGAGCGCGTGTCGGTGAAACATGGGTTGGAACTGGGTTCGATGGAATTGTGCCACGCTTGCCGGCAACCGATCAGCACCGCGGACAAGGCGTCACTTCATTATATCACCGGTGTCGCATGCCCCCATTGCTTTGACCAGCGCAGCGAGGCCGACCGCGCGCGTTTTGCCGAGCGTCAGAAACAGATCACACTCGCCAAACGGCGCGGAAAGCCGCATATTGGAACAAAATCCTGCAACAGCAATGACGAATGATCAATCGGCGATTGTGCCTGCGCCGCCTTACTTCAATAACACCAATTCTTCGGCCATGCTCGGATGCAGCGCGACTGTATCATCAAAATCCTGCTTGGTCAGACCTGCCTTGACGGCAACCGCGGCGGCCTGCAATATCTCGCCGCTATCGGGACCGATCAGATGCAGGCCGACGACCTTATCGGTTTGCCCGTCCACCACCATCTTATAAAGCGCGCGTTCATTCCGCCCCGCCAGCACATTTTTCATCGCGCGAAAATCGCTTTTGAAGATTTTGACCGCGCTCAACTGCGCCCGCGCCTCTTCTTCGGTCAGGCCAACGCTCGCGATCGGCGGATTGCTGAATACCGCAGTGGGGATCGACGCATAATCGATAATCCGCGGATTGCCGCCAAACACGCTATCGGCAAAGGCATGGCCTTCGCGGATCGCAACGGGGGTAAGTTGAACGCGGTTGGTGACATCGCCCACCGCGTAAACGCTCGGCACATTGGTTTGGTTATAATCGCCGGCGATCACCGCGCCGCTTGCGTCTTGCAAAATGCCCGCATTCTCCAGCCCCAATCCCGCCACCTTGGGCACCCGCCCGATCGCCCATAGGATCAGGTCAGTTTCGATATTGCCTGCATCGCCCCCATCTACCAATAAGCTGCCATCGGCTTGCCGCGACACGCCCAAAAATGGAAAATTCAAGCGGATATCAATCCCCTTCTCCCGGCTGATATCGAGCAGCTTGCCGACAATTTCCTGATCGTAACTGCGCAGCATCTTGTCGCCGCGGCTCGCCAAAGTCACTTGGACACCCAGCTCGTTAAAAATCCCCGCAAATTCATTGGCAATGTAACCCGCGCCCGCAATAACCGCGCGTTTGGGAAGGTTTTTAAGGCCAAATACCTCATTGGAGGTAATCCCCAAATCCGCGCCGGGAATTTGCGGAATGGCGGGCCATGCGCCGGTCGCGATCAGGATATATTTTGCGGTCACCGTTGAACCATCGGCCAATCGGACTTCGTTAGGCCCGGTAATCGCCGCGCGCTGGGCAAAAAGCTGAACCTGATTATTTTCCAGCGTTTGGCCATATAGCCCCTCCAGCCGGTCGACCTCAGCCGCGACATTATCGCGCAGGATATTCCAGTCAAAGCTTGCGCCATTGGTGTTCCAGCCAAAGCGCTTCGCATCGGCCAAATCTTCGGCAAAATGCGATCCGTAAACCAGCAGTTTTTTGGGCACACAGCCGCGGATGACACAGGTGCCGCCCACGCGATATTCCTCCGCCACCGCCACTCTTGCGCCATGCCCCGCCGCAATCCGGGAAGCCCGAACCCCGCCCGAACCCGCGCCGATAACGAATAAATCATAGTCAAATGCCATAGGAATTTCCTAAATTTAAATTGGGTGGTTAAAGCCCGGCCTCGGCAATCAAAGCCATGGTTGAAGGGTCAAAGCCCGCCGGACCATTTTCGGCTATCCCCTTGGCAATTTCCTTACCCAATTCGACGCCAAATTGGTCAAACGGATTGATACCCAATAGCACGGCATTTGTATAAGTGCGATGTTCGTAAAAGGCGATCAGCGCGCCCAGCGCCGACGGCGTTACATCCTCCATAAGAATGGTCGTCGATGGCCGGTCCCCGGCATAGGCGCGCGCGCCGTCATCCGATTGACGCCCCGCCATTAACGCTGCGCCTTGCGCGAAACAATTGATTAGCAAGGTTTCATGATGCGCCGCGTCAAAATCATGCCCCGGCATTTTGCTCGCGATAAATTCAACTGGTATCAAATGCGTGCCTTGGTGGAGCAATTGGAACACCGCATGCTGCGCATCGGTGCCCACCCCGCCCCAGGTGACGGGCGCGCTGTTCCGCCCCAGCGGATCGCCGCCCGCGGTCACCGATTTGCCGTTCGATTCCATCTCCAGCTGCTGCAAATAATCGGGCAGCAAGCGCAAGCGTTCATCATAGGCAAAGACCGCGCGGGTCTCGCATCCTTTAACTTGTGCATAATAGAGATCGGCAAAGGCCGCCAGAACCGGCGCATTTTCCAATGAAGGCGCAGCGCGAAAATGCCGGTCCATCGCGGCCGCCCCTTCGAGCAGCTCTTCATAGGCCGCCCAGCCAAGGCCGATCGCCACCGGAAATCCGATGGAGCACCAAAGCGAATAACGCCCGCCCACCGCGGCATTAAACGGCAAAATCCGGCTTTCATCAACGCCCCATGCCAGCGCCGCTTCGGGGTTAGCGGTCAGCGCGATAACGCGGCCTTCGGGGTCCGCCACCCCGCATCCACGCATCCATTGCAACGCGCTCGACACATTCATTAAGGTTTCGGTGGTCGTGAATGTTTTGGATGCGGCGGCGATGATCGTCTTATGCGGGTCCATGCCGGCCACCGCCTCGGCCAGCGCGCTGGCATCAACGTTGGATACGACCTTTACATCATAACGCGCGTCGTCACGCCCCAGCGCATCGATCAGCAGTTTTGGCCCCAGCGCCGAACCGCCAATGCCGATATGCAGCACATGTTTAACCTCCCCCATCGCGCCGGCGTCAATCGCCTCGATCAACCCGCGCATCCGCGCCTGCAGCGCCCTTGCCGCCGCCACGCTATCCGCATGGCCATTGCCGCGTTCGGCAGTATGTTCGGCGGCGCGCGCTTCGGTGGGGTTGACGAGCGCGCCGGTGAAGAGTTTTTCTTTGGCCTGCGCCAGATTCATAACACCGCACAGCTTTTCAAATGCGCCCAACAAATCCCCGTGCAAATGCGTCTTGGAAAAATCGAATAACAAATCACATTGCTTTATCATCAATTTTTGGGTTCGATTGGGGTCATCCCGAAATAACTGCGACAATGTTGAGGGGGACGTTGCGGCAATTTGCTGCCAAATTTGCGTGGGCATGCGGCGCTCTTTTCTGGTTCATTGTGAATCTGAGTGCTGGTCAATAGCGCGGCTTGGCCTTAGAAGGCCAGTCAAACCGGTTCATAATATTCATATTTTTTTGAGGCCCCGTGCAAAATACCGATATCAATATGGCGGCAACTGCCGGCACAGAAGAAAGCGCCATCACCGCCAAAAAGCCCGAATCCGAGTGGAAGGATTTTGGCAAATTTCTGATAAAACTTGCCATTTTCATGATGATATTGCGCAGCTTCATTGCCTCACCCTTCAACATTCCATCCGAATCGATGCATCCGCGCTTGTTGATCGGCGACTATCTGCTCGTCGCCAAATGGCCTTATGGTTATTCCAAGCATAGCATAGTTTTCGGTTTGCCAATCATTCCGGGGAAAATTTTCGCAAGCCTGCCCAAACGCGGCGACGTGGCGGTGTTCAAAGCGCCGCCAACGCAGCGGGACGATTATATCAAGCGCATCATCGGGCTTCCGGGGGACCAAATTCAAATGCGCGGCGGCGTGCTGTTCATCAACGATATCGCAGTTAAAAAACAACGAATCTCCGATTTTGTCATTCCGGTGACGCAAAATATGAAAGATGCGGCCAATCTTGAAGCACAATCGAATGGCACGCCGCCCAGTCCATGCTACCGATCCGAATTTGAACAAGCCGCCGCATCGGGCGGAACGCAGTGCCGCTATCCGCGATACCGCGAAACATTGCCCGCGGGGAAAAGCTACGAAATTCTTGACCTGGGTTTTGGCTTTGGCGATCAAGATTCGGGGATCGACGCGGATAACACCCCGGCTTACATCATACCCGAAAATCACGTATTTGCCATGGGCGACAACCGGGATCGCAGCAGCGACAGCCGCTTTCCGGCGCGCGAGGGCGGAGCAATCGGCTTGATCCCGGTTGAAAATTTGGTTGGCCGCGCGATGTTTACGGTTTTTTCAACCGATGGGTCGGCAAATTGGCTGCTCCCATGGACATGGTTTACTGCGGCCCGGTGGAACCGCGTTGGGGAAGGTTTTTGATCGAGCGAACAACATGGGACTGGCTGACGGGCCTGCTTGGCCGCCCGCCCGAAAATGCCGAAAATTATGTCCGCGCGCTAACCCATGGCAGCACCGGAAAACCCGATTATCAACGGTTGGAATTTTTGGGCGACCGGGTATTGGGACTATCCATTGCTCAGCTTTTATACGAACGCTATCCCGGCGAGGCCGAAGGGCGCTTGTCGCACCGCTTCAATAGCCTGGTTTCGGGCGCGGTCTGCGCCGAAATAGCGCGGGATATCGGCCTACCCCGCCATTTGGATCTGGGCAAGCAAGCCCGCGATGACGGCGCGCAGGACAGCGACAATGTCCTGGGCGACGCGATTGAGGCATTGATCGGCGCGTTATTTTTGGAACAGGGATTTTTGGCGGCAAGCGCCTTTGTAACGGCTTTATGGTCGCCGCATATCGAAGCAGCAAAAATCGCGCCCAAACACCCCAAATCGGCGCTGCAAGAATGGTGCGCCGCCCAAAACCGTAAAATGCCCGAATATAGCGTGACCAGAAAAGAAGGGCCGCCGCATGCGATGCAGTTTGACGTGACCGTTATCGTTAAGGGATTTGATCCGGTCACGGCAACGGCGGCCAGCAAGCAAGCCGCCCAAACCGCAGCAGCCGCGCTATTTTTGGAAAAAAACGCATGAACCAAAAATGCGGTCATGTTGCGGTGATCGGTGCGCCCAATGCGGGAAAATCGACCTTGGTAAATTTTCTCGTCGGGCAAAAGGTCGCGATCGTCAGCCCAAAGGCGCAAACCACGCGCGCGCGGATGTTGGGTGTGGCGATGGAGGGCGATGTTCAGATCATTTTGGTCGATACGCCGGGGATATTTGCTGCGGCGCGCCGTTTGGACCGGGCGATGGTGGCGGCGGCTTGGGACGGGGCAAGCGATGCCGATCTCATTGCGCTCATTGTCGATGGCCGCGCGGGCGCCGGGGCAAAGGTTGAAAAAATTATCGATGGATTATCCGGCCGCCCCGAACGCAAATGGCTGATTTTGAACAAGGTCGATATTTCAAAAAAAGAAAAACTGCTGCAGCTGACTCAGAAAATCCTCGATCAATGCGCATTTGAACAAATTTTTTATATCAGCGCGCTGACCGGCGACGGCATGCCGGAGCTGAAATCGGCGATGGCGGCGGCCATGCCGCCCGGCGAATGGCATTTTCCCGAAGATCAGGTGTCGGACGCATCGCAGCGATTAATGGCCGCCGAAATCACCCGCGAACAGCTCTATCTGAAATTGCACGAAGAGCTGCCCTATGCCTGCGCGGTGGAGACCGAAAAATATACCGAGCGCGGTGACGGCTCGGTTGAAATTCATCAACAGATTTTGGTCAGCCGCCCCACGCAGCGGGCGATTATTCTGGGCAAGCGCGGTAGCATGATAAAAACCATCGGCGAAGCCTCACGGCTGCAGCTTGCCGAAATTATGGGCGTGCGCGTCCACCTCTATCTGCATGTGAAGGTTAAACCCGATTGGGACGAAGACCGCAGCCTATATCGCGACATAGGGCTGGAATGGGTGGATTAAAGCATTGGGTGAAAAAGTGGGAGTCGGTTTTTCGCGCGATACCCTGACGCCGATCAAGCCTTAGCCTTGGTCACGCGAACCTTTGACACCGCTTTTTTTGCAGGTGCCTTTTTTACAGGTGCTTTTTTAACAGATGCTTTTTTTGGCTCATTTTTTTTCCGGGGTGCGGCTTTTTTCTTGCCCTTCGCCGGGCCTTTGGCGGCGCGGTCATCGATCAATTGCGCGGCCTCTTCCAACGTCAATTGATCGGGCGCGATCGATTTTGGCAGCGTGGCGTTGGTCGTCCCATCCGTTACATAGGGGCCAAAACGCCCTTCCATCAACTTGATTTCGGCTTCGCTGCGCGGATGGGGACCCAAAATCTTTAACGGTTCGCGCGCCTCGCCCCGGCCGCGCCCCGGATTGGCGGCGGCTTCGGCCAATTTAACGACGGCAGCATTCATGCCGGTTTCAAAAACCTCCGCCGTCGATTGCAGCCGCGCATACTTCTTTTGGTGCATCAGATAGGGGCCATAACGGCCGATCGCGGCGATAATCGGCTCACCGCTCTCGGGATGCATGCCCAATTCACGCGGCAATGAAAGCAGTTTAATCGCCCATTCAACGCCCACATCCTCGCTGGGCACATCTTTGGGAATGGACGCGCGCTTGGCCTCTTTGCCCTCTCCTATTTCAAAATAAGGCCCGAAACGGCCAGACTTGCGATTAATTTCTTCGCCTGTCACCGGATGCTTACCAAGCAGCTCCGGCCCGGTATCGCCATTATCCGCGCCGCCCGCCTGACCAAATTTGCGCGTAAATTTACATTCGGGATAGTTGGAGCAAGCCACAAAGGCTCCAAACCGGCCGCCGCGTAGCGCCAATTTGCCGGCACCGCATTTGGGGCATTGCCGGGGGTCGGTGCCATCCGCCCTATCGGGGAAAAGATAGGGGGCCAAAAACACGTCGAGCTCTGCCGTTACCTCGGAGGGTTGGCGTTCCATTACTTCGTCGGTTTTGGGCTTAAAATCCCGCCAAAATATATTTAGAAAGGCTTGCCAGTCGGCTTTACCCGCGCTGATGAAATCGAGTTGATCCTCCAAGTCCGCCGTATAATCATAAGCGACATAGCGTTCAAAAAATCGCTCCAAAAATGCCGTTAACAGCCTTCCCGATTCCTCGGCAAAGAATCGGTTTTTTTCCACCCTGACATAGGCGCGATCTTTGAGCACTTGTAATGTCGAGGCATAAGTGGACGGGCGGCCAATCCCCAATTCTTCCAGCCGTTTGACCAGGCTGGCTTCGGAATAACGCGGCAGCGCTTGCGTGAAATGCTGCGTTTTTTCCACCGCTTTTTTGGCCGGTGCATCGCCCGCCGACATGGGCGGCAGCAGAGCGGCATCTTCGCTGTCGCTATCATCGCGGCCTTCTTCATAAACCGCAAGAAATCCGGGGAATTTCATCACTTGCCCGGTGGCACGCAAACCATGCTGGCCGGTGCCATCCGCCATATCGATGGTCGTGCGTTCGAGCCGCGCCGATTCCATCTGACTGGCCAACGCGCGTTTACAGATCAAGTCATACAGCTTGGCATAATCGCCCGATCCGTTGGCGGACCGGGTAAAATCGGTGGGGCGAATGGCTTCATGCGCTTCCTGCGCATTTTTTGCCTTTGCCTGATATAATCGCGGCTTGTCGGGAACATAGCCGCCGTCGAAACGGTCCGATATCGCTTTACGCGCCGCCGAAATGGCGCTTGGATCCATCTGCACCCCGTCGGTGCGCATATAGGTGATTGCGCCGTCTTCATATAGCCCTTGCGCGATCCGCATCGTGTGGCTGGCGGCAAAGCCCAGCTTGCGGGCGGCTTCTTGCTGCAAAGTCGATGTGGTGAAGGGCGGGGAAGGATTGCGCGTGACCGGCTTGGTCTCCACGCTTTCCACATTAAAGCGCGCACCGTCCACCGCCGAACGCGCCGCTTCGGCCTCGGCTTCGGTTGTCAAACCCATCTTATCGAGCTTTTCGCCCTTATAACGCGTCAACCGCGCGTCAAACGCCTGCCCCTTATGTTCCATCGCGGCTTTGACCGACCAATATTCTTGCGGCTTAAAGCTTTCTATTTCGCGTTCCCGCTCGACGATAAGCCGCAATGCCACCGATTGCACCCGGCCCGCCGATTTCGCGCCGGGCAGCTTGCGCCAAAGCACCGGCGACAGCGTAAATCCAACCAGATAATCCAGCGCCCGGCGCGCCCGGTAGGCGTCGATCAAATCATGATCTAGCTCTCGCGGACGTTGCATCGCGTCGGTCACCGCCGCCTTGGTGATGGCGTTAAAGGTGACGCGCTGCACATTCGCTGGCAAGGATTTTTTTTGCGCCAGCACTTCTTTGACATGCCAGCTAATTGCTTCGCCTTCACGGTCCGGGTCGGTGGCCAATATCAAACTATCGGCCTTTTTCGCGCTATCGGTGATCGCCTTGAGCTGTTTTGCCTTATCGGCATAATTATCCCACAACATCGCAAAGCCATTGTCGGGATCAACCGAGCCGTCCTTGGCCGGAAGGTCGCGGACATGGCCATAAGACGCCAAAACTATATGTCCGGGGCCAAGATATTTCTCAATCGTTTTTGCTTTTGCCGGTGATTCAACAATAACTAATCGCATATTTTATTTGTCTTTTTCCAAAGGTCTCACGTGCGTGCGTAGGGTGAATGGGAAAATCACGCGCCGTCAAGCCTGATTTTTGACGCGAAGTCCAGCGCTGATTTCAGCCCGTCAACCGGACCTTGGCACCCGCACCGCGTTCAAGCCGCCCGGCCAGCTCCAATTCAAGCAGCGTCATTTGCACGGCAGATGCACCCACGCCCGATTGCCGGATCAGTTCATCCACCGGCGCATAATTCATGCTGAGCAGCCGCAAAACGGCCTCCCGCGCTGCATCGCTGCTATCGAATTTGGGCGCTTCCTGGTCATCATTCTCGCGAAACAACGGCGGCGAGCGCATCGTCATCCGCCGGTCAATCGGGCGCAGCAATTCGGTAACGTCATCCACATCCTGAATCAACGTTGCGCCATCGCGGATCAATTGATTGCAACCGCGCGAACGCGGGTCGAGCGGGGAGCCGGGAACCGCCATAACGTCCCGCCCCGCTTCGGCGGCGAGCCGCGCGGTTATTAACGATCCCGAACGCGGCGCAGCCTCAACCACCAAAGTCGCCTGCGCGATCCCGGCGATAATCCGGTTGCGATAGGGAAAATGCCGGGCAAAGGGCTCGGTTCCCGGCGGCTGTTCAGCGATCAGCAGCCCGCGTGCGGCAATTTCATCCTGTAACGCCCGGTTTTCCGGTGGATAAGCCACATCAATACCGCCCGCAATAACGGCGATGGTACCGCCCGGTAACGCGCCCTGATGCGCGGCGGTGTCAATACCGCGGGCCAGACCGGAGGCAACGACAATATCGCGCTCCCCCAGCTCCAATGCCAGCTGCCGGGCAAAACGGCATGCCCCCGCCGACGCATTGCGGGCACCGACCATCGCAATGATATTGCGGTTGATCAGCGCAATATTGCCCAAATAGCTGATAACTGGCGGTGCATTGTCAAGCTGCGCCAACAGGTCGGGATAATCCTGGTCATCCATAAACAGCATCTTCGCGCCATATTTCTGCAAATGCTGAATTTCCGCATGGATGCTATTTTCCGGGGCGGGCGAAAACTGCCTTTTTCCGCCCCGCGCGGCAAGTTCGGGTATCGCCTCCAACGCCGCCGCTGCAGTGCCAAACCGGGCAATCAACTGCCGATATGTCACCGGGCCGACGTTGGGCGAGCGGATCAACCGCAGCCGGGCAAAAACATCCGCTTCGGTCAACCGGCCACCTCGCTATTTTGCACCCGAACCCACCCGCGGTTCGGTGCCCGCCAGCAACCGCCGAATATTATCCCGATGCTTCCAAATGACGAGCAAGGATAAGGCCGCCAAAATTGGCAAAAACTGCGTCTGGCCAAAATAAAGCGCGGCCACGGGGGCGCTGACCACGGCCAACATGCCCGCCAGCGACGATAGGCGAAAAATCGCCAGCGATAGCAACCAAACGGCGGCATAAACCGCGCCGCCCTGCCAAAATAACGCAAACAGGACGCCGGCATAAGTCGCCACGCCCTTACCTCCTTTAAAGCGCAGCCAAGCGGGATATAAATGCCCCAATATCGCCCCCACCGCCGCCCAAACCGCAAAATCGGGGATAAAGCGCGCCGCGATTGCCACCGCCGCAAAACCTTTCAGCAGGTCCAAGAGCAGAGTCGCCGCCGCAAGCCCCTTACGCCCGGTGCGCAAAACATTGGTTGCGCCGATATTGCCCGAACCAATTTGGCGCAAATCGCCCGCTTTGAATAGCTTGGTCAAGATCAAGCCAAAGGGGATTCCGCCCAAAAAATAACCCAAAATCAGGGCTAATAACGGCGGACCAACCATCTCCATAATATCCCGATTCCTTTTGGCTTTCCCCTGAATAACCCGGTAACCCCGCCACCTCAAGCAAGCATAGGAGATAACATTAAAATACCGCCGCAATGCGGGCGCTTGCCTTGATAAATGCGGAGGGTTACCGCGTTTAAGATGATAGCTGATCTTTCGCCGTGCGCCGACGCGCCGCTGCTTTTTTTCGATTCGGGAATCGGCGGGCTTTCCGTCCTGCGCAAGGTGCAAGCGGCGCTGCCCTTCGCACCCATCATCTATGCCGCCGACTATGCTGCGATGCCATATGGCACACGCAGCGAAAGCGAAATTGCTGCGCGCGTTCCCGCATTGCTTGGCCGGTTGGCCGAACGATATCGGCCCCGGTTGATCATCATTGCCTGTAACACCGCCTGCACCATCGCCCTATCGCATGTCCGCGCTGCGCTTAATATTCCCGTGGTCGGCACGGTTCCGGCGATCAAACCCGCCGCTGCTGCGACCAAAAGCGGGGTTATCGGCCTGCTCGGCACGGCGGCCACCATTCGGCAAGCCTATGTCGATCAATTGCAAGCCGATTTCGCCGCCAATATGCGGTTGCTGCGCCACGGCGCGCCGGAACTGGTCCATGCCGCCGAAGCCAAGCTCAGGGGAGAGGCCGTCGACCCCAATATTTGCGCGCGCGCCATCGATGGGTTGAAACAGCAACGGGATGGCGAAAATTTGGATATTGTGATTTTGGGATGCACCCATTTCCCGCTGTTGCAAGCCGAGCTGGCGCATGCCGCGCCCGGCGTTGGCTTTATCGATGGTTCTGCGGGGATCGCCCGCCGGGTGTGTCATCTGACCGAAGGGCAAAAATGGCCGCGCGTCCGGTCCCCCGGAATTTTTGTTACCACCGGCGATTTGACATCGGCCCAGCGCTATCAAGCGGCGCTGACAATATTCAATCTGCTGCGGTTCGAAAGGCTATAGGTCCGGTTTTAATCCTGCCAGACAACCCCGTCTTTTGGCCGTTTATCAACGGTTAATTCAAAGACATCCGGGCGCGAATAATGACCATCGGTGTCAAGCGCGGCCAACTCCGCGCCAATCATTCCCATGTCCAAATCGGCATAGATAATTTCCGATTGCGCGCCCGCCTGCGCCAAAATACTGGCATCGGGGGCGCAGATCATGCTGCCGCCAAATTGCAATTGCGCATCGGCCAGCGAAGCGATCAACGCGCGCGCCTCATTATCGCCGCCAACCCGGTCCAACCCATCGAGCAGGTCGCTGCGATGCTGCACCGTTCCCGCCGCCAGCACAAAACAGCGCCCTTCAAAAGCATAATGGCGCGAGGCGATGGCATAGCTTTCGCGCACCGTGGGCCATGCCGCAACGTGAATCTGTTCGCCCTGATTATGCATCGCGGCGCGCGCCAAAGGCATCCAATGTTCCCAGCAGATCAGGCTGCCGATCCGCACGCCGCCGTCATCATGTGGCTGTAACGTTGAACCGTCGCCCCGGTTCCAGATCAGCCGCTCGCCATGCGTTGGCACCAGCTTGCGGTGGTTGAGCGGGGCCATGCTGGGCCGGAATAATAGCTGATTATTATACAGGCTTGACCGCCGCCTTTCATGCGCGCCGATGGAAATCAGCGCGCCCGACCGGTCACACAGCGCCTGCAACGGCTCCAACCGCGGATCATTTTCGGTCACCGCTTGTTCCAGGATAATCCGGTGCAGCGCCTTGGTGCCAGGATGATCCCATTTGGCGGCATCCGCCGCCTCATCCAGCCACAAGGGATAGCCGCCGAGGAATGTCTCGCCAAAGGCCACTATCTGCGCCCCGGCCTCCACCGCCTGCGCGGCCAGCCTCGCTGCCTGCGCGATGCCGTCGCCAATCGCCAGCGGGATGGGCGCATGCTGGACTATGGCCGCCTTCATCGGTTTCAAAATACCGCCAGCGCCGCGTGCAATGTCATCGCCACCAAAACAACGCCCGATGTTAAAAAGATCATAAAGCGCACCATCACCCGGTTCCACAGCGCCTGCACCAGGCTGTGCGCGACGCGCAGGATCACATAGGTCCAAGCGAGGCCAGCGTTAATGCCATCGCCTTGATCCATGAAGGCCAACGACAAGGCCACCGCATAAAATACCGTAGGTTGTTCGTGCAAATGATTGTAGTTATGGGCAATCCATTGAATTTTACCGGGTAGGACCTTATCAAGATCGGTCCCCAAGCCGCCAACCATATTTTTGGCATCCAGCCCCGGAACCTTGGCCATGGCGGGAAGCCGGGTGGCATACATCCATGCCCACATGATCATCGTCCAAGCCGCCAACACGACGATGGGCTGTAAAATTTCGCTTTGCATTATTAAGGCTCCTTAGAGTGAGATTGTCGCGATAATGGCATTTATAGCGAGAATAATCAGACACGCGGTCGATGCCAAAAATATCGGCAACCGGACGGTGACTTTGTTGATCAGTGCCTGATAAAGACTATGTATGATGCGCAGGCCAACATAACCCCATGCGAGCGCGAGATTCAATCCGGTTCCAGCACCCACCAAGGCCAAAATCACAACCGTCGGATAAAAAATCGTCGGTTGCTCCATCAAATGCGTGTAATTATGCGATTTCCATGCAACGCTAGGCGGCAATAGTAGATCGAGATCTTGCCCTCTACCGCCGACGGGATTCGGCATATCGATCTTCATCCTGCTCGCCGCAGAAACGCGCCCTGCGGCTGTCCAAAATAGCATTATCAACGACCATAAGACCAAAATTGCTGCCGGAGCCAAAATTTGCGGCGTCATGCCAAACCCTCCCATAATCCATGAGCGAGTTTGTGCTACAGCCACATTAGATTGTCAAACGCAACTTATTGGGAGGCCGCTTCGCCCGAACGGGCGGCCCGCCCGGCGTAATTCGCCGCGACGTTGCGGTAAAGCGAAGCCATCGGCTCGTCTTCCACAATGATCGTATCGACATCGCCAAAGCCGTTAAATTCGGTGCGCATCGCGCAGCCATAAGCGCCGAGCATCCCAATTTCGATATAATCGCCCGCCGCCATATCATCGGGCAGGATAAATGGCCCCGCCATATGGTCCATATCGTCGCAGGTCGGTCCATAAAAGCTAAACGCGCTCATCTGCATATTGATATTGGTTTCCGGGTTCAGCGCGATCACCGGAAAGCGCCAACCGACATGCGCCGCATCAAACAGCGCGCCATAAGCGCCGTCGTTGATGTAAAGTTCATCGCCGCGCCGCTTTTCGACCTTCACCAGCAAGGAGGCATATTCGGCGCAGAGCGCCCGGCCCGGCTCGCACCATAATTCGGCCGAATAGCTGATCGGCAGGCTTTCAAAAGCGCGATGGATCGCCTCGAAATAAGCCTCCAGCGCGGGCGGCTCCATACCCGGATAGACCGATGGAAAACCGCCGCCCACATCGATGATGTCAACCGTTACCGAGGCCGCGACAATCGCCGCACGAACAAGCTCCATCGCATCGGTATAGGCCTGCGGCGACATTGCTTGGCTGCCGACATGAAAAGCAATACCCAAACTGTCGGCGACTTGACGAGTCGCGGTCAGCAGTTCGGCAATCTCATCCGGCGCTGCGCCAAATTTGGATGCAAGGCTAAGCTTGGCATGTTCGCAAGGCACGCGCAGGCGCACGCATAGTTCAAGGTCACCTGCCCGCACGCCGTCGCTGGCGGTGGCGCGCACAATCTTGTCCAGCTCTTCTTGGTTATCCAGCGAAAAGGCGCGCACACCGTGATTGTGATAGGCTTGCGCTATCGCCCGCTCCGACTTTACCGGATGCATGAAACATAATTTCGCTTGCGGTAGAAATTTATGCACGAGGCGAACCTCGCCCAGCGAGGCGACGTCATAATGCGTAATGCCCGCATCCCAAAGCGTTTCCAGCAGCGCGGGCGAAGGATTAGCCTTCACCGCATAGAGCGATTTTCCCGGAAACTTCTCAACAAAGAAGCGGGCGGCGCGGCGCGCGGCATGCGGGCGAAGGAGCGTGATCGGCTCGTCCGGCGACAGCGCGCGGGCTACGGCAAGTGCGTCTACGGCGAAAGCGTCAGGATGATTGTGCAACGCAAGGGACCCCCAATAGTCTGTTAAACTTAAAAATGCGAAAACCACGCTGCCTTGCGGTTATTGGAAGTCCCCCTGGGGCAGCGGAGGGAGGCATATAGGATTCGATGGGGAGTTTGTAAAGAGAGATGATTCAAATTTTTCTTAACTCAACCGATCCCGAAACTCTTCCCAGCCAAATTCCCGGACGCAGCGCAATTCGTCAGTGTCGCTGTTCCACAGCCAGATGGACGGGAGCGGCACGCCGTTGAAGCTGGTGGTTTTTACCATGGAATAATGCGCCTGATCAAGAAAGGCAAAGCGCTGACCGGGCTGTGCAGGCTGAGGAAAGCCATAATCGCCGATAATATCGCCGGCGAGGCAAGATGGACCGCCCAGGCGGATAAGCCCCTCCCCTTTAGGGGAGGGGTTGGGGTGGGGCTTGTCCAAGTCACCCAGCGCTGTTTTGACAGCCCCCACCCCCGTCCCCTCCCCTAAAGGGGAGGGGGGAAGCTCGCCTAGCATCGCAGGGCGATAGGGAGCTTCGATCACGTCGGGCATATGGCAGGTGGCGCTGATGTCGGTAATTCCGACCGCCATGCCGTTGTCAAACACGTCGAGAATTTCACCGACAAGAATACCCGCGTCGAGCGCAACCGCCTCACCGGGTTCCAGATAGATGGCAAGACCGGTTTCGGCGCGAATGTCGCGGATGAAAGCGATCAGCTCCTCGCGCTGATAATCGGCGCGGGTGATATGGTGGCCGCCGCCGAAGTTTATCCATTTGAGCTGACCGAAATACGGCGCGATATGCGGTTTCAGCGCAGCCCAAGTGGCCTGTAGCGGCGCAAAATCCTGTTCGCATAATGTGTGAAAATGCAGGCCGGAAATGCCCTCCAAATGCGCCGCCCGCAACTGACTGACCGGAAAGCCTAATCGAGACTGAGGTGAGCAGGGGTCATATTTGGCGACCTCTCCCGTGGCATATTCGGGATTGATGCGCAGACCGACATCGACGGTGTCGTTCAGGTGGGATGAAAAACGGCGGTGCTGGTTCGGGCTGTTGAAAATGACATGATCGGAAATGGCAACGATTTCGGCCATGTCCGCGGCTTTGTAACCCGCGCAATAGGTGGCGATTTCACCCTTATAATGCTCCCGCGCCAACCGTGCCTCCCACAGCCCGCTGGTGCATACACCGTCGAGATATTCACCGACAATATCGGCCATGGACCACATTGAAAAAGCCTTCAGCGCCAGCAATATTCGCGCACCCGACCGCGCTTTGACATCGGCCAGGATCACCAAATTGCGCCGCACCGCCGCCTCATCCACGACAAAGGCAGGCGACGGCACACGGTTCAAATCAAATCGGGCAAATGCGCCAGGATCGCCTGCTTTGGTTTCCATATACCCTCCTAAAATTTGTTTCGCGCAGCGACGCAGAGGGAGCAAAGGTCGCAGAGATTATTCTGGTTTATAGTCATTGACCATCCTCCTAATGCCCTCCTTCATCGTCGCACCCGAAAAATTCAGAAGCAGCCCAACGGGCTGCTTCAATATCCTCAAATAAGTAAGTAACTGCTTGGCATGTGCTTTGCTTAGTTGTTCGACCGCTTTAATTTCAAGGACAAGCCTATCTTCAACGAGTATATCTATCCTGAATGCGGTGCCGAAAGATTGGCCATCAAACACCAAAGGAACGGGCACCTGTCGTAAAACTTTCAAGCCTCTGTTTTCGAGCCGCCCGGCTAAAATTGATTCATATACGATTTCAAATAATCCCGGTCCAAGCGCGCGGTGGATGGCGATGGCTTCGTCGACGACTATTGCGCTAATTTCATCAATCTTCACCAACATCCCCTCTGTGGTCTCTGCGAAACTCTGCGTCTTTGCGCGAAACAAAAAACCTCAAAATTTCAACGCCCCGTCCAGTTCCTTCACCTGCCAGGGCAGGCCGTGCTGGTTCAGCATCTCCATGAAGGGATCGGGATCAAACTGCTCGATATTCCAAACGCCGGCACCCGCCCATTTGCCCGTGAGCAACATCGCTGCGCCAATCATCGCGGGCACGCCGGTGGTATAGCTGACCGCCTGATTGCCGGTTTCGGCATAGGCGTCTTCATGGTCGCAGATATTGTAGATATAGAGCGTCTTTTCGGTGCCGTCCTTGCCCAAACCGGTGGCGATGCAGCCGATGTTGGTCTTGCCTTTGGTTGTCGGCCCCAGCGAGGCGGGTTCGGGCAGGACGGCCTTCAAAAATTGCAGCGGGATGATCTCTTTGCCTTCATAGATCACGGGATCAATCCGCGTCATGCCGACATTCTGCAGCACGGTCAGATGCTTGATATATTCATCGCCAAAGGTCATCCAGAACCGGATGCGCTTGATTTCGGGCAGATGGGTTTTCAGGCTTTCGATTTCCTCATGATACATCAGATACATGTTTTTTGTGCCAACCGCCTCAAAATCAAAGCTTTGTTTCACCGACATGGGCGGGGTTTCCACCCAGTCGCCATTTTCCCAGTGGCGTACCACCGCGGTCACTTCGCGGATATTAATTTCCGGGTTGAAATTGGTGGCAAAGGCCTGGCCATGGTCGCCGCCGTTGCAATCGAGGATATCGAGCGTATCGATCTGGTCAAAATGATGCTTTTTCAGATATGTGGTGAACACGGATGTAACGCCGGGGTCAAAACCGGAACCGAGCAACGCCGTCAGCCCGGCTTCCCTGAAGCGATCTTGGTAGGCCCATTGCCAGTGATATTCAAATTTGGCGACATCGAGCGGTTCGTAATTTGCGGTGTCCATATAATGCACGCCCGCCGCCAGACACGCCTCCATGATGTTGAGGTCTTGATAAGGCAGCGCGAGATTGACGACCAAGGCAGGCTTGATCTGATTGAGCAGCGCGGTGGCGGCGGGTACATCATCGGCATCCAGCGCATATGTATCAATATCAACACCGCAGCGCGTCATTACCGATGCAGCAATCGCATCGCATTTCGATTTGGTGCGGCTGGCCAAACTAATGCGGCCAAAAATATCCGAATTGAAAGCCATTTTATGCACCGCAACTGACCCGACCCCGCCCGCGCCAATCACCAAAATTTTGCTCATCCACTTTGTCCTTACTGCTGGAGAATCATCGAAATTCGGATATAGACTGCCTTTATGACAGCACAAGATTTGCTTGATCCAAGCCGAAAACCCTGCGCGGCGGGTATAGCAAGGGCGGCCGCGAAAATCACCGCAATATTACCGCCTACGCCGCTGTTGCCGTTGGAGGTGGATGGCCGGATATTGTGGTGCAAGGCCGAGATGCTGCAACCCATCGGGGCGTTCAAAATCCGCGGCGCTTGGCACCGGCTTTCGGATTTAACCGATAAAGAGCGCGCACGCGGCGTTGTCGGCGTTTCCAGCGGAAACCATGCGCAGGGCGTGGCCTGGGCCGCGCGGCGGCTCGGGGTGGCGGCGACCATTGTGATGCCGCATAATGCTCCCAAAGCGAAAATAGCGGCCACCCAGGCGTTAGGCGCAGATATTATTCTCTATCAGCGCCCCGGCGAAGACCGCGATGCGATTGCCGCGGAGCTGACCGCACGCACGGGCGCTACGCTCGTCCATGCTTTTGGCGACCCTTGGGTGATTGAGGGGCAGGGGACTTTAGGATTGGAAGCAGAGGCGCAAGTCAAGGCACGGGGGATTGAAGGCCCGCTCCATATCATCGCCTGCTGCGGGGGCGGCGGGCTTTCGGCGGGATTATCGCTGGCTTGCCCCGATGCGCTTATTTCGATTGCCGAACCCGAAGGCTGGGACGATGTGATCCGCTCGCTGGATGCAGGAATGATACAACCCGTGGCGGATCAAAACTACCCCACGCCCTGCGACGCGCTACAAACGCCCTGCACCTTCCCGATCAATTTTGATATATTGAAGGGCCGCGTGCATAGCAGCGCGGCCGTGACGCCAGCCGAAATCAGCGCGGCGATGCGGTTGGTGTTTGAACGTCTCCACCTCGTCGTTGAACCCGGCGGGGCGGCGGCGCTCGCGGCGGTTCTTACCGGCAAGATTGAGCCGCAAGGAACGGCGGTGGTAACGCTATCGGGCGGCAATGTGGATTGGGATATTTTCGCCGCAATGATTGCTTGACGTCCATTGATAGGCGGTGGTCCAAATCCTGTTCGCGCGCAGATTGGATCATCGCGCGAAAAACCGGTGTCCACTTTATTCGCATGATGCTTTAAGCCGCCTTTGCCATCTGCAATTCCATCCGTTGCCATATCTCCGACAGCGCCTTGGTGAGATCGCGCATCATCGCTTCATCATGCTGCGGCCCCGGTGTGAAGCGCAGCCGTTCGGTGCCGCGCGGCACGGTGGGATAGTTGATCGGCTGCACATAAGCGCCATATTCGGCAAGCAATATATCGGCGATCTTCTTGGCCTTCACCGGGTCACCAACCATCAACGGCACGATATGTGTCTCGCTCATCATCACCGGCAGGCCCGCTTCGGCAAACAAGGCCTTGAGCATCGCGGCATTGGCCTGCTGCGCTGCGCGCTCGTCACTCGACGCTTTCAAATGCTTGACCGCCGCGAGCACCCCCGCGACCAATACCGGTGAAAGGCTGGTCGTGAAGATAAATCCGGGCGCATAAGAACGGATCACATCGACAATCCGCCGGTCCGCCGCAATATAGCCGCCCATCACGCCAAAAGCCTTGCCCAGCGTGCCTTCGATAATGGTAACGCGCTCCGCAACCCCGTCGCGTTCGCTAATGCCGCCGCCCCGCGCCCCATACATGCCCACTGCATGCACCTCGTCACAATAAGTCAGCGCATTATATCGGTCAGCCAAATCGCAGATCGCCACAATCGGAGCGACATCGCCGTCCATAGAATAAACGCTTTCAAACGCGATCAGCTTGGGCGCTTGCGGATCATCGGCGGCCAATAATTCTTCCAAATGCGCCAGATCATTATGCCGCCATACGCGCTTTTCGCAGCCCGCATTGCGGATGCCCGCGATCATCGATGCATGGTTCAATTCGTCCGAATAAATGATGCAGCCCGGCAATATCTTCGCCAAGGTCGAAAGCGTTGCGTCATTCGAAACATAGCCCGACGTAAACAGCAAGGCTGCATCCTTGCCATGTAAATCGGCAAGTTCCGCCTCCAACTCCACGTGATAATGCGTATTGCCGCCAATATTGCGCGTGCCGCCCGACCCGGCGCCCACATCATGCAGCGCGGTTTCCATTGCCGAAATCACTTGGGGATGCTGCCCCATGCATAGATAATCGTTGGAGCACCAAACGGTAATCGGTTTCGGCCCATTATGCCCGGCAAAACAGCGCGCATTGGGAAATTTGCCCTTGTTGCGCAAAATATCGATGAATATCCGGTAGCGGCCTTCTTCGTGCAACCGGTCAATCGCCTTATCAAAAATTTCGTTATAATTCACGCTGTCACGCCCTGTAATCGCCAAACTGAATATATTTCGACGATCACTAACGCGCCATTTCAGAAAAATCCAGCGCGAATGACTTGCAACAAGGATATCACAATATGCAGATATTGCAAGAAGCGGGGCGATGAGACGATTATTTCATTTGATAAATTTTGTTACTAAATCATATATTTAGATATATATAACGATATTATCTCTTAAATTCTCCAACCATCTCTATATGCGATGACCAGCGAAATTGACCCACCGGCCATAAGCGATGCAAGATATAACCGCCGTCAATCAGTCGCTTGGCGTCTCTTGCGAAGCTCGATGGATTGCAGCTGACATAGGCAATCGTCGCCACGCGGCTTTCGGCCAAATGCGCCACCTGTTCCTTGGCCCCCGCGCGCGGCGGATCGAGGACCACCGCATCAAATTTATTCAGCTCCTCGGCGATGAGCGGCCGGCGGAAAAGATCGCGATGATCGGTGAAGAGCGCACGTCCGGCCCGCGCAGCCGCTTGTTTCAAATGAGTGATCGGTTCGAGATCGGCCTCCGCCGCATAATATTTGCGGGACCGATCCAATGATAGCGCAAATGTGCCCAGCCCCGCGAATAAATCCGCTACCCGCTTCGCATCGTCCAATATCAAATCGACCGCCGCGACCAAAGCGGCCTCCCCATCCGGGGTGGCTTGCAAAAATCCATAGGGCGGATAGCCCACCGCAACGCCGCCCAGCGTAACTGTGACCGGTTCTGGCTCATAAAAGGTCGTCGGGCCATATCCCTCATCCAGCGATAAGCGGGCGAGACCATTGGCCACCGCAAATTGCGACAGCGCCTCGTGATTGTCCAAATCATCCGCTGTCCAATTTTCGATGAGCATGTCGGTGCCTTGGTCGGTGGCCGCCAGCTTAACCTGCGCTTGCCGCTTTCGATCAACACGCGCCGCCAGAAATTTGCGCAATGGATCGAGCAGGTTAAATAAAGTTGGCGTCATGATGTCGCATTGCTCAAGATCGATGATCCGATGGCTTTTTTCGGTGCTGAACCCCAAATGAAAATGCTTGCCCATCCATGCCGAGCGCACGGCAACGCGGCGGCGCGCAGCCGGCGGCGACAGATGAACCGGCATCACTTGCTGCGCCGTAACATGCTGCGCCGCCAGCGCGTGCACCACCCGGCCCGATACAAAGCGGCCCAGGCTTTCTTCATCCAGATGTTGCAATTGGCAGCCGCCACACAGCGTGAAATGCGGACATGGCGGATCGGCATGGTGCGGCCCGTGCACCAACCCTCCCGACGGATCGAGCCGGTCGCCCGGCGCGGCATAGGGGATATAGCGGCCATCGGCGGTCACGCCGTCGCCGCGCGCGGCCACGCGTAATATCAAGTCACTATCGGTCACTCCGCCGCCATGCACGGACAATGCGCGGCAATCAACCGGCGTCTGCGCCCGGCGTTATCTTTTCCTTTGGCGGGGTAATATTTGCGGGCGCTGACCCGGTTGCGTTCGTCTTTATCTTTGCGGGCAGCCGGTATTTATCGTCGGCAGATTTCAGCTCAATCTGGCCGTCGTTCAAAATCGATATGCTCGTTGGATCCGCGCCTTGTGCCGCCGCCAATCCGCGTCCGTCGGTTAAAATGTTGAAGCGCCGAAATCCGCCGTCGGGATGCCGGATGATCAGCAGTGGGCCGCCCGTCCCCGCTATCCGCTCGGTCGTGCAAACACGGGCAAATGAAGCCGCTCCGGCCAGCGCGCATTCGATCTTGCCCGCTTCATCGGCTTGGCGATCGGCTTCCTCAAAGGCACCGCTGCCATCACCGCCGCTGCAAGCCGCAAGCGTTAGTAAGACGGTAAAACCCACTATATGTTTAAATATCGGCATAGACATGGCGTTCGTTCTTGGCTCCTGGATGGGTGACCGCGCCCTTATAAGCCGGGCCGACATTTTGTGCATAGCGCCATAATGCCCCTGCCCCATAATCGGTCATGCGCGGCTGCCAATCTTTACGCCGCCGGGCCAGAATATCTGCCGAAACGTCAAGGTCGATGGTGCCTGCTTCTGCATCAATGTTGATGATATCGCCATCTTCAATCAAACCAATCGGCCCGCCTTCCGCTGCTTCGGGTCCGACATGGCCGATGCAAAAGCCGCGCGTTGCGCCCGAAAAACGCCCATCGGTGATCAGCGCGACTTTCTCGCCCATCCCTTGCCCGTAAAGCGCCGCCGTGGTCGACAGCATTTCGCGCATGCCCGGACCGCCCTTTGGTCCTTCATAGCGGATAACGATGACCGAACCTTCGTTGATCGCGCGATTTTCGACCGCGGCAAAGGCATCTTCCTCGCAATCGAAAACCTGCGCCGGTCCCGAAAATTGCAGCCGGTCCATGCCCGCAACTTTGACGATGGCCCCATCAGGCGCCAGCGACCCGCGCAAGCCCACGACCCCGCCCGTCGGCATGATTGGCGCTTTTGCATCATAGATGACCTTTTGATCCGGGTTCCATGTGACCTCGTCAATATTTTCGCCCAGCGTCCTGCCGGTGACGGTCATGCAATTGCCATGCAGCAACCCTTCCCGCAGCAGCGATTTCATGAGCATGTAAACGCCGCCGGCCTCATACATATCTTTGGCCACATATTGCCCGCCTGGCTTCAAATCGGCCATATAAGGCGTGGTTTTGAAGATTTCGGCAACATCAAACAGATCCATTTCAATCCCCGCCTCATGCGCCATCGCGGGCAGATGCAGCGCGGCATTGGTCGATCCGCCCGTCGCCGCCACCACGCGCGCGGCATTTTCAAAGGCTTCGCGGGTGCATATGTCGCGCGGGCGAATTTTCCGCGCCAGCAATTCCATCACCTGCGCGCCCGCCGCATGCGCCATTTGATCGCGCGTGGTATAAGGCGCGGGCACCATATTACTACCCGGCAGCGAAAGCCCGATGGCTTCGGCAACGCAGGCCATCGTGTTGGCGGTAAATTGCCCGCCGCATGCGCCGTGACCGGGACATGCGGCCTTTTCCAGCGCTGTCAATTCGGACAAAGGACAGGCACCGGCGGCATATCTGCCAACACCTTCAAACACATCGACAACGGTAACATCGCGGTCTTGAAACCGCCCCGGCAAGATCGACCCGCCATAAACAAAAATCGACGGGACATTGAGCCGCAGCATCGCCATCATCATTCCCGGCAAAGACTTGTCGCATCCGGCAAAAGCAACCAGCGCATCATAACAATGGCCGCGCACCGAAAGCTCAACCGAATCGGCAATCACCTCGCGGCTGACCAGCGAGCTTTTCATCCCCTGATGCCCCATCGCGATGCCGTCGGTCACGGTAATCGTGTTAAAACGCCGGGGCATACCGCCGCCCGCTTCGACGCCGGCGCGTGCTATATCGGCCTGATGATCGAGCATCGTATTACACGGCGCGCTGTCATTGCCCGCCGATGCAATACCCACGAAGGGCCGGGCAATCTCCTCCTCGGACAGCCCCATGGCATAATAATAGC
The DNA here is from genome assembly GCA_021732525.1 of Sphingomonadaceae bacterium. Lineage (GTDB taxonomy): Bacteria > Pseudomonadota > Alphaproteobacteria > Sphingomonadales > Sphingomonadaceae > Sphingorhabdus_B. The sequence continues at coordinate 223,483 of JAKFUU010000012.1, read as the reverse complement.
TGCGATGCGGCGCGCGTTCCGGCCCCACCGAAACATGGCGGCTGGGAAGGTGTGATTTGTCAAAAATATGCGTCATGATGCGGCTCCGTTGATTGCGCCTGCATCTATGGCTTTTGACCCGCCACGCCAAGCTTTTCCGTAACAAGCTTACAAATTTTGATCAGGATTGCAGCGAATCTTGCTTGACCATCTTCGCGCGATACCAAATCCTGACGCATTTCAATGCCCAGATAGGGCGTTGCCGTGCCCTCCCCATGCCGGTTCATCGTCGCATTCAAATCTTTGCCCGAATAAGGCAATTGATCGCCGACGATAAAGCCCGCCGCCGAAAACTCAGGAATGGCGATACGCGCCGCACGGTCGTCGCGGTTATACAGCACCCCCACCTCCCATGGTCGCTTCTCGTCCGGCTTGCTGGCAAGGCGCGGGGTAAAACTATGCAGCGACAACAGCAAAGCTGGCCGGTAAACGGCAATCAACTGCGTCAGCTTGTTATGATAAGGATGGTAGAAACGCTCCAGCCGCCGTTGGCGCTCGGCATCGCTGATCTGATTTCCTGGAATCTCCCGGCCATCGCTGGATAGCGGGATGACCGCCGCTTCGGCCGCCTCCCGGTTCAAATCCACCAGCAACCGCGAATATACGGCCAATATCCCGCTGATGTTACCCGCGCCGGCTTTAGAACCGCTCACCATCCGCTTGGCCACGGCGGCAACCCCAATGTCCCAAGCGATATGCTGCGCCATGTCTTCGCGTGGCAAGGACAAATCCAGCCCGCTGGGCAGAGCATTCGATGCATGGTCGCCGACGATCAATATCCCGCCAATGCCCGGATTTCCGATGATTTCGAAGCTGCTCATTTTCCTAACGCAGCCGCCCGGCAAGTTGCCACCAGCCGGGCCTTTTCCGGGCGATATCCGCCTGCGCTGCGACCATTGCGGCCGCGTCCTTATAAAGACCAAAACAGGTCGCGCCCGAACCCGACATGCGCGCTACAAAGGCGCCCGATATGCGGATACATTCGATTACATCGCGGATTTCAGGAACCAATGTCACGGCGCTATCTTCCAAATCATTGCGGCCATATAGCGCCGCGTCCCGCGCACTTCCCGCCGGTAACGCGCCTTGATCATCGCCCTGCCATCCCTTAAACACCGGCCCGGTTGCCAATGGAATGCGCGGATTGAGGAGCAATATCGGCGTCCCGCTCAAATCATTCTCAATTGCGGCAAGTTCGGTTCCGGTGCCAAACCCCGCCATCGTGACCGAGCGCACGCAGGCGGGAACATCCGCGCCCAACGATACCGCACGCGCAAGCCAATCAACGGGCAGCGCGCCGACGCGCTCCGCCAGCCGAAATAGCGCGCCCGCATCCGCCGACCCACCGCCCAGCCCCGCCGCCACAGGCAAATTCTTCTCCAGCCGCACATGCCAAGGCTGCGCGCGGGGAAGCAAGCTCAGCGCCTTCATAACGATATTATCGGCAGGATCGGTCAGCAGCGCGCTAAACTCGCCCGCAATAGTCATCGCATCGTGCTCCGCAGGTTCGGCGGTCAGCCGGTCACCAGCATCAACGAATGCAAACACCGTCTCCAACTCATGATAGCCATCATCGCGCCTTTTGCGCAGATGCAACGCAAGATTAATCTTGGCGAAGGCGGTTTCAGTCAGCATTTTTGCTTCAGGGGTTTTGCGATATTATCGGCGCAATCTTATTCAGCGCCGAATTTTTGGCCAGGCCAATATCAAGCTTTTGCGCCAAACGTTCTGCATTTGACCCGTCCGTCAATAGCTTCGCCGTCTGCCAAGCGTAACGCGCGTCAACCCGCCGCCCGGCTTGCCAATAGGCATCCCCCATATGTTCATTGATCGCCGGATCGTCGCCCGATTTTTGCACCGCACGTTCCAGGTAAAGGACGGCGCGCGTATAATCGCCCGTCACATAATAGCCCCAGCCCAGCGAATCGGTGATAGCGGCGGAATCGGGCGACAACGCATGCGCTTGTTTAACATAGGCCAACGCCTGCGACAGATCTTCGCCATGTTCGAGTAAACCATAACCTAAGTAATTCAAAATATATGGGTTTTTTGGATCAATCTGACGTGCTTGATCCAAATGCAATTTTGCCTCGCCCCACTTCCCACTTTTATCAAGCGCGGTCGCATAAAATAGTAGATATAAAGCCCGCTGCACCGGATCGCTCCGATTGCCTTGAGTTTCCTTGATCAATTGTTCATAGATAAGGCTTGCTTGTTGATGATTGCCCCCAGCCTCTTGGGCATAGGCCCTTAAAAGCCGCAGGTAGGCCGAATCGCGCCGCTGCGCAAAAGCGGTATCCGCAAGCTTTTGTGCGGTTTCATGCTGCCCTATCCCGCTATAATAGCGCACCTGCTCATTGATCGCTGCCGGCCAATAAGGCGATTTCATATTGATCGACGACCAGGTAAGCTGCGCCGCATCGTCCGATTTCAACGCCTGCAGCGCCCGCGCCAAAGTTCGGCGTGCCGCATCGCTTTGCGGATCAAGCCAAAGTGCGACGCGCGCGAAGATTAATCCCTGATCAGGGGCATTTTGCTCGATCAACGCGCCCGCCAGCCGCGTGTGAAGCGTGGCAACCCCCTTCAGCGGGGCCAAAGATGCACCGGTGCTATTTTTGTGGGCTTTGGCAGCCTTTGACAGATAATCGCTATCTGCCACCCCTCTGATCAAGCTTTCGGCAAATTCTCTTTCACCATTGGCGGCATAGATCGGCGCGGCCTGAATGAGCAAATCACGCGCAAAATCCGCGTCCATACCGCGAAAAGTCGCCAGCAAGGACCGTGCTTCCTGCAAATTCCCTGCCGCCAGTTCGAAATAGACCCGTTGATCGGTGGAATAGAAAGCCAGCGTGCTCTCTTCGTTGGCCGGTGAAATTTCAAATCCATGCGGTTTATTCCGGGCGATGTTGATCCAGCTTTGCAGCATCGGGGCGGCGAAACCGTAACCGCTCTTAACCCCAAATTCCGCCGCGGCAATTTCTGCATTGGCCCAATCACGCCGGCGAAAAGCATCGGCAAAAAGCAATATCGATGTTGTGCCATTTGCCTGATTCTTAAGCTCCAACGCGCGAGCCGCGATGAGCGCCGCCGCCATGTCACCGCTGCGCATGGCATTATCAAGCACACGGTCGGCCAGCGCCGAACTATCTATATTATCCTTAAGCAATCCCAAATAGCCGGAAAGTGCATCTTTATTGCGGTTATCAATATCGGCCAGCCGCGCCGCAAAATATTGCTTCACGTCCGTTTCATCCTTGGGATCATCCTGGACAGCATAAGCGGGCGGTATCCAAGCGGCTGCCATTGCTACCACGCAAATGGCAAGGCCCAGCAATCGCATGCGATATCGGCGGTTACATATTGGGATAATTGGGGCCACCGCCACCCTCCGGAGCGACCCAATTGATATTTTGATTGGGGTCTTTAATGTCGCAAGTTTTGCAATGGACGCAATTTTGCGAATTTATCTGAAATTTCGGATCTTTGCCCTCCTCTTGTATCCACTCATATACCCCGGCGGGGCAATAGCGGCTGGACGGTCCGGCAAAATCTTTAAACTCACTGGAAAGCTGCAAATCGGCGTCTTTCAACTGCAAATGAACCGGTTGATTCTCGGCATGATTGGTGTTGGACAGAAACACCGAAGATAACCGGTCAAAGCTGATCACCCCGTCGGCTTTGGGATATTTGATCGGCTCATACATATCCGCCCGTGCCGATTTTTCCGCATCGGGCTTGTGCTTCATCGTGAAGGGCAGGCGTAGCCCCAGATATTCGAGCCACAGGTTGAGGCCCGCAATCGGCGTGCCCAGAACACCGCCGAATTTGGAGATAATCGGTTCAAAATTGCGCACCATGCGCAACTCTTTATAAACCCAGCTTGCTTCATAAGCGGCGGGATAGGCCGATAATTCATCCCCGCTCCGCCCCTCGGCAATCGCGGCGGCGGCGGCATCGGCCGCCATCATGCCCGATTTCATTGCCGTGTGGCTGCCCTTAATCCGCGGCACATTCAAAAAACCAGCGGTGCAGCCAATCAGCGCGCCGCCCGGAAAAGCAAGCTTAGGCACCGATTGCCAGCCGCCGTCACAAATCGCCCGCGCGCCGTAGGATACGCGCTTTCCGCCCTTCAATATCGACGCGATGGCCGGGTGCGTCTTCCATTGCTGGAACGCTTCAAACGGCGACAGATACGGGTTGGTATAGCCCAGCCAAACCACATAGCCCAGCGCAACTTGTCCCCCCGATTGATGATATAAAAACCCGCCGCCAAAACCGTCTTCATCTTTGACCGGCCAACCTTGCGTATGGATCACCCGGCCCGGCGCATGATTTTCCTTGGGGATATCCCATAATTCTTTCAGGCCGATGCCGTAAACCTGCGGCTGCGCGTCGGCCTCCAGATCATATTTCGCTTTCACTTGCTTGGTCAAATGCCCACGCGCGCCCTCCGCGAACAGGGTATATTTGGCATGCAGTTCCAATCCGGGTTGATAGTCGCTTTTGCGGCTGCCATCGTGCGCCACGCCCATATCACCGGTGGCCACACCCTTCACCGAACCATCGTCATGATACAACACTTCGGCCGCCGGAAAACCGGGGAAAATTTCAACCCCCAAACTCTCCGCCTGTCCGCCAAGCCAGCGGCATAAATTGCCAAGGCTGCCGGTATAGGTACCCTTGTTATTCATAAATGGCGGCGCGGCAATATGCGGGACACCCCATTTGCGTTTGGCGCTCAGCACCCAATGCTGATTGTCGGTTACCGGGGTTTCGGCCATCGGGCAATCTTGTTTGCGCCAATCGGGGATCAGCTCGTCGATCGCCTTGGGGTCGAACACCGCGCCGGACAGGATATGCGCGCCGACTTCGGATCCTTTTTCAAGGATACAGACCGAAATTTCGGGATTGATCTGTTTCAATCGGATCGCCGCCGATAGCCCCGCCGGGCCTGCGCCGACAATCACGACATCATAGGGCATGGATTCCCGCTCGCTCATCGCCTTATTTCCCTTTACTCATAATCCAATTTCGGGTCATTTGCATAACCATCCGGCCAATAATAACACCATGCCAAGCATTCTGCATCGGCGTCAACAGGTGACTGCGAATTTCCATGAACCAAATTTCATCATCGGCATTCCAGCAAGCGGCAGCGATTATCGAATTTTGGCGGATGGCGGGTGTCGATTATCTGGTGCAGGAACATCCGGCAGGCTGGTTGGACGCCGCCGAAGCCGGCGGCGCAGAGGCGTCCGCAGGCCAATCGCCGCATGCGTCATCTTTGCTGTCTCAGCCGCCCATGCGGCATCAGGCACCCCCGCACCGCACCGCACCGGCCCATCCTCCCAACACCCCCGGCATATCACCCGCCGAATGGCCCGATAGTCTGGACAAGCTGGCCGAGATGATCGGCAATGGCGCGGCGCTCCCCGGCAATCAATTTGGCGGGGGCAGCGCGCGGCCGGCGGGCCAAACCGGTGCCCGGTTGATGATTATTTCCGACCTGCCCGATTTTGATGAGATTACTGCGGGGCAATTGGGGCACAGCGCTTATGGCCATTTGCTGGCCAATATGGTGCGGGCAATGGGCTGCCATATGGCCGATTGTTGCCTGACCGCATTGGCCACCACAAGACCAGCGGCGGGAGAGTTGCCCGATGGATCACCCCAGACTTTGGTGCCGTTTATCCTGCATCAAATGGACATAATTCGGCCCAAAGCCGTGCTAGTGCTCGGTTCGGCGGCATGCAACGCACTATTCAGCGCAGAATTGATGACGGCACGCGGAAATTTACACTATTTTAACCATAGTGGGCAAAAACTGGCCGCAGTTACCACATTCCATCCGCGAACATTATTGGTTCGTCCGATTTTGAAGGCCCAAGCCTGGAAAGATTTGCTGATGCTGATGAGTGAGGAAATTTTGTGAAGTCTCTCCGATTATTAACGGTATTCTCATTCTTTTTTTCGGTGATCCCCAACGGCGTCGCGACGACCAGCGATACGATACGAAACGCGGTAAACCCACCGGAATTTAACCTGCTTCGCAGCGACGACAAACGCGACTATGCAGAAATTTTTGCTGCGATTAAGGCCGAAAAATGGGCCGAGGCGCAAAAGCTAATCGATAAAGCCGGGGATAAGCCGCTCGCCTTGATGGCGCAGGCGCAGCTTTATCTGGCCGCCAACAGCCCAAAGGTGGAAGCGCCGCAGCTTGCCGCACTGCTCCGCAAAGCGCCCTATCTGCCGCAAGCCGAACGGCTCGAAAGCCTTGCGATCAAACGCGGTGCAACCGATTTGCCCGAACGACCGATCACTCAGCGATTGTCCTATTTGGGCAACGCGCCCAAGCGCGATCTTCCCGATGGCGTGGCCGATGCAAGCAAGCTGCGCGACGATATTAACGAATTTATCCGCAATGATGACCCCGCATCGGCGGAAAGCTTGGTTGAAAGCAAGGCGAGCACGCTTTCGGCCGCTGGGTTAACCGAATTGCGTTACCGCGTGGCCTGGTCCTATTATATTGAAAATCAGGATGAAAATTCGCTGCGCGTTTCAAACACCGCCAAGGCAAGCGGCGGCGATTGGGGTGTTCAGGCGCATTGGGTGAACGCATTGGCCAATTGGCGGCTGAAAAATTACCGCGCGGCTTTGGATGCGTTTGACCATGTCGCGCATTTTGCCAGCAATGATGACTTGCGTGCTGCCGGCCTGTTTTGGAGCGCGCGCGCCGCCGTTGCGGCAAAAATACCGCAACAAGCGCAGCCGCGGTTGCAGAATGCCGCGCGCCTGCCCGAAACATTCTACGGCTTGCTCGCCGCCGAAGCGTTGGGTATGGAATCGTTAGCGGGCAAGCAAGCGCAAAACAGCAAACTAAATTGGGACCGCCTGAAACAAGCGGAAAATATCCAAATCGCGGTCGGCCTGTCTGAAATTGGGCAGAATGACCTTGCGGATGAGGCCATCCGCTTTCAAGCGCGCATCGGCGAAAGCGCGCAGCATTCGAATTTGGCTAAATTGGCCGGGTCGCTCAATTTGCCTGCCACCCAGCTTTGGATGGCGCATTATGGCCCGGTGGGCGGCAATAGCGATGCCTTGGCGCGTTACCCAACCCCGCGCTGGACACCCACCGATGGCTGGCGCGTGGACCCTTTGCTGGCTTTTGCGCATATTTTGCAGGAATCGGCATTTCGCACGGCGGTTGTCAGCACCGCGAACGCCCGCGGCCTGTTGCAAGTCCGCCCCGGCACCGCAGGGGATATCGCGCGCGCGCGGTCCCGGTCATTTCAGGCGGATGATTTATACAATCCAGCTATAAATTTGGAATATGGCCAAAGCTATATGGAACAATTGCGCGATATGGCCGCCACCGAAGGGCTGCTGCCCAAAGTTATAGCGGCTTATAACGCGGGACCGACACCGATTAACCGGTGGAAAGAGGAGATACGCGATAACGGCGATCCATTGCTTTTTATAGAATCAATCCCTTATTGGGAAACGCGCGGTTATGTTGCGATCATCCTGCGCAATTATTGGATTTACGAAATGCAAAGCGGCAAAAACGGCGGCAGCATGACAGGCCTAGCGCAATATCTATGGCCGGCATTTCCCGGCAAAGACGGGCGCAGCATCGCTGTGCAACCAATACGCGCAAGCGGCGGATCGGCAAAAGGAGTCTCCAGCTTTGCCAATCGATGAGACCGCCGTGTTCAGACCCGTTAACATCGCCTTGGTAACGGTTTCTGACACCAGAATTCGCGAAAATGACACCAGCGGCGATATTCTGGCCGATCGGATCACCGCCGCCGGACATAATCTTGTCGAACGCCATATTGAGCGCGATGATACCGCAAAACTAACGTCGCTGCTCCACAACTGGATCGATAATGACAAAATCGACTGCATCATCTGTACCGGCGGGACGGGTTTGACCGGCAGGGACATTACGCCCGAAGCATTGGACCGGGTAAAGTCCAAAGAAATCCCCGGATTTGGTGAGCTGTTCCGCTGGCTCAGCTACGAAAGCATCGGCGTTTCTACCATCCAATCGCGCGCCTGCGCGGTGCTGGCGCGCGGAACCTATATTTTTGCGCTGCCTGGCTCGAACGGCGCGGTCAAGGATGGGTGGGACAAGATTTTGGTGCATCAATTGGATAGCCGTTTTCGCCCGTGCAACTTTGTCGAATTAATGCCGCGCTTGCGGGAAAAATAGCTCAGACGAAATAGCTCAGACGCTGGCCAGCCGATAATCCTTATATTCATCGCGCAGCGCCCGTTTCAGGATTTTGCCAGTCGCGGTGTGCGGAAGCGCGTCGACGAAAACCACCTCATCGGGCAGCCACCATTTTGCCACCTTGTCGATCAGATAATTTTGCACATCCGCGCCGCTGACATCGCTTCCAGGCTTGCGAACGACGATCAGTAACGGCCGCTCATCCCATTTGGGGTGATAAACGCCCACCGCAGCGGCCTCGGCAACGCCGGGGCAGCCGACGGCCGCATTTTCAAGTTCGATCGAGCTGATCCACTCGCCGCCCGATTTGATGACATCTTTCGCGCGGTCGGTAATCTGCATCGTGCCGTCGGGATGCAATATCGCAACATCGCCAGTGTCGAACCAGCCATTATCGCCCACGGCATCCTCTTCAGCCTGAAAATAGCGCTGAATGACCCATGGCCCGCGAATTTGCAATTGACCGCTCGATTGGCCATCACGCGGCATTTCGTCCCCCGCATCATCGACAATACGCAGCTCCACGCCAAAGGGCGGACGGCCCTGCATACAGATCACATCGACCTGTTCCTCGGCGCTGAGATCATCCCAATTGGCCGGATAAGCGCCGGCCGTGCCAATCGGCGAGGTTTCGGTCATGCCCCAGGCATGGCCCACCCGGACGCCCGCCATCATCAACCGCTCGATCATCGCCCGCGGACAGGCCGATCCGCCGATAACCACCATGTCCAGCGCGCCATAATCGCCGCCATTGGCGTCCAAATCGGCAAACATACCCAGCCATACCGTCGGCACACCCGCGCTGTGAGTAACTTTTTCCTCACGGATCAACTTCCACAGCACGCTTGCCTCATTGCTCGCCGAAAAAACCAGCTTGGCACCAACAGCGGCGGCGGCAAAGGGAATGCCCCAGGCATTGGCGTGAAACATCGGAACGACCGGCAGCATCACCGAACGCGTTGCCAGATTCATCACATCGGGTTGCACTTCGGTAATCGCATGGATCACGTTGGAACGGTGGGTGTAAAGCACGCCCTTGGGGTTGCCGGTCGTGCCGCTGGTATAGCAAAGCCCAACAGGGTCGGTCTCTTCCATCTCCGCCCATTCAAAATCGCCATTTTCGGCGTCCACCAATTCGCGGTAAATCGGGTAACCCGCCTTTGCCCCGTCAAACTGAATATAATGTTCGATGCTAGTCAGCTTTGGTTTGATCTTCTCAACGATGAGCGTGAACATCTTATCGAACAGCAGCACGCGGTCTTCGGCATGGTTGAAAATATAGACGAGCTGTTCCTCAAACAGCCGGGGGTTGACGGTATGCAGCACGCCGCCAATGCCCGCAGTGCCATACCAACTTGACAGGTGATGCAGATGGTTCATCGCTAGAGTCGCGATCCGGTCACCTTTTGTCATGCCCAATCGCCGCATGGCTCCGGCGAATTTTCTTGCATCCAAACCGACTTCGCCCCAGCTTGACCGGGTCAGCGTGCCATCGGCCCAATAAGACACCAGCTCGCGCCCCGCATGCTCGCGCGCCGCATGGTCAATCAGATTGGTGACCAGCAGCTTGCCCGTCTGAATCCCGCCCAGCATAATATTCTCCTCGCTCCAAATTCGCTATCGCACCAAACTTAAATGGGTTTTTGACAATGGCGCAAGCTGAACATTTGTGATGCCGTCGATTGTTTCCACCTGCCCCTTTAACTCGGCATCAATCTGAAACCGGCTGCCCAGGATTATCTGGGCATAATCGCCGCCGCCGATGGGGGTGCGAATGACCAATTCGCTTTTCCCGCCTTGCAGCGGCGCGAACATGCGCGCCAATTGCTGCATCGCCTCGGGCTTTGCCACTTCCATTTCCATTTTCAACCGGGCAGCACCAGCCAGGCCGGCCAACGGCTGCGCATTTTTGATTGAAAATCGCGGTGTTTCCTCCCCCGCCTTCATATCCATTTCGGCATTGAGTAACAGGCATTGTTGCTCTTTGGCCGCCTGCACCAATATCTCGGCCAAACCATCCTCAAAACAACTGGCGGAAAATTGGCCGCTGCTATCGGACAAATCGATCAGCAAGAAGCGCGTTCCCCGCCGCGATTGCCGCCAGCGCACCGCTTCGACCAGCGCAGCGATGGTTGCCGGTTTGCGCATCCCAGCAGGGATGTGCCCGCTTTGGAGCCATTCCGCATGGCTTTTCGCGCCGTGGCCGCCGGCAACAGCGCCAAACTGGCTAACGGGATGCGCGGCGAAATAAAAGCCAAAGGCATCTTTTTCGCGGTTCATCATTGCGCTCATGGACCAAGCCATATCGGCGTTCAAACGAATGTTTGCGGCATCCGCCCCGCCATCACCGCCGAACAAACCACCCTGCCCGCTGGTCCTGGATAACTTCGCCGAAACCGCGCTGGCAAGAATCATTTCAGCGGCGGCCCAAACAGCGCCGCGATTGGACTCCAAACAATCAAAAGCACCTGCTGCCGCCATATTTTCAAGGCTGCGGCGGTTGATCTGCGCTGGGTCAACGCGGTTGGCAAAATCGTCCAAGCTGACGAATTTACCGCCTTGCTCGCGCTCATCGACCAAAGATTCCATTGCCTTTTCGCCCACATTCTTAAGGCCGGCAAGGCCATAACGCACCGCCAGCGCATCGCCATCTGTTTGTTCGACGCAAAATTCGGCCTCGCTGGCGTTAATATCGGGCGGCAGGCTGGCGACATCCAACCGCCGCATATCGTCGATGAAAATCCCCAGCTTATCGGTTTGATGCATGTCGAAACACATGGATGCTGCAAAAAATTCCTCGGGATGGTGCACTTTCAACCAGGCCGTCTGATAGGATAACATCGCGTAAGCCGCCGCATGGCTCTTGTTAAAACCGTATCCGGCAAATTTATCGATCAAGTCAAACAGCTCATTTGCTTTTTGCGGTTCGATATTATTATTGTCTTTACAACCTTTCACGAAAATTTCGCGCTGCGCATTCATTTCCGCCTGAATCTTCTTACCCATGGCGCGGCGGAGCAAATCCGCGCCGCCCAGCGTATAGCCCGCCAATATCTGCGCGGCCTGCATCACTTGTTCCTGATAAACGAAAATACCGTAAGTCTCGTTTAATATGGGGCCAAGCAACGGATGCGGAAATTCGATCCCTTCTTCGCCGTTTTTGCGCCGCCCAAACATCGGGATATTATCCATCGGACCGGGCCGATAGAGCGAAACCAGCGCGATGATATCGCCAAAATTGGTGGGTTTGACCGCCGATAGCGTGCGCCGCATCCCTTCGGATTCGAGCTGGAACACGCCAACCGTATCGCCGCGCTGAAGCAGATCATAAACCACCGGATCGTTAACCGGCTGATTATCCAGATCGATGAATATACCGCGTTTTGCCAGCATCTGCTGCGCACGTTGCAGCACCGACAAGGTTTTCAGCCCCAGAAAATCAAATTTTACCAACCCCGCCGCCTCGACATATTTCATGTCAAATTGCGTCACCGGCATATCCGACCGGGGGTCACGATACAGCGGTGCCAATTCGGAAAGATCGCGGTCACCGATCACCACGCCCGCGGCATGGGTGGAGCTATGCCGGGGCAAACCTTCCAGTTTCATCGCCAGATCGAACAGCTTTTTAACCTGATCATCGCGGCGATATTCTTCGCGCAATTCGGGCACGCCCGCCAGCGCCTTTCGCAAATCCCACGGGTCGGTCGGATGATTGGGTACCAGTTTGCACAGCCGGTCGACATGCCCCAAATTCATTTGCAGCACGCGGCCCGTATCGCGCAGCACCGCGCGCGCCTTCAACTTTCCAAAGGTGATAATTTGCGCTACCTGCCGCGTGCCATATCTTTGCTGGACATAGCGGATCACCTCCCCGCGCCGCGTTTCACAAAAATCGATATCGAAATCGGGCATCGACACGCGGTCTGGATTCAAAAAACGTTCGAACAACAATCCCAGTTCGATCGGGTCCAAATCGGTGATCGTCAGCGACCAGGCCACCACCGAACCCGCGCCCGAACCGCGTCCAGGGCCAACCGCAATGTCCCTCGCTTTCGCCCATTTAATGAAATCGGCAACGATCAGGAAATAGCCGGGGAAACCCATCTCGCAAATAACATCGCATTCAAATTCCAGCCGCTCAAAATAAAATTTGCGCAAGGCTTCATCGGTCAATCCCGCTTTTTGCAGCCGGTGGATCAACCCCGCTTTGGCGTCGTCGCGCAATTGTTGTTTCTCGGCTTCCAAATCACCGGCCAGGCTGGGCAAAATGGGTGCACGGCGCGGCGCACCCACCGCGCATCTTTTCGCAACCACCAATGTATTGGCAAGGGCTTCGGGAATATCCGCGAATATCTCCGCCATCTGCTTGCCGGTTTTGATCCAGGCATCGCGCGAAGATTTCCGGCGATCGGTATTTTCGATATATTCGCCGTCGGCAATACACAGCATGGCATCATGCGCTTCGAAAAAATCCGGCTCGGCAAATTTGGCCGGATTGGTGGCCACCAGCGGCAGATCATGCGCATAAGCCATTTCGATCAAGGCATTTTCCGCCGCTTCTTCGGTTTCGTCATTGCGGCGGCTGAGTTCGATATAGAGGCGGCCGGCGAAAATATCCTGAAGCCGTGCCAGATAGGCCGCAGCGGCGGCGGTCTGCCCGCCGGCCAGCATCTTTGCCAACGCCCCCTCTGCGCCGGCGGTCAGAGCGATTATCCCGGCGGCATGCGCGGACAGTTGTTCGAAACTGACATTGGCCTCCTGATCTTCGGGCCGGTCCAAATGGGCATAGGACGCCAGCCGGCATAGATTTTGATACCCCGCCTCATCTTGTGCATAAAGCGCCAGCCAATCGCGCTCAAACCCGCCTTGCGCCGCGCTGCCGGGACGTCCTACCGCCAGCATCATACCAATGATCGGTTGAATACCCTCCCCGCGCGCACCATCTTCAAACGGCATAACCCCATACAAGCCGTTACGATCGGTGATTGCGATTGCCGGAAAACCAAGTTTCTTGGCGTGCTTGGCGATGGCCTTTGGCTCGATCGCACCTTCCAGCATCGTGTAAGCTGAAAAAATGCGCAAAGGAACAAAGGGGACGAAAGCCATAATTCAGGCTAAGCCCATAATGCCGATTCGTAAAATACGCCCCTGCCTTTGCCTGTGGAAAATCTTTGCTCGCGGAAATTTTTTGGCGGGCGGGACATTTTTGGCGGGCGGTTATTGCGCCAATAGCCGCTCGATATCCCGCGCCAAAGATTCGGGTTTAATCTGCGGACCATGGCGCGCCACCACTTTGCCGCTGCGATCCACCAAAAATTTGGTGAAATTCCATTTTATCGCGCGCGATCCCATAAGGCCAGCCTGCTGCTGCTTCAAATATTCCCACAAAGGATCGGCGGCGTCGCCATTGACATCAATCTTGGCCATCAACGGAAAGCTGACGTTATAATTGAGCGCACAGAAATTCTGGATCTCCTGCGCATCGCCCGGTTCCTGCGCGCCAAATTGGTTGCAAGGAAAGGCGAGTATTTCCAGGCCTTGATCCCGATATTTGCCATAAAGCGCCTCCAACCCTTCATATTGCGGCGTGAAACCGCATTTTGACGCAGTGTTCACGACCAGCAGAACTTTGCCGCGCTGTTCCTCCATCGGCATTTGCTGATTATCGGGCAATTTTGCAGTATAATCAAAAATTGACATGATCGGCTTATCCTTCGGTCAAAATTCCGTCATGCAAGCGCACAACCCGGTCCATCTTTGCCGCCAGCCGTTCGTTATGCGTGGCGACTAAGGCGGCGGTGCCTTGTTCGCGCACGAGACCCATAAATTCCGACAGGACGATGTTTGCGGTATGTTCATCCAGATTTCCCGTCGGTTCATCGGCCAGCACCAACCGCGGCTTGTTCGCCAGCGCCCGGGCGACGGCAACCCGCTGCTGCTCCCCGCCCGATAACTTCGCAGGCCGATGTTCCAACCGCGCACCTAATCCCAGCGCAGTCAGCAGGCTTGTTGCTCTTGCGGCCGCTTCATCGTCGCCGACGCCCGCGATCGATTGCGGCAGCATAACATTCTCCAACGCATTGAAATCGGGTAATAGATGATGGAATTGATAGACGAAGCCCAATTTTTCCCGGCGGATATGGGTATGCGCATCGGGGCCCAAATCGCGTGTTTCGGCGCCGTCGATCTTGATCGAACCGGTGAATCCGCCTTCCAGCAATCCGAGCGCTTGCAACAACGTCGATTTACCCGTCCCCGATGGCCCAAGCAAGGCGACAAGCTCGCCTTCGCAAATTTGCAAATTTACGCCGCGCAAAACGTCGATCGTGACATCCCCTTGCACAAAGCTACGGCGGACATCGATCAAATTGGCGATAGCGGCTTTAGGTTCATTCATAACGCAACACCTGAACCGGATCGGTGCTGGCCGCCTTGAATGCGGGATATAAAGTAGCAAGAAAGCTGAATAGCAACGCAAGCAGTATGATCGCCGCAACCTCAAAGGGATCGGTTCGTGATGGCAGCTCGGTCAAAAACCGGATCGATGGATCCCACAAATTCTGGCCGGTAATCAACTGGACGAAATTTACCACGGCCTGCCGGAAATAGAGGAAAACAAATCCCAATATCAACCCAAACATAATGCCCGCCGTGCCGATCAAAACCCCGACAGTTATAAATATCCGCAGCAACGATTGCCGGCTCGCCCCCATCGTGCGCAAAATCGCAATGTCGCGGGTTTTGGCGCGCACCAGCATAATCAGCGATGACAATATATTGAACACCGCCACCAGCACAATGATCGACAGCACAACGAACATCACCACCCGCTCGACCGCCAATGTTTCGAACAAAGACGCATTTAGCCGGCGCCAGTCAACAATCGACGCCTTGGCCCCAATTTTGGGCAGCAACGGGGCCAAAATCTCATTCACATTTTCAGGGTCATTGGTTTTCAGCTCGATAATACCGACATCATCACCCGCCAGCATTAGCGTTTGCGCATTTTCGAGCGGCATGACCACAAAAGCCTTGTCATAATCATAAACGCCCACTTCGAAAATCGCCGCAATTTCATAGCTGATTTCGCGCGGCACGGTGCCAAAGGGCGTTGGCCGGCCTTGCGGGTTGATAATCGTAATCCGGTCGCCGAGCCGCGCGCCCAAATTGATCGCCAACCGCGAACCCACGCCAATTTTTTCTGCACCCGGCCTCAGCTTTTCCAGGCTGCCCGCGATGGTTTTTCCCGCCAGCGTGTCGTTGATCAATATATCTTTCACCTGCATTCCGCGCACCAGAACCGCCTCCACCCGGCCATTATTGGTGGCGAGCAACGGCTGTTCGATCAATGGCGTTGCGCTGACCACGCCGGGGGTTTTGCGAATATCGGCGAGCATATCGCGCCAATCGGATATGCGCCCGCCATATCCTTGAACAACCGCATGGCCATTCAAACCAACGATTTTGTCAAATAGCTCGGCGCGAAAACCGTTCATCACGCTCATCACGATAATCAGCGCCGCCACCCCAAGCGCCACGGCCACCAAGCTGATCGCGGCAACGAGGAAAATAAAGCCTTCGCCCTTGCCCGGCGCGAGATAGCGCTTGGCGACCATGCGTTCATATCGCGATAAAATCATGCGGCGGACAAATGTGCATATTGAAACATATGCGGCGGCATTAAGCCGATAAAACAACGCTGACAAGCGCGATATTCGCGGCATAAGCTGTTGCAGCGCTGCAACAGCGCAGCAGAAATATGTCAAACACATGACCGAACAAATTGCCTTCGGTGGGTTCATCGGTATCTGTCAAAAGACATCAACGGTCTGCAACGCGGCCAATGGTTCAGGGAATGGCGGATTATTGCAAAATAAATTCGGATAAACGCCGTTATACAAGCGTTCGCTTGAAAAGGCCGCCTGATAAATCGGGCGGCCTTTTATATTTCAGCCCCTTGAAATCAAACCCTTGAAATCAAAATCCGGCAATCCTATTTTTTTGCGATGAGCTGCCAAAATTTGGGCCTCTTACATCCAGCAAATTGCTCAAAAGGAGAATTTGATATGCGTTTAGACTTCACCCCTTACCGCCGGACAACCGTGGGTTTTGACCATCTGTTCGAACTGCTCGAAAATGCCGGCCGGGTTTCCCAAAATGAAAATTATCCGCCGTTTAACATCGAACGCATGGCGGAAAATGATTATATTGTCACCGTCGCGGTTGCCGGTTTTCGGTCCGATGAGATTGATATCACGGCGCAGCAAAATATGCTGATCGTGGCCGGCCGCAAGCAATGCGACGACAGCGAACCGCGCGAATTTCTGCATATGGGCATTGCCAATCGTAATTTCGAACGGCGGTTTCAACTGGCCGACTATATGGTCGTTACCGGCGCCGACCTTGCCGATGGCTTGTTGAAAATCAATCTGCTGCGTGAAATTCCCGAAGCGTTAAAACCGCGCAAAATAGCGATCGGTGCACCGGCCAGCGCCAATGTGATCGATCACAAAGCGCCCAATGAATCACCCGAAGACAAAGGGGCCAGCAAAGCCGCCTAAACCAGCCTGCTTTGCGCCACGGCGGCTTTGATAAAACTGGCGAACAAGGGGTGCGGTTCAAACGGCCGGGATTTTAATTCCGGGTGAAACTGCACCCCGATAAACCAGGGATGATCGGGCCGCTCAACAATTTCGGGCAACGCGCCATCGGGCGACATTCCCGAAAATAGCAAGCCGCCATCGCGCAGCCGGTCGGTATAATGCGAATTGACTTCATAGCGGTGGCGGTGGCGTTCGGATATCATCGTCGCGCCATAAATTGCCCCGGCATGGCTGTTGCCGTCAAGCCGCGCATCATAAGCGCCCAGCCGCATCGTGCCGCCCAGATCACCGCCAGCCGCGCGCGCCTCCGCCCCTTCCTTCGTCATCCATTCGGTAATCAGCCCAACGACCGGCTCATCCGTATCGCCAAATTCGGTTGTCGAAGCCTCGGCAATACCCGATGTATTACGCGCCGCTTCGATACATGCCATCTGCATGCCCAAGCAAATGCCAAAAAACGGCACCTTATGTTCGCGGGCAAATTTTACCGATGCAATTTTCCCCTCGCTGCCGCGTTCGCCGAAACCGCCGGGCACCAATATCGCGTGCATCGGTTCCAAATTTGCCGCCAATTCCTCTTCATTTTCAAACAATTCCGCATCGAGCCATTTGACATTCACTTTAACGTGGTTTGCCATACCGCCATGGACCAACGCTTCATGCAACGATTTGTAAGCATCCTGCAAACCGACATATTTGCCCACAACCCCAATTGTCACTTCGCCTTCGGGATTGTTAAAACGGTTCATAATATCTTGCCAGCGCGCCAAATCGGGGGACGGCGCATCCTTTATGCCAAAGGCATGCAGCACTTCATCATCAAGGCCCTCCCCGTGATATTGCAAGGGCACCGCATAGATGCTTTGCGCATCCAGCGCCGGAATAACCGCTTGTTTGCGGACATTGCAAAATGCCGCAATTTTGGCACGTTCGCCGTCGGGCAGCGGATGTTCGCACCGGCATAATAGCAAGTCCGGCTGAATCCCCAGCGAGGTTAATTCGCGCACGCTATGCTGGGTTGGTTTGGTCTTAAGCTCGCCCGCCGCCGCGATGTAAGGCACCAAAGTGACATGCACCGACAAGGTGCGATCCCGCCCCAGATCATTGCGAAGCTGACGAATCGCCTCGATGAAGGGCAGTGATTCGATATCGCCGACGGTGCCGCCAATTTCGCATAAGACAAAATCGAGATCATCGGTATCCGCCAAGGCAAATTCCTTGATCGCATCGGTAACATGGGGAATAACCTGCACCGTCGCGCCCAGATAATCGCCGCGCCGTTCGCGTTGGATGATCGTCTGATAAATCCGGCCCGAGGTGACATTGTCCGATTGCCGCGCCGACACACCGGTAAACCGTTCATAATGGCCCAGATCAAGATCGGTCTCTGCGCCGTCGTCGGTCACATAAACCTCGCCATGTTGATAGGGCGACATGGTGCCCGGATCGACATTCAGATAGGGGTCAAATTTGCGAATCCGCACCTTATATCCGCGCGCTTGCAACAACGCCGCCAGCGACGCCGCCATCAAACCTTTGCCAAGCGAGGAAACCACGCCGCCGGTGATAAAAATAAACCGTGTCATGGGAGAAAAGGCTTAAGAGCAAGCGGGCAGATTTGGCAAGCCAGCGAATCCAATTTGCACAAATATATTGTGCGGCGGCCGGCTTTATTGGTCGAGCGGTATGTCGGTTGTATCCGCCGGGGCCGCTTTGTCCGTCGCGGGTGCCGCAGCATCGGCCGCGGTGCCGGTTTGCGCCGCGCCCGCAGCAGGAGCCTGCCCCGCAGCCGCTTGGGGATTTGACGATTGGCCGGTATTTCCATTCAAAATCGGCGCTTCATCGCGGGTAAAGCCTTCATCCAATTCTCCGCCGCCCTGCCGCGCGGCGACAAATGCCAGCGTGATCGACAGCAGAATAAACATCGTTGCGAGTGCGGTTGTCGTGCGGGTCATAAAGTCGGCTGCACCGCGCGCCGACATCAGACCCGACGGGCTGCCGCCGGTGCCAAGCCCGCCGCCTTCGGATCGTTGCATCAAGATAACACCGACCAATGCGGCGGCAATTATGCCCTGAACAACGATTAAAAAATGAAAAAGGCCCATAAATATTTCCGCAACGATGATTGCCATTTGCCTGGCAGCGCCGTTCACATAGTCATTACATCATCGATCTTCAATGATAATTCGCGGGCGCCCGGTTCAAGCCGCCGCAGCCGCCGCCAGAATGGGCGCAAATTTTTCGCAAGCGAGGCTGGCTCCGCCGATTAAACCGCCATCCACATTGGGCAGCGCCAGCAGGCCCGCCGCATTTTCACCATTCATCGATCCGCCATATAAAATCGCAATTTTATCCGCCTCTTTTTTGCCGCAGCGGGCGTGCAATTCGGCGCGAATAGCGGCATGCATCGCGCGGACATCATCAAGCGAGGGGATTCGCCCGGTGCCAATCGCCCAAACCGGTTCATAAGCGATGCAGACACGGCCGCCCTCCGCAACATCGGGCAGCGATCCCCCAAGCTGCGCCATCACCGCCGGTTCGGCCCGGCCGGCATCGCGTTCGGTTTCGGTTTCGCCCACACAAATAATGACGCGCAAATTTGCCGCCAGTGCGGCCGCCGCTTTGGCACGCACATCGGCGTCGCTTTCACCTTGATCTGCGCGCCGCTCGCTATGACCCACGATCACCATCGCCGCACCCGCATCGGCCAGCATCGCAGCCGATATACAGCCGGTATGCGCGCCGCCGCCGCGAAAGTCGCAATCCTGGCCGCCAATGGCTAAATGGCTGCACGCACGCGCAGCGGCACAGATCAACGTTGCCGGCAAGCACAGCCCAGTGCCGACCGTTTTATATTTTTCCGCCTCGGCGGCAATCGCCTTAATTTCATCAAGCTGCGCCAATTGGCCGTTCATTTTCCAATTTCCAACGATCAATTTTCGCATGAGCTCCCCTTCGTTTGGCTGATTCTACAACGCATGTAGCCGCTGACTATCGCTGCGCCAACTTAGCTGCGTAAATATATCCTTACCCGCTTGAAACGGTATGCCATGCCGCCTAAAGCGACAACCAACATCAGTTTTAATACAATCAAACAGGATTATTATGATCACTTTCATCCGGTCCATCGTCACATCACGATTTGGAGCGATTTTCGCATTGCTATTCGTTGTGATAATCGCGGTTGGCTTTGTGCTTGGCGATGTGACCGGCAACAGTAGTTTTGGCGGACTAGGCGGCGGCAATGTCGCAAAGGTTGGTGAAAAAAACATCACCATCGGCGAATTAAACGACACACTGCAAAATCGTTTGCGCGCCGAACGGCAGCAAAATCCCAATTTGGATATGGCCAATTTTGCCGAAAGCGGCGGTTTTGAATCAACAATACAGCGTTTAATCTCCAGCTATGGCCTGTCCGAATTTGGTAAAGCGGCGGGATTGGCCGTTAGCAAACGGATTGTCGATTATGAGATCAAGAAACTGCCCGGTGCAAAAGGGCTCGACGGACAATTTAGCCAGGAGGCATTTCAAGCCTTTTTGGCGCAAAACCGGTTGAGCGAGAAAAGCTTTCGCGATCTTTATGCGCAAGATCTGTTTAATCAGCAAATGGGCAGCGCTTTTGGTTCGGGCGTGGCTCCCCCATCCAGCTTTGCCCTGCCTTATGCGTCACTTCAACTGGAACAGCGTAGCGGGCAGTTTGCCCTGGTGCCCTCGCAATCTTTCCTGCCCAGCAACGATCCAGCCCCGGCTATATTGGCGAAATTTTACGCTGAAAATAGCGCACGCTTCACGATCCCCGAACAGCGCGCGATCAGCTACGCTTTATTCGACCGCAGCATTGTTGATAGCAGGGCCAAGCCGACCGCCGCCGAAATTGCGGAATATTACCAGAAAAATCAACGCAGCTTTGCCGCATCCGAAGTTCGCGATGTCAGCCGCTTTGTCGTTCCAACCGAAGCCGCTGCAAAGGCGGCGATTGCGCAGATCAATGGCGGAAAATCATTCGAAGCCGTCGCGGCGCAATTGGGATTGTCGGTAACCACCGAAAAAGCCTTATCAAAAGAAGCCTTAACCGGCGTATCGTCCAAAGCCGTTGCCGACGCGGTATTTGCCGCCGCCAAAGGCGAGCTTGCGGTGCCCGCGCGCGGCAGCTTGGGATATTTTGTCGCCAAAGCAACCGATGTTCGCAAGGTGGAGGCTCGCTCGCTCGCGCAGGCCAGCACTCAAATCACCTTGCTGCTCGAAAGCCAGAAGCGGGAAGCGGTTTTGGCCGAATTTACCGGCGAGATTGAAGATGCCTTTGCCGACGGCCAATCAATCAACGATGTCGCAAAGGCGCAAAATCTTAAAATAGAAGTGACACCCAAACTGTTTGCCAACGGTGCCAGCCCGGCGAACCCAAATTATAAGTCCATTGAGGAGATGCGCGCCATCCTGCCCGCGGCGTTTCAACTGGACGAAGATGGCAGCGCGCAGTTGATCGAGGTGGTTCCTGGAAAGACCTTTGCAATGATCGCGGTTGCCGATTTAGAAAAGGCGGCGCCGCCGCCGCTTTCCAAGGTGAGGCCTATCGTTGTGCAGCAGTGGAAGCTTGCCGAAGGGAAAAAACGGGCCAAGATTGCGGCGGAACAATTGCGCAAAATAATCGCTGCGGGAAAATCCATTGCCGACAGTTTGGCCGCGCTCAAAATCAAGGCTCCAGCGCCCGAAACCATATCGGGAACGAGAGCGGGATTAAGCCAGAATGGTGGCGGTTTACCGCCCGCGCTGCTGCTGCTCTTCTCGATGAAGGAAGGTACGGCCAAAACCTTGACCGCACCCGGCGAAGCGGGCTGGTTGCTCGTCAAACTCGACCGCGTGGTAAAAGGCAACGCGGCGGGTAACCCAGCATTGGTGGCGGCAAAATCTGCTGAATTGTCCAATTTTATAAATGCGGAACTTTCGGCGCAATTTATCGCCGCCGCGCTCAAAGAGGTTGGCGTGACAAAAGATGATGACGCCATTGCCAATTTGCGAAAACGCCTAACCAGTAATGACGCAAATTAATCTGGCCGCACATAACGCGCGCGCTGCGCTGAGCGCGTTGGTGGCTGGAAAACCCGCGCTGATTTGGCACCGGCGCATTGCGGATACGGAAACACCGGTTTCGGCGGCGCTAAAGTTAATTCAAGCCGGGCGCGGTGATTTCATCCTCGAATCGGTCGAAGGCGGCGAAACACGCGGACGCCACAGCTTAATCGGTTTGGCTCCTGATCTTGTTTTTCGGGCACAGAATGAACATGCCGAAATTAACCGCAATTGGCTATATGACCGCGACGCCTTCGTTGCCGCGCCTCAATCCGCTCTGGGCGCCCTGCGTGCGCTTGTTGGTCAGTGCCAGATGGATGTGCCCGCCGAACTGCCCGATGCGCTGGCCTGCTTGGTTGGTTATTTTGGTTATGAAACCGTTGGCTTGGTCGAAAATCTGCCGCGCGCGCCGCAATCCGAACTGCGGCTACCTGATATGCTATTTGTGCGTCCAACGGTGATCATTATATTCGACCGGTTGAAGGATGAAATGTTCCTGGTTGCCCCCGTTTGGCCCGATAGCAATAGCGATCCCGAAAAATTGATCGCCGCTGCCACCGACCGGCTGCACGGTTGCGCACGCAAATTGGCGGCAAGCCCAGCCCCATCCGCGCGCGATATAGGAACAGCGGGCGACACGGACGATATCGCGCTAAAACCCGTTTTACCGGGCGGTCATTACAAGCAAATGGTGCGCGCCGCCCAAAATTATATCGCGGCGGGCGACATCTTTCAGGTGGTGCTGGCGCAGCGGTTTACGGCGCCCTTCCCGCTGCCGCCGATGGATTTATACCGCGCCTTGCGGCGGATCAATCCGTCGCCTTTCTTATATTTTCTCGACCTACCGGGTTTTGCGATTGTCGGCTCCTCCCCCGAAATTTTGGTGCGCGCGCGCGGCGGCGAGGTCACGATCCGTCCGATCGCCGGAACACGCCCGCGCGGCAAAAATACGGCAGAAGATGTCGTTAACAAAGCGTCGCTGCTCGCCGATCCCAAAGAACGCGCCGAACATTTGATGCTGCTCGATCTGGGCCGCAACGATGTCGGCCGGGTGGCACAGCGCGGCAGCGTGCACGTAACCGACAGCTATATGGTCGAATTTTACAGCCATGTGATGCATATCGTATCCAACGTCACCGGACGGTTGACGGGTGATAAAGACGCAATTGACGCCCTTTTTGCTGGCTTTCCTGCGGGAACGGTCAGCGGTGCACCCAAGGTGCGTGCCTGCGAAATTATTGCGGAACTGGAACCCGAAACGCGCGGCGCTTATGCCGGCGGCGTCGGCTATTTCAGCCCCAATGGCGACATGGATAGCTGCATCGTGCTGCGCACCGGCATCGTCAAAGACGGGATATTGCATATCCAAGCGGGCGCAGGCATTGTCGCGGATAGCGATCCCGATTATGAGCAAGCCGAATGCGAGGCGAAGGCGGGTGCCTTGCTGGCGGCGGCAAAGGAGGCTTTGCACGTGGCCGGTGAAGCGGAGTATGGGCAGTGAATAGCAATCAAATTCTGGTCATCGACAATTATGATAGCTTCACCTTCAACCTTGTCCATTATCTGATGGAGCTGGGCGCAGATGTTGATGTGGTGCGCAACGATGCCATTTCGGCGGGTCAGGCGCTGTCGTCGGGCGCTGCCGCTTTTCTAATCTCGCCGGGGCCAAAAACGCCCGATGAGGCAGGCGTCAGCCTCGATCTGGTCGCCGCCTGCGCCGATGCTGGCAAACCGCTGCTCGGCGTATGCTTGGGCCATCAATCGATTGGTCAGTTTTTCGGCGGCAAAGTGGTGCGCGGCGGATTGATGCATGGCAAAACTTCGCCGGTCAGCCATGATGGCAGCGGGCTGTTCGCCGGCATCCCCTCCCCTTTCACCGCGACGCGCTATCACTCGCTGGTCGTCGAGGATATTCCAGCAGAATTAATCGTCAATGCCACCAGCGACGACGGGCATGTCATGGGTTTCCGTCACGCCTCACTCCCCATCCACGGCGTGCAATTTCACCCCGAAAGCATCGCGACCGAGCATGGCCACGCGATGCTGGCCAATTTTATGCGCCTCGCAGGAATGGATGTGAGCGCGCGGGCGTGAACCATTTGCCGCCGCTTCGCCGTCACCCTAAAATTGGTTCGAGGTCCATCTCGCCATCGTCCCCTTCAACCTCGACGGATGAATCGATGCTGAAACCCGTTCAGCATGATGTTGGAGTTTTTTTGTGAGCTTGTCACTTTTCGAATCCGAAAAACTGTTCGGCCAAATGCTCGATGGGCAAATGTCCGAAAGCGAAATTTGCGATATCCTGATCACCCTCGCCGATCGCGGCGAAACCGCCGAAGAAATCGCGGGCGCGGCCAAAGCCATGCGCGCGCGGATGATCGCCATCAACGCGCCTGCCAACGCCATCGATGTGTGCGGCACCGGCGGCGATGGCAGCCACAGTCTGAATATCTCCACCGCCGTGGCCATTGTCGTCGCGGCTTGCGGCATACCCGTGGCCAAGCATGGCAACCGGGCGGCATCCTCCAAAGCGGGAGCGGCGGACACGTTGGAAGCGCTCGGGCTTAATCTTGACCGGGCGATGGAAACGGCGCAGGACACACTGGGCGATTTAGGCATTTGTTTTCTATTTGCGCAAAAACACCATCCCGCGCTCGGCCCGATTGCGCCGATCCGCCGCGCGCTGGGCCGCCGCTCGATCTTCAACTATCTCGGCCCGCTCTGCAATCCCGGCGGCGCTACCCGGCAATTGATCGGCGTACCGGCCCCCGCAATAATCCCGGCCTATGCCGACGCGATCAGGCTACTGGGTTGCGAACGGGCGCTGGTCGTTTCGGGCGAAGAGGGATTGGATGAAATCTCCGTCAGCGGACCAACCCACACGCAAAGCATCGGTTTCGCATTTGAAAATAATGTTATAGCCCCGGAATCGGCCCAGCTTTCCCGCCACGCGCCTCTGGCATTAAAAGGCGGAGATGCGAATTATAACGCCGCCGCCCTGCGCCGATTGTTGATCGGCGAGCCGGTAACCGATCAAGACCGGGCTTACCGCGACGCGGTGCTCCTCAACGCCGCAGCCGCCTTGATCGTGGCGGGCGAGGCCAGCAATTTGCGCGACGGCGCGGAGGAAGCCGCCGAAACCATCGACAAGGGATTGGCCAAGGCTTTGCTGGAATGCTGGATTAAATATTAGGGCATCGCGCGAAAAAGTGGGCACCGGTTTTTCGCGCGATACGTTAGAGCAGGATACCCGCCTCAGGCGGCGAATATTTGGCGGAGAGACAGGGATTCGAACCCTGGGTGCGTTGCCGCACAACGGTTTTCGAGACCGCCCCATTCGACCACTCTGGCACCTCTCCGCGCGGCGAATAGACTGGTCAAAGCCCAAAAAAGGGCGCGTCCATCCGCAAAAGGATTGGCGCCATTACCGCATGAATTTCACTTTGCCAAGGACAGATCGCGCAAGCCGCTTGATTTGATGCAAAACAGGCCCGATATAGCGGCTATGCGTAAAACTCCCCCCACCGCCCCAGTCACCGAAGCGCAATTTTCAATCGGTGATGTCGTTCGCCACCGAATTTTTGAATTTCGGGGAGTCATATTCGATGTTGACCCGGTTTTTTCCAACAGCGAGGAATGGTATCAATCGATACCAGAGGCGGTAAGACCCGCAAAGGATCAACCTTTTTATCATCTGTTCGCCGAAAATTCGGAAAGTAGCTACCGCGCCTATGTCAGCCAGCAAAATCTGCTGTGCGACGGCAAATCCGGCCAGATCGACCATCCCGAAGTTGAAAAATTTTTTGGCTCGTGGAGCGGATCGCGTTACGAAATCAGGCGCGAAATGCGGCATTGAAACGCTGCAACGGAAAATCCAGACACCGCTACCAATTTTAACAACCGGATGAGCTCACGCAGACAGACTCAATTGTTGCTCTGCCGATCCAGGAAGCGCGGAATATTCAAACTAACCGCGTTATCGTCCGGGGTATCTTCGCTGTCCTCCTTGCTGGTAAGACCTCTCGATAGGTTGGACATCCTTTCAAACAACGTTCCACCGCCCGATGAGATATGCGGCCGATCAACTTTAGGGGTTGGAGGGTTTTGCGATATCTCTTCATTGTCCGCTGCAATGTCCGCGCCGCCCAGTTCCAACGTGTCATCGTCACCATTTTGCGCCGCAGCAAAGTTACGGCCCATGGAATCATTATGTAACGGGTTGTCGGCCACTGGCATAGTGGCATCATCGGGCAATGTTTCAACACCCTCGGCGGTCCCTAGATCAAGGCTGTCATCGTCTAACTTATCCGAAAATCCAGGCTCAGTCGCCATTGCTTCGGGAGTAACCGTATCTTGCCGCGCAGCAAACATACCCGCAAGCGAGGATGGTGCGGAAACTGCAGCAGCCGGCGGAGTAAGGGAAGCCGGCGGCGTGCTGCGATTAAAGGCGAATGACCGCGTCGCCGCATCCTGCATCGGTCTATCGCTATCGATACCTGTCGCCACAACCGAAACCCGGATTTTGCCATTCAGATTTTCGTTGAAGGCCGAACCCCAAATGATATTGGCATCGGGATCAACCAATTCGCGAATATGATTGGCGGCTTCATCAACTTCCATCAACCGCATATCTTCGCCGCCGGTAATGGATACAATAACCCCTTTTGCCCCTTGCATCGACACGCCGTCAAGCAATGGATTGGCAATCGCCCTTTCTGCGGCCTCCAAGGCCCGGCCGTCGCCTTCGGCCTCGCCGGTGCCCATCATGGCTTTGCCCATTTCATGCATCACGCTGCGCACATCGGCAAAGTCGAGGTTGATCAGCCCCGGCATAACCATAAGGTCGGTAATCCCGCGCACGCCTTGCTGCAACACTTCGTCGGCCAACAAGAAAGCCTCTTTGAAGGTGGTATTGGGGTTAGCAACCAAAAATAAATTCTGATTGGGGATAACGATCAAAGTATCAACATGTTGTTGCAGCTCTTGGATGCCAGCTTCGGCCGACCGCATCCGCCGCGCGCCTTCAAATAAGAATGGTTTAGTCACCACGCCGACGGTCAAAATATTCATTTCGCGCGCGGCCTGCGCGATAACCGGTGCAGCGCCCGTTCCCGTTCCGCCGCCCATACCCGCCGCGATGAAGCACATATGCGCACCCTGCAGCGCCGCTTTCACCTGACCCAGCGTTTCTTCCGCTGCGGCCCGCCCCACCTCAGGCCGTGAACCCGCACCCAGACCTTGGGTGATTTCTGGACCAAGCTGAATACGATATTCCGCCGCCGAAGCATTAAGCGCCTGCGCATCGGTATTGGCGACAATAAAATCAACACCCTCGACATTGGCTTTAATCATATTGGCAACGGCATTGCCGCCCGCGCCGCCAACGCCGATAACGGCAATTTTTGGTTTCAATTCATCAACCATGGGCGGACCGATATTGATGCTCATAATTATAACCCCTTTGCCGATCCGGCTCGTTCCAAAAATTTTGCTCCTATTGACACAAATATGTCACGAGCACACTCGAAAAATTAACCGCTACGGCATGATAAGCTTAAAAATTATCTCTTATCACCCGTTTGATGCGTTCGAAAATGCTTAATGTTGATCCGCCAGCAAAATCGCCATCGCTATCCAACAAAACACTTAAATCCACAAGGTCGGAGGCTGAAAATTGAACCAAACCGATCAATGTTGCAAAGGCTGGTCCGCTATGCGCATCTGGCACGCCTGAAACACCCGCTGGACGGGCCACACGCACAGCCCGGCCGAGCGCCGCCTGAGCATGCTCCGCCACCCCTTTTAGCTCGGCACCACCTCCGGTTAAAATAATTTGATGCCCTGTCGGTCCGGCAAAGCCAAGCGCTTTCAGTGACTGGCCGATTTCCGAAACAATTTTATCGATCCGTTGAAAGATCACGGCGTTAAGCTCCGCCTTGGTTATCCGCGGACCAGCATTCTCGCTGTCTGCGGCGCTGTCTTCATTTTTCAACTCCAACACATCTTGATGATCGCGCGGGGTGGACAAAGCGGAACCGTAATAGCATTTCAGACGCTCGGCTTGCGCGCGCCGCATACCAAAAGTTGAGGCGATATCATCGGTAATATCCGCTCCGCCTTGCTGAATGGTCTCCAGGCCAACCAGCATGCCGCCAATAAAAACCGAAACATTGGTGACCGCCGCGCCCATTTCGACAAGTGCAACGCCCAATTCGCGTTCTTCCGATGTTAAGCAAGCAAGACCCGCTGCAATCGGCGATACAACAACCCTATCAACCTCAAGATGCGCGGCTCTAGCCGTCATATCCAAATTTCTTACGGGTGAAGGGTCGGCCAGAATGGCATGAATATCAACGCCCAACCGGTCGGCGTGCAGGCCAATCGGGTTGGCAACCCCGCCCACGCCATCCAGCGCGTAAAGAGTCGGTTGAATATGGAGTGCCGATTTCCCCCGCGTATCGAGATTCGCCCGGCCCGCCGCCAACAAATCATCGATATCTTCTTGCTCTATCCTATCGCCGCTAAGTTCAATTTCAACCGGTGCCAGCATGCTGGCGAAGCCGCCAGCCGAAATGCCGATGGTGACGCGGTCAATATTTATCCCCGCAATCCGCTCCGCCTGTTCCACCGCATGGCGTACCGACAATTCGGCCTGTTCAATATCGGCGATACAACCGCGCACCATACCCCGGCTTTCACGTTGACCGGTTCCAAGCGCGATCAATTCTCCGCTGTCGGTCTTGCCCGCGATCAAAGCGCATACTTTGGATGAGCCAATGTCCAGAACAGAGATAATTTTTTCAACACGCGCCGTGGTCATGCCGTATCTCTGCCTCCCGTTTCTGTTTCGGCTTTTACCTCGGTTTCTGTTTCATTGCCATTATCGCTGTTTTTGCGATTCTCCTCAATTGGAGCAGCGGGGCTGCTTTTGGGCTTTCGGCGCAGATAGGCCTTGTCCGGATCGCGCAAATCAAAATGAATGATATCTTGCCCCAATATCCGGCTAACCCCTTCCATCCGGGCAAAATTGACCAGAGCCTTGGCAGCGGCGATTTCGCCTTCGGGTAGCGCCACTGTTTCTCCGCTCTTGAATTTCAAATCCCAACGGCGGTTGCCGACCCAGCTTGCCGCGATAATCTGCGGCTTTAACGATGGAGCCGCTTCCAGCAATTCAGTCAACCCCGCTATCTTCCTATTGGCCCGGTCGCCGCTTATCACCATCAAGCCGCCGACACTGCCCACGGGGATATTTTCAAGCAAAATGCCCTGTTCATCGATCAAATTTTGTTTGCCATTATCGTCCCAGATGGCCGATGGTTTGCGTTCGATAATTTCCACCACCAACGTGTCGGGCAATTGCCGGCTGACCCGAACATCCTTGACCCAGCCATATTGCATCAAATCTGTACGAATTTTTTCGATGTCAACCAACGGCATCGCCCGGTCTTTTTGTGCCAAAATCAGATCGTAAATTTTAAGCTCATCGGCCCGTTTGATACCGATCGGCTCGATCCGTTTTAATACAAACCCTGCATTTGCGGCTTGTTGCGCATAATGCCGGTGAATAACATCGCCAACGCCAAAATAACGCGCGACAAAAAATAAGATAAGCGCGAAAGTGCCAACCGCGATCCATGTAAAAATTCGCTGTATTTCCTGTTCGGCGAGCGGCAAGTTGGCCAGCATACGATCAAATATCGAAATGGGTCTGGCTTTTTGCCGAGCTGGGTTTTGCCGAGAATCGAATCTGTTCTTCGCCGGACGGCGCGGCGATTTCCTTTTGGTTGTGGCTTTCATCGGGCACGCATCATTTTAGTTCAACGCATCTTTCACAATCAAATCGACCAATTGTTCATAGCTGATACCGACATGCCGGGCTTGTTCGGGCACCAGGCTGAGCGGGGTCATTCCGGGCTGCGTATTGGTTTCCAGCACGAATATGCCGTCCTTGCCTTGCGCGTCGTCCCAGCGGAAGTCGGTACGCGACGCGCCCTTGCAGCCGAGTAATCGATGACAGCGCAGCGCCAAATCCATGATGTAAGCTTCGATATCGGCGGGAATATTCGCCGGGCAAATATGCTGCGTCATCCCATCGGTATATTTGGCATCAAAGTCATAAAAGCCGCTTTTTGTAACCAGCTCGGTCACGCACAGCGCCTTATCGCGGAGCACCGCACAGGTCAGCTCGCGGCCCTTAATATAGGGTTCGGCCAGTAAGCTGTCAAAATCCTGCCACGGCCCCGCCGCACCGCGCGCGATGGGATTGCCATAATTGCCGCTGTCGGTCACAATCGCGACGCCCACCGATGATCCTTCGTTGACCGGTTTCAACACATAGGGGCGCGGCAAAGGATCGCCGGCAAACAGGCTTTCGGATCTGACGATTTTCCCCTTCGGCATCGGGATACCATGCGGCACCAAGCGCTGCTTGGTCATCTCCTTGTCAATCGCGATCACCGATGTTGCCATATCGCTATGCGTATAAACAATGCCCATCAAATCGAGCATGCCTTGCACCCGGCCATCCTCACCGGGAACACCGTGCAGCGCGTTGAACACGACATCGGGACGAAGCGCGGTCAAGACCTGCGCAATATTGCGGTCCATATCGATGCGGCTGACTTTATACCCCAGCTTCTCGAGCGCATCGGCAACGCCGGTTCCGCTCATCAGCGACACCGGCCGCTCGTTCGACCAACCGCCCATTAGCACTGCCACATGGATATTGGCGGGGGTGCTCATAATCTTACCTCATAATGCTCGTCACCCTGAACTTGCTTCAGGGTCCATTTGTCTTCACAGACCAATGGCCTAAATGGATAGATGGATGCTGAAACAGGTTCAGCATGACGAAACAGAGAGGCCAAAGTAAAGTTCATTTCGCCCTCCCCACACGCTGTATTTCCCATTGCAATTCCACGCCCGACTTTTCGAAAACCCGGCGGCGCACTTCTTCGCCCAATGCCTCAATATCTGCGCTGGTGGCATCGCCCAGGTTAAGAAGAAAATTTGTGTGCTTTTCTGATACCTGCGCGCCGCCAATCTGCACGCCCCGGCATCCCGCTGCATCGACCAGTTGCCACGCTTTATGCCCCTGGGGATTTTTGAAGGTGGAACCGCCGGTTTTTGATCGCAAAGGTTGCGATGCTTCGCGGTCCTCGGAAATACGGTCCATTTCGGCCTGGATCACGCTGGCCTCGCCGGGCAGCCCGCGAAACCGCGCGGCCACCACGATCGCGCCGCCGGGCAATTCGGAATGGCGATAGCTATAACGCAGATCGGCCACCGGCAGTGTCAACAGCTCTCCAGATCGCAGCAGCACATCGCAATCGATCAAAATATCCTTCACCTCGCGGCCATAAGCCCCGCCATTCATCCGCACAAAGCCGCCGACGGTGCCGGGGATCGAGCGCAGAAATTCCATCCCCGCGATCCCGGCATCGCGCGCGGTGGAGGAAACCAATATCCCCGAAGCGCCGCCGCCGCAATTTAGGATATGATCGCCCGCGGGCACCACCTTGGCAAAGGCCTTGCCCAGCCGCACGACGACGCCGGGAACGCCGCCATCACGAACGATCATATTTGAACCCAGCCCAATCGCCATGAGCGGCATTGCCGGATCAAGATCGCGGATAAAGCCTTGCAAATCGGCAATATCTTTCGGTTCAAACAGCCATTGCGCCGCGCCGCCCGATTTGAACCAAACCAGCGGCGCAAGCGGCGCATTCGGCGTCAGCTTACCGTGAACAGAGGGCAGATCGATCATCACGCCCCGGCCGCTTCGCCGCGCGCTTGCCGGACAGCGTCAGCCAACCCAGCCGCCCATTTGGTGATATCACCCGCGCCAAGGCACACGACCATATCCTGCGGTTGCAATATCTCCGCCAACTTCTGAGCCAAATTCGCGGCATCCGATACTAGCGCCGCCGAACGGTGTCCGCGTTGCTTCATCCCCGCAACCAGCGCCGCCGAATCGACGCCCGCAATGGCCGTTTCTCCCGCCGTATAGACCGGGGTTACAAAGACGATATCGGCATCGTTAAAGGCTTGCTGAAAATCATCCATATGATCGCGCAGCCGGGTATATCGGTGCGGCTGCGCCACTGCGATCACCCGGCCTGACGCGCTTTCGCGGGCGGCGGCAAGCACCGCACGAATTTCAACCGGATGATGACCATAATCATCGATGATAGTTACGCCGTCCACCTCCCCCACCTTGGTGAAACGGCGCTTCACCCCGCCAAATTTGCTAAAGCCTTCGCGCACCGCATCATCGCTCATCCCCATTTCAAGACCTACGGAAATTGCGGCCAGCGCGTTTTGCACATTATGCCGTCCTGGCATTGGCAATTCAATTCCCGCGATCATCCGCTGCGCCCCGTCGCGCGTGCGGACCAAAACATCAAACCGGTTGCCGCCGGCAAAGGGCGTTACATTTTCGCCGCGAATATCGGCCTGCGCCGAAAAGCCGTAGGTGACGATCCGCCGGTCGCGAATCTGCGGGATAATCGACTGCACTTCGGGATGGTCAAGGCACATGATCGCCGCCCCGTAAAAGGGCACATTTTCGACAAATTCTACAAAGGCTCGCTTGATGCTGTCAAAATCGCCATAATGGTCGAGATGTTCGGGATCGATATTGGTGACAACAGCAATGGTGCCATCAAGCCGCAGGAAACTGCCATCGCTTTCGTCGGCCTCCACCACCATCCAGTCGCTTGCGCCCAGCCGCGCGTTGGAACCATAGCTGTTGATGATACCCCCGTTGATAACGGTAGGATCGACGCCGCCATGATCGAGCATCGCGGCGATCATCGAGGTTGTGGTCGTTTTCCCATGCGTCCCGGCAACCGCAACGGTATTTTTCAGCCGCATCAATTCCGCCAGCATCTCGGCGCGCCGCACCAGCGGAATACGTTGTTCGAGCGCCGCATCGCGTTCGGGATTACCGGGCTTTACCGCAGTCGAAGTGACCACCACCGACACGCCCGCAAGATTTTCGGCGCTATGGCCGATCATCACCTTTATGCCCTTGGCGCGCAGCCCGTCGATCACATAACCATCGGCTAGATCGCTGCCCTGCACATGATAGCCCAAATTATGCATCACCTCGGCAATGCCCGACATGCCAATCCCGCCGATGCCGACGAAATGGACGGTGCCAATGTCGGTGGGAACCCCCCTCATGCAGCGCCCTCACCCGGCATGTCTTTGGCGAGCGCTGGCGATGGCTTGCTAAAATTCATCCCGCCCGTACCCTTGCTTTTTAACGGCTTTGTGATCGGCGCGGCGCCAAAGCTTTCGACCAGATCGGCCAGATCCGAAACCGCAGCGGGGCGTCCACATTTTTTTGCGGCAAGGGCGGCATTTTCAAGCGCACCAGGCTGCAACGCAATTTTCTGAATCTGTTTGGCCAATTCTTTTGACGTAAATTGTTCTTGGGCAATCGCGCGCGCGCCGCCCGCTTGCACCATTTCAACCACATTAAACGCCTGATGATTGTCCATCGCGGTTGGCAAGGGGATCAGTATTGCGGGCCGCCCGGCGCAGGTCAGCTCGGCAATGGTCGATGCACCAGCGCGTGAAATTACCAAATGCGCCCATTCCAGCCGTTCGGGCATATCGGGCAAATAAGTCGCCAGCTCCGCCGGAATTTGATGCTGGGCATAGGTGGCGCGGACCGCCTCAATATCTTCTTGCCGGCATTGCTGCGTCACTTGCAGGCGGCGGCGTAAGTTCAGCGGCAACCGAGCGAGGCCATCGGGCACTATTTCGGATAATATCGATGCGCCTTGGCTGCCACCGGTTACCAGCACGCGGAAAATGCCATCTTCTAAAAACGGCGGAAAGCTCTCCTCGCGCAGCGCCAATATCGCCTCCCGCACCGGGTTGCCGAGCAGATGTGCTTTCGGGAGGTCGCGCGGTTTTAATTTCCGAATATCAGGATAGGCGGTAACGATGGCATTGACCTTGCTTGCCGTTAAGCGGTTGACCCGGCCCAATACCGCATTTTGTTCATGGATGATTGCGGGAATATTTTTTGCAAAGGCACCAAGCAATGCGGGAAATGCCGGATAGCCGCCAAAGCCAACCACCGCGCTGGGCTGAAAACTGCTATACAGCATCTTGGCCATTTCCCGGCCCCGGCCAATCGCGCGCGCCGCGCGCAGCCATCCTATCGGCCCGCCGCTTATCCGCCCCGCAGGCAAAATATGCGTCGCAATTTTATCCGGAATACCGGGAATTTTGCTGCCGCGTTCATCGGTGACCAGCGCAACATGATGGCCGCGTTGCAACAATTCAGCGCCCAATGCATAGGCGGGTATAATATGCCCCCCCGTGCCGCCCGCCGCCAGCACATAATGTCGTGAAACCGTCATGGCTTTTTCCCCTTCACCGCTCGCCCTTCACCATATAGCGTGACCGGTCAAGATAAGGGTTGCGCTTGGTCAGCGCCAGTATCAAACCGCAACATATTGACAATGCCAAAATTGATGACCCGCCATAGCTGATAAAGGGAAGCGTCATGCCCTTTGATGGGAATATCCCCAAATTCACCGCTATATTGATCATCGCTTGACCGCAAAATGCCGCAGTAAGCCCCGTTACCGATAGGATGACAAATTGATCTTTTTCGTCGAGCAAGCGGATCACCACGCGAACCAAAATAGCAAAAAACAAGATGGCGATCACTATACAGGCAAGCAAACCAAATTCTTCACCGATCACCGAAAAGATATAGTCGGTTTGCGCCTCAGGTAGCGCGTATTTTTTGGTGCCAAGCCCCGGCCCAACGCCAATGAATCCACCCGCCGTCAATGTCGCCATTGCCAGCTTGTCATGGGTTAGACCTTCGGTGCCAAAGATCCAGGCATCGATCCGCTGCGTCGCGACTGGATAGAAGTTATAGGCAAGCAGCAGTCCGCCAATCGCAACCAGCGTCAAACCCCACAAACGCCAAGCCGGAACCCCCGATACCATCATTAAAGCGAACCAAACACCGCAGATTAAAATTGTTTGCCCCAAATCGGGCTGCAGCATCAAGAATAGGCCTATAAACCCGGTCACCATTATCGAAAAAAAATGGACCGGCAAAGCGGCGTCGCTGCGCTGCCACGATATGATCCACGCCAATGTTACCGCAAAAAAAGGTTTCAGAAATTCGGATGGCTGGATGCTGGCAAAACCATATCCGATCCAACGCTGCGCTCCATTCACCTCTTTACCCAATATCGGCACCAGCATCAACAGCGCGGTCATAATCAAGAAACCAATGATGGCTAATCGCCGGGCCTGTTCCTTTGGATACATAGAAACAAACAACATCAACGGCATGCCGAGCGTCACCCAAATTAATTGCCGGTAGAAAAAATACAGCGGCGGCAAAATATCCTCCGCCGCCGACAATCTTTGCGCTGCGGCGGGCGAAGCGGCGGCAACCGCTAGCAATCCGATTGCAATTAAAACCAGCATCAAGCCCAATAAAACCCGGTCCAGTTCCCAAAACCAAACCCCAAGCGGCGACCGGTCTCCCCGGCCCAACCGATTGGAGAAATGGGTTTTGCCCGTTTTCGCCGCGAGCACCCATGGGATATCTTTGCCCTCCATGGTCATTCGTGCGCGTCCTTGGTCAGATTGGCGAAGGCCGCTTTGAAACAATCTCCTCTTGCTTCAAAATCCTTAAATTGATCGAAGGAGGCGCAGGCGGGTGACAGCATCACCACGTCACCGGGCTTTGCCGCCATCGCCGCTTGTGCAACCGCTGTGGCCAGCATTTCGCAGGATATGACAGGCATATAGGGCGCCAAAATCGCACCCAGGCTCGCACCCGATTCGCCAATGGTATAGGCTTTGACCACATGGCCGAAATTTGGCTTGCATTCATTCAGATGCTCGCTTTTGGCGATACCGCCCAAAATCCAATGAATGCGGGGATAAGCGGCCAATGCCGGGGCGGTTGATGCTGCATTGGTTGCCTTGCTATCGTTAACATAAAGCACACCGGCATATTCGCCCACAATTTCCATCCGGTGCGGCAATCCTCGAAAGTGGGGCATCGCACGGCGCCATTGATTTTCGCTAATGCCCAAAGCTTCGACAATTTTTACCGCGATTGCCGCATTTTCAAGATTATGTGGCCCCTGCAATGATGGCCAATTTTCCTGCCCTTTCAAATCTGTAGGCTCGGCCAATTGACAGAAATCCCGATCCTTTTGCGCTGCAAGTTTCAAATAAATCGACCGCGTGTCGTCATCGCCATTGCCGAAAATACTATGCTGCTGCGCGCTCTGCATTGCAAATAACCGCGCTTTTGCCTCGATATAGCCTTCATAGCCATGATAACGATCCAGATGATCGGGCGACAGATTAATGAGCGCCGCCACATCGCATTGCAAGCTGTGCGTCA
The DNA here is from genome assembly GCA_021732525.1 of Sphingomonadaceae bacterium. Classification (GTDB taxonomy): domain Bacteria; phylum Pseudomonadota; class Alphaproteobacteria; order Sphingomonadales; family Sphingomonadaceae; genus Sphingorhabdus_B. The sequence continues at coordinate 187,128 of JAKFUU010000012.1, read as the reverse complement.
GGTCAATTTGGTAGCTGGACAGCTCCAAAATATACACGCCGCCCGCAGGCAAGGGGCTTTGCGACAGGATCGGTACGCCAATATTCCCCGCCATGCGCGCGGGCAAAGCGGCACTTTTTATCAAATGGTAAACCAGCGCGGTGGTCGTCGATTTGCCGTTGGTTCCGGTAATACCCACAACCCGGTGTTCGGGAAGGCTGGCGCGGGCCATGGCGAACAGCTCCATATCGCCGATGATTGGAACACCAGCTGCCTGCGCCTTGCGCGCAATGGGATGCCGGATCAACGGAACGCCGGGCGATACTACGATCCCGTCGAATCCGGTCAAATCTACCTCCATGGGATCGGCTATTTCGGCGATGTCCGCAGCGGCAGCGCGCGCGGCTTCATCACTGTCCCATGCGGTTATCAACGCGCCGCTTGCCGCCAATGTTTTCGCCGATGCCAGCCCCGACCGCGCCAGTCCCAATATGGCGAATTTTTTGTTGGCAAAGGCGGGGCTAACAATCATCTCAGCTTTAAGGTGGATAATCCCGCAAGCGCGAGCACGAAGGCGATGATCCAAAAGCGAATGACGACGGTGGTTTCGCTCCAGCCCATTTGTTCAAAATGATGATGAATGGGGGCCATTTTAAACACCCGCCGTCCGGTGCGCTTAAACCAAAAAACCTGGATAATCACCGACATTGCCTCAACCACAAAAACGCCGCCGATAATCGCCAGCACAAATTCATGGTGCGCGACAACCGCGATCGTGCCCAACACGCCGCCCAAGGCCAAGCTGCCCGTATCGCCCATAAATATAGCCGCTGGCGGTGCATTGAACCATAAAAAAGCCAGTCCCGCGCCAACGATAGCGCCGCAAATAATCGCCAAATCGCCCGCGCCCAATATAAAGGGTAATCCGAGATAGGCGGAATATTTTGCATTGCCGACCAGATATACGATCAACATAAATGCCGTTGACGCAATGATAACCGGCATGGTCGCAAGGCCGTCCAGCCCGTCGGTTAGGTTTACCGCATTGCCAAAGGCGACGATCACAAAAGCGCCAAAGGCAATATAAAATAAGCCAAGATCGGCGACAGGGCCATTGATGAAGGGCAAATAGAGATTGCCCCCCGACTGCGCGACAATCAAGGTTACGGCAAGGCCCGCAATCAAAAATTCAAACAGCAACCTTACGCGGCCCGAAACACCCTTGTGGCTGCGTTTTTTAACCTTGTCATAATCATCCATAAAGCCGACCAAACCAAAGCCGAGCAACACGATAATACAGGCCCAGATGTAAAGGTTTTTGAGATCCATCCACAAAAACAGGGAAATGGATATCGCAACCAACATCATCAATCCGCCCATCGTCGGCGTGCCCACCTTGGCAAGGTGCGTTTGCGGGCCATCCTCGCGGATCGGCTGTCCTTTGCCCTGACGCACGCGCAGCATATTGATAAAGCGCGGACCAATCAGCAGGCCGATGACCAAGGCGGTCGCCACCGCCGCGCCGGTGCGAAAGGTGATATAACGGACGAGATTCAACCCGCCGTCAAAACCGAAAAATTCCGCCAGCCAGTAAAGCATTAATTCTCCCCGCCGGTGTAAGCATGAATGATAGCCGATAAACCCATCGAATTGGACCCCTTCACGAGCACATTATCACCCGGCTGCAGATAATCCCGCAACAGCGTCAGTGCTTCTTTTGCATTGCTGCAATGGGCGAAATTGGCAGGACCCTCAAGCCCTTGTTTCAGCGAGTGGGCGAGAATATCCATCTCTTCGCCGACCAATATCGCATAATCGACCTTGGCACCGGCCAAATCATCCGCCAATGACAAATGATATCGTGCGGATTGATCGCCAAGCTCCTTCATGTCGGCCAGCACTGCGATCCGCCTGCCCGGTGTCAGGCTGCCCAATTGCGATAATGTCGCGGCCATCGACGCCGGATTTGCATTATAGCTCTCGTCAATCAGCATCGCTTTGCCGCCGCCGATCGCAACCTCATACCGCGCCCCGCGCCCCGCAAGACCCTCAAGCTCCGCCAGCGCCAATCCGGCAGAGGCAAGATCACCGCCCACCGCCTCAACCGCCGCCAATACCGCCAGCGAATTGGCGGCCCAATGCCGGCCCGGCTGCGACAATGTGTAACATAATGTCCCGCTTGGCAGCTGCGCTGTAATCAACGATCCGCCGCCCGGCGCGCTCACATGGTCAATCACGCGAATATCCGCCGCGGGATCAAAGCCGAAGGATAAAATATTGCTGGTATAGCGTAATGCAACGTCGCGCAGCAAAGCAAAATGCACGCTGTCGGCAGGGATGATTGCCGCTGCACCCGGTCTTAATCCTTCGAATATCTCCGCCTTGGCCTTCGCAATTTCGGCTTCATCCTTGAAAAAACCGATGTGTGCGGGCGCGATCATGGTGATGATCGCAACATCGGGCCGCACAAGCCCGGTTAACGCACGCAGCTCTCCGGGATGATTCATGCCCATTTCAAAGATGCCATATTGCGCATCAACCGGCATTCGGCACAGGCTTAATGGAACCCCGACATGGTTGTTATAACTTTTCACCGACCGATGGGCATGGCCGCGCGATGATCGGTCCAATGCCGCAAATAGCGCCTCTTTTGTCCCGGTTTTCCCCGCCGATCCGGTCACGCCGATGATTTTCGCTTTGGTTCGCGCCCGCGCGGCCAGCGCAAGATCGTTCAGAGCCTGCGCAGTGTCGGCAACGCGAATATGCGGACCCGCACAGTCGGCGCTCACCACCGCAGCGACGGCACCGGCGCGGTGCACTTGATCCAGATAATAATGCCCGTCGCTGGCCTGCCCTTTCAAGGCAAAAAACAAATCGCCTGCGCCAATTTCGCGCGAGTCAAACGCCACGCCGGTGCACGAAAATTCAACGCTCGCCGTCCCGCCCGTTGCCGCTGCAATTTCGGCTGATGTCCACAAGGGGTTCACGCGGCACACTCTCGCGCGACCTGCACATCATCAAAGGGAAATACCGTATCGCCAATAATCTGCCCTTGTTCATGCCCTTTTCCGGCGATCAAGACGATATCGTCGGCCTTGGCCTGTTCAATGGCATACGCGATGGCCGCGCGGCGACCGCCTATTTCGGTCGCTCCCTCCGCGCCTGCCATCACCTGAGCGCGGATATCGGCGGGGTCTTCGCTGCGCGGATTATCGTCGGTAACAATTACAATATCGGAGCATTGTACGGCGGCGGCACCCATTTCCGGCCGTTTGCCTTTGTCACGGTCACCGCCTGCACCAAACACCGTGATCAACCGCCCCGCCGTATGCGGACGCATCGCGGCCGTTGCGGCGACCAGCGCGTCGGGGGTATGTGCATAATCGATGTAAACCGGCGCGCCGCTGCGGCTGATAACGGCGCGCTCCAAACGTCCGCGCACCGGCTGCAACCGGCCAAGATTGCCGACCACCTCGGCAACATCGCCGCCACTGGCGAGCACGATGGCCGCCGCGGTCAACGCATTATTGGCTTGATAAGCGCCAATCAACGGCAATGTCACTTTCTGCGTTTCACCCTGAATTTCGAGCACAAGCTCCTGACCAAGCTGCGTTGGCCCGCGTGAAACCAAGCGAATGCTTTCGCCTTTTTCCCCCACGGTCACCATCCGCAGCGCCCGCGCCTTGGCCCGCGCGATAACTTGCGCCGACCAGGCATCGTCCGCCCAAATGACCGCCGTGCCATCTTGCGCCAACAGCTCATCAAACAACCGCATTTTGGCCGCAAAATAATCTTCCATATTACCATGGTAATCCAGATGATCACGGCTTAGGTTGGTAAAGGCAGCAACGCGGATAGATATCCCTTCGCTGCGATATTGCGACAAGCCGTGGCTCGACGCTTCAAAAGCAAGATGCGACACGCCCTCACGCGCTAAACCAGCAACATTGGAGAGGAATGTCACGATGTCCGGGGTGGTCAGGCCCGTGCCAACCTGTTCATTTGCGGTGGTTACCCCCAAAGTTCCGATGGATGCAGATATTTTTCCGCCCATACGCCACAATTGCCGGGTCAATTCGACCGTCGAAGTTTTCCCGTTGGTCCCGGTGACCGCCGCAATGACCGGTGGAAATGGTTGAAAAAAAATGGCGGCCAACCGGGCAAAAGCCCTGCGGGGATTGTCGGATACGATATGCAGCGCGCCGTCCACTTTTGCCGAAGGTGCCGCGACGATCGCTATCGCGCCGTTGGCTATGGCTTCCCCAATAAAATCCTCGCCATTGAATTTTGCACCCGCAAAAGCGCCGAATATCGTGCCTTTTGCCACTTTGCGGTGATCGATGGCAAAACCGGTAACAATGGCCTCACCGCTATCGCCGGCAAGATCGGGCACCAAATATCCCAAACGCATTAGCCGCCTCCTTTTGGAGTCCATAGCAAAGGCGTCAGTTCGGACACATCCACATCGCGCTTAATGTCGGGGATAATGCCAAGCAGCGGTCCAATTCGAGTAACGGTTTTCTTGATAATGGGCGCCGCGGTCAAACCCGCCGTTCGCTGAAAACCGCTGGCGGCTGCGCCTTTTGGCTCGTCGAGCATCGCAACCATAACATAGCGAGGATTATCCATCGGGAAAGCCGCCGCAAAGGTTGCAACCAGCAAACTGCGGCTATAGCTGCCATCGCTTGGCTTTTCCGCTGAGCCTGTCTTGCCGCCAACCCGGTAGCCGGCGGCATCGGCATTTTTGCCCGTACCATCAACCACAATCATCCGCAACAGCTGCCGCATCCGCGCACTGGTCGATGCCGAAAAAACACGCCGTTCAAGATGTTTACGATCGCCTGCAACCTTGATTAAAGTCGCCGGACGCCATATGCCACCATTCACCATCGCCGCATAAGCATTGGCAAGATGCATCGGGGTTACCGCGATGCCGTGACCATATCCCACCGTCATATTGGTTATCCGGCCCCAATTGCGCGGCCAAATTGGCTTTGCCCGCTCCCCAATTTCAATAGCAGGCTTTTCATGGAAGCCGATATCGCGGAGCATTTTGGCCATTCCCTCCGGACCAAGATTGTCGGCAATCCGCGCGGTTACGATGTTGGAACTATGAACCAAAGTTTCCGGTACATTCAACCACCGTTTGGTTGGGTGGAGATCCCGAATTTTAAATCCACCAATTTCGAGCGGCACCGTAGCATCATAACGGATCGCCAGATTGCGCACCGAACCCGCATCAAGCGCGGCAGCCACGGTTAATGGTTTGAAGGTAGAGCCCAGCTCATAAACCTGATTGGTAACGCTATTAACTTGCCGCTCAATCGGTATGCGATCCGTCAAATTCGATCCAGGTTGCAATGTTTGTTCGGTTTTTTTGGTAAACAAGGGGCGATTGGGATCAAAAGCAGGCAAGGTTGCCATCGCCAGGACTTCGCCGGTTTGCGCGTCCAAAATCACACCAGCGGCGCCCTTTGCATCGGTATCCTCCATGCCGCGCGCCAATTCAATTTCCAGCGCGCCTTGGACGCGAATATCGATGGCAAGCGACACCGGCTTTCCGCGCTTCGCCGGATCACGCAGCTCCGCATCCAGCATCCGTTCAATCCCGAGCGCGCCTTTACCGTCGCGGTCCAAAAAGCCGATGGCATGCGCGGCCAGTTCATGCTGCGGATAAAGGCGTTCGGCCTCGCGCGGAAATTCGATGGCAATTTCGCCCAGATCATGCACCCTGCGCACTTCTGCTGGAAGCGCGCGCTGCCTTAGATAACCTTGTTTTTTTGACGTAAGTTTTTGATAAAATGAAGATTCGGGCGTATCGGGGAAGATAGCCGTCAATTCCTTTGCCAACTGTTTCTTGTCACCCAGAATTTTATCTGGTTTAACCCAGATGGAATAAGCTTGGATCGTGCGCGCCAGAGGCACGCCATTTCGGTCCAGTATATCACCGCGATCGGGAATATAGTCGGTCGTAGTCGCGCCAAATGCGCGCGTGCTTTCGAATAAGGCCAAAGTCGTCAGCCGGCCGATAATCAACAATAAAAACAGTCCAAAAATGCCCGCAAGCACCAACAACCGCCATAAGGCATGCGCCGTCAATACACCACCACGCACACCAGACCGGCGGGAGGCCGTTCGCGCCACAAAAATGGTCATCGGGCATTCCGCTCGCGCATCGCGCTCTTTTCTATATCGCGCAGCAGATCGTCAGATAGAATCTTGGCATCGATAGCAGCGAGTTTTATCGTTCTATTGCTGATCGATCTGCCATTCCCATCATTCCGATTTGCCGTTTCCTTCGCCTGGGCATCGGCGAACCTGACCTTATCATCGTCAGCATCATCATCCGCCCCTGAATTTCTTGGAGGCGGTGACGGTTCATCCGCTTCTAACGGCGCAAAAGGGGATCCGATAATACCGGCAGGGGCCGCATTACCGGCTGCGGCAACCAATACCGGCTTGATTGTTGGCGCGTCACCATTCAGCTCTGCAAGCGCATGCTCGCCTTCGAGAAATTGCTGCGCCGTTGGCGGCTTGTATCCATAAAGCAGATTATTCCATTCTTCGAGCTGCTGCGGACTGGCTCTTGTCCTCAGTTCGGCCTGTAAAAAGCTTATTTCGCGCTTGGTATCCCGAATTTCCCGGTCCACTCGCATCAGGTCGCTATGCACCGCAGCCACATTCAGCGAAAGCGGATAGAGCATGATCGAAATCAGAAATACCAAAGCCAACCAGCCGATATTTCTAAGGCGCTTAATTGCCAAGGTCATACTGCCATCTCCTGCTGTGTCCAAGCCCGTGCGTGGGTGCGCGTTGCGCTGCGCAATGTCGCGGAGCGTGCGCGGGGGTTACGTGCTATCTCGGCCTGCGAAGGCCGGACGGCTTTGCTCGCCTTTTCAAATGTCGGTGCGGGGCCGCGGCCGGATATCGCTGGCATATGGCGGGACACCGCGCCGCCCGCGCCGGTGCGTTCGCGAAAAAACTGCTTTACGATCCGGTCTTCCAGACTGTGAAAGCTAACCACCGCAAAGCGCCCACCTGGTTTCAGCAAGCGTTCCGCTGCCGCCAACCCTTGCGAAAGCTCACTTAGCTCTTGGTTGATATGGATGCGGATCGCTTGAAATATTCGCGTCGCGGGATCCTTTGGCGCACCAGGCCGATACCCAATTGCCTTACGGACAATGGCGGCCAGCTCGGCGGTCGTAAAAACCGGCCGCGCCGCAACAATTGCATGGGCAATCCGGCGCGAGCGATGTTCCTCGCCATAGCGATAAATAACATCGGCAATTACCGTTTCGTCGGCGGAGTTGACAAAATCAGCTGCCGTTTCGCCATCCTGCGCCATCCGCATGTCAAGCGGCCCGTCCTTTTGAAAGGAAAAACCGCGTTCGGCCCGGTCCAGCTGCATGGACGAAACACCAATGTCGAGAACAACGCCATCAACCGATGTCACATCATCGTTTGCCAAAATCTGGTCCATCATAGAAAAACAGGCCGGATAAAGCCGCAAAGCGTCCTTATACCGACCTGCAAGGCAGGCACCTTCGGTTAAGGCATCGGGGTCGCGGTCAAACGCATAAATACGCGCGCCGCAGCAAAGCATTGCTTCGCTATAGCCTCCTGCCCCAAAAGTGCCATCCACCATCTCTGCGCCAGGGGTGATGGCCAGAGAGCGAATTACTTCGTCAAGCAAAACAGGAATATGATCGGGGCCTTTGTTCATTTTTCGCCCTTCGCGGCTGCCGCAAGCCAATATTCCAACTCTTCGCGCGCCTGCCGGAATTTTGCCGGAGCCTCCGCAAGGAAAACCACCGGATCCCAAAGCAGGAATTTCGTATCGGTTCCGTGAAAAAAAACCCGGTTTGTAAGCCTGCCAAAATGCCGGAGCATTGGCGAAAGCACAAAGCGGCCGCTTACCTCAAAATTAATTTCGTAAAGCGACGACGCTGGCGCGCCAAATTCCTCATCATCAAAAACATCCCCGCGCATGATCGCCGCGCGCCGCATTTCTTCGATAATATCGCGATTTTGCTGACGCTCATTGCGGCCATAGCCAACCAAGCAAGGCAGCTCCCGGTGGCGACCAATGCAAACAACGTTGCCATCGCTGGATTTTTGCACGACGTCGCGAATCTCCGCCGGAATGGTCGTGCGGCCTTTGGTGTCGATGCTCGACAACCCGCTACCTCCGTAAGAAAAACTACCAGACACCGATGCCAAATCCCTCTTTTTGGGCGGGCACAGCTCTGCTGCCGCACCAATGCGTAAAAATGCACGAGTACGCGGACGCTAAAGCGACCGTTCAACAGGAAACCCACCCCTAGAATAAGACAGGTCTATCATGGGATATCATGGATGAAAAGAGGGAATTTATGGGCTAACCTATATTTAGATTAGTAGATAGCTGTATTCATTTAATTATTTCTCATATTGAAGTTGGCTTTGCACTCCTTTCTTCCATAGAAAATTTTTAGTCAGGAATATTTTTATATTATAAATCAATGTTTTAGATATATGTACTGAAATCAATCGCATGTCTGCCCATAGATTACCCAATAGCTTTTCCCTGTCATTTGCGGCCGACTCGGTGCACCCATAATCGCTCCAGATTCGCCTCCACCCAGCGCATATTGTCAAAATCATCCGAGCCCGAAAGCGCCCGTATCCCGCTGCCCACCCATAATGCGTCATCCAACATATCGGCATCAGCAACCAAGAAAGCAGACCCATTACCAATCTTACATTCGGCCACAAGACCATCGGCCGATATCGCGCAGGCACCCCCGCCAGTGCCCCCCACTTGCTGCCAAGCCCCTAAAGTCACCGTATGCACGGCAAGGCCGCCATGTTGGCGCACCGCTTCGGCGGATGTGTCATCACTGATCGGCAGCACCAATTCCAAACCCCAATGTTTGAACAAGGGCGACATCATCGAGGTGAAGAGCGGACGGCGCCTATCGCCCAGCGGATAGGCGCTTTTCCATTGCAATGCCGGGTCCGCCATCACCATCAAATGCCCCCCGCGCCGCACCCACCGATCAAGCGTAACAAGCTCCGACGCCGCCAACGCCCGCGGCTGCGCGAGCAGCAGCAAATGCATGGATCGCAGGCTCTTATCATCAATCGCATCGATCAACCGCACCTGATATTTACTATCCAGCCGTTGATAGGTGCGCGTCGGTTCGCTCGCCTGCTGTATAATTTCGCCAAGATCACCCTCGCCCCAAAAAAGCGGCAATGTCGTCACAAGCCCCAGCTTCGGTTGACCGTCATCACGCTCATCGCTATTGCCGCCTAGCAGAAAAATCGCTGTAACCAACAATACCGCCGCCGAGGCCGCGGCGGCGATCAAGACAAATCTATTGGCTGATAGCCGGGTCCATAACGCTGATATCATATTGATATATAATAAGAAGCTACGGTCATTTGGCCTATGGCGCGCGCGCGGGGCGGACGTCTGATCGGTCCTTGGCGGCAGGCTTGCCCTTGCCCGCAGGCTTTTTCTGCGTTGCTGCGTCATTTTCTACCACGGGCGCAGCGCCCAGCTCTGCCAAGGGTTCGTCGGCAACTTTGGGCGACGATTGCCCGCCATTATTGGGCGATAATGATGCACCGCCGCCGCGCGCCAAATCACCCTGCGCCGCCCGTTCAAGAACCACGCTGGCCAAACTGACAAACAGCAATACCGCAACAATGCCCAGCAAACCGACCTGAATACGTTGTATCGCGCTATCTTTGCCTTGCAACATATCCATTCTCCCGCTGGGCCGATCGGCGCAGCATCACTGCTTCGTCAATTCTCGCTAACCCCGCCCTGTGTTATCAAGCCACGGCATCGGCGGCAATCCCTTGGCCATCATCCATTCCGCATTATACAAAGTGGATAAATATCGAAAGCCCGTGTCGCATAATATCGTAACAATCCGGCTGCCCGCGCCCAACTGCTTGCCCAAGGCCACTGCGCCCGCGACATTGATACCCGACGATAAGCCCAAGCAAAGCCCTTCTTCGCTCAGCATTTGTTTGACCCAATATAGACCATCCTCGTCCGAAATGCGAAACTGCGTATCAATTGGCGCGCCTTCCAAATTTGCGGTAACCCGGCCCTGGCCAATACCTTCTGCGACCGAACTGCCCTGGGCCTTTAATTCTCCGCAAGCATAATAATTATACAAAGCCGCGCCATGTGGATCGGTCAGCGCAATAGTGACATCGGCATTTTTGGCTTTCAAGCCCAATCCAACACCCGCGATCGTTCCGCCGGTTCCCGCTGCGCAGGTGAAACCGTCGATCCGGCCTTCCATCTGCGCCCAGATTTCTTCGGCGGTGGTTTCAATATGCGCGCGGCGATTGGCGATATTGTCAAACTGATTGGCCCAAACGGCATTTTCGGTTTCTTCGGCGATCCGCCGCGATGTATGCACAAAATGCCCCGGATTGGCATAGGGCGCCGCCGGAACCGTCACCAAATGCGCACCCAGCGCACGCAAAGTATCCATCTTTTCGCGGCTTTGCGTTTCGGGCATAACGATAATCGTTTTATAGCCCAAGGCGTTGGCAACCAGCGCCAGCCCAATGCCCGTGTTGCCCGCCGTCCCCTCCACAATCGTCCCGCCGGATTTCAACTGTCCCGCTGTCTCAGCATCGCGGACAATATACAATGCGGCCCGGTCCTTGACCGAAGCGCCGGGGTTATAAAATTCGCATTTGCCATAAATTTCGCAACCCGCTGCTTGGCTTGCGCCTTTCAAAAGAACGAGCGGCGTATTGCCAATGAGTTCAAGCGTCGATCCTATTGTCATCGGTCGCTTTTAAGGCCCCGTGCCGCGCGAAGCAAATAACATTATTCAAAAGGCTTCGGCCGCTTGCCGCGGCGCGATCAGGCGATGGTCGAAGGCCGCACGATTACCGCTATTTCCCATCATCGCGGCGGTTCATCTCCCGTAAAACAATATAATTGTAATGTTGTATCATTATGTCTAACTGAGCCATATTTGAATTTAGATAAGGTCTGTCACCATGATCCGAACCGCCTGCACTTCCTTACTCGCTCTTGCGATTTCGGCTCCTGTCCATGCGCAAAGCACGCCCACGCAACAGGCAGAAAGGTCCAAAGAGGACGATTTCCACGTCAACCGAGAAATTGTTGTAACGGCACCTTATTTCGAAAGGCTAGATTTGCTGGCTGGCACATCCGCCATCGCTGGTGAAGAATTGGCGGAAAAGGCGCGCGGACAGATCGCCGATATATTGATCAGCTTGCCGGGTGTTTCGGCGACCAGCTTTTCGCCCGGTGCATCGCGGCCCGTGCTGCGCGGCTATCAAGGAAGCCGCGTTGCTGTATTAACCGATGGCATAGGCAATATTGACGCGTCAAACACATCGGCCGATCATGCGGTAACGATCGACAGCTTAACCGCCGAGCGAATCGAAGTTTTGCGCGGCGCAGCGGTCTTGTTATTCGGCGGCCAAGCGGTTGGCGGCGCGGTCAACGTGATTGACAAGCGTATTCCGCGAAATATTCCGACCGAACATCTGCATATTGACGCTCTATTGGGCTATGCAACCGCTGCCGATGATTTTTCCGGCGGTGTGTCGGCCGACTTTAAGCTTGATGGCCGCTTGGTCGCGCATATTGATGGCAGCTACCGGAACAGCCGTGATCTGCGCAGTGGGGGTTTTATTCTATCACCGCTTCTGCGCGCGGAAGCGGCGCAGGTTGCCGAAGAAGCGCGCGGTGGAGGCAATGCCGAGGCCGCGCAGGAGGCCGAATCCTTGACCGGCCTGCGCGGCGGCATCCCCAATAGCGCGGTTGAAACCTGGACCTTCAGCAGCGGCGTGGCTTTCATCGACGGCAACAGCAGCTTGGGTGTCTCCTTCAACATTTACGACACCAATTATGGCGTTCCCGCACGTCCGGGGTTGGCGTTAGCGGGTGAAGGCGAAGAAGGCGAAGCTCCTGTCAGCATCGATCTGCGCCAATATCGCTTTGATCTGCGCGGCAATCTTGATCTAGGCGAGGGATTTTTCGAAAAGCTTAATCTGCGCGCAGGCTACGCCGATTATGAGCATACCGAATTTGAGGGAAGCGAAATAGGCACCCGGTTCTTAAGCCAAGGCTTTGAAGGGCGGTTGGAGTTGTTACAAAACGACAAAAATGGCTGGAAAGGGGCAAGCGGAGTCCAATATCAATATCGCGATTTTGAAGCGATCGGCGCCGAAGCTTTTGTGCCGCCCAACATAACAAATCAAATCGGCATTTTTTCTCTGCAGGAATTGAAATTTGGCCAATTTGAATTTGAATTGGCGGGCCGAGTGGATTTTGCTAGTCTGACGGCATCCTCGCTGAATGAAGATGTTGATTTTACTAATTTTTCGGGTGCACTCGGCGTTGCCTATACGCAGAGTGACTTGAAACTGGGTGTCAACATATCTCGCACGGGCCGCGCGCCATCGGCAGAGGAGCTGTTTTCTAACGGACCGCATATCGCAACGCAGGCCTTTGAAATTGGTGATCCCGATCTGCGCAGCGAACGTTCGTGGAATGGCGAGATTTATGCGCGTTATGAAGATGATAATTTTGCGCTGCGCGCGACTGTTTATACCAACCGTTTCGACAATTTCATTTTTGAAGTTGAAACCGGCGAAGAAGAAGATGGCCTTCCCGTTTTTCAATTTATTCAGGATGATGCCAATGTCTGGGGCTTTGAACTGGAAGCATCAGCGGAGCTTGGCTTTATCGCCGGTTTTGACGTTGGCGTGGACGGTGTTGCCGATTATACCCGCGCGCAAATTTCGGATGACGGCGGCAATATACCGCGCATTCCGCCCTTGCGGCTTTTGGGCGGGTTGGAGCTAAAAAGCGGTAGCCTCGATCTGCGCGGAGAAATTGAATATAGTGCAGATCAAAATGACGTCACAATATTCGAAACCCCGACCGATGGATTTATATTCGTCAATGCCAGCGCGACTTGGCGACCGTTTGGACGAGACCAGAATATCGCACTGATCGGCACGGCCAATAATATTTTCGACGTGGAAGGGCGGCGCGCCGCCTCTTTCACGAAGGACTTTGTACCATTGGCGGGGCGGGATTTCAGATTGACCGCGCGGTTTAGTTTTTAGTAAGGGTGTTTTTGCCAAGATATTGCTTTATAAATTGGGACCGCCAAAATGAGACATATAAAAAGCAAGAGCGCGATATTGGCCGTTATCGCCGCATCGATGATGATCACCGCCTGCAACACGGTGAAGGGCCTTGGCCGTGACATTGAATCGGTTGGTAAATCCGGCGAAGAGGCGATCAATTAGCCCATATTAATCATTTATGCTGGCTGGTCGGCGGTTTTCTTATGCCGCCGCTGGGTAAACCAAATGGCGATGATTGAAAATTCATAAAGCAGACATAGCGGGATCGCCAACAACAACTGCGATACCACATCGGGCGGGGTCAGCACCGCAGCGACCGCAAACGCGCCCACAATCGCGTAACGCCGTCCCGCCTTCAACTGATCGCGCGACACAATCCCTGCGCGCTCCAGCAGCATCAGCAACACAGGCAATTGAAAGGCAACGCCAAAGCCAAAGATGAATGTCGTGACGAAATTGAGATAATTGCCCACACCCGGCAGCGCCTCCTGCGTCAACTGCCCGCTGGTATCGGTAAAACCAAGCAGGAACGACAGCGCAACCGGAATGGCAAAAAAGAAAGCCAGCGATGAACCCAGCCCAAATAAAATCGGCGTCATCGCCAAAAATGGCAGGAAAGCACGTTTCTCATTACGATAAAGCCCCGGCGCAACAAATCGCCAAATTTGCGTTGCAAAGACCGGAAATGCAACCATCAGCGCCGCGAATAAAGCAACTTTAATCTCGACAAAAAAAGCTTCAAACAAATCGGTATATATCAGCTTTTCCTGGCCTGCCAGCCGCAGCGGTTCCTTTAGAACATCCCAAATGGGCCGCGCATAGTAAAAACAGACGGCAAAAGCGATGGCCAGCGCCACAAAGCTCCACAGCAAGCGCCGACGAAGTTCGATCAAATGATCGAGCAACGGCATTTTGCTATCATCTATGCTCTCATTCATACCGATTTTGCCCGGGTCTTTGGAGGCTTGCGCTTGCTCGGCGCCGTTTTGGCCGTCGCGCGCTTTTGCGCTATCGCTTTCTTGCGCACAGTTTTGATCGGTGCGGGCGGAACGGGAACCGCCGCCGCTTCCCCGCCATCGTCCAATGCCATATCTAAATCGGCATGATCTTCGCTGGGCGCGGCCGCGGGCGGAAATTCGCGCATGATATGCTCATTTTCTTTTTTCCACTTTTCTTCCATTTCCTTAAGTTCGCTCTCGCGAATCAATTCGTCGAACCCGGACCGAAATTGCGCCATCACGCCGCGCGCCTTTGCGACCCATTTCCCAACAAAACGCAGCAACTTGGGCAGGTCTTTGGGGCCAATCACGACAAGCGCGATCAGCAATACCAGCAGAAATTCGGTAGAGGCTATATCAAACAAAGACCGCTCTTTCCTTTGGCGGACACACGTTAGGCCTGTTTATCGCTTTGCTTTTCCGCCTCAATGGATGATGGCATGGGCGCTTCTATTTTGGGCGGTGTTTTGGCCGCTTCGTCTTCTTCGGCCATACCTTTCTTAAATTCTTTTATACCCTTGGCGACATCGCCCATCATCCCGGAAAATTTACCCCTGCCGAACAGCAACAGCACCAGAATGCCGACAATCAGCCAATGCCAAATGCTAAATCCGCCCATCTCATTTGCTCCTTGCTGGCTCTCCCAGCGAAATTCTCGATTGTTGAAACCGCGCTACCCGATCTTCCTAGCATTATCTAGGCATTGCTGTCGGAAAATTCCACATCACCATCAATATTTTCGGAATTTTCATCTGCGACAAAATCCGCGGCATCCATCGCATTATCGATCGGATCGAGCAAACCCGCCGCTTTCAAATCCTGCATCCCCGGTAAATCGCGGCGGCTTACCAACCCAAAATGCGTCAGGAAGTTAGGAGTCGTCGCGTAAATCAAGGGCCTTCCGGGAACCTCACGGCGGCCTGCGGGCTTCACCCAGCCCGCCTCCATCAGCACATCCAATGTGCCTTTTGAAATTTGCACGCCGCGAATCGCTTCTATTTCCGACCGGCTCACCGGTTCATGATACGCGATGATCGCCAGCGTTTCGACCGCCGCGCGCGATAATTTGCGCAGCTCGTCCCGCTCGCGCCGCAACAGATGCGCCAGATCGGGCGCGGTTTGAAAATGCCAGCTTTTGCCCCGGCGAACCAGTTCAATTCCGCGCCCAGCATAATGATCGGTCAAAGCTGCCAAGGCGGCGGACACATCGACCGCATCGCCGACATGGGCGCGAATCTGATCGATCGACAATGGCGTTTCGGATGCGAATAAAGCCGCTTCCACCAAACGTAAGCCGGGATCATGCGCCGTTAGCATTTCCGGTGCCTAAGCATCAACGGCGCAAAATTGCCGTCCTGCCGCAAATCCAATCGCCCTTGCTTGGCAAGTTCCAACGCCGCCAGAAAGCTGGAAGCCAGGGCCGACCGGCCAAATGCGGGATCCGCGCTTTCCGGCAAGAAAGCATTAATATCGGTCCAGTTCACCGCCTGCCCAATCATTTTTGAAACACGTTGCAACGCGGCCTCCAAAGTCATCACCGCGCGCGCGCGGACAACATGTAAAACCGGCTGCGTACGGGCGTTCACCCGGCCATAAGCCGCTATCAAGTCGAAATAATCGCACGCCCAGGCTTTGGCCTTCACCACACGCAATCCCTCGGCATTTCCGCGCAAAAAAATATCGCGGCCAATGCGGTCCCGCGCCATCAACCGCGCGCCGCATTCGCGCATCGCATTGAGCCGTTCGAGCCGATATTGCAACCGCAGCGCCATCTCTTCCGGAGAGGGATCAATCTGCGGATCTTTTGGCAATAACAACAGCGATTTTAGATAAGTTAGCCATGCCGCCATCACCAAATAATCCGCCGCCAATTCTAATTTCAGCGAGCGGGCATTTTCGACAAAATTAAGATATTGCTGCACCAATTCCAAAATCGAAATTTCACGCAAATCCACTTTCTGATTGCGCGCCAAGGTTAGCAAGAGGTCAAGCGGGCCTTCCCAACCATCAATATCGATCGTCAGCGTCGCTGGGTTTTGTTGACCCATTCGATCCGGCACCGCCTCATCGCCGGTAAAAATATCCTCATCCATGCGATGCCCCGGTCGCCGCCTGGGTTAGCTTCGTAGCGATTTTGTCCCCGGCAATCGCCAGCAATTGATCCCGCTTATCGAGCAATTCGGTCAAGCGGCCGGACGGCAATGGCGCGTGGCGGCCCGCCATCGCGCGGTCGAGCCGAGATTTGGCTATATCGGTGATATCGGGCAGTTTGCCCGATATCCGGATCATTTCGTCCATCCGGCCCCAACAATTGAGCGCGATATCGCATCCCGCCGCAACGCAATCCGCCGCGCGGTCGCTAACATCGCCCGTTAAGGCTTGCATATCAAGATCATCGCTCATCAACAATCCATCAAAGCCAATGGCATCCCGGATTATTCCGCCGATAATTTTAGCCGACATGGTGGCACAAAATGCATCGTCCCATGCTTCGAACATCACATGGCAGGTCATTCCCATCGGCGCATCCCTCAGCGCACGAAACGGTGCGATATCTTGCTCCAACTGCGCCGCGCTGGCCGAAACCCGGGGCAAGCTATGGTGGCTATCTACACTCGCGCGGCCTTGCCCCGGCATATGCTTGACCACGCCGACGATGCCTCCCTTGTGCAAGCCGTCAAGCACCGCCCGGCCCAGCGCCGCCACCCGCAATGGATCGCTACCCAGCGCGCGGTCGCCAATCGCCGAATGAGTATCGGGAACACGCACATCCAATATCGGCAAGCAATTTACGGTAATGCCAACCTCGCTCAGCGTTAACGCAATGGCCTCGGCATTGACCCGCGCCGCTTCGATTGCGGTGATCGGTGCAATATCATATAATGCATCAAACACTGCGCCGGCGGGAAATTGCGGCCAGACGGGTGGTTTCATGCGAATAACCCGTCCGCCCTCCTGATCGATCAAAATAGGCAGATCGTCGCGGCCATGCAGCGCCCGCAGGCTGCCGGTCAACGCGCTTATTTGATCGGGGCTTTCGATGTTGCGCGCGAAGAAAATATACCCCGCCGGATCGACATCGCGAAAAAAATCCCGTTCATCGGCGGTTAGCGACAACCCGGATAGGCCAAAAATAACCGGCTTCATTGAGACGCCCGATCGGTCATTATCTGCATAATTTGCTTTGCATTTTTGATCATCAGATAACGCTATCGATCCCGTGCGCCCGGCACAAGGTTTCGCGGCGCAAATTCACATCAAAATCTGTGAACAAAAAATGCGAAGATCAAAAAACGGGGAATTATTCCCACTATCCGGCCTAAATCATTATTTAACGATCAGGCACCCTTCACCAGCCGCCTTCATCTGCGCGCAAAGCTGCTGCGCGGCGGCGGCGTTATTCGCGATGGCTTGCAAACGGAATATTTTACGGCCACCCTCCCCCGCACCCTCCGCGATCCGCTTATTCACCCCGGCAAGAAAGCCAAAGCGCTTGGTTAACGCATTCCAAGCCTGATTCGCGGCAGCCGCATCGCCAAAAGCGCCCATCTGGACAAAGCTTGCTCCCGCAGGCACCGCTCCCTCCGCGGTAGAGGCACCGCCGCTGGTGGGTTTTGCCGCAGCACCGGTTGCCGCATTGCCTTTAACCTCTGCCGCCGCTGGCTTAGCCGCGCCGATGGTCGAAGCCGTCTTTTTGCCTTCACTGGCCGCGAAAGCCGCATCCCCCTCACCTTCGAATATTTTACCGCCTGCCTCCGCTGGGCGCACTTTATAATCGCCCTCTGCCGCCGCAATCAACTCTCCCTTACCGCCATCGGCACCGCCCGTTTGACTGCGCTGCATATAATAGATTCCAAATACGATAAGGCCAAGCAACGCTAATCCGCCCAGCACAAGTCCGGCAACGCGCCATGGCGACGCGCTATCCGCATATTCATAGCCATCCGCCGTTTCCAGCCATGGCAGACGATCGGGATCATCCAGATTCAAACCATCATCATTGCCAGCATCATTGGTGTTGTTCATGAAACTTCCCCTCAATCACATATTATTTGCTGCTTCGACCCCCATCAAGCGAAGTCCATTTCGTATCACTTGCCCGATTTTTTCCGCCAAGAAAAGCCGCGCTGCGGTCAGCGGAGGATCCTGTGCCAATATGAAGCGTTTGCTTGGATTGTCATTGCCCAAATTCCAATGGCTGTGAAAGGCAGCGGCAAGGTCATTCAGGTAAAAAGCAATCCGGTGCGGTTCACGGGATTTGGCTGCGGCTTCGACAATTCGCGAGAAATTGGCCGCTTGCCGAATAAGGTCAATTTCTTCGCTGCCCAGCAACGACAGCTGGTCAGCGCCCGGCACAAGGCCTTCTTCCGCGGCTTTGCGCAAGGTCGATTGAATGCGCGCATGGGCATATTGCACATAAAATACCGGATTATCCTTCGACGCTTCCACCACTTTGGCAAAATCAAAATCCATTTGCGCATCGGCCTTGCGGGTCAGCATGGTGAAACGGACAACGTCTTTTCCGACTTCTTCGACCACATCGGCCAAAGTTACAAAGCTGCCCGAGCGTTTTGACATTTTGACGGGTTCACCGCTGCGCAGCAACCGCACCATCTGTACTAGCTTGATATCAAAGCTTATTTTTCCTTCGGTCAACGCTTCCACTGCGGCCTTGATCCGCTTGACCGTTCCGGCATGGTCGGCGCCCCAGATATTAATCAGCGCATCGGCATTTTGCGCCTTTTGAAAATGATACGCCAAATCCGCGCCAAAATAGGTCCAATCGCCATTGGATTTTTTGATGGGCCGGTCCTGATCATCGCCAAAGCGCATCGATCGAAACAACGGTAGGGTAACCGGTTCCCAATCCTCAATTTCCTTACCCTTTGGCTTTTCCAGAACGCCGTCATAGATCAGGTCACGTGCGCGCAATTCGGCCTCTGCTGCGTCGGCTTTACCGTGTATATGGAGCGCGGCTTCAGAGGCGAAGACATCATGTTCAATGCCAAGCAATTTCAGGTCGGCGCGGATCATCTCCATCATATCTGCGACCGCCTCTTGCCGAAAAAGCGCGAGCCAATCCGTCTCAGCCGCCGCGACATAATGATCCCCAAATTCTCGGGCCAGCCTCTGGCCAACCGGCATCAGATAATCGCCAGGGTAAAGATCACCGGGTATCGCCACCGTTTCACCCAATGCTTCGCGGTAGCGATAATGCACCGAACGCGCGAGGAGATCGACCTGACCACCGGCGTCATTGATATAATATTCGCGAATAACCCGGTATCCGGCAAATTCCAATAAGCTGGCCAGCGCATCGCCGACCACCGCGCCGCGGCAATGCCCCATATGCATTGGCCCGGTGGGATTGGCCGAAACATATTCGACATTAACCCTCTTCGCTTGTCCCAAAAACGACCGGCCATAATCATCGCCAAGTCGTTCTATTTCCAATAGCTCGTTCAACCACACGCCATCGGCCAATTTCAGGTTGAGGAAACCCGGCCCGGCGATCTCCGCCGAAACAATATCCGCCTGCTGGGTCAATATCGATGCAATTAACGCAGCAAGCGCAGACGGATTCATTTGAGCTGGCTTGGCCAGAACCATCGCGGCATTAACCGCCAAATCGCCGTGCGAAGGGTCACGCGGCGGTTCGACGGCAATAGGCGCACGGTCCAAACCCATTGGAATAGCGCCGCTCCCTTCCAGCTGGTCAAGCGCTTGATTTACAACCTCGGAAAAATGGGAAAAAACGGTCACGATCAAAAATCCAAATCAATAAATGCGGGCGCTCGTAGGGCGCGAATAATATGATCCATCAAACGCCCGATTATCACCCGGCGTGAAGGAAAAACCAGGCGAAGAACAGGTTACCGCGTCACATTATATCGCAGTTGATCCTCGGTAAGCTGAAAACCGATCAGCAATTCAAAACTGCTGCGCACCAGCGCCGCCTTAACCTCGGGATCGGCCAGCGGGTCAAGCGCCGCGTCGTCATCACCCGCTTTTCGCTTTTTTGTGATTTTGGCCACAATGTCGTCTGGTAACCGGGCGCTTTGCCGGTCGACATAGCTTGCCGCCTTGCCATTTGTGGTGGCGCGTGCCTGCCCATCCGCAAAAGTTAGCGTAACTTGGCCAACCCGCTTGGCAATCACCGCGCTACCACCTTGCAACACGCTGGAAAAATACGGCAATGTCACGCTCCGCGCGCCCGCGCTGTTGCTGCGCAATGCGGTAACTTCAAAAGCCGTCTCGGTGTAGATTTTGTCGCCCGCATCGCTGCAGACCGGCCGCAGCTTGGTCAAGGTGGCAACCACATCGATTGCATCCGCATCTTGCCGATTTTCCGGATTGAATAAAGTTATATCTCCGGTGCCATCGGGAATCGCCACTGCTGGGCATCCCGAACGGGTCACATTAACTCCGACACCCGAGCTGACATCGAGAACCCCTTCGCGCGAGCAGGCCGACAAGAGCATGGCAAGCGACGCAATTATAATCGGGGTCTTTTTTATCATTACTGGTTTTCCTAACACAGTTATCATGCATTTTTGTCCAACATGGGCGCATTTTTGCCCGGCACAACGGCTCCATATCCGCCCGGCCGTTTTGGTGCAACAGGCGAAAGCGCTTGGCGCAGCACCCGACATTACCTAAAGGACATTGCCGATGACTGAACAGATTTTCCCAAAGCGCCCTATACGGCTGCTTCTGGCTGCTCCGCGCGGCTTTTGCGCGGGCGTTGACCGGGCGATTAAGATCGTTGAACTGGCCCTCGAACAACATGGCGCGCCGGTCTATGTTCGCCATGAAATTGTCCATAACCGATTTGTTGTCGACAGCTTGCGCGCGAAAGGGGCCATTTTTGTTAAAGAATTGGATCAGGTTCCCCGTGGAGGCCAGGTGGTATTTTCCGCCCATGGCGTGCCCAAATCGGTGCCGGAAAATGCGCAGCGACGCGGCCTTGCGTATCTGGACGCAACATGCCCGCTGGTTTCGAAGGTTCACCGGCAAGCCGAACGCGAGGTTGCAGCAGGCCGTCATATCATCTTCGTGGGCCACAAAGGGCATCCCGAGGTTATCGGCACATTCGGGCAAGTTCCACATGGCACAATAACCCTGGTCGAAACCGCTGAAGATGCCGCCGCCCTGCAAGTGGACGACCCGGATAATCTATCATTCCTAACCCAAACAACCCTATCCGTTGACGACACCGCCGATATTGTTGCCATTTTGCAGCAGCGCTTTCCCGCGATCGTCGGGCCCAAAGGGGAGGATATTTGTTATGCCACCTCCAACCGCCAATCATCGGTAAAGGCCATTGCAGGTCAGTCGGATTTGGTGCTGGTCGTCGGCGCACCGAACAGTTCCAATTCGCTGCGCCTGGTCGAAGTGGCGACGCGCGGCGGTGCCAAATCGAGACTGATTCAACGCGCGAGCGATATTGACCTGAGCTGGCTTGATGATGTCGAAACGCTGGGATTGACCGCTGGCGCGTCGGCCCCGGAAATATTGGTTCGGGAGATTATCGACCATCTGTCGCAATTTTTTACCATAAGCGAAGAACAAGTCACAACCGCCGAGGAGACGGTGATATTCAAACTGCCCCGTGGGTTGACCGAAACGGACGATTGAATGGCGGTTTATACTCCGGTCGGCGCAGAAGCCGTTGCTGCCTTGCTGCTGCGCTATGATGTCGGCGAGTTAATCTCCCTCAAGGGTATCGCAGAAGGCGTTGAGAACACCAATTTTTTTGTCGAAACCAACCAGTCAAAATTCATCCTGACGCTGTATGAAAAACGGGTTGATCCCGGCGACTTGCCCTTTTTCTACGCGATGCTGGGCCATTTGCATAATGCCGGATGTATGGTTCCGCGCTTTATCACCGACCGGCAAGGCGAATATTTGCAGCAAGTTTGCGGCCGTCCTGCTTGCTTGATCGAATTTCTGCTCGGCGTTTCGGTGTCATCGCCAACCACCGCGCAAGCGGCCGCAACCGGCGCGGCGCTGGGCGATATGCACCGGGCATTGCAGGATTTTTTACCCATACGTGTCAATAGCTTGGGATTGGCGGCGCTGCGCCCATTGATGCAGCGCTGCGGCGCGCAGGATTTGGATGCCATCACTCCAGGCTTAGCGCGCCGAATCGCGGCCGAATGCGCCTTCATTGAGGGTCACTGGCCAGGTCATTTGCCAAAATCGGCAATCCATGCTGATTTATTTCCCGACAATGTGTTGATGCGCGGCGACGTGGTTTCGGGTCTGATTGATTTCTACTTCGCCTGCACCGATATTCGCGCCTATGACCTTGCGGTAACCCACGCCGCATGGAGCTTCTCCAGCGACGGCAGCCAATATTACCCGGCACTCGGCGACGCCATTGTCGCCGGATATAGCAACCAATTTGGCTTGACCGCCGATGTCCGCCGCGCCATGCCAACGCTGGCCCGCGCCGCATGCCTGCGTTTCCTGCTCACCCGGTGTTACGATTGGATCAACACCCCGCCAAGCGCCATCGTAACCCGAAAAGATCCCATCGCATTTTTGAACCGGCTGGATTATTATACCGCCAACCCGGATATTTTTGGTCAATCGGAATAAGCGTTGAAACAGGTTGAAATCTTCACCGATGGCGCATGCAAAGGCAACCCAGGCCCCGGGGGATGGGGCGCATTGATCAGATATGGCGCGCGCGAAAAAGAAATTTCAGGCGGACAGGCCGATACAACCAATAACCGAATGGAATTGCTCGCCGCGATCAACGCGCTAGGCAGCTTAATCGAACCCTGCGCCGTCGCGCTTTACACCGACAGCAAATATGTTTGCGATGGCATCACCAAATGGGTCGGCGGATGGCAGCGCAATGGATGGAAAAACGCATCCAAACAACCCGTGCGCAACGCCGACCTTTGGCATGATCTGATCGAAGCAGCAGCGCGGCACGATGTTAGCTGGCATTGGGTGAAGGGCCATGCAGGCCACGAAGGCAACGAAAGGGCCGACCGCCTCGCCAGCGCCGCCGCCGAAGCGATGATGTCGTCCGATATCTAGAGCGATTTCGAGTGAGGTGGAAACACCGAACGGCTCGGAAATCGCTGAAAACAGGGAAACTAGGCTGTATCGACATTCCGCCTTGAACATTAATGACGTGCCATTTGTTTCAAACAAAGACACCAAGAAAAATAAGGGAAAAAGAGGCGGCCGCGCGATTGTTCTATTTTCTGTTTGGGGGCGCGTTTGCGCTTTCGTTGAAGCAAATATACCGCTTCGCGGGTTTTTTTCGCGGTTTCGCGCGCTTCGCGACAAACCGGAGCATTTTCCGTTTGTTGGAGTGATATGGCTGAAAATCGCGCGATTTATCACCGAAAACGCGCCGGACTATAACTTTCCGCTGATATTGCGGCGGGCGCCTTGGCATCAGGAGACAGCAACGAGGCGGCGAGCCATGCCGATGCCGGTGCGGTTTGGATACCAAAGCCGCCTTGGCCTGCGAACCAGAAAAATTCCGGCCTGTCACAATCGTATCCGATCACCGGCAACCTATCCGGTGCAAAGCTCCGCAGGCCGGCCCATTTATGTTCGACCGCGACAATATCGCAATCCACAACCTGCCCAAAGCGTTCGATCGCACGCGCAACATCGATCTCCTCTGGTGCCGCGTCGCAAGGGGGCATTAATGTTTCATCATGCGGACTGAGCCAAAGCTTCCCGCCGGTATCGGGCTTGAAATAAAAACTGCCATCAAGGCCAATGACCAGAGGCAGGTTGGCGGGCGCAGCGGGCCGAGTCCGCAATTGGGCAATGGTGCGGCGATAGGGCTTTATTTGCAGCGGCCGCACACCCGCCATAATGGCAATATCGTCCGCCCAGGCACCCGCCGCATTAACCAATATTTTTGCGGAAAAACCGCCTGCGCCGCTGGTTAACGACCAAGCGTCATCCCGCCAGATCGCCGATTGCAATGCCGCCCGGCACAGCAGCTTTGCCCCAAGGCGCTTAGCCTGGCGAAGATAAGCGGCGTGAAGCCCGGCGACATCAATGTCGCAGCATTCCGGCTCATAAAGGCCCACGCTCCAGCTATTGCGCAGGTTCGGCAGATAAGTTTTTATCGCCGCCGGTAAAATTTGGGCGATTTTTACGCCGCTCGCTGCAAATTCGCCAAGCATTTGGCCGGCCAGAGATTGATGCTGCGCCTCACCAATATACATCGCGCCGCGCTTGGTCATCAACGGCTTATCCGAAAAATCGGGCGGCGGACAGGCCAGAAACGGCCCCGATGCACTGGTTAGCGGCTGTATCTTTGGCCCGCCATAGCTTTCGGTCCAAAAGGCGGCGCTGCGCCCCGTCGCATGATATCCAGGATACGCTTCGGCTTCGAGTAACAACACGCGCCGTTGCCCCGCCAATTCTGCGGCAAGGCTGGCTCCGGCAATTCCAGCGCCAATTATTGCAACATCAAAATCGGTCATTCGGCGGCCATTCAATTGGGCGCATGCTTATCCAAAAAAACATCCATCGCTTGCAGGCATTTGCCCCGAACCCCATCCGCTTCGCGCAGCAGCTCATGCGCCGCTTCTGCGCCAAACAGCAAAAGTTCCGAATGGGGAAGCCGCTTGGCATCGTGGATGATCCGTTTTGTGCTGACCAACTGATCTGCCGTCGTTGCCATCAACAATGTCGGAATCCGCATATTTTCAAGGCTACCGGGCGTATCCATCGAACGGATGGAGGCGACCGCGCGTTCAATCCAATGCCAACTCGCCGGACCAAGCTTAACATCGGGCCGAATTTGCCACCATGCCAGCTCGTCATTATATCGGTCTAGATCATGCGTCAGCAATTTGGCGCGCATATCAATGGGGGATAGCGGCTTTTCGCTGACCTTCCATGCCGGCATTTCGCCGCGCCCGATCCATTCCATAAGGCGCGCCGCCGCTTGGTTAACAAATAAAGGCAATCCGCCGCTTTGCATGCTGAGCATCGGCGCGCTCAATATGATCGCATCGGGGTGGACCGCACTTTCCGCCGCCGCGCGCAACGCCAAATGCCCGCCCATGCTATGCGCAATCACGACATGAGGACCGGCGCGTTCGGCTTCCCAGCTTTGGTAGAAATATTCCAGGTCGGATATCCAGGTTGCAAAATCATCAATATGCCCGACATTCCGGTCGGGCAAGCAGCGCCCGGATAGCCCCTGCCCGCGCCAATCAATCGACGTTACATTCCATCCGGCCCGCGCATAATGGTCCAGCGTTTCCAGATATTTCTCATAATGATCGCCGCGTCCCGGCAGAAACAGGATCGACCCTCGCGACTTGCTTTTCGCATCGGCCATTTGCCAATCGATCCGCCGGATTTCCCAGCCGTCGGCGGCGCGCCACGTCGATTCTATGGCCTGCTTGGGGATTGAACGGCGGTCGAAACTTTCGGTTACTTTGCTCATAGTTACCTTTTGGTAATTTCTGTTGGTTAATGCCGCATCATGGCCATTGACTACCTCACCTACGCGCTGCTCGCTGGATTGGCAATCGCTCTGCTATTTTGTGTTTATAGCGATGTGCGCCACCGGATGATTTACAATAAGGTGACCTTACCCATCGCGTTGGCCGCACCGTTATTTTGGTTCGCGACCGGCAATTATGACCTTGGCACGGTCAGCATGCATTTGCTCACCGGAATGGTAGTTTTTGGATTCTTCGCTCTATTTTTTAATATGGGTTGGATGCTGGGCGGTGACGTAAAGCTATTTACCGCGCTGGCATTTTGGTTCCACTGGATCGAAGTTATCAAGTTTATTTTTGTCGCGTCGCTGATGGGCGGCCTTGTAACCATTGTCTTTTTTCTCATTCACAAGCTGCGCAAACAAAAGGGTGCTGCGGCCATTCCCTATGGTGTGGCAATCTCGCTCAGCGGTCTGTGGACTATCTTCAATCAATATTTAACCATTTTGATGGAATAACGCTTCATCATTTACGGGATGCTTCAGGAGGCCCAGTTCGTCATGGATAGGAAAAAACTAATATTGCTGGTCGGCGCGCTCGTCATTGCCGCGTTAACCGCCTTTCTGGCGCGCAGCATGTTCGCTGGATCAGCGGCACCTGTGGCGCAGGCCGTTGCAGCACCCGTGCCAACTGGACCCAAGGTGTTAGTTGCAACCCGCGCCTTGCCCGTTGGCACCTTGATCACCGCCGAAGCATTGCGGTATCAACCTTGGCCCGAAGAACTGGTGGAAGAAGCTTATTTTATAGAAGGCAACGAAGAACAACCAGGGATTGATAAGCTAGTCGGCACCGTTGCGCGCGTCGCGATAACCGCTGGTCAGCCGGTAACCAAAGGGTCGCTGGTATCCCCTGGCGATCGTGGTTTTCTGGCTGCCGCGCTTAGCCCCGGCATGCGAGCGATCTCCATTCCCATGCGGGAAACAACCGATGTTTCGGGCTTTGTCTTTCCTGGCGACCGCGTAGATCTGTTTCTAACGCAATCCGTTCCGGTAAAAGAAGGCGATCCGCTGAACGTATCCGAAACCATCATTCGCAATGTGCGGGTGTTGGCAACCGACCAAAGCCCGACAACCGCAACCGACGAAAATGGCAACACCATTGTCCGCAAATTCAAAACCGTCACCGTAGAAGTTACACCGCGTATTGCCGAAAAGCTGACCGTTGCTCAATCTATCGGCACAATCAGCCTGTCACTGCGCGCGTTGGCCGATAATGCTGCCGAACTTGAGCAAGCATTGGTTTCCGGTTCGATCAATATTCCCAAAGGCGCGAGCGCGGAGGAAGAGCAACGGATACTGGCATCGGTAAGCCAGCGCCCAATTGACAGTCGCGGCACATTTTCAACCGGCGGTGATGTATCTCGCTTCCAACGCAGAGAAGTACCAAAGACAGCACTTCAAGCGGCCGCGCACGCAGCCGTTCAGCAAAAGACGATTGAAAAAGCCGTCGAAAAAATCGTCAAAGGCCCCGTTGTCCGCGTTTCTCGCGGTGGCAGCATCCAAGAAGTTCAAGTGGAGCGGAAATAATGAATAAGCCCTGCATCACGTCATTTAAACATAATTTTGCCGCCGCGGTTGTTGCCGCCGCATTGGGCAGCACGGCGTTTATCTGCGCTCCTGCCGCAATAGCAGCGCCAGCGGCAGCGCCAACCCCGGCTAACGGAAAGCTGCTGATCTTATCGATTGGCCGCGGCCAGCAAATTACCCTGCCCGCCGCCGCCGCCGACATTGTTATCGCAAACCCAGCCATCGCCGACATTCAAATTGTCTCTGCTCGGCAATTTTACTTGCTGGCTAAAGGACCCGGTGAAACCAATATATTCGCCACCGATGCATCCGGACGAACAATCTATACCGCAATCATTCGCGTCGGCAATAATCTTGAGAGCGTGGATCAAATGTTGGCGCTGGCCATGCCCGATGCCAAAATCACGGTTACCAGCTTAAATGGTGCATTATTGCTAACGGGAACCGTGAATCAGCCAACCGATGCCGAAGAGGCAGAAAGATTGGTCAGGGCATTTGCCGGCGCTGGAACAACGGTGATCAGTCGGTTGAAAAACGCCACGCCATTGCAAGTCAACCTGCGCGTTCGTTTTGCTGAGGTTGCCCGGTCGCTGGCCAAAGAGATCACCGGCAATCTTGCGACTCGCGACAATGATGGCAATGGTTTTTTGTTTGGCGCACAGCGCGGCCGTGATTTTGTTTCCATTAGCGATGCCGATCTTTCATCACTGCCGCTTATTGACGCATCGGCACAATTTGGCTTGCCCGCTGGCTCATTATCGCTACCATTCAACCCTGCGACCGGGCAATTTGTAACTGGCGGCACACAATTTAACTTCAACAATATTGTTGGCGGAAACGCCATCCAGGCGGCAGGCCGCTTATTCGGCTTAGATGTTGCTGCAGCGTTTGACTTGTCCGAGCGCGCCGGGCTTACAAACACCCTTGCCGAACCTAATCTGACCACCGTGTCGGGGGAAACGGCGGAATTTCGGGCGGGCGGACAATTTCCTATTCCGGTGTCGGCCGGACTTGGAATTACCACCGTCGAATTTCGTAATTTTGGTGTCAGCTTAACCTACACACCCACGGTGCTTGCCAATGGCCGCATTTCGCTGCGCGTTCGTCCCGAAGTATCGGACATTTCGACCGCAAATGCCGTAACGCTTAATGGATTCTCAGTGCCTTCGATCACAACACGGATGGCGGATACCACGGTAGAATTGGGCTCGGGACAAAGCTTTATGATCGCCGGATTGTTACAAAATACGTCGACCAGCGCGATCGAAAAATTGCCTGGTGCGGGCGATATCCCCATTCTTGGCGCATTGTTCAAATCCAATGGCTGGCGCAAAAGCGAGACTGAATTGATGATTGTCATCACACCTTATCTCGTGAAGCCGGTTTCGGATAGCGAAATCAAACTGCCCACCGACGGGTTCAACGCGCCCAACGATTTTGAGCGGTTGCTGCTTGGCAAAGTTGCCGACCGTAAAGATGAAGCCGGCCGGCCAGCGCCAACCGTGAAATCGGAATCGAACGGTCCAGATTTAGGTTCGGTGAGCGAAGTCGCCCCCGCCTTGCCCAAAAAAGCCCCCGCTGAAAAGGCAAAAGCAAGCGCCACACCAACATCTGGCTCGGCTCCAGGTTTCAGTTTTGGACAATAAGCAACTCGGTCAGGAGAAATAGTGATGAATAAAACCAAATTCCTGTTTGCAGCGATAATCAGTTTCGGCTTGGCCGGTTGCGGCGCGATCGGCGCGAATTCTTCCGTTTATTCAACCAATCAACCCGTAGTTGAGCGGACCAATTTTGTCATCGACGTCAATACCGATGGGTCATCTAGCATCGAAATGTCCGAGAAAGTTCGGCTAGGCGAATGGATGAATGCACTGGGGCTTGGCTATGGAGACCGGGTGGCGATCGATTTTGGTGACGGCTTTGCAAATAATGTATTGAAAAGCGAAGTCGCCCAATTAGCCAGCGAACGCGGCATTTTAATGCAAGAAACCGCACCCGTAACAGCGGGCGCTGTTGCTGCGGGTACCGTGCGAATCGTCGTGACCCGTTCCACCGCATCGGTTCCCGGATGCCCCAATTGGAGCAAGACGACCGAGGCCAATTACAATGCCGCCACCCATCCCAATTATGGCTGCGCGACTAACAGCAACCTTGCTGCGATGATTGCCGATCCCGAAGATTTGGTTCGCGGCAAAGAAAACGAAAGCCTGGATAGCAACAGTGGCAAGAGAGCGATTGAAGCTTACCGCGCCAAAACAGTTGGAGCCCCCCAATGAATGCACCGTTTAAGTCCTTAGCAGCCGGGACAAAAGATCCTTTCATTGGCTTTGTTTGCGACGATTTGACGCTTGATGTCGTTCGCAGCGTTTGCGACGAAATGGGGTGGAGTCAGGAAAAGGCCTTTAAGGGCGGATTGCGTAACGCCGTCCAATCGCTATCGGTGTCGGCAAGTCCGCAAATATTGTTGGTTGATCTGTCTGAATCGGGCGATCCAATCAACGATATCAACTCCCTCGCCGAAGTATGCGAACCCGGAACAGTTGTGATCGCCGTTGGGCAGGTAAACGACGTTCGATTGTATCGCGACTTGCTGTTATCTGGTCTGCAGGATTATCTGCTGAAACCGCTTAGCCCCGATGCAATGCGCGATGCAATTGCACAGGCGCAGAATATCCTACACGCCCCTAAGCATGATGAAAATAGCGGCGACCGCCCCCATATTTCGGCGGCCGTAATCGGCACGCGCGGCGGTGTTGGCGCGTCAACAATTGCCACGTCACTCGCGTGGATATTCTCCGACCGGATCGGCCGTCCAACAGGGTTTTTGGACCTTGATGTCCATTTTGGAACAGGCGCATTGGCCATGGATTTGGAGCCAGGTCGCGGGTTAACCGATGCCATCGATAATCCCAGCCGTATCGATGGATTATTCATCGAACGCGCGATGATCAAGGCCAATGACAAATTATCAATCTTGTCGGCCGAAGCCGCCATGAGCAACCCCATTATGTCAGATGGAACGGCTTTTTTCCAGCTTCAGGAAGAATTTCGTGCGGCATTTGAAACGACCATCATCGATCTGCCACGCAATATGTTGATCGCCTATCCGCATTTGATGCAGGATGTAAACGTGATCGTGGTTGTGACCGAATTGACTTTGGCCGGCGCGCGCGATGCCATTCGTATCTTAGCTTGGATGAAATCCAACGCACCGCAATGCAAACCTTTGATTGTCGTAAATAAAATGCAAGCAAACGCCGTGGAAATCGCCCGCAAAGACTTTGAAACAACGATTGAACGCAAAATTGATATCTTGATTCCGTTTGACAGCAAGGCAACCGCACAAGCCGCCAAGTTGGGACAACCCGTGGTCGCCGCGGTACGGGCTAGCAAGGTTTCGGTCGCAATCGCAACGCTGGCAGATATTGTTACTGGTAGCGCCGAAGAAGCCGATTTAGTTAATATCGGTAAAGGTGGCAAAGAAAAAGCAAAGGGTTCGGTATTTGGCGGCTTAAAGGCCATGTTAGCAAAAAAGCCGGCTCCAGCCCAATAACGACAATGTCCAGTTAAACCGGTGATTTCAACTTAATTGGGGCAATCGCCAGACCGTTATAGAGCGAGTATTTATGAGCATTCAGACCATAATCATTGTGATGGGCACGATTTTATGCCTCGTCATGCTCGCGATTGCATTTGTCGGCCCATCGAGTGCAAAAGCAAGCTCGCGGCGGCTAAGCGTTGTCAAACTTCGTCACTCAGATACCGACGAAGCCCGCGTTGAAGCGCAGATGAAAAAGGCAGTAGCCGCGCGGCGCCCGCTGGTATTCGCCGCTGGGCAGCAGATAAGTCGTATGGATAAACTGCGGCTGCGGCTTGCACAAACCGGCAAACAATGGAGTGTAAAGCAATATTTATATGCATCGTTAGGCGTTGGTTTGGTGGTTGCTATGCTTCTTGTGGTCCGCGGAGCGCCAGTTTATCTAGGCGCCGCGTTGGGATCACTCGCCGCTTTGGCGCTGCCCCATTTTGTCGCGGGCTATCTGATCAAAAAACGTATCACCATGTTTACATCCAATTTTCCCGACGCCATCGAATTGTTGGTGCGCGGTCTGAAATCGGGGCTTCCGGTTGGAGAAACTTTGAATGTTGTAGCAAAAGAGATTCCAGGGCCAGTTGGCGAGGAATTTAAGCTGGTTACCGAAAAGATCAAAATTGGTAAGTCGATGGAAGACGCACTGCAAGAAACGGCAGATCGCCTTGGAACCGCAGAATTTCAATTTTTCGTAATCACCTTGGCTATCCAACGCGAGACCGGTGGTAACTTGGCCGAAACGCTTGCCAATCTTGCTGATGTGCTCCGTAAACGTGCGCAAATGAAGCTGAAAATTCGGGCGATGTCGTCGGAATCCAAGGCCTCAGCCTATATTGTTGGTTCACTGCCTTTCTTTGTTTTTGGGATGGTGTGGTCGGTGAACCCCGAATATCTTGGCGGATTTTTCTACGAACCGCGCCTGATCATCGCTGGCATAATCGGCATCGTTTGGATGAGTGCCGGTGTGTTCATCATGGCCAAAATGGTCAGCTTTGAAATTTAAGGGGAGTTCATGATAATGTTCCTGACCATCTCCGCAAACGCCCGGCCGGAATTGCTCGGCGTTGATGTATTCTATGTGGCCACTTTGCTTGCTACGGTTGCTTGCGGCGCGGTGTTACTCGCCATTTATGCCGCAGTTACAGTGCGCGATCCAATGGCAAAGCGGGTTAAAGCGCTGAATGAACGCCGCGAACAGCTAAAGGTTGGTATCACCGCATCAACCGCAAAAAAACGTGCCAAGCTGGTCCGTAATTCAGACACAACCGATAGAATGCGTAGCTGGTTGTCGACTATGCGGGTGCTACAAGATGATCAGATAAAAGCCGCACAACAGCGTCTGGCACAGGCGGGTATCCGCCGCAAGGAACTGGCGGTTGTCATTATCTTCAGCCGTCTTGTTTTGCCGATTATTTTCGGCGGAGGCGTTGCGTTATGGCTTTATGGGTTTGGCGGGCTGGCCGATTGGTCGTCCATCAAGAAATTTGCTATCTTTGCCGCGGCAACAATAGCGGGATATAAAGCCGCCGATCTTTACGTCGGCAATCTGGTTACTAAACGCACTGATGAGATCCGCAAGGGCTTGCCCGATGCCATAGATTTGCTGGTTATCTGCGCCGAAGCCGGTTTGACCGTTGATACCGCCTTTAACCGTGTGGCAAAGGAACTGGGCCGCGGATATCCCGAATTGGGCGACGAATTTGCGCTGACCGCTATTGAGCTGGGCTTTTTGACCGAACGGCGCATGGCATTTGAAAATTTGGCTTATCGTGTTGATTTGGACGCTATTCGAGGGGTCGTTACAACGATGATCCAGACGGAAAAATATGGCACCCCGCTTGCGTCTGCCTTGCGTGTTTTATCGGCCGAATTCCGGAATGACCGGATGATGCGCGCCGAAGAAAAAGCCGCACGCTTGCCGGCGATCATGACCATCCCGCTTATTCTGTTTATCTTGCCGACATTGTTTATCGTTATCCTTGGTCCGGCGGCCTGTTCGATTGGTGATGCTTTTTCAAAACGATGATGAAGGTGACCACGAAAAAAGGCGGTAGAGTAATCTGCCGCCTTTTTCGTAAAGCCATCTTTTTTGCGCATGCGTCAGCCAGCGACTATTTTTTGTTCAATCGCGCCAAAAATACTGTGCCCCGCATTATCGCGCACGTCGATCCGCACCATATCGCCATGTTTCAAAAAGGGTGTTTTGGGCGCGCCTTGCTGTATTGTCTCGACCATTCGAACTTCGGCGATACAGGCATAGCCCCGCCCGCCATCTGCAACCGGCTTGCCCGGTCCGCCGTCCGCATCACGGTTGGATACCGTTCCCGATCCGATGATCGACCCGGCCCCAATATTGCGCGTTTTGGCCAGATGCGCGATCAGCACGCCAAAGCCGAAGGTGCAATCATCCGACGCCACCGGCCGGCCAAACGGCGCATCGTTCACATCAACCATCAATGTTCGGTGTAATTTTCCGCCGCGCCAAAATTCTCCCAAGCTATCCGGCGTTACAAACACCGGGGACAGCGCGCTGGCGGGTTTGGATTGAACAAAGCCAAAACCCTTGGCCAGCTCATCGGGGATCAAATTACGCAGCGACACATCATTGACCAGCCCGACCAGCCGCACATAATCCAGCGCGGCCGCCGGCGTTACGCCTTTCGGCACGTCGCCTGTTACCACCACGACTTCGGCTTCCAGATCGCATCCCCATGCTTCATCAGCGAGCGGGATATCATCGCGCGGGCCCAAAAATTCATCCGATCCGCCTTGATACATCAACGGATCATGCCAAAAACTGTCGGGCAATTCGGCACCGCGCGCTTGGCGAACCAAAGCGACATGATTGACATAGGCCGATCCGTCGGCCCATTGGTAAGCACGCGGCAGCGGCGCAGCGGCTTCGCGCTCATGAAAACGCGCCTTTGGGATCGCATCATGCGCCAAATCGGTAGCGAGCAACGCCAAGCCAGGCTGGGCCCGATCCCAATCGTCCAGCGCGGCTTGCAATGTCGGCGCAATATGCGCCGCATCCGCATACCAGGCCAGATCGTCCGAAACGACCACCAATTTACCGTCGCGACCCGATTTTCGGTCCAATTTCAGCGATGCCAATTTCATAATATATCCCCCTCGGCTGTTGCTCACCCCGATTATGGTCCCATTTCAATAGAGTAGCAACGGGGCTTGACTTGCTGCGGCGAAAATGGTGGCTGGCGGCGGGGATATTATTAGGATTTTGCATGCAATATTGGTTATTCAGAATATTATCCTATTTGGCCCTGTTGCTTGGACCATCGGTGCAGGCGCAATCCACCGAAGACATTATCGCCGCCGATAAGGGCGTGACCAGCGAACGGGGGCGAGAGGCGGGGTGGTATCTGGATCAGCATCAACGGCTCAGCAAGGCTATTACGGCGATAAAGCCGCAAACCCCCGGCAAAGTCGATGCCTATATCCTGGTTGCCGGTTTGGATGCCGATCCAGTCTTCCAAAGCGAATCGCAAGAAACTGCGCGCGTATTGACCCGGCGATACAATGCCGATGGCCGAACGATATGGCTGGCGGCGGCTTCGCAAAATGGCGCAGCGCAAGGATCGCCAACGAATATCAACATCGCGCTCGCCGCGCTGGCGGCAAAAATGGACCTGTCCGAAGATGTGCTGATTTTATACACCACCAGCCACGGCAGCCGCAAAATCGGTATAGTCTATCAAGATGGGCGGCAGGGGTTCGGGATGATCGCGCCGCGGCGGTTGGGGCAGATCTTAAACGATCTTGGGATTAAACGGCGATTGGTGATGATATCGGCATGCTATTCGGGCGAGTTCGTGCCTTTTGTGGCCAGCGCCGACAGCATCGTTATTACTGCGGCATCACCAATCCGAACATCCTTTGGATGCACGCCCGGCAATGACTGGACCTTTTTCGGTGATGCGCTGGTCAACCATGGACTGCGTACGCCCAAACCGTTGGCCAATGTCGCAAGCGACGCCGCGGCCTTGATTAATAGTTGGGAAAAAAGCTTCAATCTTGAACCATCGGAGCCACAGGTTTCCATCGGAGCAAACAGCAATTTATGGCTCGCCGAGCTGGAGAAAGCCGTGCCCGCTGAGGCGACGAAAAAAGTTGGTAAACCTGCTATTGAGAGCGAAGCCTTTGCCGAAAATGCGGCCAAGCCAGCAAAGGCGGCCACCGAAAGCAAATAACCCTATTCCGGCGCGTGCAGCCATTCGGCGTGGCGCGGTGCCTTTTTGGTTTTGCTCCATTCCTCCAGCATCATCGGCGCGACGCGGGCCAGTTCCGCATATTGCTCCGCGCTGCCGATGTTACAGGCGAGTTCCAACCGATGCCCGTTGGGATCGAAAAAATAGATCGATTTGAAAATGCCGTGGAAAGTCGGGCCAAGCACGTCAACCCCCTGCTTCTCCAGATGCGCCTTTGCGGCCAGCAAGCTATCGTAATCCGCAACCTCAAAGGCGATATGCTGCACCCATTCGGGTGTGTTGAGATCGCGGCCCATTTCGGGCTGTTGCGGCAATTCGAAAAAGGCGATGACATTGCCGCCGCCGCAATCGAGGAAGATGTGCATATAGGGATCATAAGCGCCGGTGGAAGGCACATGATCCTCGCTAAAGGCCGTCGTAAATGTCATCCCCAAATTATCCCGGTACCAATCGGCGGTTACCTTCGCGTCTTTGCAGCGATAGGCAACATGATGGATGCGGGCGAGCGAAAAGGGCAGATGAGCGGCGGCCATTATACCGGCTCCACTTCCAAAGTGCCGCGGGCGATTTGATCGCGCTCGATACTTTCGAACAAGGCCTTGAAATTGCCCTCGCCAAAACCTTCGTCTTTTTTGCGCTGGATGAATTCAAAGAAAACCGGGCCAACCTGCGTTTCGGAGAAGATTTGCAGCAGCAATCGCGGATCGCCATTTTCGGTCGATCCATCGAGCAATATGCCGCGTTTTTGCAATTCCGCCGCCGGTTCACCGTGCCCCGGAAGCCGTTCATCAAGCATCGCATAATAGGTCGCGGGCGGCGCGCTCATAAAGGGCGTGCCCAGCGCCTTCAGCCGGTCCCAACAAGCAATCAGGTCGTCGCAGATAAAGGCGATATGCTGAATCCCCTCGCCATTATAAGCGCGCAGAAATTCCTCAATCTGGCCGCCGCCTGCCTTACCCTCTTCATTCAGCGGAATGCGGATTTTGCCGTCGGGTGCGGTCATCGCCCGGCTGGTAAGGCCGGTATATTCGCCCTTAATATCGAAATAGCGAATCTCACGGAAATTGAAGATCCGCTCATAAAAAGCCGCCCAATAATCCATCCGGCCGCCATAGACATTATGCGTCAAATGATCGATCAGCCGAAAGCCTGCGCCCGCCGGATGGCGATCCACACCGGGCAGATAGGCAAAATCAATATCATAAATCGACAGCGCGTTCGGGCTATCCAAAGTCGCATAGCGATCGACCAGATAAATCAGCGCGCCGCCAATGCCGCGAATGGCGGGAATGCGCAGTTCCATCACGCCGGTTTTGGCCTCCACCGGCTCTGCGCCGCGTGCAATGGCCTCTTGGTAAGCCTTTGCGGCATCCTTCACGCGAAAGGCCATGCCGCAGGCCGAGGGCCCATGTTCTGCACCAAAATACGCCGCGTGACTGCGCGGTTCATAATTGGCGATCAGGTTGATTTCACCCTGCCGCCAAAGGTCAACATCTTTGGAGCGGTGATGCGCAATATGGGTGAAGCCCATCGCAGCAAATACGGGTTCGAGCAGGCCTTTTTCGGGCGCGCAAAATTCGATAAATTCGAACCCGTCTAGGCCGATCGGGTTTTCATATAGATCCGTCATTTGATCCTCCGAAATAAGCGACATCTACCCGCGATCCGGTTGCTATCGGCAGGGATCGGCTTGGATGGCGATATAATTCCCGAATTATTCGAAATTCACCGAAAGGCCAAGCCATATCGTGCGCGGCGTTCCCCGTTCCACCACGCCGCTGCTGCTGATCGCGGCTTGCACCTCGGCGTCAAACAGATTTTCGCCGCGCAGCTCAACCCGCAAGCCGCCCCGCAGCCGATAAGATGCAGCCGCGTCCAACGTGAAGACATCCTCCAATCGCTGGCTGTTGACATCATCTTCAAATTGCGCACCCACATAACGCAGATCGGCGGATAATTTCAGCTTGCCCGCATCATATGCGCCGCCCGCACTGGCAAAATGCCGCGGCACCTGCGCTGGGCGCAAACCCGCGAGCGCCGCGGCGCTGCCCAATGCCCGCTGCTTGGCAGCGACATAGGCATAGCCCGCGCGCAGATTGAGATCACCGACGCGGAACTGCGCGTCCGCTTCCACACCTTTGCTGACAATCGCTTCCAGATTTTGCCGCTGGCTGAAAGTTCCGGCGGCGGCAACAAAACCCACACCGGGAAAATTTCCGGGGCCGCGCGTCAGCGTGACGTTGGCGATGGCATCATCTAGCCGGTTCACAAATCCGGTTATGGATAGGGTGAAATCGCCATCGTCATATTCCGCGCCAACCTCCGCGCCTCTCACCCGCTCCGGTGCGAGCAGCTCATTGGCTGCCGTGGCATCCGCGCCCACCCGAAAAGGCCGGTAAAGCTCATTCAACGTTGGCAAGCGCCAGCCGCTATAGGCCGCACCGCGCAGCTTAACGGCATCGTCCACATCAAAGGCGGCTGCCAACCGCCCAGTCCATTCGGTGCCCGAACGATCCGTAAAGCGATCGTCGCTGCGGGTGGAACCGCTCGGCAGGTTAATTTCGGTGCGAAAACCCTGCGCAATCCGCCATCCGTCGAGCCGCCCGCCCGCCGTTAGCGTCACCGCGGGCGATGGTTGCACCGTCAATTCGGCAAAACCGCCATAGCTATCGGTTTTTCCGCCGGCGTTGCGATTTCGACCCGCGATCAATCCGGTGAAGAAAAAATCCTCTTGCGTCTCGCCCACCGTGCGCCGCCAATCCGCGCCGATGCGCAATTCGGCCTTGTCGCCGACCGGCGGGCGCAATTCGAACCGCGCGCCAAGCCCGGTTGAGGGCGTGGCAAATTGATCGAGCACCGGGGTGACCATACTGCGATCCGCCGATATACTGCCAAAGCGCGTCGCAAATTCGCGCAATTGCACATAGCCCAGCGCGGAATATTGCCAATCGCCGTCGCGGTCCACGGCCCGCAAAGAAGCATCGACACCGCTATTTTGATTGTCTGAAAAATCAAATCCCCGGTCGCGTTCGTCGGTAAAGGCCCGCCCGCTAAATTGCAGTTCGGTGTCGGCGGATAACGGCACGGCTGCGCGCAAGGCAATGCCCGCCTGTTCATAGGGTGCAGCGCGGTCCACCGCGCCGCGCTGACCCTCGCGGATCGGCGTAAAACCATCGCCGCGCGCGTAGCTGCCCGATAGCGAGACATGGCCTTGGCCCAGTCCGATTATCCCGCTGGCCTTGGCATCCAAACTGTCGCGGCTGCCATAGGCGGCGCTGGCATTGTAAACACCGGGGTGCTGCAAACTATCCAGCTCGATGATTCCCGCAATCGCCCCCGGCCCCGCCGATGGCTGCCCGCCGCCGCGCCGCACCCGCACGCTGGCGAGATTGAGCGCGTCATAGCCCGGCCAAGCCACCCAGCCGCCAAAAGGATCCGCCTGAGGCACGCCATCGAGCGTGAGCAGCGCGCGCGAAGACGCATTGCCGCCCAGCCCGCGCAGGGTGACGCCTTGGCTGGTTGGGTTGGCGCTACGCGCATCGCTGCGGCGAAATTGCCCAAGGCCGGGGATGAAGCGGAGGCTGTTTTCAAGGCGCTGTCCCGCGCTTATTTCCAGCGAGCTTGTGGCTTCGGTTTTTTCGGAAGCGGCATCGGCTAATTTACCGACAACGATTATCGAGATGTCTAAAGGATAAACGGCGATCAGATTTCTGCCATTAGACAAAGGAGCTGGATCGCCAATAACGACCTGTTCGGCTTCTTCACGAGGCGGACCGATGCCTAACTGATTTGTCTCATAATCCAATATCTCTTGGCATGTGGTATCGCACTCCTGCCGCGCCCACGCCGGTGTTACCCATGCAATGAAGGGGAGGAATAGGAGGCTATATTTCAAAAAGTTAAACCTCATTTCTAACTGCGCCATTCTGAATTTGTTTCAGGTTTCGTGCATCAGCGCATAAAATGGGATCGAGGCAAGGTAAACCTTCACCTTTGCGTTATTGAAACTTTACACATTCGTCGGCGCGATCGCCCTTAGAGCGCGCCGCGTGAAATATGAATCACACTGCCCGCTCTATCTGTTTGTTGTCGCATCGCTTTATGCGAAAAACCGGTTCCCACTTTTTCGCGCGATGCTCTAAAATAAGTCAGAGCGGCTCGGTGATAGTTTGCCAATCATAACCTAACTCAATTCTGCCCCGCGCATAAGCCCGACGATGCCGGTCCGGCCTACTTCGACAAGGCCGACCTGGCGCATCAACGCGACGAAAGTATCGATTTTTTCGGGGCCGCCGGTCAGCTCAAAAATAAAGCTGTTGGTGGTGGCATCGATCACGCGCGCGCGGTATATATCGGCCAGCCGCATGGCCTCAATCCGGTGATCGCCCGCCCCTGCAACCTTCACGAGCGCTAATTCGCGCTCCACATGCGGGCCAGCCTCGGTTAAATCGGTTACTTTATGCACCGGGATCAACCGTTCGCATTGGGCAATAATCTGGTCGATAACGGGCGGCGGACCGCGGGTGACGATAGTGATCCGGCTCGTCGCGTGATCCTCGCTAATATCGGCCACGGTCAGGCTGTCGATATTATAGCCGCGCGAGGTGAACATGCCGGCGATACGCGCCAGTGTGCCCGATTCATTATCAACCATCAACGTCAACACATGCCGTTCGGATATTTCCTGTTTAATATGCATCCCGCCTGCGCCCCTTAAACCAATGCTTTTGCTTCATCGTCCATCGTGCCGCTCACCTGATCGTTATGCAGGATCATGTCGGTATGCGCCGCGCCCGACGGGATCATGGGAAAGCAATTGGCCGCCTTTGTCACACGGCAATCAAACATCACTGGTCCGTCATAGCCGAGCATTTCCGCAATCGCATCATCAAGCTGCGCCGGATCATCGCAGCGGATACCCTTCCACCCATAGGCCTGCGCCAGCGCCACAAAATCGGGCAAGCTATCCGAATAGCTGCTCGAATAGCGACCTTCATAGGTCAGCTCCTGCCATTGGCGCACCATCCCCATCCATTCATTATTGAGGATGAAAATTTTGATCGGCAGGCGATATTGGCTCGCCGTGCCCATTTCCTGAATATTCATCTGGATCGACGCTTCCCCGGCAATATCGATAACCAGCGCGTCCGGGTTGCCCATTTGCGCGCCAATCGCGGCGGGCATGCCGTAACCCATGGTGCCAAGGCCGCCGCTGGTCAGCCATTTATTGGGCGCTTCAAAATGGAAATGCTGCGCCGCCCACATTTGATGCTGGCCAACCTCGGTGGTGATGATCGGCGATTTGTCTTTGGTGAGCGCGTAAAGCCGCGCAATCGCATATTGCGGCATAATCGCGCCGTCATTCGCCGGATAGCTGAGGCAATCAACCGCGCGCCAGCCCTTGATCCGCGCCCACCATTCGGACAGGTCCGCCGCCTTATGCTTGCGCCCTTTCCACACATTCAATATCTGGCGAATGGCGGTGCCGACATCGGCGACAATCGGCAAATCAACCCGCACGGTTTTGTTGATCGAGCTGCGATCAATATCAATATGGATTTTGACGCTATTGGGCGAAAAAGCATCGAGCCGCCCCGTGACCCGGTCATCAAAGCGCGCGCCCAGACAAATCATCACATCGCATTGGTTCATCGCCATATTGGCTTCATAAGTGCCATGCATGCCGAGCATGCCAAGCCACGCGTCGCCCGACGCCGGATAAGCGCCCAGACCCATCAACGTCGAAGTGACCGGCGCGCCGGTCAGCGCGGCCAATTCGCGCAATGCCTCGCTGGCGGCGGGGCCGCTGTTGATGATGCCGCCGCCGGTATATAAAATCGGTGCCTTTGCCTTGGCGATCAATTCGGCGGCTTGATTGATCAATGCAAAGTCGGCTTCGCCAGCGGGTAGGAAACGCGGCGCGGCCGTGCTTTTGGGCCGTGCGCCATTGGCGGTGGCAACCTGAACATTTTTGGGGATGTCAATCACTACGGGGCCGGGACGGCCGGTGGTTGCGATGGCAAAGGCTTCACGCACCACATTGGCCAGCTCGCCCGGATCTTTGACGAGATAATTATGCTTCGAACAATGCCGGGTAATGCCCACCGTGTCCGCCTCTTGAAAGGCATCGCTGCCGATCAAATTGGTTGCAACCTGTCCGGTGAGGATAATCAGCGGGATCGAATCCAAAAACGCATCCGCAATCCCGGTAACCGCATTGGTCGCGCCGGGACCGGATGTGACCAAAACCACACCGGGCTTTCCAGTGGACCTTGCGTAGCCCTCCGCCGCATGCGCCGCGCCCGCCTCATGCCGAACCAGCACATGTTTGATCTTCGAATGCTGAAACAACGCATCATAAATCGGCAAGACCGCGCCGCCGGGATAGCCAAATATGGTGTCCACGCCCTGTTCGATCAATGTTTCGATCAATATATCTGCGCCGGATTTTTCCGCCACGTTTCCATTCCATTCTTCATTTCGGCAAAAGGGCGCAATTTGCGCCCTTTCGTTGGTTTCTGACCCTTGATATACCGCAATCGGTTATTCAAGAGCGGCTTCTTTAGATATTATAATATACCGTGTCAACTATAAATTTTGAAATTTAGTTTCAATTTCTTTCATATTTTCATCATTAATTTCACCGGTCCAGCGCGCCCAATTGGGCGGGCTTTGGTTGCGAAACCAAGTATATTGTCGTTTAGCATATTGCCGGGTTGCCACCTGCCCGCGCGCGATGGCTTCATCGCGGGTGATATCGCCCCGCAGCAGGGCGGCAATCTCCGCCACACCAATGGCGCGCATCACGGGCGCATCACCAGCAAATTGCCTCGATAGCAGCGCTGCCACCTCCTCCACCGCGCCTTGCTCCATCATCGCGGCGAAACGCCGGTCGCAACGTTCATACAGCCAAAGGCGCGGCGGCAGCAGCAATAGCGACCTCCATTCCATCTGCCTCGCTATTCCGCCCACTTTGTCGCGCCGCCAATCGGCCAAGCTTCGGCGGCTGCTGCGGACTACTTCGAGCGCGCGTTTTATGCGGCTATCGTCATTGCCATGCAGCACCGCCGCCATCGCCGGATCTTCGGATAGCAAAGCGGCAAAGGCATCCGATGTCGTCATTGCCCGCACCGCGCCCCGGACTTCTGGATTAATTTCGGGCACCGGCGCAATGCCATCGAGCAATGTGCGCAGATACAGCCCGGTTCCGCCCACCAGGATCGGCAAGCGATCTTCGCTATGCGCCGCCCGAATTTCCTCCTTGGCCGCCGCGGCCCAATCGGCGGCGGAACAAGGCGAGGCACCGCCGCGATATCCAAACAGCCTATGCGGCACGCTGGCCATTGCTTGCGCGCTGGGCTGCGCGCTCAAAATTGGCAGGTCGGCATAAACTTGCGCGCTATCGGCATTGATGATCGTGCAATTGTGGGTTTGCGCCAAATGCAGCGCCAATGCGGTCTTGCCGCTCGCCGTCGGACCCGCAATAAGCGCAACCACCGGTTTATTTTCAGGATTCGCGATGCCCATAGCCACATTGATAGCAGCCAGCGCTCTGAGCAGCGACATGATTTCAGCGGCCAGCGACCATCTGGCGGCGGCGGGCTGCACCCCATCTGAAACCCTGTGGTTGGAGCCGGGAACGGCCGCTGATATTCCGTTTACCGGCAATATCGCAAGCGCGGTGGGTGCATTAGGGCATTTGATGGCGCGCGCAGATATCATCGTGCAGCCCGATCATGCCCGCCGCAAAATGTTACTGATATCGGATATGGATAGCACGATGATTAGCGTGGAATGTATCGACGAGCTGGCCGATTATGCCGGGATCAAGCCGCAAATCGCCGTAATTACCGAACGCGCGATGCAAGGCGAATTGGATTTTACCGAGGCGCTGCGCGCGCGCGTTGCGCTGCTGGCTGGGCTTGACATTGCGGCGATCGATCGGTGCCTTGCCGAACGGGTCAGGCCCATGCCGGGCGCGCAAACGCTCTTGCGCACCATGGCCGCATGGGGCGCGCACACGGTGCTGGTATCAGGCGGCTTCACCCATTTTGCAGAGCCGGTGGCGCAGAAAATTGGCTTTGCGCAGGCGCATGCCAATATATTAGGCGTGGCGCAGAGCGTGCTAACCGGCGATTTGGTCGGCGAAATAGTCGATGCTGCGGCAAAAGCACGCTTGCTGAAAGAACAAGCCGAAAGCCGCCATATCACCCGCAATCTGATCCTATCGGTGGGCGACGGCGCCAATGATATTCCGATGATCGCGGCGGCGATAGCAGGCGGCGGCATCGGCGCGGCCTATCACGCCAAACCAAAGGCTCAGGCCGCCGCCAATTTCGTGATCCGCCATAATGATCTGACCGCTTTGCTTTATGCGCAAGGCGTGCCGCGCGGCGAATGGCAATAGATCACATACCGCCAATATTCAGAAACTTTTCATAACGCTGTTGTTTCAATTGCTTGGGCATTAAAGTTGATAAAGCGTCGAGCTCTTCCAAAATCGCCTGACCCAAGGTTGCGCAGGCCAAAGCAGGATCACGGTGCGCCCCGCCAACCGGTTCCTTAACGATACGGTCGATCACGCCGAGCGCTTTCAAATCCTGCGCCGTCATCTTCATCGCCTGCGCGGCATCGGCGGCTTTTTCATTCGTCCGCCACAAGATTGAGGCGCAGCCTTCGGGCGAAATAACCGAATAGACGGCATTTTCAAACATAATCACCCGTTCCGCCGCCGCCAGCGCGACCGCACCGCCCGACCCGCCTTCCCCCACAATACAAGCAACGATGGGGACACCAAGCGACAGGCATTTTTCGGTGGACCGCGCGATCGCTTCGGCCTGACCGCGTTCTTCGGCCTGCACCCCCGGAAACGCCCCCGATGTATCGACCAGCGTGACCACGGGCAGTCCGAACCGATCGGCAAGCTCCATCAGGCGGATTGCCTTGCGGTAAC
Organism: Sphingomonadaceae bacterium; assembly: GCA_021732525.1. GTDB lineage: Bacteria > Pseudomonadota > Alphaproteobacteria > Sphingomonadales > Sphingomonadaceae > Sphingorhabdus_B. Next base: position 143,201 of record JAKFUU010000012.1, on the reverse strand, counting down.
CCTCGGGCTTGCCCATGCCAAAATTATGCCGCAACCGGCTTGCGGTATCATCGCCTTTTTCATGGCCAATCAGCATCATTTTCACATCACCAATGGTCGCCAAACCGCCGATAATGGCTTGATCATCACCAAAAGCGCGATCACCAGCCAGCGGTGTGAAATCGTCAAAAATATGCGCGACATAATGCTTAAAGTGGGGGCGTTCGGGGTGGCGCGCAACCAGGGTTTTTTGCCATGGCGTCAGCCGGGTATAGCTATCCGCAAGTAACTTATCCGCCTTGGCGCGCAATTTTGCAATTTCGGCCTTAACATCGACCGCGCTGTCATCGGCGGCCTCCTCCAATTCCAATATCCGGGCCTCAAGCGCGGCCAGTGGCTTTTCAAAATCCAAATATGTGATCATGCCGCCAGCGTTAATGCCTGCGGTCCGTGCGGTCAATCTGACCTTTGCCCGGCGGCAAATTTCGCTTTGCCAAGGGATGTCGTAAATTTACCAGCTCGACCAGCCGGCTACTATCCACATGGGTGTAAATTTGGGTTGTCGCAATATCGGCATGGCCAAGCATCATTTGCAAGGCGCGCAGATTGGCCCCGCCGGCGAGCAGGTGGGTGGCAAAGGCATGGCGTAGCACATGCGGGCTGATCTTTGCAGCATCAAGCCCCGATAACACCGCAAGATCGCGAATAATCTGAAACAACCGAATCCGGCCAATGTGACCTTTGCGGGAGGGAAATAGATAATGCGCGCCCGTCGGAACATGGTTTCGCCAGCGCGATACAGCATGGCGAGCGCGATCCGAAATTGGAACAAGACGGTCCTTACCCCCTTTGCCGGTCAATATCACATAAGGTTTGTCGGCACCGACCGCGCCGCGCGGCAAGGCAACCAGCTCCGACGCGCGCAGCCCCGATCCATAAAGCAGCTCAATGAGTGCCGACAAGCGCAGGTCCAACGGCGCGGGATTTGCCTGCTCCGTCCGGCTTTCAATCGTGGCGAACAGCCGGTCCACATCCTGATGGCTTAAAATTTTTGGCAGGTTGCGCGCCTGTATTGGTTTTGGCAATGCGGCGGAGGGATTGTCAGACCGCAGCCCCTCCTCCTCCAAAAAGCCGTAAAAGCGGCGCAAAGCCGAAGCTTTTCGGGCGACAGAACTGCTCACAAGCGCCGACCAGGCGCTGGGCAATTGCGCCAATTGATCGGCCCTCGCATCGGCCAACCGCTCCGCCAAAATCGTTGACGCACCCAGCAAATCGCCGCGATAGGCGAGCAGTGTATTGGCCGCCACGCCGCGTTCCGCCGCCATCATCTCCAAAAACCGGTTGATCAGATCGCTATCCCGTGATGCCCGGTCGCTCATCAAATATCAGCCAAAAGTAACCGCTTCGGCGGCAATCATCCGCGCATCGGCTTCCAACCCAACCTGTTTCAGCGAACGGACGATATAGAACAACCGGTGCGCCGGTATTTTGCTCCAACCTGGTCCCTGCATGGCGACTGCGGACAATAGCACCACCGTTCCCGTCTCACCGCGCGCCGCCGCCGCCGTGATCGCCTTGGCCCATTTTGTTCGCAATGTTATGCTCACATCGATCTTCTCGGCAAAATCGCGCTGGGCCTCAGCACCCACCCGGCCAAGACCGGCTAGTCCGGCCAGCAACAGCTTTGATTTTTTGGTATCATTACTCTGATCCTGATCATAAAAATCATCAAGTTGCCCGTAAGATACTTGCCCTTCCATTCTCGGCGTGCCCAACATTAATATACCCCAGCCGAATGACCCCGATTCCAAAAAAGGCGCCCATGCGGCCGCGTTCCGGTCCAACCCCGCTGTCATCATCGAAGCGACCAAACGGTTCGCGTCGTCGCCATAATCATCCGACGGCGCGATCAGCGCGGCGGATCTTGCCGTCAATATCAAGCCACTATGCAAGCTGCGCCGGGTATCTGCCCCGTCCCATATCGCGGCCATAGCATCCACTTTGTCGCCGTCATCATCACCAACATAGGCGGATTCGAGTTGCTGCGCCAAAGCTTTGCTGTCTTCATTGGATTCGGGATCATCAAGCGCCCGCGCATAAATACCGACAAAGGCATTGTTGGACAGAACGCCCAATGCCGCGGCGCGGGGGGCCGCCTCCATCCGCCGGTTAATATCGATCATCGGCAACCGCGCGCGCCAACCATCGACGTGGCGACCCGATTTCGCGAGCAAAGCCGCCGGCGGTTCAAGCCCGGTCGCATAGGCCAAACCAAACCGCCAAGCGTTAAATCCCGAAACATTATTCCATTCAATTTTCACCGAACGGCGGCCGTTGATACCCGCACCAACCGCTTTTTCAGACAAAAGATAATCGATACCGGTCACCCACCGCCGGTTTCGCGCCTGACTAAGCTGGCTCGTTGCCGTCCCTTGTTCTCCGGCAAGCGACGAACAAATCGGCCGCGCCATTTTCCAAGCCGGGTCTTTCACTTGATCGGCCGCTTTCGGGGCAAGCGGGCACATTGCGCTTAAATCGGCATTGGCCAAAAATACCGGCATCGAAACTTCATAGAGACGCGGTGAATAATTATCGGCATCCACCTGTTGTACCAATTGCCGGGCCACCATGGCATCACCCATACGAAGCAACAGCCAAGCACGCTCTGCCGCCCAATCCGCGCCGCCAAGGCCAACCGGCGTAATGGTTCGGCTTGCCAAAAACCGCCGCGTTAATATCGTGCCCCAGCGTGAGACCAACGGCCCTTTGGTTAATCGCAGCACCGTTCGAAGATAAGCGCCATCCGCAGCGCCAAAGGCATCATCGGGAAAACCGCCCGCCGCCGCTGGAATGACCCCCACCTGGCTTAGCGATCGGCGGCCCGCAGGCGGCACATCGAATGTGATGATGGTTTCGCCTTCTTCCGCTTCATCATTCGCTGCATCATCAGTATCGGTTGAACCCGCTGCAACAGGAGCCTCTGATGACCTTTGAGCCGCAGGACCAGCATTGGCCGGGGTTTGCGGTGGCGGCGCGCTTGGTTGCGGATCGCCAAAACCGGGCGGGAGGAGCGATTCAGGAGCGTCTTGACCGATCGCCGGCAAAGCCGCCGCTGCCGCCGCAACGCCCACCAAAAAAAACTTCATTCGGGCAGAAATGCGGTTCAACACGCTATCCTGCCGCTTCGTCACTAATGGGTTTAACGACCGGTTGATCAATCAACCGCTGCTTTTTCTCGCTACCCAGATATTCCAAGCCAAACAATCCGCCGATCAATATTACCGCCAGCAGCAGCAGCAATATCCATCCAGCAAGCGGCCTATTTCTATGTTTTTTCATTACGAATCTCTAACCAAGCAAATTGCTTTCCGGCAAGACCTAGCCGATATATAGGGTCGCTCGCAATCCTTCACTCTATAAAGGCCCACATGTCCGCTGCACCGCTCCCCGATATTATTCCCACCGACCGGTCGATTATTCTGGTAGGTTTGATGGGCGTTGGCAAGAGCAGCGTGGGCCGCAGGCTGGCGGAACGATTGCGCATGCCATTTGTCGATGCCGATGATGAAATTGAAGCGGCGGCCGGCATGACCATCGCCGAAATATTTGAACAATTTGACGAAACCTATTTTCGCGATGGTGAACGGAGGGTCATCGCGCGGCTTATCGACGGCCCAGCGAAAGTTATCGCCACGGGCGGCGGTGCCTTTGTAAATGAGGAGACCCGCGCGTTGATTAAAGCCAAAGCGCTGTCCATCTGGCTGGACGCCGATATCAATATATTGGTGGGCCGGGTGGCCCGCCGGAATACGCGCCCTTTGCTGAAAGGCAAAGATCCCAAAACCGTGCTTGCCGAGCTTAACCGCGTGCGAGGCCCCCTTTATGCGGAGGCAGACCTCCATATCCGCAGCAATGCTTCGCCGCATTCGCATACGGTGGATGCAATCATGAAAGCGCTCGCCGCATGACGATAAACCCCGAAAAATTGGTCACTGTCGCGCTCGCGGAACGCGCGTATGATATTCACATCGGTGCAGGCTTGCTTAACCGCGCGGACGCTTTGCTGAAAGATTATGCAAGGGGAAACCGCTTACTGGTGATCACCGACAGCCAGGTGGAACGCCATATTTTGCCTAGATTCGAAAGCGCAATAGCCAAAGCAGGTTTAACCGCAGAGACATTTATTCTACCCAGCGGCGAAGCAGCAAAATGCTGGAGCCAATTGGAGGCCTTAACCGATTGGTTATTGCACCATCATGCCGAACGCAGCGATTATCTGATCGCACTGGGCGGCGGCGTGGTGGGCGATATTACCGGTTTTGCCGCGCATATCGTCAAGCGTGGCTGCAACTTCGTCCAAATACCGACGACATTACTGGCGCAAGTGGACAGCAGCGTCGGCGGCAAAACGGCGATCAACAGCAAGGCTGGAAAAAACCTGATCGGCGCATTTCATCAACCGGCATTGGTGTTGATCGATCCCGATGTGCTTGGCAGTTTACCGGGCCGAGAACTGGCCGCCGGTTTTGCCGAAGTCGTCAAATATGGCCTGATCGATAGTCCCGAATTTTTCGAATTTTGCGAGACGCATGTGGAGCGATTCTTTGCCGGAGACACCGAAATTCGCGAAGAGATCATCCTCCACAGCGTTCGGGCCAAGGCGCGCATTGTCGCCGCCGATGAAACCGAATTGAGCGGCGTTCGCGCGCTGCTTAACCTCGGTCATACCTTTGGCCATGCGCTCGAAGCACAGACCGGGTTTTCGGACCGGCTATTACATGGCGAAGCGGTTGCGGCGGGCATGGCGCTGGCCTTTCGATATTCGGTGCGCTTAGGGCTTTGTAACGAAGTCGATGCAGCGCGGGTCACCGCACTTTTAACGGCGGCAAAATTGCCCACCAATTTGCGCGAGGCGGGCGCGGTAGCCAGCGGAGCGGAATTAACTGCGCATATGATGCACGACAAAAAGGTCAGCGGCGGCACCCTGCCCTTCTTATTGGTAAAAGGAATCGGACAGACTTTTTTGAGTAATGAGGTTGATTTGGGCGATATCGCCCGCTTCCTTGATAGCGAGGCGCAGAAATAGCGATTTTGATCGCTATCCCCTAAATTCAAAATCGTCCGAATCTTCTGCGCCAAAACTATGTCGCATGCCCGCGCGCATATTGCCGCTTTCGCGTTGCACGGACAGTCGCATCAAATCCCGGTTTCGAAATTCGGCGGTGACCGCATCTATATACTCCCTTTTTTCATTGAGCGCGGTCAAGGCAAAGCGCGCCATTTCGATAGATGATTCAAATACTTCCCGAAAAGTTGATAGATTTTCCGACGGAATAATCTGTAACGTATGCGCGCGGTCAAATGTCCGGACAAAAAGCTTGGCTTGCGGGAATGTTTCGGCAATTGGGGTCAAATTATCCGACGTTACATCCCGGCCATCCATACAGAAAAATATCGCGCAAGCCTGCTCCGCGCCCGCCCGGCGGAGCAAATCAATCCGTGTTCCATCGCCGTAAAAAACTTTCCGGCCAAATTCGCCGCTCAAATCAATCTGCTCGGGCTTGATATCGATCAACGTCACACTGCGTCCTGCGGCTTGCATAATTTGCGAAACAACCTGACCAAATCGGCCATGTCCGACAATGATAACCGCCGCTTGCTCCGCCATTTCGGGATCGTCCAACGCGACGTCTTTGGCCTTTCGCGCGGCCAGCAAGCGATTGGCCAAAATCATCAAAAAGGGCGTCGTCGCCATCGACAAAGTGACGACCGCGCCAAACAAGCTGGAGGCCGCAGGCTCGATCAAAATTGCCTGCTGCGCCGCGGCAAACAGTACGAAACCAAACTCCCCGCCCTGGCTCAACAATAGCGCCATCACCAGCGCCGACAGGCTATTCAGCCCAAATACACGGCCCAAACCAAAAATAATCGCAATTTTGATCAGCACCAAAGCGCTCGCCAAACCAACCACCAAAAATGGGTCTGCAATGATAACATCCAAATCCAGCAACATGCCAACAGCGAGGAAAAACAACCCGAGCAGGATCGAACGAAACGGGTCAATATCCGATTCCAATTCATGTCGGTAAGGCGATTCGGCGAGCATGACGCCTGCGACAAACGCGCCGAGCGCAGCGGACAGCCCCAAAAACTCCATTAAAGCCGCGCTGGCGCAAACGGTAAATAACCCCGCCACAATGAATAATTCGCGTTCCGACACTTTACCAATCAACCGCAGCAGCGGGGTCAATATATACCGCCCTGCCAGCACCAGAGCCGCCACCGCCAGCAATGCATAGACAATCAAAATATAGCCGCTTGGCTCACCTTGCACCGGCGGCACCCGCGACAGCGCGGCAACCACGGTTAACAATGGCACGATCGACAAATCCTGAAACAACAAAATCGCAAAGCTTTTTTCGCCATAATCGGTTTTCAGGCGGCCGCGCGATTGCAGCAACGGCAACGTCTGCGCGGTCGAGGACAGCGCCAGCGGCAGCCCCAAAACCAGCGCCGCTTGCCAGCTGAACGGCATGATGCTGATCACCGCAAACATCGCCAATCCGCACAGCAGAACCTGCAACGGCCCCAGCAGGAATATCTCCTTTCGCATCCGCCACAACCGTTTGGGCGATAGCTCCAGCCCGACCAGAAAAAGCAACAAAATAATACCAATTTCCGAAAAGCTTAAGATCGTCGCGGCATCACCAACCAAAGCAAAGCCGTCAGGTCCGATGATTATCCCCGCCACCAAATAGCCGAGCACCGCTCCCAGCCCCAGCCGCCGAAACAGCAGCACCGCGACCAGCGCCGCACCTAGCAAGATAAAGCCGTTGAACAGAAAATCACTTGCCAAATGCGCGCCTTGATCCGCCATCAACCCGCCGCCTCAAAAGCCAGCAGCAATGCGTCAAATGGCAGCAATATCGCCGCATGCCGCGCGGGGAAATCGCGGGCTGTGGTTAACAATTCGAGCTGCGGCCAGCCTTGTCCGGTCTCATTTGCGCCCCGCAGCCGCGCCGATAGGATGCCCCGCATCGCCATTATCGACGCGCGGTCATGACCTTTGGCATGGGCACGGACAATGGCGGTAGACGCCTGCCCCAAGGCGCAGGCATGCGCGCGGAAAGCCAGATCGGCGATCGTGTCATTATCATCCAACAATATATCCACGGCAATGCGGCTACCACAGGTCGGGGACCGGGCTTCGGCGCTTGCGCTTGACCCGGCAAGATGTTCATCCGGGATTAACATCGCGGCCAGCCGCAAAATATCGCGATTGTATAATAGCCTCGCGCTCATTGGGCCGCGTCGGAGCTGTCTTCGCCTTCCGCATCGTCCGGCGCGTCCCCCCGTTCTTGGATAAAGGCGGACATGGCTTCCCCGCTCGCATTGAGCAGCGGGTAAGTGCGCGATCCCATCATCCAATCGGGGCGCTCCTCTTCTGCGCCAAAAATAGTCTCATATCCCATCACGAACAATAGAAACAGCAATGTCGCGCCGATCAAACCCTTGATCACGCCAAAACCAAAACCAAGCACCCGGTCAACCGGCCCTAGCACCGACTTGCGCGATTTTGCCCCTATAACTTTGGCGATTGCCTTTCCCACCGCATAAGTAACCACAACAATCGCCAGAAATGCGAGCACCGCAGCGCCCGCTTCGGTCCCCACCGGATCGGTCAACCAGCCGGTCACGGGCCCATGAAGCAACCGCACCGCCGCAATAACCAACAGCCATGCAATCAGCGACAAAGCCTCCTGCACAAATCCGCGCAGGAAACCAAAAACCGCTCCTGCGCCGATCAGGAATAATACGATAATGTCCAATGCCGTCATGCCGCTTAGCTAACGCCGTCCAAGCATATGGTCAACGAGATTGGCCAGCGTTCGAAACGCCTGCACCGAAATTCCCTTTTGCGCATCAACCGAAGGCGGAGCCAGCGCCTGCGTAAAGCCCAGCTTCGCCGCTTCCTTCATCCGCAGCCCGCCGTGCGCCACCGACCTAATTTCGCCCGACAAGGCCACCTCGCCAAATAATATCGCATCGGGCGGCAGCGGTTTTTCCGTCAAAGCCGATACCAGCGCGGCGGCAACCGCAAGATCCGCCGCTGGATCGGAAATCCGGTAACCACCGGCGATATTGAGATAGACCTCCGCGGTTAAAAAGCTCAAACCGCAGCGCGATTCGAGCACCGCCAGGATCATCGCAAGCCGGCCCGAATCCCACCCGACCACGGCGCGCCGGGGTGTGGCCCCGCTCGATAAACGCACGGTCAGCGCCTGAATTTCAACCAGAACCGGACGTGTCCCTTCGAGCGCGGGAAACACGGCCGCACCGGTAACCTGTTCCGCGCGGTTGGTTAGGAACAAGGCGCTGGGGTTGCTCACTTCAGCCAAACCCTCCTGCGCCATAGCAAATACGCCAATTTCATCGGTGCCGCCAAACCGGTTTTTATTCGCGCGCAATATGCGATATTGGTGGCTACGCTCCCCTTCGAAAGCCAGCACGGTATCGACCATATGTTCAAGCACACGCGGCCCCGCAATGCTGCCGTCTTTGGTGACATGACCGACGAGCATCAGGGCGCTGCCGCGATCTTTGGCAAAGCGGATCAATTCCTGCGCCGAAGCCCGGACCTGACTAACGGTACCCGGCGCGCCTTCGATCAAATCGCTATGCATTGTTTGAATGGAATCAATGACCAACAATGCCGGCGGCGCGCCTTGACCCAGCGTGGTCAATATATCGCGCACCGAGGTTGCCGCCGCAAGCTGCACCGGCGCATCGCCCAATCCCAACCGCCGGGCGCGCAAACGCACCTGATCGGTCGCCTCCTCCCCCGAAATATATACCACCGGTAATCCAGGACGAACAGCGTTGGGCCGCGCCAAATTGGCCGCCGCTTGCAACAATAAGGTTGATTTGCCAATACCCGGATCACCGCCCAGCAATGTTGCCGAACCCGCAACCAGCCCCCCGCCCAGCGCCCGGTCAAATTCTGCGATACCTGTTGACAACCGTTCGGGCAATTTTACATCGCTATTCAAACCGCTTAGGATAACATCGCGGCCGCCGCTACGCAGATGATGTTTCATCTCAAATACGCTCGCCCCCGCCTCTTCCGCAAGCGTGTTCCATTCCCCGCAATCGGCGCACTGTCCTTGCCAGCGCGTTGATTCCGTTCCGCAAGCTTGACAAATATATCGCCGTTTCGTTCGTGCCATGCATCAGGCTTTATCAGAACATACTAAGAACACAAGTAGGAAATAATCGAGCCTTGGTTGGCGCTTTTCGGCTCCAAATTATGCGGGAAATATTGTCCATCTGCGCCATTCTTCGCCATCGCGCTTGCCTAACATAAGTCCTGCCCTATAGTTGCTACTATGCGGGAAAAAGAACTCAGATTGGCCCTCATATGTTACGGCGGCGTCAGCTTGGCCATATATATGCATGGCATAACCCGCGAGGTGTGGCATCTGGTTCGTGCCAGCCGTCATTTTCAAGATGGCAATACCCAAACATCGGGTAGCGAAAAGATTTACCTGCAATTGCTGGCGGCAATCGAAGGCCGCAGCAAGGTTAAATTGCGCGTGCTGAGTGATATTATCGCCGGATCCAGCGCGGGCGGGATCAACGCCGTGTTTCTATCGCAAGCAATTGTAACCGGTCAATCGCTGGAGCCGTTAACCGATTTGTGGCTGCAAAATGCCGATGTGGAAACTTTGATCGATCCCGACGCACGGCCATTTTCGCGCTTCACAAAATTTTGGGCTATACCAATTGCCTGGGCGATATTGCGGCGCAGGGGCGGTGCTATTGAGCGGATGGTTTCGGTTGAAGCGCGCGATGAAGTGGCCTCAAAATTGTCGAAATTCGTCCGGGCCCGTTGGTTCAGGCCGCCCTTTGGCGGCACGGGATTCTCGCATCTTTTGTTTGACGCTTTTGATGCAATGGCAAACACGAATAACGGGCCAAGCCTTTTGCCCAAAAATCAGCCGCTGGATTTATTTGTGACCGTCACCGATTTTGACGGGCATGACGAAATGCTGCGACTCAACAGCCCGCCGCAGGTAACCGAAACCGAACACCGGATTACACTTAACTTTTCCAGTCAAACAGGACCGGCAAATTATCTGGCAGAAATTCCCGCGCTCGTGCTCGCCGCGCGCTCTACAGCCAGCTTTCCGGGCGCTTTCCCGCCATTTTCGGTTCGTGAGATGGACGATGTGGTCAAAGCGCGCAAAGTCGATTGGGCGGGGCGCGATGCGTTTTTGAAACGAATTTTACCGCAGCAATATGACGCGGGCACCGCCGCAGATACGATATTGATCGACGGTTCAATATTGGCCAACGCGCCGTTCAATCAGGCAATTGACGCCCTGCGGAACCGGCCAGCCAAGCGCGAGATTGACCGCCGCTTCGTTTATATCGATCCAACACCAGGTTACCCCGTTGTCCGTCTTCAACGGCGGATCGATAATGATGATCGCCCCAAACCGCCGGGCTGGTTTTCGGTCATTTTCGGCGCAACATCGAATATCCCGCGCGAACAGCCCATTCGCGACAGTTTGGACAAGATACAGGGGCGAACCGAACGGATATTGCGGATGCAAACCGTGATCAACAGCCTGCATGGAGATATCGAGCGGAGCATCGAAGAAATGCTCGGCAAAACATGGTTTCTGTCAAAGCCGACCCCCGAAAGGATAGAAAAATGGCGCGCGACCGCGAATAAAAAAGCCGCAGCGGCCGCCGGATACAGCTATCCTGCCTATGGTCAATTAAAGATCGTTGGCGTTGTCGAAGATATTATTGCGACCGCGTGGCGCGCGGCAAATGAAAGCAATTATGGACATTTGCAGCAGCTGCGAGATGCCATCTGGGGCGAAGTTCACCGCCGCGGGCTCGACGCACTTTCGGGCAGCAAGAGGATCGGAGCAACCGCCGGTTCGATCCAATTTTTCCGGGAACATGACATCCGGTTTCGTATCCGCCGCTTGCGCTTTCTGGCCCGCCGATTGCTCGATGGGCAGCAACGCGGCGGGCCCATGCACGGGCCAAATAGCCAGCCCGATCTGGAGGCGATGCATGATTGCATCTATAACTGCTTGGCGCTGTATTTGGAGCGAGAAACGTCGGGTTGGATGGGACCGGAATTTGCCGATACCGTGCAAAATGGCATTTCCAACCCAGCAGCAATTATCGACATGCTAGCGCTCAAACGCGATTTGATTAACGTCGACCGCGCCGCCGACCAGCAACTATGCGCGGCAATCGCGGCGCTGGACCCGGATACACAGCGCCACATGCTGCTCGGCTATTTGGGATATCCGCTATATGATATCGCCACGCTGCCGCTGCTGCAGGGTGAAGGTTTTGACGAATTTGATCCGGTTAAGGTGGACCGGATCTCACCCGACGATGCGAACACGATCCGGGCCGGCGGCGCGGGCGCAACCTTAAAAGGCATTGAGTTTAACAATTTTGGTGCTTTTTTCAGCCGTGCTTACCGCGAGAATGATTATCTTTGGGGGCGGCTGCATGGCGCCGACCGGTTGATCGACATTGTAATTTCAGCAGCAGCAGACGGCATTAGCTTCAGCACCGCAGAAGTTAACGCATTCAAAAAACAATCCTTTCACGCCATATTGGATGAAGAGGAACAAAGATTGACCAAAATTGCACCGCTAATCACCAGCCTGCGCCAAGAAATAGACGCAATCGCTAAATAACGCTGCAAACAAAGCTCCGCGAAAAATCCACACGCGGATAACAAACATATCCTAAAAGCAACATCTTCCGCAAAATGGTGGTGGTGGACAGGGCTTGAATCGAACCAGTCCAATAACGCTCTGATATCAAAGCTGTTGTTGAGATCAGATCAAAGCCTCCCCCACACTCTCCCCCACATTTTCGTTAATCTAACGGCAGTTCGGTTCAGCGTTTTGGTCGACAAGCTTAACGAATAGCGTGCCTGCAGAGCTCCGAAGTCCTTGGCTCAGCTCTGGGCGCTGAGTGCTGCCCGCCCTAGGTCAGTAATAAACCAATATGCACCATCGTCGATGTCTAACGGATCGGCAGCCTCACCATCGCGGTTCCGACAGCCTACAAACCCTCTCGTCTGCAAGTCACGTAGCACATCAGTTAAGCCGTCATGCCACCATGCGCTTGATGCCCACATTACGTTTTCGGTTAACTGGCTGAGACAATCGCGTTCATTTTCGTCGAGCATTTGGGGTACCTGTAGATGTGCGTGGCTAGCGTTTTGTCACTTCTCGATCAAATCGTCGGGCTTGCCGGTGTAAATCGCAGGGTCTGGGAGCGCGCTTGTTGATGTGCCGAGGTGACTGCTTACGTCAGGGAACACCTCGATCACATAATGTGCCAAGCGATGCCGCGGACTGAGGCCAAGTGCGTGAAGCGCGACATGGTAGGCCGCCATCCACTCTGCCGCCGAGGTAGGCCCCGCCATTTCTTTGTCGTTGAGAAAGTTGACCAAGACCAGCCGTGCGTCGACCCCTAGATCACGAAACCAGTGCAGGTGTGCCAAGCGGTTCGCGAGCTGATAGAAGACAACATGCCAGTCTGCCCGCTCGCGCTTGGCGCGCAGGGCCTCGGCAGTCTCGTGGAGGCGGAGTTTGATGAGCTTCAGCGAGGCTTCACTCGCACCTGAGCCAGGCGAGCACATTTCCGCGACATGCGCCTTGGCTTCGACGAGGAGCACCGTCCCGCTTGATGTCACGCCAAGGGCGTCCCATTGGGGACCGCCAGTCGGCCAGTAGGCAGCGAGTTGTGGCCGTAGATGGCCATGGCCGAGCCGTTCAAGGAAGGCGCCGTCGCGATACTCCGCATAGTCATCGGAATGGAGCGGCGAACGCCAATCGATCGCCTGATCTTTGCCCACCGCCTTGAGGATGGGCTCGTTAAGCGATGGCCATGCTTCGTTCACGGCCCGCTGGATCCATTTGAGGCTCCCGCGTTCCCCTGAGGGCTGCGATACTCTGCTCATAGCTAGCTAAGAACGCGAGCTGGCGCTCGGCGCGCCACGTAACCGCTCAAGCCCATCCCATTCGACAGGCTGAGGGGACCTCGTCCGCGGATCAGCAATGTCGAGTTGCCTCACAGTGTAATCGAGCTTGCCAAAGTTACAGAGGGCGCAGCTAATGACGACATTGTCTTCGTCAGATCGCCCGCCATGGCTATGGGGCACAACATGATCGTACTGAAGCCAGAAACATGAGAAGGCGGCATGTTGCTTCTCGGGCACGCTGCTCACCCACGGCACTGCAACGGGATATAGGCTGTGCAAGAGTTTCCTGATGTCTGCATCGATCACGGGAATGCCGCAGTAGCGGCAGCGGTATCCGTCACGGGCCAACACATTGCGCTTAGTGGCTGCCTTTGGAGCCCTAGTCGGGTCGAGCTGGTCTTTGGGTAGCTTCTTTGTGTCGTTTTCCGGTCTGGGAATGCGGATATTTAGACTTGGCTTCTGCCAATCAACCCAGGCCCACTCGTACACCGCCGGCATATTAGCATGGATCAACAAAGTCTCGGCCTCGGCAAAGTTACCTTGGAGATGAGCATCAGCCGCTTGCGAGAGCAGCTCCGAGGCCTGAAAAATCTCTGGGATCGGCTCCCTGATCGAGTGTCGACCTCGCGTTAGGGTTGTCATTTCCAAGGCTGCCGCCTCCCATTCCGAAAGCCTGTCGCTAGGGGCACATGTGTGGCTCCTCCCCACTCGATAACCGCATCAGGTTAAATAAGAGCGAGGGTACGAGGCCGCATTACGGATACAAGATAGTCCGAATTGGCAGAGCCTCGCGCGCCCTTGAGCTGGGTGAAGGGTGGCCTCTGTTGGCCGGGCTGCAGACCTTGTCTATTATGAATTCTCGCCTTGGAGGTACAACTTGTGTCGACCGAACCGTTCCGCCGTATTCCACTGCCTGAGCCTGTCGCCAAGATCTATGAAGCGGTGCAAGAGCTCTCTGACTTGTATCCCGGCCGGCCGTTCACCCCTGACGGACATCTCGTCGGCTCGATTGGTGAAGTGATTGCTGCCGAAGCACTGGGCCTCAAGCTCTATCCCCCGTCCGAGCCGCGCCACGACGCCTATGACGAAAATGGCGATGTGCAGATAAAGCTGACTGCGGGGAAGGCGATCTCGATGTACGACACCTGCGATCGGCTGGTGGTGCTGCGGATCGTTTCGCCGGCCGAGGCGGAGGTGGTCTACGATGGTCCAGGCGAAATCGCTTGGCTTTCTGCGGGCGCGATGGCGAAGAATGGCCAGCGTCGCATAGGCCTATCCCGTCTCAGAGCCTTGGCCGGGCAAGGCTGAGAAGAGTGACGCGCCGGAGGGTGGCCGCTTAGCGCTGACCTTAGCTGAAACCAGCCGTTCGCCCCGCGAACTACGATCGGCAGCTTCGGGGCAGTTTGATAAAGGGCGGGTTCCGCGCGCTGAGCGCCGAAAGCAGCAGTCTAATGAGGCAATCAACATCGACAACTCTCGACCAAATCCGGCCGTACAGACACGAATTGGTCTACGTGCCGTTCCGGAGGAAACAGACGATCAAGCCGACCGAAGCAAACCAGCGGCATCGCGCCCGATTGTCGCCGTTGCCTCGCCGGGCTACGCTCCTCCAATTGCTGACAATCCGCTTTGTAAGTCGGACTAGAGGTGATCCCAGTTTGGTGAGCATCTTTAACGGAGTCGCCCGGATTGCACGACGCTGACTTCCGATCTGATCTGATCGACGATTGCGATTGCCGCCCATGCAGTTAAGCCATGTGCCCATGGTAGCGACCCGAACAATTGACTGTGACATCGACACACCGGAGCTTTCCGTCGACGAGGAACCGAGCACCGCGCTGGAGTGGCAGCGTTTTATCGAGAGCGAAGTCGCTTCGACGCTCTCGGTCTATCGGACCAAGCCTCGGCTGCTGCTGGGCCAAGTTCGCAGCGAAAGGCAGATCGCCGACGATTATGCGGGCCGAGAGCTGTTGGAGATGGTCCAGAATGCGGCCGACGCTGCCGCCGAAGCTGGCGGCGAGGGGCGGGTGTTAATCGAGATCTCCCACGATGGCCTCCTCGTCGCCAACAGCGGCGAGCCGTTCCGGTCGAGTGGTGTCGAGTCGCTGATGACCGCGCATACGAGCGACAAGCCGTCGCGGAAGCGCAAGCTCATAGGCGCGAAGGGGCTGGGCTTCCGCGCGCTACTGAACTGGTCCCACGAGCCAATCATATCGAGCGGCGCGCTTGAGATGGGATTTTCGGCGGAACATGCGGCCGGGATCATCGCGGACCTGGTCGACAGCACACCCGGCGTCCGCAGGATTGTCGCGCTGGAAGATGAGCGCCCCATTCCCTCGCTGGCATTCCCCGCAATGGGCGAGGAAATCGAACGGGTCGGCGATGCGCAAGCGAGGTCGCTTCTACACCGTGCGCGGTCGGTTCGTGCGGAAGGCTTCGACACCGTTGTTGCGGCGCCGTTTGACGAACCACGCGCGTTCGATCGCGCTACTGCGCAGGCTGCCGAGTTCAAGCCGACGTTCCTGCTCTTCGTCGAAACGCTGAGGTCGATTACGCTTCGGATTGAAGGGCAGCCGGAGGTCGTGTGGGAAAGCCGGAAGCTTGGTCGCAACGCCGAGCTCCTTGAGGTGACGATCGACGGTGTAAGCTCCGAGCAGCATTGGCTCTGTTACCGCCGGACGGGTGAGCTCGCACCGAAGGCAGGGCAAAAGGCCGTCCCCTATGAGGCTGCTGTTGCGCTGCGCACCGACGAGGTTAATGCCACCGGTTATCTGCACAGCTACTTTCCGACCAGCATCGCGTTGCCATTTCCGGCATTGCTTCACGCAACCCTAGAACTCGATTCCAACCGCAAATCGCTCAAGACCGGGTCGGAATTGAACGCTGGCGTGCTGCGAATGCTCGCCGATCTCTACACGGAGGCGCTAGAGACGGTTGCTCGCGACCAGAAAGCGAACGTTCTGGGCTTTCTCGCTAGGAGCGGCGATTTTCCCGAGTCGCTCGCCAATTTCGAGGAGGCCGTATACGCGAGCGCCTGGAGCAGACGAATCGTGCCGGCGATCCGCGGGCGCCGCATCAAACCGGCGGAAGCCCGGATCGGACCGCCCGGTTACCAATCCTATCTGCCCACGCGATTGTTCAAGGATCTCGCGAAACTCGACGACAATGCAGAGCGGGACGTGCTCGCACGGCTTGGTGTCGAGCAGCTCGCTCCCGACACGATCGTGAAGGAATTAAAGAAGGCCGACCTTACCATCGACGAACGGGCTCGCGCGATCATCGGCGTGGCGCGGACATTCGATACGAGGTTTCACGATCGTGGGCTGTTCATTGATCAGGGCGGTCGCCCCATGCGGAACACCAACACGCCATTCCCGCCACCAGCGTCAGGCGATCATCTGCCGGTGCTCCCGGACTGGGCGCGGGCAAGGTTCATCGATCCTACGCTTTGGTCGAAGGTCGTCGCTGGGCTCGATGGCCAGACATTCCGAGATCGTCTCAAACGCCTCGATCATTTCGGCGTCAGCGAGTTCAGCAACCAGAGTATCATCTTAGCGCTGCGTAGCCAGGCTAACCAGGCGCTCGCCAGCAAACGTCGCGATCCCAATGTCATCCAGCGCGAACTCCTGGGTACCGTTTACGCGCTATATCTGCGCCAACCCGACAATCGCGCGCCACCGGCCAACTTCAAGGTGCTCTGTGCCGACGGGAGCTGGCGGGATGCGCGCGAGGTCCATCTGTCTGCAAGTTTCGGCGAGGTCGGCCGGATCAATGCCGCGCTCTACCGATCGGCGTCAGCCTATTTGATTGCCGATCCTCTTGAAAATGGCGTCGATACCGAGGCCGGCGACGCGAGCACGTTCTTCGAATGGCTTGGCGTGAACCGGTGGCCGAGGGAGATCACTATCCCGGTCCCGGAGCGGTTCCAGCATGTACTCACGGCGTCGATGCCCAACGAAGTCGAGTTCACCGACGGCCGTGTCGTCCAAAAGGCCCTCCGGCAGAGTCTCAAATGGGGGTACAATCTGGAGGCCAATGCCTCGACGCTCGCTGGCCTCGACCAAATTCTTGAGACTGCTGAAAGCGACGCAATCCTCGCGTGGCTCGCCCGCGATCCGCGCTTCGATTTGGCAGAGCCCCATCGATTTGCAGTCGCAGCTAGGGGCCGGTACGACGGCAAATCCGCAATGCGTCGATACGAGGGAGCGCTGCCCGACCTCGTGCGCCACCAGATCCGCACCACACCATGGCTCGCCTGCGCCGACAGCGCGCATCATGCGCCAGCTGATTGCATGGCCCAACCTGGACGGCTCACCGACCTCTTCAATGTGCCTCGAACCGCTGCAGCCGGGAGCGAGGCCGAATACGGGCTATCTCAGCTGCTCTGGCGACGTGGCCTTGCCAACGCGTCCGTCCCCCACGAGCTTTCCGACCTATCGGAGGCGGACGTTTACGACTTGCTGACGTCGCTATCCGGGCGGCCAATCGCCGATGATGTGGTGAAGCGGCTCTATCAGCAGATCCTCGAGCTTGAGCCCTTCGACATCGGCAAGGCGCCGGTCGAGCGCGCGAACTTCCTGAGCCAAGGCAAAATCCAGGTCTACAAAGGCACCGCGACCCAGTGGGTGCGACCAAGCGACGCGCTCTATGCTGACCAGAGTGGCTTCCCACAGGCGGCCCGCGAGCATCTGGGACTGATCGGCCTGCCGCCTCGACGCAGCGCGACGAATGTCCGCGACAGATTTGGCGTGGCGGCACTCAGCAAGCAGAACTTCGAGCTCGAGTTGACCCAGTTCACCGAGGAAACGAGTCTCGCGGCTGCCTCACTTCGCTCGGATCTCCAAAGTGCGCGCCCTTACATCAGGGCGCTGAGGCTGCTCGATTCCAACGTCTCCGCACGGCTCAAACGGTTCGATCGGCTGACACTCAAGATCGTGCGCGCGGCCGAGATCCGCATCACAATCGGCGATCAACAAATCTCGGGGCCACTCGAGCCCTGGACGCATATCCTGCAGGGCAATGATCTGATCGTCGCTATCGACGCTTCGAGGGACATGAACTCGGCTGGGCTCCTGGCGCACGAGGCGATTGCTGACGGCATTGCGGAGCTCTTCGAGCTTCAGAGCGGCGGCGACTTCGCGAAGCTGCTGTCGGCCCGCGACGGCAGTGTGCGTCGGACACTTCTTGCGCGAATGCTACCGAATTTCTCTGAGGAGGAGCTGACCCAATCGCTAGCCGACGTGAGCGAGCCTGACGAGCGCTACGAGCCTTCAAAGGTCGATCCCACCACTTTGGCCCGCGGCCCCAAGGACGCCGGCAAATCAGCGGAAAGCAGTGACGGCACCACTCATGCCGGGGTAGCCAGCGACATGGCGCCGCTCATTACCGCGCCGCCGTCGCAGCCTCCATCCAAGCCCGTTGTCCCGATGTCAGTCACGTCGACGCTGTTGGGAACCCCCGCGCCATCGGGCACCGGACCGGGGGCGCCAGTCGGCGATTCGGTCATCGGTTTGAGGATCACGACATCGACAGGCCCGGTCGGCGCAGCACCCCAAGCAGACCCGTTTCGCGCCGCCGACGCGGAGGCCTGGACGCGACTGTTCGAGATCGAACAGGGCCGGTTTCCGCTCGACGTTGCCTTTCTTCAAGGAAAGGACGCCTTTGGTTGCGACTGCCTCAGCTTCACGAGCAAGGCTGACCTCGAAACCTTTAAGGCGGATCCGAAGCGAACCGACCTCGTCGCTCGCTTCATCGAGACCAAATCCGGAGTCATCCAATTCTCTGACAACGAGACGCGAGCGGCAGAGACCCGGGGCAATTGCTTCTTCGTGTATCGAATTCACTTTGATGCGGGAAACCGTGAATCGGCAGAACTGACCATCGTTTGCGATCCATTGCGATATCGAAATGCGCTCGTCGCTCAGTACGAATTCAATATCGATCAGGTCCGCGAGCGAAGCAGATTTAAAGTGTTTGCAACGCCGTCACCGACTGAACCGGGGCATCGGCTGAGTCCCGCCTGATGTCTTGGAAGCTCTTATGCAGCTTCGTTTCGACCATCCGTGGCTCAAATAAGTCAATCATAATGGAGCTCATAGCGACTTAATACCTGGTGAGATCGCTATCGTGATTAGCCGACAATATCAAAGGCAAGCCAAATAGGTCCCAGAGCACCATCGATCCGGAAGGCGAAGTCTGATCTCATAGCTATTTCGTCCATCCGTGGATTTAGGTCGTCAAGCCTTGCATCACTTCGCGGGGCAACGATGAGACAACCGACACGTTGATCCGCCTCATCGCGATCAATGCCTTTCGCATCGCGACAAGCTCGTTGGAGATGCTGATCGAAGGTGGAGGCTCGTATCTGGGTAGCTGCGAAATGCTGCTTTGCTTCGAAAACCCAACAACAACCGCTTTGATTGTCCGCCAGCCATAAATCGCCTCGACCACGCCGCCACGCACGTCCTCTTGTCGTGTGTCTCTTATCCAAAACGTATCCATCCGGCGGGGGCCGCCTTGTCTGGGTAGGTATTGAGCGCTCTTTAGCGTGCTCTTGTGAGCGCGCTTAGGAGTGGTCGATGGGTCAGGTGACGGTGTTTTCGGGGCCAGAGCGGCGCCGACGGTGGAGCGAGGAAGAGCGGCTGCGGATCCTGTCCGAGGCTTTCGCGCCGAGCGCCTGCGTTGCCGAGGTGTGCCGACGGCACGATATTTCATCGGCGCTGATCTACACGTGGCGGCGCAAGCTGCGCGAGGCAGATGCGGCGCAGGAGGCCAGCGCGGCCGAGGCGTTGCCAGCGCCGGTGTTTGCCGAAGCTGTGCTGGACGAGGATGCGGTGGCAGTCAGCGCTGCCGAGCACCCCGCGATGATCATCGACCTGCCACGCGGGAAGCGGCTGAGCATTTATCCCGCGGCGTCGCCAGCGCTGGTTGCGGCTGCCCTGAAGGCGCTGCGGTGATCCCTCCCGGCGCCCGTGTGTGGATCGCGCTCGGCCACACGGATATGAGGAAGGGCATGCAGGGCCTGGCGCTGCTGGTCCAGCAAGGGCTCAAGCGTAATCCGCATTGCGGCGATCTGTTCGTATTCCGCGGCCGCGCAGGCTCGCTGGTCAAGATCATCTGGCACGACGGGATCGGCATGTCGCTTTACGCCAAGCGGCTCGAGAAGGGGCGGTTCATATGGCCTGCAGCGAGTGAGGGAACGGTGTCGCTGACCCCCTCGCAGCTGGCCTGCCTGCTGGAGGGGATCGACTGGCGCAACCCGCAGTATACGTGGCGGCCGCAGAGCGCAGGATAACCGGCAGATGCGGGCATTTTGGCCTTGCAGCAGAGGGTGGATGATGATTCACTCTCCTCCATGGAAGCCGTCATTTCGCCCCTTCCGGACGATGTCGAAGCGCTCAAGGCGCTGCTGGTTTCCGCGCTCCAGAAGGCTGACGAAGCAGAGGCCAAGCTCGCCAACGCCCATGCCCGCGAGAGCGCCATCGAGGCGCTGATCGCGCACCTCAAGCTGCAGATCGCCAAGTTGAAGCGCGAGCAGTATGGCCCCAGCGCCGAGCGTAGCCGCCGCCTGCTCGACCAGATGGAGCTGCAACTCGAAGAGCTCGAGGCTGACGCGGCCGAAGACGACCTGATCGCCGAGGCGGCGGCGGCTAAGACCACCACGGTCACCGCCTTCGAGCGCAAGCGGCCCGCAAGGAAGCCGTTCCCCGAGCACCTGCCGCGCGAGCGTGTCGTGGTGCCTGCGCCCTGTTCCTGCCCGGCCTGCGGCGGCGGTCGGCTCTCCAAGCTTGGCGAGGACGTCACCGAGACGCTCGAGGTGATCCCGCGCTCGTGGAAGGTGATCCAGACGGTGCGCGAGAAGTTTGCGTGCCGGGACTGCGAGAAGATCGCGCAGGCGCCGGCACCGTTCCACGTGGTTCCGCGCGGGTGGGCGGGCCCCAGCTTCCTCGCCATGCTCCTGTTCGAGAAGTATGGGCAGCATCAGCCCCTCAACCGTCAGGCCGAGCGGTTCGCCCGCGAAGGCGTGCCGCTCAGCCTCTCGACCCTTGCCGATCAGGTTGGCGCTGCGGCGCACGCGCTGATGCCGATCTACAAGCTCATCGAGGCGCACGTTCTCGCCGCAACCCGTATCCACGGCGACGATACGACGGTGCCGGTCATGGCCAGAGGCAAGACCGATACGGCCCGATTATGGGTCTACGTCCGCGATGATCGCCCCTTTGCTGGGGCCGATCCACCCGCCGCTCTGTTCCACTACTCGCGCGACCGGCGCGGCGAGCACCCGCAAGCTCATCTCGCGCCATGGTCCGGCATCCTGCAGGCCGATGCCTATAGCGGCTACAACGAGCTCTACCGCGAAGGACGCAACCCCGGTCCCGTGCTCGAGGCGGGCTGCTTTGCCCATGCCAGGCGCAAGTTCTTCGAGCTCGCCGATGTCGTCAGCTCGGCCCGCAAGAAGAGCCGCGGCCAGCGCAGCAGCATGGTCTATCCGATCGCGCTGGAAGCCGTGCAACGTCTCGATGCCCTGTTCGACATCGAGCGCGGCATCAACGGCAAGAGCCCCGCCGAGCGGCTTGCCACCCGCCAGGAACTCAGCGCGCAGCTGATGGCCGACCTGCACGCTTGGCTCACCGAGCAGGTCGCCAAGCTGTCGCGCGGCCATGATCTGACCAAGGCCTGCCTCTACATGCTGAAGCGCTGGGATGCGTTCACCCGGTTCCTCGACAATGGGCGCATCTGCTTGACGAACAACGCTGCCGAACGCGCCCTTCGCTGCATCCCGCTCGGTCGCAAGGCATGGCTGTTCTGCGGATCTGATCGCGGCGGCCAGCGTGCCGCCATCATCTACACCCTGATCCAGACCGCGAAGCTCAACGATGTCGATCCGCAGGCTTGGCTCGCCGATGTCTTCGCCCGCATTGCGGACCACCCCGCCACCCGGCTCGATCAGTTGCTGCCTTGGAACTGGGCGCCGCTCCCCGACGCAATCGCCGCCTAAACCCGGCTACGCGCCGGCCAGCATCATGCGGCCTTCACCGGATGGATACTCCAAAACATATTCTGTTTGCGCAACAAACCCAGCAAGTGTCGCAGCGTTCGCCAAAGCCGCAACACTCGATGTTTCATTGTAGTGGAATGGGTCGAAATCGTCAGACCACGTATGGAAGCGCCGACGAACCTCAGGCACCTTACTGAGCCAAGTTGGCCAGTGCTTTGCCTCCTTCGTCCGTTTATCCCCCGTTAGAATGGTCACGCCCATAAGCGCTACTCCCCCCATTTCATTGACATCGTTTGACAGATAAACAAGAGCTTATGAGAGTTCGCCACCTACAGTTACCGCTGGCCATTGAGATTTGCTCCATAAGTTTTTGGCGGGACCTAGCTATCTGAGCAATTTGTTGTAGGCGGCGCCCCCCTTTAACGGCGTTCTAAACCTCAAGCGAAACCATGCTCACTAAATGCCTTTCGTCCAAAGCTTATCTGGCTTTGGATCTCCCATGATGTCTGATGCTACGCCAAAGCGGGGCCGAAAGCCGAAGCCGATTGTCGCGTTCCCTGACCCAATCACATCGAACTGGCTCGATCCGCCAACTTTCGAGGATGCGCTGACCTTGCAGGTACGGCGGCATGGCGAGACGATCTGTGGCTTGCATCGTGCACTGACCCATCAGGGCGACATCATCGAGCGATCCACGCTTCTGCAGTGGGCAGGTGGTAAGAAGTTTCCGCGCGCCGTAGCCAGCCTGGCCATCCTTCAGCAGATTGAGCGGCGGTACCGGCTTCCAGAAGGCTACTTCAAATCGAAGCTCCCGAATCAGTGCCGTGCTCCGTCCGGACATCGAAGGCTCAAGGGCATTTCTGATGCTGAGCGGCGGCGACTAGCTTGGCATTTGCCCGATGACTTCGACAGTCGCCCTGCAGCCGAGAGACGAGATATCCTCGATTGGGTCCGAACTGTCATCATTTCCGGATCAACGGACTATCGCCGCTACCAGGCAGAGGCATCAAGGAACCGCTTTGCAGTCCGCTTCCCGAGCCTAACCGGCCGAAAGCCGCTGAAACAGGCGCGGGATGATGATCGAGATGACGAGCGGTTCTTGGACGACGTTGAGCTCGATTTGCTGGACGCCAACATTGATGCGCCTCCGGCCCTTGCCGCTGAGGTCGCTGAGCTTATTCGCTTCAAGACCTCGACGCTGACGGACATCGGGTATCAGCGCAACGGCGTTTGGAACGAGTACACCTCTTCGCAGAAAATCGAGCATCTAGGCCTGCTTTTCGGGGCTCTTGCCGCCTCCCCTCACAGCAAGGTTCGGGGCTTTGGTGTTCCATCAAAACACCTAACAATGGGCATGCTCATCTTCCCGGCAGTGTGGGATTGGTACATCCAATGGCGTGAGGCCCGGCGTGGATGCTACACCTCCTGGGAAGTCAACATGCTCCAGCTGGGCCTGTCTTTGGCACGCGCGGAAACCGGGTGGCTGCGTCAGAGTCCTGCATTAGGCGATGAGCTCAAGCCAATCCCCGGCCTGGTGTCTGAGGATGAAATAACCGCTTCACGCGTGGATTGGGACGGAGCCTGCGACCAATTTTATCGTTACGGAACAGCCAGGGTCAAAGAGATCCAGCGGGTCGCCAGAGTTCACCGAGACCCGTTTGAGCCGATCATGGTCGTCCTGGAGTCTGATAGTCCGGTTGGCACCTATCGCTTGATCACCGAGGAGATCATGCGGTTGATGCCCGATCCAAAGCGATATCCGCGAACGGCGGCGGAATCAGTGCGCTCTTTTCTGATTTTGCGTTTTGGGCTCCACTTGGGCCTCAGGCAGAAGAACCTACGAGAATTGCTTGTTTGCCCTCGCGGTACGCCGCCGACCTCAGAGCGCAACCTCGCATCCCGCAAGCGCGGCGAACTTCGCTGGAGTGACCGTGACAAGGGTTGGGAGGTTTTCATTCCGGCGTCTGCCTTCAAGAACGCGCACTCGTCGTTCTTTGGGAAGATGCCTTTCAGGCTGATCCTGCCTGATCTTCTCGGGCTGTACCTTCAGATTGATGCCTATCTGAATGTACACCGGGCCGCCCTCCTTGGCGGCGCCGAAGACCCCGGGACGTTCTTCGTCAAGACTGCGAAGTCGACAAGCCTGAATGCGGCTTACGATCAGAATACGTTCTACGAGGCATGGCGTCTCATCATTCAGCGCTATGGGATCTACAATCCCTACACCAATCGCGGTGCCATCAAGGGCCTACTGCCGCACGGTCCGCATAACGTGAGGGATATTTTGGCGACGCATATCCTGAAACAAACAGGGTCATACGAGCAGGCTAGCTATGCTATTCAGGACACGGCCGACACAGTCGCCAAGCACTACGGAAGGTTCCTTCCTCAAGACAAGGCCGCGCTGGCCGCGCAGATCCTCAATCGCGTTTGGGAGGCAGCCTAACGACCTACTCCGCCACGAAAGGAATGTCCCAGGCCTTTCGCCGTTGGCCTCCCTCGATCACCACTAGGCCTGCACCGTCATTTGCGGGAAAGCCAAATCCCGAGCAAGATTCTCAATCTTCCCGCGCCAAGCCAGCTTTTCGAGCCATGACTTCCGGATGGACGAGGCTCCGTACAGAGCTCCGGCTAGCTGACCTGTGATGGCCGCAGTTGTGTCGGCGTCGTCCCCCAGGTTTGTTGCCATGAGCACGGCGTGGTCAAAATTGTCTGTGTTTGCGACGCACCAGAGAGCTGCCTCAAGGCTATGCGCCACAAAACCGCTGCTGGAAATCTGGTGGCGCTGCTTCCCGCGCCAACTGCCAGCAATGATCGGCGCGATCACAGGCCCATACTCGCCATGAGCCTGGGTCAATGCCGCCTCGAAATCAGCACCGAGAATGGCTGCCCGAAGGATCAGTGAGTAAGCATCGCAGGCTTGCAGACAGGCTGGTGCCGCGTGGGTAGTTGCGCTTTGCCGACGTGCGACACGAGCCACAATTGAGGGATCCTCATGGATTCCCCAGATTGCGACGGGTGCCAGCCTCATGAGCGAACCATTCCCCGCCGAATAAGGGTCAGCTGAGCCCGACATGGGATCGCCGGTCGCTTCAAACCGGCCAAGCGCTTGGCTGGTCGTAATCCCGATGTCGAAACAGTCACCTGTCGGGCTGTATGCTCCATTTCGCCACCAATCGACGAAGCGACTTTGCGCCTCCTCTGGCTCGAAAGCGGATCCCTGCGCCGCACTTGCGAGTAATGCCTCTGCGAGCGCCAATGCCATGGATGTGTCATCGGTCCAAGTTCCCGGCTCCAGACCGAACGGCCCTCCCCCGACCATGTCGGTAATGTGATCATAGGAATCGCGCGGCCTGAACTCGAGGGTCGTCCCCAAGGCATCGCCCACAGCCAATCCAAGCAAGCATCCACAAGCGCGGTCGTAGATATTCCAGATCGAATGCAGGTGATCTTCTTGAGGCACAGTCTCGATTGCGCCGCGGCGGACTTCGCGCACGCGTGCAATTGCATCTTTCGGCTCGGCTTCTCCCAGCTCAATGAGGAGCCTCGCGGCTACCGTCCCCGCGCGGCCGAGCCCGCCCTTGCAATGAATGAAGACGCTTTGTCCGCTGGCGAGTAAGCCGCGCACATGGGGCCCGGCAGAGCGCCACCCATGCTCGAAATCAGCGCCAGGTGCGGTGACGTCGGGGATTGGCAGGTGAAACCACTGCATCCCTCGAGCTGCCACCTCCGACGCCAGATTTGAAACGCCAAGCGCATCAATCTCATGGTCCTCTATGAGCGAAATCACCGCTACAGCGCCCCACTCAGAGACCGCGTCCAAGTCAACAGCGAGGTCACGCCGCCAGTCAAATCCACCAACGGACCTACTCTGTTTGCCCGGGCAAAATGATACGCCGATGCAGCCACTGCCAGCGGCCAGGGTTGCAATCTGGATGGGGTCGGTGAAGCTTGTGCGGAAGTTTGAGTTCATTCCGACCCTCTATACGTTCTCTACGACAAAATTGGTCGCGACAATGCGCCAGTGCTTGGTGGGTTCGTGACGCGACCACGCAGATGCATTTTCAATGACGCTTATCGGTAGTCGATCGCCTTTTGCTCTCTGGCCGTTAGATGCGCCGACAAAGTTTCGATGGCCAGAGCGAGATCACAATCGAAAAGCTCCTTCGAAACGACTGCCGCCCCATTCCGTACCCAGAGCCTTTCATTGCGAAATTCGAAAAGCGAGCGATGCACGGCGATCTCTTTCGCGCCGGCATGTTCTGCCCAAACCGTCATGCAAATCCGCCAGTCCCACGCTCCGCCGTAGCCGTCGAGATTCGCGATGTAGATCCGATTGTCCGGATCGTCGCTTGAGAAGCCGATTTTGATCAAACCCAAATCCGACGACTGGGCAAGGTAAAGGTAGCCTGGCAATTCACTCCGGCGCGCAAATGCGATTGAGGCCGGGAAACACTCAATGCAGTTTCCGTACCGATTGCGCAGAGCATGACCGTTTTGACACGGCGTGACACCGTAGGCGACGAACTTCCCCTCAGCCTTCATTCTCGGTCGATATTCGGCGCGTTTCAGACCCGAGGCATCAAAAGCTTCTTCGGGTTCGATCCCATGGCGTTTCAGGTAGCTCAAATTCGCTTTAGTGAGGCGAGCCATCCGCAGTGCCCCCTCGTTAAACCTTCAGCACACCAGGCGAGCCAAGCTCACGCAGGAGCGAACCGGGAAGATCATGAGGGCTTGGCATGTTTAGCCTTAGCCTTGCCCGCATTTTCCGAGGCAACGACGCGGATCTGCAAGTGTCCCGTATCAGTTCGGCGAGATTCGAAACCCCCGGCATTTTCGACCAAGTCGCTCAGCTTGCCTTGGCCATAGGTTCGGGGGTCAAAGTCGGAAGCGAGCGCCGCAAGACGTTGGCCCACGCGGCCGAGAGGTACCCAGCCCCCTTCATCATCAAGCTGTGAGATAGCGGTCCGAATCAAAGGTGCTGCGGCCGTGGGCGGTTTCATGACATTAGCCGGACGGGAGTCCTGTCCACCCAGCTGATCTGGAGTGGGCGCCTCTGGCAGCAGGTTTTCAGTGTAGATGAAGCGGCGACAGGCTTGGCGAAAGCTCTCGGGTGTTTTCTGCTCTCCGAAACCGTACACGTCTATGCCTTGCTCTCGGATACGCGAGGCCAAGCCAGTAAAATCACTGTCGGACGAGACAAGGCAAAAGCCATCGAAACGACCGGTATGGAGAAGGTCCATTGCGTCGATAACCAAAGCGATGTCCGAGGCATTCTTGCCACTGGTGTATGCGAAGTTCTGGTGCGCCTTGATCGCATGCGTAGCGAGAACGTCGGCCCAGGATTTCAGTCTGGTGCCTGAAAAATCGCCGTAGATACGTCGGACACTTGCCTCACCGATTTTGGCAATCTCCTCAAAAAGCCGCGGTGCGATCCGGGAGGACGCATTGTCGGCGTCTATCAATACAGCAAGTCGGGGATTACGAGGTTCAATAGCCATCGTGCATCATTGCCCGAATAACCATTAATCAGGCGATAAAGCTTTGAAGGCGCTGCCTGACGATTGCCTCGTCTTGAGGTAACCTGAGCAGGCGCTTGGCTCTATCATGCGCGAATTCATGCACCTCGAGAACGACTAAGCTATAGCCATGCCTCGGCAGCACTTCGGCGCGGCGCTCATCATATCGTCGGCGCTGCTCGCCCCGCGACACGCCGGAAACCGTCGGCTTATCGTCGAAGAACCCGACGCGTTCGCGGTGTTGGCGCTCATGATATTCCACAACAAGGCCAAGAGCCGGGTAAAAGCCATCAACGGGCAATGGCTTTTGGCGACCATGCCGATCCGGATCTCCAGTGAGAAATGGGAAGCAATGCTGCCTGGCAGCCTTCAGTCCGAGAACTGCATCACAAAGATCGAGCACGTAATGCTCGTCGCGAATTGCGGCCGAGGCAACGCGTTGTACGGCTTTAGAAGGCGGTCGGAGCCTGAGACGCCCTGCTGCCAGCTGCGCCATGACCCTCTCCATGTCTTGGTGCTGATCGCTCCCCCGGACGACCTCCCAACGTCCATTTTGCGGATGCCAATCGAGAGTTGCAGCGCGAAGAGCAGCTCGAAAGCGCTTCGGATCTATTCCGCTCGCGATCGCCATATCAACGGCGGTGATTAGCTGACCTGGGATCGACATGCCGGCTTCCCTTTCACGCAAATCCGCGCACCATCGCTGCCTCGATGCCAGCCCATTCCTGCTCGTGTGATCCAGAATTGTTCGGCATGCCCGCCTTGGTCAAACAGCCCTTGGGATAGGTGTAGCTGTCGATCCGTCGCTCTGGCTCCTCGCGCCAGGCGATGTTGACGGCCCAGAACTTCGGGAAGAAATAGAGGCTCGAATAGGGAAGGCGGTCGTGGATCCACCAGGCCAGCTTTCGCCAATCCCCGTCTGCCTGAAAGGTGTCCCAGAATGCCGGAACGACGACGCAGGCCGTGGCACCCATCCGGCCTTTGGCATCGCGTCGATCCCAGATATGCCCGGCAAAATTGGCCTCGTTCGACGCGCAGTTGTACCCGCCCTTCCCCGCAGCTTGCATCTCATTGCCCAACCCATTGACTTCGCACGACCGAAAGGCGGATCGAACAGCGATACGGCCAAACCGATCCTGCAATGGTTCAAGCAGTTCTTCGCAGAGCTTGCTTCCTGCTGCGATCGCTAGGTCCGGATCATCAGGCACGTTGGTCAGACCATGAATCGCGGCGATGTCCGAGAACAGAAAATCCCGCAAAAAGAATGACTTTGATAGGCGAACACGGCCCAATTCGGTCAGCGCCGCAACAGAATCAGGTTTTTTCATGTGCCAAGCCTCTCATCCCGATACGTCAAAAGCGGTGGCACCTTGGGCCAATGAACCACTTGATCCCTCATTTCCTCTTGCAAGACATCTAGATATCCTGCGTCGTTCAGCCGAGACTGACCATCGGAAGGAAAGCGATCAATCACACCGATCTTAAAGCATGAGGAGTTCCCAATTGTTGCGTCACGCGCTCAGCCCGGGATCTCGACCGATCGTTAGCTCGCCGGTTTCTGTCCAAAAAATGGCTGCGCTATCAACCGGCCTTCCGCCCTTTGTGCCGACAGCATCGATGTACGCTGCCAACTGCGGCCAGTAGCTTTCGAAGCGAAGGGCATGATCTACGACTGCCCCACTCTTGTGATCGATGATCATGAAGCCATTTGCCCCCTCGGCGATCAGATCGACGATGATGCTCTGACGTCCTCCATCGGCCAGTTCGATCTCGATTGGCTGTTCGACATGCAGACGCGAATAGCCGAGATCCATGAGGGTCTGACGAAGTGCTTGCGCCTGCTTCGCGAGAAGCTCGACCTCGGCCTCGGAAGCCCGGCAGTGCTGACCCACTCTATCTCTCAGATTTGGTCGGCACAGCAGGATCCGCAAAGCCTCGTGGACGGCAGTCCCCTTATCCGTCGCCTGGGCGAGATCCGTCCCTGAGAGCCGAACACCATCCGCAATCGCTCTGGTCTCGATCTCACGCGGCGATGGGCGATGAGTTGAGAGCGCCAGTGAGGGGCTGATCACCGCCTCCAGCTCCATGACTGGTCGCTGTTCAATGGCGAAACGCAACTCGCGATCCGACGCACCCAAGCCAACCCGGGTGTCAGCTGCGAAGGAAGCCGGGATTTCCTTGTCGCAGATCGTCATGCGAGCAGGAAAGCTGTCCGTACCGATAATGATCTGATTTCCCTGCAGCGTGAGGCCGCAGACATCGTTCATCAGACGGCGAGACGTGATCGGCAATGGTGGCTCAACCTTCTCGTCGTCCTGCGGCCATTCAATAATGAGGCGATTGCGCGCTCGCGTGAGCGCTACGTAGAGCAACCGACGCGCCGTTTCTTCGCACTCCGGGTAGAGCTCTTCGAGAAAACGATCGGTCGCTTCGGGCGCGGCAAACTCGGGCGCATAGGCCAGGGTTGCCTCTCCAATAACGTGGTCGAGATCGTCAAAACCGGGAAACTTCGTGCTGAATGTCGCAGGCCTGGGGTCGAACTTGTGGTCCAATCCGCAAACTACGACGATCGGCCATTCGCGTCCCTTGGACGCGTGCCAGGTCACAATCTCGATCCCGTCTGCTTCAGCGCCTGCGGGATTGGGCCGCAGGTCCTCACCCTTCAAGCCAACCTTGTTCTCGAGCCATCCAAGGAAAACGTTGGCGCTTTGACCATAGAAGCCGGATGCTTCGCGCATATCACGGTGAGCCTCTATGAAGGCTCCCGCTTCCGCCTCAAAGCGCAGCAGGTCTGCTCTCATCTGCGCCGGGTCATCGAGCAGATCGCACCACTCCCGAAGTCCTGATGCCCGGATCACCTGATGAACAAGGTGATCAACCGGGGTGGCAAGGGACTCGGGCCAGAGCGCTTCCAGCCCCGCGAGCTCCGGCGCAGCTATGCGACCATGCTGCGCAAGCGCGCCGAGCGCTTCGGGAAGAGGCGTTGCGCCCGGCCCCAAGGTCGCCATGCAAATTGCCGCGTGACGGTCATTGGGGTCCACAGCGACGCGAAGTGCGAAGCAGGCGGCCTGAACCACCTGGCTCTGCCACCAGCCGCCTTCAGCCACGCGTACTGGCAATCCCAGCGAGCGCAGAGCACCTGCATAGCTCGCACAATGATTATGCGTTGGACACAGAACGGCAATGTCTCGTGGCTCGAGTTCTCGCAGCTTCTTCGAGTGACGGTCAATGATCGCAATCTTCTCGTCGGCCAGCAGCGACAAGAGCCTGTCGGCGATGAAATGCTGAGGTTTGCCGCTGGACCTCGAATTGCGTTTGCAAGCCAGCTGGATCACCTCCAGCGCAGTTTCAGGGCCCGCTGGATTCTGTGCAGTCAGCGGCGTGTAATCTTCGCCAAAGAGACACGGGCCGAGCGCGTTCACGAAATCCATGATCCGCGCATCGGAGCGCCAGTTGCGATGGAGCGGGCTGGTGTCGAATTGGTTTGTGAGGGCGACCGTGAGCCGCGGATCAGCGCCCTGAAAACCCATGATCGCCTGTTTGGTGTCGCCCACAATCAGCGCATGCTTGGCCTGGCGCGCCAATGACCACAGGAAGGTAAACTGGATCGGGTTTGTGTCCTGGAACTCGTCGACAATGACGCAGTCCACTTCGTCCATGATCGCGGCAAGCACTTCAGGCTTCTCGTCGAGGATCCTCGCAGCGTTCGTAACCATATCGCTGAAGTCGATAACGCCAAGCTCTCGCTTGCGGGTTTCATAGTCAGACATGGCTGCCTGAGCGCCCTCGACCAACGCACGCGCGTGGAGAACGGCATCTTCAAGCGGGCCAGGATGGGAGACAAGCTTGTCGGCGGCCGCCATCACTGCATCGGCCAAGTCGTCGTAGCCATCGGGGGTCGGACTGCCGCGCTTCGACTGACGAAGACCGCGGAGCTTCTGCCACAGACGCCAGTCCTTGCCCTCTCCTGCCAGCATCTGCGCAGACTGTTTGAGCGCCTGGAAATTTTCCCGGAAGTCGCTCTTTGCGGTCGCATTCGCCGCAGTCTCGGCCAAGGATCTCGGGAAGGCACGAAGCAGGTCGTCGACGGCTGCCTTCAACCCGGCTGCCAGTGCATCAGTCCTGCCCTGCGGCTCGCCGTAGCCTTGCCGGATCGATGCTTCGACAAAATCGGACATAGCCGGATCACTGCCGCGCGGGCCAAGCGTTCGCAGCAGCGCGATGACGCCCAAAAGCCGTTTGCGAAAACTATCTTCAGCACTTTCGTCCGAAACAAAGCTGCCGCGATAACCGAATGCCGAAAGGTTGCGCGACAGCTCGCGCAGGGCATCGTTTTCCTCGATCGAGCGGCGGATCAGCAGGTCCTGCTCATCTTCGGCGATCAGGCGCTGCTGCGGCGATGATCCGGACGCAAAGGCATGCTCGATCAGCAGGCGCCGGCCGAGACCATGGATGGTCGAGACATAGGCCCGTTCGACAGCGAGCGCCGCCTGGAGATTGCCATCACTGATCAGCGCACTCCTGATCCGCTGGCGCAGTTCACCAGCAGCGGCCTCGGTGAAGGTTACGGCCAATATGCGCTCGGGCCGCACCTTTTCTTCCCTTACCCACTGGGTAAGAGTTTCCTGGATGTGATGGGTTTTGCCCGCCCCTGCCCCTGCCGGCACAATCGAAAGTTCAGTCATTTTGATCATCCGTGAAGCTTACTGACGGCGCGGTGTCGTCGCGCATGAACGCAGCGATGAGCGGACTGTCTTCGAGTGCATAGGTGCTGAGAGCGGCTGATTTCTGGAACGACTTGGCGTCAGCCGTGGTGTTGGTTTCCAAGCGGCCCGCCTTGAGCGCCTTGAACCTTGCAGAAATGAGCGAGACGGCATTCTTGGCAATGTCGCCGCCGACAAGTTCGACCTCAGCGTTGTCCAGGTCGTCGACACCGTTGAGCAGTAGATTGCCATCATTGAGTGTGTGGTAAGCGACCGCTGGCGGCGTCGGCCAACTGGTGAGAGTCTCGGCAATTCGAATGACAGCGTCGCCGCTGCGGTCATCAATCCGAACCTCCATCCGGCGGTAGAGGTCGACTTGCAGATCCCATCCCTTCTGAAGTCGGTCACGCCGGTTGCCGGAGCTGCTTTTCTTGTAGTCAACAACGACTGGTTGCCCGTTGGGCAGCCGCAGCAGGCAATCGGCCTTCCCATGAATGGGGTGATCGAACAGACTGCCGCCCAGCCAGAATTCATTGCCCACAATCTCTGCGTCCAAAGACTTGAGAACCAGCGACCAATGCTTGGCGGATTTGATAATTTCCGTCTCAAGCATGTTGCGCTCTACGGTCCATGCAGAGGTCTGCAGGAACGGGGCGATGGCGCGGATGCGGTCAAGAAGCAGTTTGGGAACCTCGGCTTCGATCTTTTCCGGCGAAGGGTGGTCCTTTCCTGGCGGGAAGAGACGTTCGAACACTTCGTGAGCAAGCGACCCGCGGAGCATCACGTCGAGCGCCTCGGGCTGCCATGAGACATGTTCGGCCTCGAGTTCGGCCAACACCCAGGCAAGCGGGCTGACCAGCAGCTTCTCAAGCCGGCTCGGGCTTTGGGCGCGTGGTGTGCCGTCGTCCTTCTTGCGCAGGCTGAGGAGATCAAATTCGAATTCGTAGTGCGCCGGGACCTCGGGATAGGCCTGCGGCTCGATGACAGGACGTAGTTTCCAGCTGACCAGTTGGTCCCAGATCGTCCCATCGCTATGGCTGAGCGGTTCAATCAGCGTCTCCGGATCATCGATGCCTTCAACGAGACGAGAGATCAGCGGCAAGCTCGATGAGACGGACTGCGCGTTGCCGGCGCGATCGCGCTCCGAGAGAAGGACAATCACCTGCTCGCTGCCGGCGCCGATTTGGCGATTGAAAAGATCGAGCGCATTGCCGAGCTGCCTCGCCTGCGATGGCAGCTGTATGCCAGTACGCTCGGCGATCAGGGCCACTTCGCTATCCAGAAAGAAAGGATTGCCGGACGGGGTTGAGGGATATTGTCCGTCGTTGAAGCCCAGCAGAAGCAGCTTGCGATAGGCTCGCTTTGGCGCCTCATGCGCGAGCATCACAGAGAGACCGCCAAGAAAGTATGGGGCCCTTGATGCAGCTTCTGCCTGATAGGCCGCAGCGATCTTGATGGCCCTTTCGAGCTCTGCCTCACCCGCATCCTGACCATTGCCAAGCGCGTTGATGACGCGTGCCGCATGTTGCTTGGCCTCGAAAACATCCTGCGCAAATGCGCTGCTTTGACTGAGGAGCCGCACGAAGCATCGGATTTGCTCTTTGAGCTGCCCATTGGTTGCAGGCGAAGGCGAGCGGATCAGCGAAAACAATGCTGCCTCGTTGCCGGTCAGATCGTAGGTCAGGCGCGGTGCAAAATCGCCTGACATTGCAGCTGTGGCGAGCGCGTTGCCCAATTCCGGCGGCCAACACAGGACTGGCGAACAATAAAGCGATGCAAGCGCCATCGCGGGCGCCGGGCGCCGACGACATTGGAGGAAATGCAAAAGCGCTTCCGGTCCGACATTCCGACGCGCGCACGGGCTTGGCAAAGACGACGCACTCAATCCTGCATGCTGCAGGCTTTCGGCGAGATAGAGACCATATTCGCTATTGGGCGGCACGATGATCCCGATGTCGCTCTGCTTGAGGTCTTGATCCTCGGCAAGCCAGCGCTGGATTATGGCTGCGGCCGCCTCGCATTCGGTCAAAGAGTCGCGGACGGAAAGAACGGCGAGGCTGTCATCTTGGGGTGCAGGAAACGCATGAGCATCAAGCAGATGACGTTGCGCATGACCCAGGAATGTCGATTGCGAAGCTGAGTGGTGCTTACGCGCAGCGATAAGCCGGCCGAAATCAGGGTCCTCATCGCTCAATCTGCCGTGATGAAGCTCGAGGCGCTCAAGAACGGAGCGCTCCATACGCGTCAGATCTTCCCGATTGCGATCCCACACGACAGCGAAGGACTGAAGCGCATCACCCGCATCGCAGGCCAGAAAAGCCTTCAGTGCTGCAAGATCAGCAGGAAGAAGGTCCTGATTGCCCGACCAAAGGTTCGAGAGAGCCTCAAGGTGAAGACGCGCCCGCGTGCCGGCGGGCAAGCCTTCGGTTGTGATAGATGCCGGATCAAGATCGCTTGTCGCCATCATGAGGTGACGCAGCATCGCGCTCACCGCTGCTGCCGTTTGCTCCGGCGCGATTGCATAGCTTTCCGCCCATGGAGCAGCGTCACCAAGCTGCTCGAGGGCGTCGTGGACAGGCTTTTCGGTTGCATGGGGCAGAGCATAAAGGCTGGCGAGAAGTTGCGCGTTAAGCGGCATGCAGCTCGTAAAGGGCGCGTCCCCGATCCGGAGATAACAGTCTTCAAACATCAAAAAATTTCCCCCAGCGCTCTGCTGACTGCCTACGCGCTTGTTCCTTACCTCTCGCTTACGACAAATCTGGTCGCACCATAGTTTGGGCGGTGGCAAGTCGTTCGCACATAACGTCTTTGAGCGCCTCCGGCTGCTCGATGATCAGGTCCCCTGCCCAGCCAAACAGGTGGTTGGCCAGCTCGACCAAGCCTCCGGAACTGAAGCGAACCACGAGCTCTTCGCCATCTTCTTCGATCTGTTGTTTGGGATGAAATCGCCATGCACGGGCCCGCTCGGTAGCATGGGGCAGAATTCTGAAAACGATGTCGTGGTCAGCCTCCTGCCAAATGCCGAAGCTTCGGGCCATCCAGGCATCAAGATCCCAGTCCTCCGGCGGGCAGCCCACAACGCCGCTATCCCGCACGTTGGTCATCCGGTCGAGCCGGAAGGTAAAGGGCGGATCGTCCCGGTCAGGCATCTTTCCGAGAAGGTACGTGATCGGTCCATGGATCAGGCCAAAAGGGATGACCCTCCGCCAGGAGGGTTCATCCGCCCAATCCGGGCGGTAGTCGAAATCAACACAATGGCTGGCAAGAATTGCCGACTGGATTGTCGTGAGGTCTTCCGGAGAAACTACTACCGCTGGCCCTGCGGCAACGCGTGATCGTTGCAGCTTGGTCAGGAGCTCCAAATCATTGTCGAGCCGTCGCCGCTCAGCGCTGTCGAAGGCAATTTTGGTTTTGGAGAGCAGCTTCTCGAGTGCATCGGTGTTTGCCGTACCTTCTCGCCGCCCTGCTTCGACCACGGATTGAAGCGCAGCCACCTCAGCTGAACTCGGGCGGGCATAGGCTCGGCCCGGGCTATCCTTGATCCTGAAGCGCTTGAGACGGCCATCGACCAATTCCTCAAGGTCGAAGTGAAGCAAGATCACATTGCGCATTCGCTCAATCGTGCGGCGGTTGACTCCGAGCAAGACCGCCATTTCGTCCAGGGTAAGGCCTTCGATGCTCTGGGTGAGCGCGTGCACAAGCTTGAGGGTGCGATCAAGGTTGCTGAGACGTTGGGGCATGCGGTTGTACTGCTAACCCATTGTTCGCAGTGAGCAAGCCAGAACGAGCATGTGCAAGATTTAGACGACCAGATTTGTCGCAATATGACTCTAGAGGAACATCTGATCACCGACGCGAGTTGCTTCTCTTGGCCGGAATGTTTGCCGACATCTCCAGGTTGGCGGCAACCTCGATCAAGCACTCCTGCGTGCTCAAATCATAGCGGGATTGTTTGGTAATACTGAACCAGGTCCGTGTAAGTCCAAGCTCTAGAACCTACACGAACTGGGGACATAGCTGTCACAGATGTTGTGCTGCCAGCTCTCGCAGGCAGGCCTTTTCAGCTGGCCCAAATTGCCAACTGACCGTTCTGCCGGTGAACAGCTTGCAATCATCATTGGGGATGCTGATTGGCGTAACCTTTCCGGTTTCGACCATCTTGTTCTCACCTCGCACACCAATGACAGTCATGTCCCGTTCCCATAAAAGTCTTGCAAGCTGTTCAACCGTCATCGGCGCGGGGGTCGCGAGAGCCATTACTGTGGTGTCGATCCTTCGGTAGAGATGGCCGCGCTCCATTCGGGTTGCCGCCTGCGCCTTGATTGTGAAATTATGATCTTTGTAGGCTTGCAGTGCCGCCTTTGTGATCCCGACAACCCGCCAGCCATAGCTTCGAGCGCCTCCCAGGATCGCTCCGAAGATTTGGTTGCTAAACCCATTCGTGAACGTCGTCGGATCCGAAGCCCTTGCCCGATGAAGCGCGGTGTAGAGTTCATGGCGCAGACGGATTTCCTCGATCAGGGCTTCAGGGGCAGACATTTCAAATAGCTCCAGAAATCGACAACTTAATAGAGGTGGTACAGTCCATTCAGTTCGGGATCGATGCCTGCATGTCAACATTTCGGAACTACGCCTCGAAAGCGCATTTCCATCTCTGGCACTGCTCTCGTCTCGCTGTTCGACAACGATGGGCGCGCGACCCCATTCTTCAATATGACCAAATTTGTCGTACGCGCGTGATTGAAGGTGAATGCGAACAAACTTCACGGGAAACCACCGCTATCATGGCACGTCGCTCGCCTTATCAAACCAATCTCGATCTCGACACCAAGGGCGAGGCTGCACATTTCGCGCAGGCTGCAGGAAAAATCCTGCAAAGCCTGACTGCTCATCAGTTGAAACGCTCAGGCGAGGATCTGATCGAGTTGATCGAACGGGAAACACCCGTCCCTGGACTGCGCAGGATCGCCAATCGTGAAAAACCGACGATCGCCGAAGCGAAGGTCATCGCTCGACAGCTGACCTCAATGCCCGGTGAAACGACAGAGCTCGATCGGCTCCTGTCCTGGATCAGCGATCTGTTTGGCCTTGAGCCGACCGACACGGTCATTTTAAGCGTATTTGCGCGCTGGGGACGATACGAAAGCTGGCGCGAACTGGTGCGGCGCGGACCGTTTTCATGCAGCAACTTGTCCCCGAGGGTGATCGGACGCCTCGCGAGCCTTCCGAGCAGTATGGCAGAGCAAAGGCTTGTTCAGGGATCGCCGCTCTTCGCATCGCGGCTCATCAATGATGATCGTGATGGCGAATATAGCCTGAGTTCTCTGCTCAAGCGCCTTATCTGTTTGAACGCTGCAACGCAGGAGGAGATGCTGCGCTGGCTTTTGCCCGAACCCGAGCTTGGTGCTTTGGGCTGGGACGATTTCGAGCATCTCAACCCGCTGCGAGACATCGCATTGAAGGTTCTTGCGACCAGACAACCTGTGAGCATTCTGCTGTTCGGCGAGCCTGGCACAGGCAAGACCGAATTTGCGCGGACACTCGCTGCTCAGGCGGGCAGCGGAGCAACCTTCGCCGGGCTAGCGGACGACTACGGCAACGAGCCCGACCGGTCGGAGCGACTTGATCACCTTATGGTGCTGCGCGCCATGTGCCGTCACCACCGAGATCGGGTCATCGTTGTCGACGAGGCAGACGACGTTCTGAGGATGAGCGAACGGCGGCCGACCTCGAAGCAATGGATTCACCGACTGGTCGAGAACCCCGAAGTTTCTACCATCTGGATCGTCAATGATCGGTCACAGCTGAGTCCTGCGGTCCTCAGGCGAATGACACTGGCGATTGGGTTCGAGAGGCCTCGCTTTGCCGTACGCGAACGAATTGTGAGGCGGTCGGCCGAGAATGTGTCGCTATCGCTAAACTCAGCGGAGTTGCGCGACCTTGCCAGTATCAAGGCACCCGCTGCGGTGGTGGCAGCCGGACTCAATGCCGCCAAGTTGACGAGCGGCGGCGCGGAGGTGGCAAAAACTGCGATCCACAGTGTCATGCGCGGTCTCGGTCAGTCATGCACGCCCGAGATCTGCACGCGGTCGACCTATGATCCGCGATTGTCGAACGCAGAGACGGACCTCAAGCGCTTAGCCCAGCAACTGGCCGTTTCACCGGATCGGGCATGGAGCCTGCTTCTTTCTGGACCATCCGGCACGGGCAAATCAGCTTTTGCCAGGCATCTTGCCGAGCTGATGGGGATCGAGATCGAAGAGCGGCGGGCATCAGATCTGATGAGCCCATTTGTGGGCGAGACCGAGCAGAAAATTGCCGAGGCCTTTGCCATCGCAGCAGAGCGCGGTGCCCTGCTCTTGATCGATGAGGCCGAGAGCTTCCTGTACCGGCGTGAGGCGGGACAGCGCAGCTGGGAGGTAAGGCAGGTGAACGAGATGCTGGTCCAGCTCGAGCATTTGCGCGCGC
This sequence comes from Sphingomonadaceae bacterium, assembly GCA_021732525.1. GTDB lineage: Bacteria > Pseudomonadota > Alphaproteobacteria > Sphingomonadales > Sphingomonadaceae > Sphingorhabdus_B. Next base: position 104,501 of record JAKFUU010000012.1, on the reverse strand, counting down.
CCTTCGTCGCGACGACAAACCTGGCAGATAACCTCGATGCTGCAACACAGCGTCGTTTCACCATTCGCACGACATTCAAGGCGATGACGCAAAGCCAGGTAAAGGCGCTTTTCGAGAAAACCTTCGCACTCGGCTGGCCGCAGCGTTTTCCGTTTCACGACGGGCAAACTCCCGGTGACTTTGCGGTTGTCGCGCATCGCGCGCGATTACTGGGTGAGCGCGATCCTGGGGTTCTGGTCAGATGGCTCCTTGAGGAAATCGAAGCACGCGGAGAAACCACAAGGGGACCTGTCGGATTCCAATTGCCGTCCCTCGAGCCAAGTTCGCGCTTCCAAAACCCCGATCAAAAAGCTGCCTGAGTGATAATGGATCGCGTGTTGCGACCCCCTCTCGATTGACACCATCATCCATATGTAGTTGAGAAACCTTGATGTCCTATCTCGCCTGGATTGATTTTGACCCCGAAGAGCGTCGCCGCGCTCAAACACTGATCGACCTGTTCAAACAGCCCGAGGCCCGAGACGAGCTCGGCCTCGGCACGGTTCGTGACGGACTTGCCGATCTCCTCTTTCCGGGGACAAGCACCATCCAGACACGGCTGCGTTACATGCTGTTCATCCCTTGGATCTACCAAGAGGCCCAGAGCCGTAAGGCCACACAGGCGGAGCGCGCAGCGATCGCGCGCGAGCTCGAATTCCAGTTGAGCGAAGCACTGCTCCGCGGCGGCGAGACTGTCGGTGTGATCGGGCGCGACGCCGGGCGAAACCTGAAGCGACTTGCATCAAGCGTTTATTGGGCAGGCTTGAGCACGCTCGGCATTCGGGGGCTGTCGGGCAGCCAGTCAACATTTCTGTCATATGGTCCCGAGAGCTTGAAAGATCATGATCTCAAACTTTGGGCGCCAAACCTTCCTAAGGCACCGGCAAACCTCTTGGATGAGGCTTCCTTTACGCTCGAAAAAGGCGAAGCGGACTTCTTGCGAGACCGGCTTGAAAGCCATGCAGGTAATAGCTTGCTCAACGAATTGGCGCGCAACGGCAAAACCTTCACGGAGGATTGGCCCTGGCAGGTCGGTGTCGACACCATATCAGACTTCAATCGCGCAATTCTCCGGCACGCCGAACGATTTTCCGGGGTGATGTACGGCGCCAGTCTTCTTTACAATCTGCTCTTGGCCCTTCGTGCTGCAGATCGCCCGAACGCCAAAAGGCACGCCGATGCTGCTAATTTAACGGCGTATTATCGCACGAGCATTGAAGACTGGAAGTCGGAGCTCGACAATCTGTCGTTGAACGATTGGGATCTCGATGATCTTTTCGCTCTGATCGGCAAGACCAGCCATAACCTCACCAAGCCATCGCGAGACTTCATCCGAGGATGGGTGACAATTGTGCGGGACAGCGGTGGCACCATCGAAACAGATCAACGGGCAACTGAACTGATCAAGCAGCGAGAGCATGGCCTGAAACGCATGAAAGCCAGGCTCCTGCACGATGCGCCGCTTGAGCGTTGGTCAGGTGCATCAGGGGACGCGCGGCTCGATTTCAGGTGGGGTATCGCCAGCCGCTATCTCGGGGAGCTTGCTGATGCCGGTTGACCCTGCCTTCGACCCCGAAAATCGCGAACTCTACACGGCCCTCATGCGTTCGCCAGATGGCTATAGGTTCGATCACGCGGTAGCCACCACCTATTCCCTCGATTTCGAGACTGCCCTCGCGATCCCGATCGCCATCGTGTTTCGCGACGCCGAGAATCGTGACGAAATGCTGCGTAGCCCCTTAGCTCTGCTGCAGAGCGTTGAACGGATGGCGAGCCGGATGGCCATCTACTGCGATCGTGGCCGCATCAAGGAGGCCCGCCCGAATGCGGCCCGCCTGATGGCACTCTATGAGAAAACGATAACCGAGGTTTCGGCGCCGGGAGGAGGCGCATTTCACCCCAAATTGTGGTGCATTCGCTTCCAGCCAGATCGTAAGGGCATGCCGGTTCGCATGCGCCTAGCGATCCTTTCTCGCAACCTGACCAATGATCGATGCTGGGATTTGGCGCTCTGTCTCGACGGCACGGTCGCTGACGAGGTTTGCGAGGACAACGAGCCAGTCGTTGCGCTTCTACGCGCTCTTCCAAGCATGGCAAATGCAGCCAATCGGCCGACACCGCCAAAATTCCTGCCTTCTCTGCTGCGCGATCTCTCCCGCTGCTGGTGGGAAGATCTTCCAGCCGGCGCCACGAAGGTTCGCTTTGCCGTTAATGGCGTTGCAGCGGGAGCCTGGGCGCCTCAAAAGGGCGAGCGCATCGCAATTCTGTCGCCGTTTGTAAGCGGCAAAGCGCTTGAGCAATTGGCATCGGGCTACGATGATCCTGCAGCTTGCCAACTCATTGCTCGCGCGGAGGAACTCGACTGCATCAAGTCCGACATTCGCAAACTATTTGAGCTACATACTCTCGAAGACCGCGCGACCGAATACGAGGAAGAGGACCGGGAAGAGGTCTTTTCAGCCGATCTCGAAGGTCTTCATGCCAAAGCCTATGTGGTCGAGCGCGGATCACGCCTGCACATTCATCTTGGTTCCGCCAATGCAACGACCGCTGCACTCGTCCCAACCCACCAAGGCCGGACGCAGAATGTCGAGATAATGGCGACGCTTGATGGGCCGAAATCGCGGATGGGAACCATCGAGGATGCGGTTTTGTCCGAGGGATTTCGGCGCCTTCTAGCCCCTTACACGCCCTCCGAGCCGCCTGAGCAGGATGCCGCAGCGGCAGCCGAGAAGGTACTCGACAAACTCCGGATCAAAATCGCGGCGATCGCTCTTGATCTTCACTGCACGCAGCTGACGGATACCGTCGCGCTCGAGGTGGAGATCGCAGGGAAAGCCCCATCGCTCGACCTGCCCGACGGGGTAAGCTGTTCCATGCGCGCGATCACAGTGGCGAACGAGCGCGGGCACGATACTGCTGCGCTGTTCTCGAGAGCACAATCTCGATTGGCACTCGGTTCGGTGCCTTTGAGCGAAGTCACCCGTTGGTTGGCCATTCGCCTTCGCGACGATGAGACGGGCGTGGAGATTGCCTTCACCCTTGGCGCACGCCTGGTCGGGGTGCCCGATGGGCGCGACGCTGCCGTGCTCCGGGCTCACATTGCGAATGTCGAGAACTTCTTCCGATATCTGAGCTTGCTCCTCGGGAGTTTGGGTGAAGGTAGCTTCCTCGAAAGCGAGGCTGCTGGCGAAGGGCAATGGCTGCGAAGGCTTGGCCAGGGCGGAGCATCCCTGCTTGAGCCGATGGTTCGCGCGTTGAGCCTTGATAGCGGCGAGCTCCTCGAAATTGATCAGCTCATCAAGCGTCTTGAAGATCCCGAGGGTCCGAGCCTTGTACCGCCAGAGTTTCTCGCACTTTGGTCAAGCTTTGCGCCGCTCTTAGGCAGCAAAGGAGCGCGGGTATGACCTACCGGGCGAACGATCATCTGGCGCTTTTGAAGCCTTTCCAGCGCGCCACGGTTGATTATGTTTTCCAGCGTCTGTTTACGGATGCCTCTCCCACGCGCCAGTTTCTCGTTGCCGATGAAGTCGGCCTAGGAAAAACCATGGTTGCGCGTGGCGTTATCGCCAAGACGATCGAAGAACTGACCGGGAAGGTTGACCGGATTGATGTCGTCTACATCTGCTCCAATCAAGCGATAGCCGAACAGAACATCAAGTCGCTCAATGTCATCGGGTCAGCGACGAAACCGCTGAACACCCGCCTCACGCTTCTGCCGCTTGAAATGGACTTGGAGGGAGGGATCGGCTCCAGGCCCATCAATCTCATTAGTTTAACGCCGGGAACTGCACTCGATCTCAAATCATCGTTGGGGACGGCAGACGAAAGGGCACTTATCTATGAGATGTTGCGAAAGAGGATCGGTATCCGGCATCGCGGCGTTCACCGCATTTTTCGCGGCGGAGTTTCGCCTAAGAACTGGCCCAACTGCACAGAGCGGATGCGCAGCAAGTCGATTTCGAAAGAAATATCCAAGAAATTCAACGCAGCCGTCGGGGATGATTTCATTGATCGCATTCGCGAAGCAGCGGAACTGGCGCGGAACCAGAAGAAGCCGGACTACCCGTCCGACCAGCGACCGGCCGCGATAATCGGCGAACTTCGCCGGATCCTCGCAAGAATTTGCGTCGACGCCCTTACCCCGGATCTCATCATTCTGGACGAGTTCCAACGTTTTGCTGAGTTGCTGCATGAGCATGATGAGAGCGTTTCGCCCGAAAAAGCAGCGGCTGCGGAGCTTGCTCGGGCACTCTTTTCCTACTCGGGCTCCGACGGTTCTGCGGCACGTTTGCTGTTGCTGTCCGCTACGCCTTACCGAATGCTCAGTTTGAGCAGCGACGATCCCGAAGAAGGCGATCACTACAGCGATTTTCTGCGAACCATGCGCTTTCTATTCGGAGACATGGACGGCGAAGCGCGTGTCCGGGAACTTGAGAATGAGCTCTCGCAATTCCGGCGGGCGCTGCAGGCCATGCCTCAGTCAAGATTGGCTGCACGCATCCAGCGCGACCGCGTCCACCACATCCTCAGCCAGGTTATCGCTCGGACGGAGCGCGTGGACTCCACTTCAGACCGCAACTCGCTGGTCACAGAGTTGAAGCCGCCGCTGACGGTCGAGACGGATGATCTGCGGGAAGCGAAAGCAGTCGCGCAGGTGGCAGAGCTGGTCGGCGCGCCGGGCGTCATCGAGTATTGGAAATCCTCGCCTTATCTTCTCAATTTCATGCGAGGCTACAAACTGCGAGAACGGCTGCAGACAGTGAAGTTGCGGCCAGCCAAGGAACTTCGGACGGCGATCAGAGCCGCTGCACCGTACTTGATCGACAAGGCCCAGGTCGAAAGCTTCGAAGAGATCCCGCTTCGCAACGGACGAATGCGCGCCCTCGCCGAGACTGCGTTCCAAAACGGCCTTGATCGCGCGCTCTGGGTTCCTCCGTCCCGTCCGTCATTTGGAGATCCCGTTCCGGCGACAAAGACACTGGTATTCTCGGATTGGTCGATGGTCCCGGATGCGATTGCGGCGCTGCTCTCACATGAAGCAAGCCGACGCATGAACATGTCGCCGGACCTGGTCGGACGCACAAGCCGTCCAATCGGTGTCGAAGAAATGATGCCGATGTTGTGTCCTTCTCCGACCCTTGCGGCATGGGTTGATCCCTTGCAGCTCGAGCAGCGCTATGGGCGAGCCACCAGTTATACCGATTTGCTTACCCAAGCTCGTCAGGCTCTCAGGGAACGCCTCGATCCGGCCTGTCTTGCTCGACTGGCGGAGCGGTCCGACCGTCTGCTTCCTCTTGCCATCGAGGCCGAGCTCGGCCGTGGCGTAGATTGGGGCCGCGTCGCCGCTATCGATCATGAGGCGCACGAAGAGCATGGCGCTATGGCACGGACGATTGACGTCATCGATGCGGCGCTTTCATCCGACGATCACCATGGTGATCCGGATTCAAGGGACATTCTCGACAAACTTGCAGAAGCTGCGCTTGGCTCGCCTGCCACATGCGCACTTCGGGCTCTCGCTCGCCTTTGCCCCGAACTGAAGATCGACGATCCTTTGCTCATCGGTGCGTCTATCGTGATCGCGCTTGGTTTTCGCAGCCTCTACAATCAGCCAGAGAGCCGGGCTCTGCTCGAGGAAGCTTCGCCGCTGAACTATTGGCGCCAGATCAATGCTCACGCAGCGCAGAATGATCTTGTTGCAGTGTTAGATGAGTATCTGCACCTGGTCCTTGAAAGTGAGCGCGCCGAGCAAGCCGATGCAGCCGAACGGGCCCGGACCATTGCCATCAAAGTGGTCGAGGTTGTCGCCCTGCGGCCGGCTCAGATTACGCTCGACCAATGGACTGCTGGCCGCTCCCGCTTGCAGGATGAAACCTTCGAAATCCGCGCACGGTTCGCCATGCGGTTTGCGACCAAAGCCGAAGAAGAAAAGGGCGTTCGCCGAACCACCCTGGTCCAGGCTGCTTTCAAGTCGCCTTTTCGCCCGTTCGTGCTGGCATCCACGTCGATCGGCCAAGAGGGCCTCGACTTTCACCCATATTGTTCGCGGATCGTCCACTGGAACCTTCCGCGTAATCCGGTTGATATCGAGCAGCGTGAGGGGCGCGTCCATCGCTTCAAGAACCATGCTGTGCGCCGAAACATTGTGGCAGATCTTGGCGGTTGCGCCTCGGCGCTGGTCGGTGTCGAGGCGCCATGGACCGCGATGTTTAGGGAGGCGGAGGATCAGCAGACGGCCGATGGGCATCCTGGGGATATCGTACCCTACTGGATCTATCCTGGCGACGCGAAGATCGAGCGCGTGGTGCTGATGCTCCCCTTCAGCCGTGAGATCGAACGCTATGAGAACCTGAAAAAGTCTCTTGCCACCTATCGACTTGCATTTGGCCAACCGCGACAAGACGAGATGATCGAACTCTTCTCCGGGATGAGCGAGGAGATCATGGGTGAGCTGGCCGAGCTTCAGATTTCGCTGAGACCAGGATCTCGCCTGAGTATCGAACCAAATCAATCCACGACGGGGTAATTGGGCATCGGCCACTCGTGCTGCGGATTATCCATCATGAGATCAATAAAGATGGGCAGGAGGCAGCCTAGCAGCGAAGCACCATCGCGAACCTGATCGCGATTGACGTCGCTGTTCCAGGTTGACCCACCGTGCACCAGCTGATTGCGCAGAACGTAGAGCCGGTCGAACAGGATCGACAATATTCGGGCTGTGTCGTGCTCTCTCAGCGCGTTTTTCACAGCAGACCGGCTGCGCTCAAGCCTTTGCTCCCAATCAGCGTAACCTGAAGCCCCATTTTGATGCTGCCAAAAGGGATGAAAGACATAGCGATTGTCGAGGAGCAGCCGGATCTCCTGACTGAAACGGTCCCAAACCGCATCATAAACGCGGTGGCGCCCGTCAAACTTCACCAAGGTGGAGAAGAACGCCTGAAACAAGCCTCGCTCGCCCTCGGGTGCTGAGCTGCTTGCCGATGCTTCAACGTCGCCCGCATAGGCCGCATTGAAGCCAATCCACAGCAGGATGAAGCGAACATCATCGTCCTTGTCTTCAGCCTCAGCACGGCGAAGCCAGGATAAGGCGCGATGAGCCCGGAGGGCTAAAGGCGTAGGGAAGGCATCACGGAAAAGCCGTTGCTTCTCCTTCAGGGCTTCTGGATGGAGAGAATTGCCGACAGGATAACGGTAAGCCATTTGTGCTGCTTAGCGAGCGGTCTTGCATTGCGGTAGATGGTTGCCGCCGAAATGCACTTCTACCCGATTTGCTGCCCAACCAATGCGGCCATCTGACTGCGAAGGACACGTGAGCGATCCTGCACTTTTGCACAGCCAACGTTTTTTGCGCAGTGAGCATGATCGACCCGGTCCAGCTGGCAATTGTGCCGATTCCATTGCTCCCCAGAGGGGTGATTCAGGCCAGAGAGGATCCGATCCTGGTCAATGATGCCTTTCTTACCCAGATCATTAAGAACTGCGGCGGGGGTTGGCCCGAACGGAACAATCCAGGCGCTTTTGAAGCACATGAGCTCGGGCATGAGATATTCCTCCACGAAGCGAGCCAATAGCGGGTTAGCTCTCGACTTGGGGGCCTCACCGCCGGAGTAATTGCGCCATTGAGCGGCTTTCGCCTGTAAAACCGGGTAGCGGTAGACCGATGTATAGTGCGCACGGTTCGCCGCCTTTCCAAACAACTCAGCTGTCGTTTCTAGTCCGAAGAGGTGGTGGAATCCAAAGTGGTCCATCAGCTGCGCAGCAATGCCCCGCATAGGGCCTTCGAACGATGCTGCCTTCTTGGCATCGTTGAGTGCGCGTGCCATCGATTGATCGTCGAGGGCAGTTGTGATGAGCCTTTGGCGCAGTGTCAGAAGGGCAGTCTCCGCCTGGCGCATACCCGGTGTTATCCCGACGATAATGATGTCTGCTTCGGTATTGATCCAATCGAATGGGGCGTAAAATGCGCCTAGGTCGCCATGTTGGCCCCTGCCAAATCGCTGATCCGAAACGAGTGCGCCCGCTCGGGTGCGCCGCGCGACCTCAGTACTGCTCATTTCTTTCAAGAGTTCAGCGACATGCCAAGCATTGGCAACTGCCTGCTGATTAAGGGTGGTCAAATCGACCCCCATCGAAATTTGATCGTGCCTGTACATATTGAAGCCTTTCGCGGATCGTGGATGCGCGGTGCATTACCGAATTGAGGATTGGTTGCCGTCTCTCCGGCTGTCACGCTGGTTCCCGCGTTTGGAGGCACTCCGGGTCGGAGAAAGTGACGACCAAGGTGCCATCCGGCGCAACCGACCACCGGCTATCGCGAGCAGCTGAGCTGCTCGAAGCAGGCATCCCACCGGCTAAGCCGGGGCGGTTTTGGATGCCCACCGCTTATCGATCTCCATCACATGTCGTGCTACTCGCTCTGCCAAGTCGTAGTGGCACTGGCCGTCCGCTAGCTCGCGCAAACGATGCACTTCTTCCTGAAGGTCCTCGGCCAGAGCGAGGAACGATTTCTCAAACACGAAGCTTGCAATGAGTGCGGCGCGACCGCGGGCGATCGGGTCAGAGATGCGATCAAGGCGTTCGACGAATAGCCCTGCTTTGACAGGCGCAAAAGCGAATCCCTTTCGCTGAACAAGCCAATCAAGCGCATCGAATGAGTTGATAGTCGCAAAGCCACGCACGCCGACGTTGGAGCTCGCCTTCTGATAATGCTCCTGCGATCGAAGTTTTTTGTTCGGGCCCACGAGATTTCGAAGAGAACGCAGTTCGATATCGGCGATCAGTGCCAAATCCGTCGCAGTTAAACCGTCGGCATGAAAATCGCCTGCGCTGCCTAAGTCGATTATAGAGACTAGACGGTGCCAAGCCCTTCCTGCGAGCAGGAGATCTCGCATTGCCCCGAAGCGGCAGCCGCCCCAGTCGTAACCGCCGTAGGTCATTTCAGGCAGCGCCGAGAGATGTAGCTCAAGGAAATCAAGGTATTCTTGGGCAATGAAGTCGCTGTCTAGCGCTTCTGAGTCTGCGCCATATCCAAGCGAACGAGACTCGAGCAGTTGGCGCAACTCGACCACGCACCGGTAGATAGACAGATGATCGATAGGGATCGTGCTGATACTTGCATCATCGAAGGCGTCGGTCGGAAGCGTGCCCTCTTCGAAATTCGTTCCCGTGATCAGGCTTGCAAGCTGGGCTCCAAGTTTGCCGCCTGCGGCAAGGTATTGAACCTCTGCATTCACCACGAGGGTCGTTTGCAGATGCTTTTGCAATTCCGAGAGTGATGGCAGTCGCATGATTGGCCTCCTTGGATATGATAGGTAACCAATCATAAATTTAAGTCAATCGAAAAGTGATACCTGACCTATCACTATTTTTATGGGAGGCACAGTTGGCCAATTGTGCGCCGAGAGTGCCGACGAGGAGCCTCATCACGTGAGTGAGATCATTGTCGGGCGATCGCATCGATCCAGTCGTTGATCTCGGCCTCGACCCACACTGAGCATTTTGCCCCCAGCGTGCGGCATTTGGGAAAACGACCCTCGCTCATGCGCTGATAGATCGCCGAACGGCGAAGCCCCACCCGGTCCATAACCTCAGGCAGGCGCAGGAGACGCGGCGGGTGTGTGCCGGCAGGTTCGATTCTAGCAGCGGCGGCGGCGCTAACTTCGGCGGTTTTGGAATTTGCAGTCATTGATGGTCCTGTCAGGTTCTTGGCTCGGTCCCCTCCGAGTTGCCCTGCTTCAGCGTGTCAGGGTCATGGCGATGTCGCGATTGGCGAGATCATCAATGTGTTTGGCGAGCAGCTTGGCCACGAGCTGCGAGGTGCCGATAGCCCAGCGCGGCCTGAGGTCCTCGACCCGGCGACCTAGGGTGCGATCAAGCTGCCCAGGCAAGCTAGTGATGAATTCATCGAGGAATGCGCCCATGTCACGGCGCATCCATTCGCAGGCCAGCACCTCTTCACCGGCGAGCGTCAGCACGATGGCGGCGTGAGGACTGGCGCCGCAGACCTCGAAGATCCGCACTGCCCTGTCGATACTGATGACATGCTCGCCGCGCATGATCTTGAAGAGGGTTACACGATGGATCCCTGCCTCACTGGCGATCTGATGCTTCGGCTTGTCGGCCGTTTCGATGGCGTGGGTTAGAACGCGTGCGAGGCTCGCATTCGTAGGTATGGCGGATTGATGCATGGTGATGGCTCCTTTCGATAAGCAAGTGAGTCGAAGGCTTATCGCGGGCGGCTCATGTAGGAAACAATTTAGAACATATATAGAACCTCTCGTTTCTAGGCGAATCGATCTCAGACGTTGATTCGTTGTGAATTGCCGACTGCCATGTTGCGAAAGATCTACAGTGAACCGCTATTAAGTGGCTGTTTAGGTATAAAATTAGCAACGAAGCCCATTGCCAGCGTCCATATGCATCCGCCTGTGGGCCATCGAGCTCCTTCCAACTTTCCTACGCCAACTTCCTAGACGCATAGAGAACCCACAGCGAACACAAGGACGCTGTTCCACCCTCCCACACGGAGTTCTTTATGCAGTCCCTCCCCCTCCTCCGACGCAATAGCGCGTCCGACCAGCGCACCACCAAAGCCAACCGGGCGATGACCTTTGCCATCCCCGCGCTCATCGCCAGCCTTGCTGCTGGCGCAGCCTTTGCAGGCGCTGATACAACCTTCGATCCGGCTCTCACCCAGTTCACGAATTTCCTCGAGGGCTCGGGCGGCAAGATCATCACCGTGCTCAGCCTTGCTGGCGGCCTCATTGGCCTTGCCTCGGGCCGCTTCTCGCTCGGCCAGGTCGCTGTGCCGGTGGGTGTCGGCATCGGCGTCGGCACGGGTGTTCCGATCGTCACCTCGGTCGTGACCGCGATCATCTGACGCATCGGACACTGGAAGGCGGCGTTCTCATGGCAGATCCCTACATCATTCCCCGGCGGCTCGACGACCCGGAGCTTATTGGCTTTTGGACCATCGACGAGTTTGCCGGGATGATTGTCCCCTTCACCTGGGGGATCCTCAGCCAGCATATCTTTATCGGCATCATTGTTGCGTTCGGCGCCTGGTTCGCGCTGCGAAAGGCAAAAGCAGGACGCGCCAGCTCCTGGGTAGCCCATGCCGCCTATTGGTATCTGCCGGCCGGATTGCTGAGTCTGAAATCCACGCCGCCTTCCCACTGCCGCCTGCTTGCCGGTTGAGGGGAGACACTCATGTTTGCCGACATTTCCCATGAGCGCCAGCAGACGCTGCTGCGCCAACGCAATCTGTTTGCACTGACCAGTGCCGGTCTCGGGATCGCGCTTGTCGTTGCCACAAGCCTAGCTGCGACACGTGACCGCGAGGTTGTCCTGCTCCCCACGCTGCCGCGCGAACTCACTGTCAGCAGCGCCGGGGTCGATGCCGACTACCTTGAGCTCGTGACCCGCGACACCGCGCTGGTGCTGCTCAACCGCAGCCCGGAGGGTCTCGACTACTGGATGGGCGAGATTCTGAAGCTCGCCGACCCGGTCAGCCATGGCCAACTCAAGGCCGACCTCGTGAAGATCGTCGCCGAGCAGCGCGGCTCGGACGTCACCCAGGCCTTCATCATCCGATCAATGACCGTCGATCCCAAGGGTTTAACATCGGAGGTTACGGGCACGCTCAAGACCTTCGTGGGCGCGCAGGTGATCGCCAGCGATGATCGCCGTTTCCGGTTCACCTGGACCTATCGCGGGCTGAGGCTCTCGCTTGCCGGGTTCGCCCAGCTCCCCACCAAAGACACATCCAAGGAGGCCCGTTGATGGCTTACGCCCATGCCTTGCGACGCGCGAAGAGGCTCGCCTGTGCCAGCGCTCTCGCCTTTGCTTGCCCTGCCCTTGCCGCTGACCAGTTCAAACAAGCCGCCGATGGGTCGAGCATCGAATGCGCGGTGTCCGCGCGCGAGCTCACCCGTTTTGCGCTGATCGACGATCAGTTTGCGAGCGTCTCGAAGATTTCCAGCGGCACGCCGTACAATGATTTTGCGGTGACCAACGAGCCGCTGCGGGGCGATATCTATGTTTCGGTGCCCGAGACCTTCGCGGCCCGCTCGATCAGCTTTTTTGCCACGACCCGCAAGGGCTTCGTCTACAAGGTTGCCTGCCGGATCGAGCAAATCCCTGCTGTCCAGGTCTTCATCACCAATCCGGCGATTGCCCGGAACATGGCGGCGGATTGGGAGAAAGAGACCCCGCTCACCGCAAGCGCGGTGCGGCTCATACAAGCGATGGCGGACGACCGGTCGGTCGAGGGCTTCGAGGTACGGCAATTGGCTGCGCCGCCCGCGCGCGTCGGCGACCTCGAGGTTCAGCTGATTGCCGATTACCGGGGCAGCAGCCTTGCCGGCAAAATCATCCGCATCGCCAACCGCGGCGCGCAAAACGTCACTCTTGCAGAGCGCGACCTGGCGCCCACTGGCGCCCTTGCGGTCGCAATTGTCAGCCCGGTGCTCACACCGGGCATGAGCACCACCGCCTTTGTTGTCGGTGGCAACGGGGAGCAGGGCCAATGAGCGAAGCTCCTACCCCTCCCGTCCCGGCTCAGGCCGAGAAGGCGACAACCTCGCCCGTCGCCGACCTCAATGCCAAGACCGCGCGCCGCCAGAAGCTGCTGCTCGGCACGATTGGCGCGGTTATCCTCGCAGGTGGCAGCTGGTTCATCCTCGGCGGCGATGACACCGCCAAGGGAAGCGACCCTGATGCACCGCAGACAATCGATACGGCGGGCCTCGTGAACCGAGACCTCTCCCAGCGTGAGTTCGTGGCAACTTATGGCAATAGGCTCGATGCGGTGTCGCGTGAGCAAAAGGCGCTGAAGGACACGAGCGTTCCGCGCTCGGAGATCGAGGCACAGCTCGCCGCGCTCAAGTCAGAAAATCAAGCGATGCGGACCGACGGCCAGGCAGCGATCGACGCCATCTCAGCAGAAAATGCTGAATTGCGCTCGCGGCTTGCGAGCCAAAGCGCCCCGCCCCCGCCAAGTGCGCCGCTGCCAGCCTACGGCCCGCAAGCGGGCGGCTATGATGCCCGCGGGCGCGCGCCAACTTCGGTTGGAGCAGGAGCGCCAAATATCGCAGAGCCGGTCTTTGCGGCCCCGGGCGAAGTCAAGCTGATGAGCTTTGGCAGCGACAAGGCAGCAGGCGGCGGTGCCCGGTCCATCCGGCCTGAAGTGCCTCCGGTGGTAGTCGAGGACTCTCCCGATTACCTGCCGCCCAACTCCTATGCCTCGGCGCGGGTGATCGTGGGCGTCGATGCCTCTGCCGGGGTCAGCAGCCAGACCGATCCGCTGCCGGTGGTGCTGCGGATCACCGGGCCAGCGCGCTCGGTCATGCAGAATGGCAAGGTGCTGACGACGCGTATCGAGGGCTGCATCGTCAATGGGGCAGCCCGCGGCGATCTTTCTTCCGAAAAGGTCTATGTGAAGCTGGCCCGCATGACCTGCGATCAGCCTGGTGGCCGGGTCGCGGTAAGCGAGGTCAAGGGCTTCATCAGCTTTGCCGGTAAATCCGGTGTGCGCGGGCGTGTCGTCAGCCGGGAAGGCAATCTGGTCAGCCAGGCTTTGCTGGCTGGCATCGTCGGCGGCTTCGGGCGCGGCTTTTCGGCCAATGCCAATGGCATTTTCGCCGGACAGCTGGGCGCTGGCCAGCAGCGCCCTTCCCTGTCGGCGACCGACATTGTCGCTGGCGGTCTCGGCCAGGGCGCCGGCGAGGCGGCTGACACGGTCAGCCGCTATCTCATCGAACGCGCCGAACAGTACCAACCTGTCGTCGAAATGCCGACCGGCATCGCAGTCGAGATCGTCTTTCTCGACGGCGTCTATGTGAGGAATTCCCAATGATCCTTGACGCAAACCACTCCCCAAAGCGCAAGGCGCCGCGCTGGATCCGGCCTGCTGCCGCCATCGCCTCGCTCATAGCACTGTCAGCTGCCACAGGCTGGGCTGCCGCCAGCTTTGCAAGTACCACCAAGGCTGCGGACACGGACACCGTCAAGAAGGCGCTCGAACTGCGCCTGCCCAAGACGCCGATCACGCAGATCGACTGCAAGGGGATCGGGGGCCTGTGCGAGGTCGCCTCCAAATCGACGCTGTTCTATGTCGACCGGGCAGCCCGCTATCTCGTGATCGGCCGTGTCTACGACATGGAGACGCGGCAGGATCTGACCGCTGCACGGCTGCTGGAGCTCAATCCTGACCTTTTGACCGCAGGAGCGCCGCGCAGCGCGGAGCCGCAAGATAGAGGGCAGCAGGCCCCGCGCGCAGCGGCAACAAAGGTCTCGCTTGCAGGCCTTCCGGCCAATGGCGCGATTACCTGGGGACCGCCGAACGGCCTGAAGGCCGTGGTCTTTTCGGACTTCAACTGCGGCTATTGCAAGAAGCTCGAGGAGGAGTTGAAGGAAATCGGCGCGCGGGTCGAGGAACGCCCGATCTCGATCTTCGGACCGGAAAGCCGCCGCGAGGCCGAGCGGGTGCTGTGTGCGCCGAAGCCCGACCTTGCGCTGAGGCTGGCCTATGCCGGGACTGCGCTCGCCAATCCGAGGCCCTGCGACACAAGCGGGCTCGATGCCAACGAAGCCTTCGCGAAGGCCAATGGTTTCATGGGCACGCCGGTGATCGTGCGCCCGTCCGATGGCGCTGTGCTGGAGGGCTACCGTCCGGCGCATGTGCTGCGCGCTTTCCTCTCCGGGAAGACCGCGCCGACCCCAACCCCGACCAAGAAAGGATGATCGCCATGCGTCGCAATTTTCGACTTCCGCTGTGCGCCAGCCTCGCCGTGTTGCTGAGCGGCTGCGCCACCTTTGGCACCAATGTCGAAGGCTCGTTCCAATGCCGCGCTCCTGAAGGCAGCTGCGCACCCTCGCACATCATTGATGGCCGCGCAGCGGGCGAAATCAGGCAGGCCGAAACGCCCCCTAACACCATCCGCCCGCCGCGCATGGTCGCCTCTGGCGATCAGGCGCGCACGGCCGAGCGCACCTTGAAGATCGTATTTCCAGCTCGTGTCGATGAGACCGGAACGCTGCACGATGAGGCGGTGGCGTGGACAGTCGTCGAAAACCCGCGCTGGGCGGCTGAGCTGCGCAGCAAGCCGGGCAGTGAGGCTGCAACGCCGCTGATGCGGCAGCTGCGCCGTCAGCTGAAGGCAGCGCAAGAGCAAGCGGTGTCCACCACCAATCCCGATGGCGCACCCGGCAGCCAGGACGATCCCTCGCAGCTGTTTACGCCATCGCCTTCCGATGACCTTTTCCCCTTGGCCTCGCCGCTGGCCCTCCCCTCCACGGCGCGCGAGGCTGATGCCGGTGCTGATGCACCGGCGGCCGAGGGGTTCGACATGCCTGTGTCCCCGCATGATCGAGCCCCTCGGCCTTCTGCCTCGGAGAGCGCACTGACCTATCCCAGCATCGAGGCGATTGAGGCCGCGAAGAGCAGCGCAGCCGGTTCCAAGGAGCCAATGTGATGGCGCAGCGGATCAAAACTGTCGTCGATTCCGTGCTCAGTGGTCTGCTGGGCGATGCCGAACATGCCGAGGCGGGGCGTCCAGCCCTGATGCTCGACCTGTTGTCGGACTGGCTGCCTTACCGGGTCTATGATCCGGCAAACCGGCTGTACCTCAACGCGCGCTCCGAAGGCTTTGTGTTGTCGGTCACGCCGCTGATCGGCGCCGACGAGCGCACTGGCGAGATCCTCGGCCAATTCTTCTCCGAGGGTCTGCCGCCCGGCGCGTGCCTTCAGGTGCTGCACTGGGCGAGCCCCCGCATCAGCCGGATTATCGGACCGTGGTTTGCACCGCGATACCTTCAGGGCGGTGTTTATGGGGCGATTGCGCGCCACCGTGCCAAGCGCCTCTATGGTCTCGTTTGGCAGTCGGGCTCGGCTGATGCGCCATTCCATGCGCGCCATCACCAGGTGATCGTCTCGGTCAGCGTGCCGGCATCGAAGCATGTCTCCCATGAAGACTTGAAGCAGACCCGCGATGGGCTCATCGCCATGCTGCGCTCGCTGAACCTCGGGGTGGTCGAAGTCGGCCCTGAAGGTCTGATCGCGCTGATTGATGACCTTACCTCACCCACCACTGCGCCGCAGGAAGATACGACGGCCTACAATCCCCATGATGCCATCGCGGCGCAGGCGATCCGCCACGATATCGAGCTTCTTGTCGAGGAAGATCGCATGCGGCTTGCGACCGAGCGGTTCCGTCCGACGGGCAAAAGCCATGCCGGCGTGCCAGAGATCGGTTCGATCTATCCTGATGCCTTTGATGTACGGCATTTCTCGGTACGCAATACGCCGGCCCGCTGGGCGCCGTGGGAATGCGCGCGGCTGATCGGCGACATGTTCACCGACAAGCTGCGCTTCCCCTGCCCTGCGGCAACGATGCTGTGCCTTGTCTATCCGGACCGCGAGGCCGCCGAAGCGAAGGCCGGGTTCAAGTTTATGCGCACCACCAGCCTGTCAGGTACGCGCAGCGCGCGGTTCCTGCCGCGCATCGGCGAACAGGCGGCCGAGTGGCAGCATGTCCAGGCAGAGCTGCAAGAGGGCCGGCGGCTCGTGCGGGTCTTCTACGGCCTCCTCACCTATTCGCCACTGGGGCGCGGCGACAGCGACGAGCGCGCCATCAAGTCGATCTACAAGGCGGCAGGCTGGGACCTTGCCGACGAGCGCTTTCTCCAGATTCAGGGCCTGCTTGCCGCTATGCCGATGACCCTTGCTGACGGCCTCGGAGCCGACATGGAGCGCCTGAAGCGCTTCCGCACCCTGCTCTCCACTACGGCCGCCAACGTCGCCCCGATGCAGGGCGAATATCTCGGCAGCGCCCACCCGCACCTGTTGTTCGTCGGACGGCGCGGTCAGCCCTTCTTCTGGTCCCCTTTCGAGAATGAGGCGGGCAACCACAATGTCGCGATCTGCGGCAAATCGGGATCGGGCAAGTCGGTGCTGCTTCAGGAAATGTGCGCCGCGCTGCGCGGTGCCGGCGCACAGGTGGTCGTGATCGACGACGGGCGCAGCTTCGAGCATTCGGTCAAGCTGCAAGGCGGCCGCTTTGTCGAGTTCACGATGAAGGCGGGGTTCTGCCTCAATCCCTTTTCGATGATCGATGCCGCGCGCGCTGCCGAGGACGAGGATTATCGGCTCGACTGCTTCGGGATGGTCAAGGCCATCATCGGCCAGATGGCGCGGCATTCGGCGGCGCTCTCGGATATCGAGCGCGGGCTGATCGACCGGGCGGTCAACACCGTCTGGAACGAGGCCGGCACCGCAGCAACGGTCACGAGTGTCGGCGAAGCGCTCAGCGCTACCGGGCACGACATGGCTGATGATCTTGCGACCTCGCTCGCGCCGTACATGGCAGGCGGGACCTATGGCGCCTTTTTCGAGGGCGAGGCGAGCCTGGCGCTCGACAGCGATTTCACGGTCTTCGAGATGTCGGATCTAGGCGCGCGCGAAGAGCTGCGCGCTGTCGTGCTCTCGGCGATCATGTTCATGACCAGCCAGGCGATGACGCGCACGCCGCGGCAGGTTCGCAAGCTGCTGCTGATCGATGAAGCCTGGTCGATGCTGAAGGGCGGCTCGATGGGCGAGTTCGTCGAGACCTATGCGCGCACCTGCCGCAAATATGGCGGCGCGCTGGCGACCGCGACGCAGTCCCTGAACGACTACTACAAGTCCGACGGGGCCACGGCCGCACTTGAGAACAGCGACTGGATGCTGATCCTGCAGCAGAAGCCCGAGACGATCGCCGACTTCAAGGCCTCCAAGCGCCTCGACATGGATGATCGCACCGAGACGCTGATCCGCAGCCTCAAGCGCTCGGGCAATGACTATTCCGAGGTCTTCATCAAGGGGCCGGAGGTCGAAGCGATCGGACGGCTCGTGCTCGACGCGTACTCATCGACGTTGTTCTCGAGCTCTCCCGACACCTTTGCTGCGATCGACGCCGAAGTCGCGCGCGGACACCAGCTGGCTGACGCGATCGAACGCATCGCCTTTGGCCAATCGTCCTGACCATTCCGATCACTGAGGATAACCTTCCATGACCACATCCCCGCCCATCCATCTGGTTGCTGCCGCAAAGCACAACCCCGCGCACGACGACGCGCTCCATGCGCTTCGTGGCGAAAAGGCTCACAAAGGCTGGCGCACACGCGCGGCGGACATGTGCTTTATCACGCTGAGGGCCAGCACCTTTCTGGGTTCGAGCTACCTGATGGCGCTCGGTGTGCCGCTGGTCTTCTTTCTCGCGATTGCGGGCGGCGATGGTTCGAGCCTCTTTGCCCATCTCGCCAATCTGGCCGAGCGGTTCCTCGCGGCGGACTACGCCCGGCAGGTCAGCTTTCTCGCTGAGTTCAAGCTGGTGCTGATCGCCGCCGCAACACTGATCGCAGCCTGGCGCCTGCCGCGCTTCCTCAGGGATCTCGAGCGCGACCTTTCGGGAGAAAAGAAGTGAGGAACATATTGGCAACACAAAAGTGGCGCGGCCTCGCTTTCAGCCCGACTGCGATGCTGCTCGGAGCAAGCATGATCGGCTCCACGCTTTGGGGTGTCTGGGCGACCGATCGGCTGCTCACGCTCGAAAAGCGCGAGGTCGTCACAGTCCAGCTGAGCCAGATCATGGGCGAATTCATCGAAGCTGAGGCGCGCGCCGGTCGTCCTCCTGAAGAAACCCGCATGCGGGTCGAGCTTTATCTGAAGGCGGTCGAGGCATCGGTCCAAGCGCTGGGGCGCGAGGGCCGCACGGTGCTTGTCGCAGAAGCAGTAGTCTCGGGCAGCGCGCCCGATCTGACTGAGAGCGTGCGCGCCGATGTCGCGCGCCGGATCGCCGGTGGTCCCGATGCGCGCCGCTGACATCTTTGCCCGCTCGGCCACGGCCCGCCGCCTTGCGCTCCTCGCGTGTGTCGGTGCGGGCGCGTTTGGCCTCACCGCACTCAGCGGCTTTGCCAGCAGCCATGCGTTGATGATCAATGTCAGCCCGAGCCTGCCTTTTTGGGCGATCTGGACGAGCCGCAACGAGCTCCCTCAGCGCGGCGACATCATTCTCTTCGCCCCGCCAGCCTCGCCGCTGCTCCAGAAGCACTTCGGGACGCGGCTCCAGCCCTTTGGCAAGATCGTCAGCGGCATGCCCGGCGATCTCGTGACCCGCGAGGGCCGCACGTTCCATGTGAACGGCCGCGCTGTGGCAACGGCCAAGACGATGAGCCGCCTCGGCGAACCGCTGGCGCTAGGGCCCACGGGCAAGGTTCCCGAGAACTGCTACTTCGTCACCACCCGGCACAAGGACGGCTTCGACAGCCGCTACGCCGCGATCGGGTGGATTTGCCGCGAGAGCATTCTCGGGACCGGGAGGCCGATCCTGTGAAGCCATTCCTCATCCCTACCCTGATTGTGCTCGCCTGCAGCGCGCCTGCGGCGGCGAAAGATTATGGCCAGCACGGAACACTCTGGCCGGTGATCGAGCCCGATCTTCTCGAGCAGATTGAAGCGCGGCTCAGCCATCTCGAGGCAAGCGGCGAAACCGCGCGTCTCAATGAGCGTCTCAAGCAGCGCACGATTGCCCGGGTCAACCGGCCCGAGCCGGTCGCCGGGATCACCCATGCCGCAAGTCTTCGCAGCTGGCAGCTCGATCCGACCATCAGCGCCGAGCGCGATATTGCCGACGACAAGGGCCGGATCATCATTGCGGCCGGCACGCGGGTCAATCCGCTCGATACCGTCTCCCTGCGTGCACCGCTGGTGTTCCTTGACGGCGACGATCCTGCGCAGCTGGCCTGGGCGAGCGCACGCTTCGGCAAGACGAATGCCAAGCTGATCCTCGTGCGCGGCGCACCGCTCGCCCTCATGAAAGCGCGCCAGCGCCGGTTCTATTTCGATCAGGGCGGCACGCTGGTGAAGCACTTCGGCATCCGTGCCGTGCCCGCCGTGGTCGAGCAGCAGGGCCGCATGCTTCGCATCACCGAAACACCGGTCAAAGCCGGAGGTCGAGACCCATCATGAACCGACAAAGCACCATCTTAAGATGGATTTGCGCCGCACTCTTGATGTTGGCGATCAGCTCGCCGGCAAGTGCTGACGCGGGCCCGGGCAAATGCACCGGCAAGTTCGTCAACCCGATCACCGATATCTGCTGGTCGTGCCTTTTCCCGATTTCGGTCGGCAGTCTCAAGATCTGGCCATCGAACCGCCCTGACCCCGACAACCCGGATCTTCCCGTGTGCCTGTGCGGGATCAGACCGGGGATCGCGATGGGCTTCTGGGAGCCGGTGCGCCTCGCCGATGTCAGCATGAAGCCGTGGTGCTTCGTCAATCTCGGCGGCATGAAGATCGATCCCGGGTTCGACATCGGGTTTAAGACCATGGCCGGGCCTTCGGCTGTGGGCGGCGCCACGCAGTACCATTCGCAGTGGCATGTCCACTGGTACGCCTACCCGCTCATCTACTGGATGGAGCTGGTCGCGGATTTCTTGTGCCTTGAGGCAGGCTCGGTCGACATCCTCTACGTGAGCGAGATCGATCCGCTGTGGCAGGACAGCGAGCTCACCGCGATCATCAATCCCGAAAGCGTGCTCTTTGCCAATCCGCTGGCGCTCGCGGCCTGCGCCGCCGACTGCGCCTCGGCGACAACGAAGCTGCCAGTAGATGACCTGTTCTGGTGCGCAGGGTGCCAGGGGACGATGTATCCGCTCAATGGTAATGTCTCGGCGACCATCGGCCATGTGCAGGCCTCTCGGCTCGCGCTGTCGCGCTTCTCCTACAAGCTTCACCGCCAGCTCGTCGCTTGGGGCACGATGGGCAGCAAGGGATTGTGCGGCAAGTACCTCATGCCGGTAATGCGCAAGCAGCAATACCGCTTTCAGGCCACCAATCCCAATCCGCAGACCAAGGGCCGCTATGCCTGCGCGCCGATTGGCGCCTCCACCACCTTCATGTCAGCAGGACAGGTCTACCCCGCCATTGGCGAGGACATGGGCTACCTGGTCTGGCGCAAACGGAACTGCTGCGCGCTATGAAGATGCTCCCCCAAATCCTTGTTTGCACGGGCCTCGCCGCCGCATCGGCTCTCGCAGGCGCAGCCGCGCAGACGATCGAGCCCGAGCTTGATCTCGCGGCCATTCGCGCAAAGGCGCAGAGCGGCACTGGCGAAGCCGAAGCGCTGGCTGCCGCTGCGCGCACGCGGGCCAAAGCGGTCATGGAGCAGGCAGATGCGACTGCCGATCAGGCCAAGGCGCATGGCCAGCAGTATGCGCGGACGACCCCGACTGCGGCCCCGCAGCCGTCAGACCCGATCTTCGATTTCGATCAGATGGTGGCCGCCGCCGGGACAGCGGCCAAAGGCAATCTCGGTGAAGCGCCGCGCTTCATTGCCTTTGCCTCGCTATCGATGCCGCCTCAGGCGCTGCGCGACATGATCACCCGTGTGAATGCCGCTGGCGGCGTTGTGGCGCTGCGCGGCTTTCCGGCGGGAAGCGCCAAGGTGCTGACCGAAGCGCTCAGCAAGGTTGCGCTGGATCAGGACCAGATTGGCAGCGTCGGGATCGATCCCCGGCTGTTCCGGGCGTTCAACGTCACTGCAGTTCCGACCTATGTCGTCGCAAGTACCGACTTCGACCTCTGCGACGGGTTCGACTGCCAGACGCAAATCCCGCCGCATGACCGCCTCAGCGGCAATGTGACGGCCGATTTCGCGCTTGAAACGATCGCGCGGGGCGGCGGCCCTGCCGCGCGCATCGCCTCGCAGCATCTTGTTCGTCTCAAGGGAGCGGACCAATGATCCGAACTCTCATCACCGGGTTCGCTGCCTTCGGAGTGTGGCTTGCACCTGCGGCCGAGGCGCAGAATGCGCCGCAAGCCCCAGGCAGCACCGACGCGGCCAAGGCTGACGGGAAGGCGTTCGGGCGCGAACAGGCGGCGGCTGCGCAAAGCGCCGCAACCACACGCCCCGATGCGAGCCGCATTCCCAATTTCAGCAGCGACCCAGGCGAAGCACGCTATTTCGATGATCCGGCACGCATGGAGCGCGAAGCGGCCAGTCAGGCCAATGGCCACAGTGGCTATCGCGCGATGCGCGAGTCCATGGATCGCCGCGCCCGCTTCGCGCCCCAGGATCTCGATGCCGTGATCGCGCGCAGCGATCTGATCAACACCGATCCGCTCGCCTTTACCAGCGGCATGAGCGTCAGCGGCTCGCAGGGCCGCTGCGTCCCGCTACCACCCGGCAACGGGTCGGCTGCGCGCTACATGGCAACCTGCAATGTCGGCTACACCGCCAGCGAGGAGACGCGCAGCTGTGCGATCCCGCTCGATGTCACCGTTGAGACACAGACCCGCTATATCTATTGGTGCAGCGAATTCGGCTCCGGTGATCAGGAAAGCTGCACGCGCTTCGACGCTGCAGGCTGCGAGCGCACGGGCTTTATCGAAGGTCCTTGCCTGCAATGGGCTGACTTTGGCGGCCCGCGCTTCTGTGCAGAGCCCGGAAACCCCATCAGCGTCATGTACTGCCCCGCCCCGGTTACGGGCGGCGAACTTCAGAACATCGTCGCGACGCGGAGCATTACCACCAATCGCGACGAAAGCCGGTGTGCCAGCCTCGCATCGGACAATAGCTGCCGCCAGACCACCGAGGTCTGCACTGACAACGATCCGGTCACCCGGATCATCGACGGCGTTGCCGTCACGCAGCCCTGCTGGGGGTGGGAACGGCAGTACGCCTGCGCGCAATATGTCGAAGCCCAAGATTGCCAGACGCTCGAGACAACGCCGGGCTGCAACTTGGTAGGCGAGGAGTGTCTGTCGGGCGAACCGTGCCGCACCTGGGAGCGGGTCTATGACTGCCCGGTGCCCGATCAACCAGGCAGCCCCAACCAGTTCATCTGCGACGCCGATGTCTACTGCATCGACGGCTCCTGCGAGACGATCGCGCGCGAAGCCAATGACGAATTCAAGGACGCCGTGGTCGCGCTCAATGCCATGGACCAAGCTCGCCGCGAGTTCGATCCCGACAACCTCACTCTGTTCAAGGGCACGCGAAACACATGTTCCTCCAAGGTCTTTGGCGTGCTCAACTGCTGCAAGGGCAAGGGCTTTCCGCTGATCCCGGGGATCCAGCTGCTGGTCAGCCTTGGCTGCAGCCGCGAGGAAATGCTCCTCCATGAACGCGATGCGCAAGGCCTGTGCGCCTATGTCGGCACCTATTGCTCGGACAGTTTTCTCGGCGTCTGCCTGACCAAGAAGAAGGTCTATTGCTGCTTTGAATCCAAACTATCGCGGATCCTGCAGGAGCAGGGTCGCAAGCAGCTGAACAAGCCGTGGGCAAAGCCCAAGACCGAGCAATGCCGGGGCTTCACCCTCGAGGAATTCTCGCGGCTCGATCTCAGTCAGATGGATTTCAGCGAGGTCTATGCCGAGTTCACCGAGGCGGCGCGGCTGCCCGACGAACTCGCGGTCGCGAGCGATCTCCAGCAAAAAATCGAGGACTATTATGCCCGTGCCACCAACTAAGGCCGCTTGGCGCCCGCTCGCCGCTTGTCTCGGTGCCCTCGCCTACCTTGGTGCCCATGCGGCCCCTGCGCAAGCACAGGAGCAGCCCACATCCGAGAATGTCGAGGTGCAGGACAGTTTCTACTGCGAGGAGCGCAAGCTCGGTTACTGGTTTTACTGCACCCGGCCAAAGCCGACAGAGCAAACGGCGCCGACGGCCGCTCCTAGTGCGACAAGCCAGCTCGATGTGATCACCACGACCCTTCGCGAGCTCAAGGCGAAAGCCATTCTCGAGCCGACCCCGGCGAATGTGACTGCCTATATTCGCTTCCAGCGCGAGCAGCTCGATCGTGCGTCGTTGTTCAGCGATGTCTGGCAGCGGGCGATCTGGCAGGATCCCGAGCTCGACTACACGCTGCAGCGGCCGGTCTCGACGCTCGGCAAGCGCCAATGGCAGGACAGCCGCAGCGCCGAACGCGATGCGGCGATGATGCAGCTCTCGCAGCGCTACGGGCTGTTCTACTTCTTTGCCCAAAGCTGCGCTGCCTGCGAGGTGATGTCGCCAATCGTTCAGGGCGTGGCATCGCGCTGGAAGATTACCGTACGGGCGATCTCGACCGACGGCGGGCCTTCGCGGCACTTCCCGGGCTACACGGTCGAGACCAATCAGCGCACCCGCATGGGACTGGAGCCGAAGATCACGCCCGCCGTGGTCCTGTGGGACGCCCTCAAGAACCAGCCCATCCCGATCGGCTACGGCGTGATGAGCGCTGACGAGCTTCAGGACCGCATTTTTCTCCTCACATCGAAGGAAGCCGGACGTGACTACTGATCCATCGCGCCAGAAGCGTAGCCCCAGCCCCGCTTCAAAACAAACCGCAGCGCTCACCGCAAAACGCCTCATCGCGGGCGTGCTTGCTGTCACTGTCCCCCTGTCCAGCGTCTCGGCCGATGTCGGAAGCTCGATGGATTCCTTCCTCAGTGATGTTGGCGGCGCCGCCAATGTGACGGGGCCGACGGCGTTCGAGGGACAGTCGGCAGGCTATTACAGCCTCGGCAATGTCTGGACGCGCTTTCCGCAAAAGACGACCAACATCGCCAATCTGCAGTTGCCCCGCGCGCGGGCAGGCTGCGGGGGCATCGACATCTTTGCAGGCTCCTTCAGCTTCATCAACGCCAGCGAGATCGTCGCGATGATGAAGGCGGTGGCGAACAACGCGGTCGGCTTTGCCTTCAGCCTCGCGATCGACACGGTCTGCCCGGAATGCTCGAAGATCATGCAGGAGTTCAGCCAGAAAGCGCAGCTCATGAACAACCTCAACATCAACTCCTGCGAGATGGCGCAAGGGTTGGTCGGCGGCATCTGGCCCAAGGGCGATCTCGCCGACAAGGCCGTCTGCGAAGCCATCGGTAACTCGGAAGGGATCTTCACCGACTATGCCGCAGCCAAGCATGGCTGCGGCACCAGAGGCCAGCGTACCAGCACGACTGCACAGGGTGCAGGCAAGTATGACGACGTCAATCCGGGCGTGGCGCGCAACTACACCTGGACGATCCTCAAGAAGTCCGCGTTCTTCTCACCGGGCGGCAACTTCGATCGCGAACTCGCTGAATATGCAATGACCCTGCTCGGGACGATCATCTACGTGCCGCCGACCGACGACCAGCCGGGCAAGTTCATTCCGATTGCGGGCGAAGCTTCATCGACGCTCGTCACCTCGCTGCTCGATGGCACGAGCGGGAGCAATGTCCTGATCTATGACTGCGACGAGCCGGACAAGTGCCTCAATCCCGGCTTCAAGCCATTGAGCCTTCCGGCATCGAAGGCGCTGCGCCCGAGAGTATCGGCGCTGATCGCCGGAATGGTCGACGCGATCCGCGAGGATACGCCGATCACCGAGGCTCAAAAGGAACTCCTGCAGGTCTCCTCGATCCCGCTCTACAAGATCCTGACTGTTCAGGCGGCCTATGGCCGGGGCATGCCGACCGATGACCGCGAGACCCTCGCTGAGATCGCGAGCGTCGACCTCTTGTTCGCGGTGCTTGACCGGATTGTCAGCGAGGCGGGCCGGTCGATGTCGAGCTTCATTGGCGCTGACGAGGCCAAGATCGCGATGTGGCAGGGTCAGGTGAATGTCGTGCGCCAGACGCTGGCGGACCGGCAGGCCAATACGCACCTCAAGGTCGGCGCGATCATGCAGATCATCGAGAAAACCGCTTTCATCGAGAACGTGCTGGCCGCCTCGATGTCGCCGGGCATGGCCGCCTCGCTCGACTGGTCGCGCGGTGTCCAAACCCGCGCCCTCACCCAATAACCCCACTGACGATCTGAAAGCGCAGCACAATGGTTGAGATCTTCACGGTCGGCGGCGGCGACTATCTCGTCAACGTCTTTCAGGCGGTCGCTGCCTGGACCGGCAACGGCGGCTACAAGAGCCTGCTTCAGGTCGTGATGGTCATGGGCCTCGCTCTGTCGGCGATCACGCTGGCCTTCAATCAGGACTGGCGCGCGTGGATCAACTGGTTCCTTGGTGCGACCCTCATCTACTCATGCCTGATGGTGCCGCGGCTCGATGTGCGCGTCACCGACCGCCTCAATCCCAGCCTCGCGCCAGCCGCTGTCAGCAACGTCCCGCTTGGGCTTGCGCTGATGGCGAGCTTCACCAGTCAGGTGGGCGATTATCTCACCGGATCGGCCGAGGTGGTGTTCGGCCTGCCGGGCGATCTCAACTACTCGAAGAACGGCATGATCTACGGCGCGCGGCTCTACGACGCGACGCGTTCCTTGCGCATCTCCGATCCCGAGTTTGCCGCCAATCTCGATGAGCATTTCCGGCAATGCGTCTTCTACGACGTGCTGCTCGGCCGCTATTCGATGAAGGAGCTGGCCGAGAGCGGCGATATCTGGACGACCATTGCGCCAGGTAGCCAGGCACGGGCGCAGCGCTTCCTCACGCGCGATGCGGGTTCGGGCGAGGTAATCTCGGACATCGTCACCTGCCGCGAAGCTTATGGCGCGCTCAACGGCCAGTGGACGAGCCTTGTCGACAGCATGGGCACGGTATTTGGCCGCCAACTCTATCCCAATCAGACCGCGGCGCTCGCCAAGGCCAAGCTGTTTGCCGACCTGCCTGTCGCCTATCAGTACCTCACGGGGGTGTCAGCAAATGCGACCGACATCTTCAAGCAGACGCTCACCATCAATGCGATGGGCCAGGCGATGCACTCCATGTCAGCGGCAACCGGTGCGGGGAATGTCGATGTCTATGCGCAGACCCGCGCCGACATCCAGACTGAGCGGACCTATGGCTCGATTGCCAGCAACGCGATGAAATGGGTGCCGCTCCTCAACATCGTTCTGACCGTGCTGTTCTACGCGCTGTTCCCGGTGCTCTTCCCGCTGTTCCTGATGCCCAAAACCGGGCCGATCGCGCTCAAGGGCTATGTGACGGGTTTCTTCTACCTTGCAGCCTGGGGCCCCCTGTTCGTCATCCTGCACATGATGCTGATGTACAAGGGTGCGGCTGACATGACCGCGGCGACGGGCGCGAATGGTCTGAGCCTTGCCAGCTTCATCGGCATGGCCGACGTCAACAGCGATATTGGGCTTTTAGCAGGCTACCTGATCGCCTCGGTGCCCTTTCTTGCCGGCGGTGTTGCGAGGGGTGCCTTGGCAATCTCGCACCAGGCGACAAGCTATCTCAACCCGAGCCAGAATGCGGCGGAGGAAGCTGCCCGCGAGGCGAGCACCGGCAATGTTGCGCTCGGCAACACCAGCTTCGAGAACTCGAGCGTCATGACGCGCCAATTCGCGCAAGGCACGATCGCGCCGAGCTTCACCTATGGAGCACAGCAGACCCGCACGGTCAGCGACAGCGGCGCAGTGACCACCAGCTTTGGCGAGGCGAGCTACGATCAGCTGCCGAATTCGAGCTACCCTTTTACTCCGATGCTGGGGCAGGAGTTCACATCACGGCTGTCGACCATGGCGTCCCAAGCCCGCGCCAATAGCGAAAGCTATGCCAACGTCGCCGCGGAATCGACCACCAGTGCAGTGAGCAAGTTCCGCGAGCTCAGGGACCAATTCAGCAAGGGCTCCTCCTTCGAGAGCGCCAGCGGCACCTCGAACTCCGACAGCATCCAGACCGCTTTCAGCGAGGTCGATCAGGCCTCGAGCAATCTGCAGCGGCAGTTCGGGCTTTCGCGAAGAGCGGCGGATGACATCTCTACGGCCTGGTTCCTTGGTGGCGAGGCGGGAGCCAAAGCTGGCCTGTCAAATGGTGTGCTTTCTGGAAGCATAGGCGCAAAGGGCGGTGGGACACGGACCTGGACCGACAGTGATATCGGCATAGCATCGGAGGATCGTTCGCGAATCTTCGGGAGTCTGTCTCAAATGTCGGATAGCCGAAATTGGTCGCACACCCGCGACGGCTTCGTCCGGTCCGTCAGTACCTCGTCTAGCTCGTCAGTCTCGACCACCGCTAGCGGACTGAATGCCTCTCTGACAGAAGCGCAAAGCTACACAGTAGAGGCACGCCGGGCTGAGGAGCTTGCCAATCGTCTCGAAAGCCAGGCATCGTTCTTCGAAGGCGACAGTGCAGCGGGCAACCTCAACCTATCGCAAGCTTATAGAGACTGGGGCTTGGCCGAGATCGAAGGCAATCGCGATTTCTACGGCACCGCGCGGTTCGACGACATCGCTTTCCAGCTCAGTTCGGAAGGCCAAGCACTGCAGGGGAAATTCATCGGGAGCTACGCCGAGCAACTTCGCGACGGGATTGAAGATCGCCTTGTTCTACCCGCAGGTCAGCCCGTTTCTCGCCCTTCGATATCTGGTCCAAGCGCCGTGCGTGGGCGCGCGCAGATTGGCGGGGGAGTTCCACCTGAGGTCCCTCAGGTAGACACAGTTACCATCCAAGATGAGGTACAGCGAGCTCAGGCTGGCGGTCGCCAGACTATAGGCGGATCGAAATCGCGCCTGGACGCTGTCACCAAGGGCGCCAAGGGCGCGAGTGCAGAGGCAGCGGATGATGTAAAGCAGTGGTGATGTTCGGATCACCACAGTCCGAATGACGCGCCTGCCAAAAAAGCGAACACTGCAACGATGAGGGAAACGCCTAGTATCGTCAGCTTTCGTCCCCAAGGATCAGCCCAAGATTTCTTGACCCGATACTCCATCAGCCGGTTGTCACGGATTGCCTGATCGATCTCGTACAGCCCATCCCAATTGCGGGTTTCGCGAGCTTTGGAGCTTTCGTTATCGAAATTGGTCATGATTGCATTTATCCTGCTTCCCCCTGGAACATAGAGGAAACACTTGCGCGGAGCTAGGAAAAATCGGCAGGCAACGATTGAAGTTTAGCAAACCTGAAATCTCTCTTATCATGTTGCCGGTCAAGGCGCAGTGCAGCAATGGCCGCTGTCAGTACTGAATGGTTTGTCGATCCGAACGTCTGCATCCTAGCGACGAGCGGATGGCGGCAAATCCACGACTAGGATGCCCAACGGCACGTATCCTCCAACCAGACACAATCGTTTATGAAAATCCTCCTAGCATTAGAGGCATCAAGAGCCAGCTAGCAGCTACGATCTTGTTGGAATGCCTGACATTTGCGATTGCACTTGGTGTGCCTCTGGGATACCGCCGTAGGCATAGTAACTAGACTCACCCAGTTTCAATACGGGCAATCAGGCGGGGGCCTTGTGGAAGCAGATAACGCTGGGCTCAGGTGGGGTATCGAGCGACGGCTCGAATTCATCGAGTTCCGCCTGTTCTGGGAGGGGCACGTCAATCGCAGTGACCTGATGGACGCTTTCGGCGTATCGGTGAACCAGGCTTCTACAGATCTGAACCGTTACATCGCCATGGCTCCGGACAACATGGCCTACGACAAAAGCAGCCGGACCTATATCCGCAGCAGCGGGTTTGCGGCGCGATTTTTGGAGCCTGACGCCAGCTTTTATCTCTCGAAGCTGCGATCGGTCGCAGACGGTATCGTCGACCGCTCCGACACTTGGATCGGCAAATTCCCGAGCTATGATTGCGCCCCTACTCCCGTGCGCGGTGTTGACGCGAAAACACTACGGTCGGTCGTTGCCGCAATCCGTCGCTCCGAAGCTATCGAGATCAAATATCAGTCGATGTCCCGGCGGGAACCTAGCTGGCGCTGGATCGCGCCTCATGCAATCGGCTTCGACGGCTACCGTTGGCACGCAAGGGCTTTTTGCCTTTCCGGCAACAGCTTCAAGGACTTCCTCTTCTCCCGCATACTCGAGACCCGCAAAACCAAGGCGAGCCCGAGGCCTGGCGAGGAGGACGTCGCCTGGAACGAAGAGCTGACCTTGGAGATTGGGCCGCATCCAGATCTCTCAGATGCTCAGAAAAAGGTCATCGCGCTCGATTATGGAATGCGCGGCGGACGGGCAGAAATCCGGGTGCGAAAAGCCCTTCTCTACTATGCGCTCAAGCGCCTCGGGCTGGATACAGACCCATCCGCAAGGCGCCCGCAAGATCAGCAGATTGTTCTTCTGAACAGCGATGCAGTCCTCCCCGTTGCCGGGAGCCGCGCTCAGTGACCTCAGCTGCGCCAACCTACAAAATGTCGTTCGTGACTGGCGGCTTGTTTCTCAATGAGAGCATCGAGGTCGCTCGTATGCATGCTCGAGGGGAGGCATGGGAAGAGACGATACGTCGTGCCCTTGAGCAGGGCGTCTCATCCTTGCCGAAGGCTGCGTCGCGACGGCGAACACTACGTGAGATCGTCAACCGGATCTCGACCTTGGACGACGAGGAACTGAGCTACCTCGTTGAAGAAGCCGACCGACAGGATCAACAAGCCCTCCTATGGCTGGCAACTTGCCGGGCATACCGCTTTGTGCGCGAGTTTGCGATCGAGGTGATCAACGAGCGATTTCTCTCGTTCAAGCTGGATCTTCCCTTGGAGAGCTTTGACGTCCTGTTCGAAGCGAAAGCTGAATGGGATGAAGGTCTTAACGGAATCAGCGCAACCACGCGTGCAAAGCTGCGCCAGGTGCTGTTCCGAATGATGCGAGAGGCAAACGTGATTACCATAGAAGGCCGGATTCTGGCGACCTATGTCTCGCCTCAGCTCAAGGCAATGCTGGCAAGGAATTGCCCGGGCGATCTCAACCTGTTCCCCGGATTGAACCTCAACGGAGGTGCTTTGTGATCAAGGCATCAACCCGCAAGGAACGCGCCGAGCACCTGTTCAACGTGGTTACCAGCGAGCGCTTCTTGACGAAGCAGGGACTTGGCAACGAGGTCCCATTCTTCATCTGCCCCTACCCGGCGGAAGAAGGGCTCTCGATGGTAGAAGACCGGATCGACCTGATCACCCGCATCACTCATGCCAGCGTCGCCGTGCTCGACATTAGCCTATTCGATCTCTCGCTGAGCATCCTCGAAGAGCGCGGCATCCTTGAGCAGGTTCTGGAGGTGGAGCCGGAAACAGACAAGGGCGAGCTCCGCGAGCTTTTGCAGTCAGTGCTCGATCCCCAAGCCAATCTCATCCCAAAGATTGGCGAAGCAATCGAGCAAACGCCGCATGACGTGATCTTCCTGTCAGGCGTGGGAGAGGTGTACCCTTACATCCGCTCGCACAACGTCCTGAACAATCTCCAGAGCACCGCGAAGGATAAGCCGACGGTTATGTTCTTCCCCGGCAGCTACACCCATGCGTTGGCCACCGGGGCATCGCTCGATCTGTTCGGATGCTTGCATGACGACAAGTACTACCGGGCCTTCAATATCCTGAATTACGAGGTTTGATCCGATGACCCTTGCGATGCGCGAAATTTTCGAGAAGTCGGTCGATCGGGCGATCGACGGTGTCATCAAGGCCGACGATGAGGCGAGCCTGCGGACAGAACTCGATGAATATGTGATTACAGGCGAGATCGGGCAGCGCCTCGAGCAGTTCCTGGAAGCCTACAACAACTACCAGACAGCAAACGGCGTCTGGATTTCCGGATTCTTTGGCTCGGGGAAATCCCACCTGCTGAAGATGCTCGCGCTGTTGCTGGAAAACCGCGAGGTCGACGGGATAAAGGCGTTCGACATCTTCGCAGAGAAGCTCAAGGATCAGCCTATGCTCGCAGGCGCTCTGCGCAAGGCTGTCTCGATTCCATCGCGGTCAATCCTGTTCAACATCGACCAGAAGGCCGATGTGATCTCGAAGAATGACATCGATGCCCTGCTGTCGGTCTTCCAGAAAGTCTTCGACGAGATGTGCGGCTATTATGGCAAGCAGCCACACATTGCACAGTTCGAGCGTCAGCTGGACGAACGTGGCCAGTTCGAGACCTTCAAGGACGCCTTTCTCGATTTGTCTGGCAAGCCGTGGGAAACGCGCGGACGAGAGGAGGCCCTGTTGGAAGCGCCAAAAATCGCTGGAGCCTTCGCCCGGGCAACGGGTACCGATGCGGCTGACGCGAAGGATATTCTCTCACAGTATCGGAAGGACACGCGGGTCTCGATCGAAGACTTTGCGAACACCGTAAAGGCGTGGATCGACCGGCAGGTGCCGGGCTTCCGGCTCAACTTCTTCGTCGATGAAGTCGGCCAGTACATCGCTGACAACGTCAAGCTTATGACCAACCTTCAGACTATCGCCGAGAGCCTCAACACCAAGTGCAAGGGACAAGCGTGGATCATCGTGACGGCCCAGCAGGCGATCACGGATGTGGTGGGTGACCTGACATCGCGTCAAGAAAATGACTTCTCCAAGATCCAGGCTCGCTTTGCCAATCGCATGCCATTGAACTCGGCCGACGTGGCAGAGGTCATTCAGCGACGCCTGCTTGCCAAGACCGATGCGGCACAGATCAGGTTGGGCAATCTGCACGACAAGGAAGAGAACAACCTCAAGACCCTGTTCGACTTTGCCGACGGTTCCATCCGCCTAAAAAACTATCGCGACCGGGAACACTTCATCGCGAGTTACCCCTTCCCGCCATACCAGTACACCTTGTTCCAGATGGCGATCACGTCGCTCTCCCAGCACAACGCCTTCGAGGGAAAGCATAGCTCAGTGGGCGAGCGCTCGATGCTGGGCGTATTTCAGGAAGTGGCAAAGGCTCTGGCCGAGCGCCCCGTCGGTGGGCTTGCGACGTTTGATCTCATGTTCGAGGGCATCCGCTCTGCTTTGAAGTCCTCCGTCCAGCAGTCGATCCAAATCGCTGAACGCAACCTCGACGATGCCTTCGCAGTGCGCGTGCTCAAAGTGCTGTTCCTTGTGAAATACGTCAAGGAATTCAAGCCGACTGTCCGCAACATCAGCATCCTTCTCTTCTCGGAATTCGAGCTCGATCAGGCCGGTCAGCGCCGCAAGATCGAGGACGCCTTGGCTCGCCTCGAGCGCGAAACCTACATTCAGCGCAATGGTGAGGTCTATGAATTCCTCACCAATGAAGAGAAGGATGTCGAGGCTGAGATCAAGGCGCTCGACGTCGATCCGACCGAGATCACCAAGGCGCTCGAGATTCTCGCCTTCGACGAAATCCTCCGCCACCGGAAGATCAAGCACCTGGCTACTGGCTACGAATATTCCTTCAGCCGCAGGCTCGACGACCATCTGCTCGGCCGCGAGTACGAGCTTTCAATCAATATCGTCAGCCCTTTCAACGATGTGTCAGCCAATCCCGACGCGGTCCGCATGCAAAACATGGGGCGCGAGGAGCTGGCGATCGTGCTGCAACCCGATGTGCGGTTCGTTCGCGATCTCACGCTGTTCAAGCAGACCGACAAGTTCATCCGTCAGGCGCGCAGCGGTGCGCCCCAGCCAGGGCGAGACCGGATCATCCTTGAGAAGGGCGAACAGAACGCCCGCCGCGGGAAAGATCTGGAGCTTCGGCTGCGCAACCTGATGTCGGCGTCGCGCTTGTTCGTTCGGGGGGATGAGCTCGCCTTAGGTGGCGAAGACCCCCAGGAGCGCATCGTCAAGGCGTTCCAGACCCTCGTCGACAAAGTTTATGTGAACCTGCCCATGTTGAGGGGGGTGGGCTACGTTGAGGCGGATATAGCAAAGGCCGCGAGTCCGAATTCGAACCTCTTCGGCGAAGCAGGCGCAGGGCTGATCGAAGCAGAACTGGATGTGCTCAATCACATCCAGGCCCAGGCTCGCAACGGGGTCAAGGTTTCCGCCAAGTATCTGACCGAGCGCTTTGGATCGAAGCCCTATGGTTGGCCCACGGTGGCCACCCTGTGTCTTTCCGCGAGCCTCGTCGGCAAAGGCAAATGCGAGGCACGCTCTGACAGCACCTTATTGGAAGGTGCCGAGCTCGCCCGTGCTCTCAACAACAGCCATGTGCTGGGGAATATCCTCTTCACTCCGCAGCTGGAGTTCACCGCCTCACAGATCCGCGCCGCAAGGGATCTCTACAAGGAGCTTTTCGGCTTGCCGGCGGACGGGACGGAGGCGCGCGTTCTTGGCGGGGAGTGGGCCGAAAGCCTTCGCAAGCTGTCTGACGAGCTGAACCGAGTTCTCGCAGAGAGCTACAAGTATCCTTTCGTGACCGCGCTGGAGCCATTCCGCGCGCAGATCAGCGCCATGCTCGGCAAGCCTGCGGTCTGGTACATCACGGAACCGGTCAAAGACGAGGACGCACTCCTAAACGCCAAAGAGGATATCCTCGACAAGATCCGCAGCTTCATGGGGGGAGCTCAGCGCGAGATTTACGACGACGTCCGGGAGTTCCTACAGGGGCAGGAAGCCAACATCGGTTATGTGGATGCGGCCGCAGGGGAAAAGCTGCGGACTGCCCTCGCTGATCCCGAATGCTACAAGGGAACAGCGATCCAGGCCCTGAAGTCTGAGCTATACACTCTCAAGGACAAGGTCGAACTCGCTATCCTGAACGAGCGCAAGGCGGTGATTGCTGCCGTGGATGAGTGCGCTCAGAAGGTCTCACAGACAGCTGAGTTTTCTGCCCTCACCCCCGACCAGCAGGATCAGATCCGCCGCAGCGTTGCGATCCACAAGGATGGTCTGGACGCAGTAACCATGATCCCGATCTTGCGCGACAGGGCGAACGGTGCGCGCACTGGTCTCATGCAACAGCTACTCGGCGAGATAGCGAACATGACCGTCCCACCGCCGCCGCCGCCCGGGACATCCACCGATAATGGCGCGCCGCCCCCGCCGCCAACACCACCTGCCTACGTCAATGCTTCGGAGATCAAGGTGGCCTACCCTCGGCCCTATTTGGCCGAAGAGGCGGACGTCGACCAATACGTGAATGAGCTGCGAAAGACCCTGATGTCAGAGATCGCCGCTGGGAAGAAAGTGATCGTCTGATGGATACCAATGCCCTGAAACGTTTCGCGCAGGCTGCGCGCAACCTTCTCATCGATCAGGTGACCGCCAAGCTGGCCGTGGTTGTTGATCCGGCCTCGAGTGCCCGGCGCGAAAACCCGGGTGCAATGAAGAAGCTAGACGCGGCGATTGCCCAGATCGGCCAAACTCAGGTCATCGAGCAGGTCGCATACACCTGGTTCAACCGCTTCACGGCGCTCCGATTCATGGACGTGAATGGCTACACCAATCCGAGGGTTGTCTCGCCCGAGGGGGACGCGACACGTCCAGAGCTTCTGGCGGAGGCCATCGCGGGCAACCTGCCTGAAGGCGCGCCGGCGACCATCGCGGCCCTTCTCGATGGCCGCACGCCTTCACGCGACCCGCAGGGAGAAGCGTACCGTCTGCTTCTCGTCCACGCCTGCAACGCCTGGCATGCGACCATGCCTTTCATGTTCGAGAAAGTCGGCGATTACACTGAGCTTCTGATGCCCGAGGACCTGCTATCGCAGACCTCCATCCTCGCGCGTATGCGGGACGCGATGCCCGAGGACGATTGCAAGGATGTCGAAATCATCGGGTGGCTCTACCAGTTCTACATCTCGGAAAAGAAGGATCAGGTCTTCGCCGGGCTGAAGAAGAACCAGAAGATCACCGCCGAGAACATTCCGGCAGCGACGCAGCTGTTCACCCCGCACTGGATCGTCCGGTATCTGGTCGAAAATTCACTGGGGCGGCTGTGGTTGCTCAATCGGCCAAGCTCGAAGCTGGCTCAGCGGATGGACTACTACATCGCGCCGGAAGAGCCTGAGACCAATTTCCTGAGAGTCGGAAAACCCGAGGAGATTACGCTCTGCGATCCCGCCTGCGGTTCCGGGCACATGCTGACCTATGCCTTCGACCTGCTCTACGCGATCTATGAGGAAGAAGGGTACGAGCCAGACAAGATCCCCGCGCTGATCCTGCAATACAACCTGACGGGTATCGAGATCGACGACCGTGCGGGTGCCTTGGCGGCCTTCGCGCTCGCAATGAAGGCGGCGGCGAAGCTAGGGCGGCGGCGCTTCCTGCGAACGGAGGCGAAGCCCGACATCGTCGTGCTGCAGAACGTCAGTATCACCCCGGCCGAGATGCAGGACGTACTCGCAGTCGTGGGGCGAGACCTGTTAACCGATGATTTTCGAGAGACGTTGGGGCAGTTCGGCCATGCTAAGAACTTCGGCTCACTGATCGTTCCAAAGCTGCGAGACCCGGCCGAGACCCTGCGGATAGTGGCGGCGCGGGACTTAGGCAGCGACCTGCTGCTGCGGGAGGTGCAGGAGCGGGTCGTTTCCGTGCTGCGCATGGCCGAGGCGTTGTCGCCGAAGTATCACGTGGTGGTGGCCAACCCGCCATATGCAGGGGCCAGTAATGTAAACCCAAAACTGAAGAGTTTCTTGGGTAAAGCATTTCCCAACGGAAAGTCCGACTTGATGACTGGTTTCGTCCTGCGAGCTGACAAAATGCTGGTCGAACGAGGGTTCAGCGCGTCCGTTACATTGGATAGCTGGATGTTTCTTTCATCCTATCAAGCATTTCGCGTAGACGTATTTGACTCAGGAAGCATTTCGAGCCTTGTTCACGTTGGCTGGAATTGTTTTCCAGATGGGCACACCTACAACCGCGGCGTTGCATTCATTCTCGAAAAAAGCGTCCAGAACCTGACCGGTCGTTTTATGAACCTTTCGGATGTTGACGCGACGGTGAATAAACACCTCCTCTTCATAGAGCGAAAGTCAGAAGAAAGGTACTTCGACACCAAAACCGAGGCGTTTGAGGCCCTTCCTGGAAAACCCATTGCTTACTGGATGAGCAGTCAATTTCATCGCGCGTTCGCAGATTTTCCATCGCTTGGAGAGTTGGCGGAATTTCGCATTGGGATGGCGACCGGCAAAAACGATCTGTATGTGCGCCTCTGGCAGGAAGTTTCTCACGAGCTTTGCGAACTCTCGGCAGATAGCCGAGAATCCTCTAAAGCCAGCGGCAAGAAATGGTTTCCATATGCTAAGGGTGGGCCGTTTCGTCGTTGGGCAGGAAACCGAGAACATTTGGTTAACTGGGAAAATGACGGACATTTGCTTCAGACAACCAAGCATCCGAGTGGCGATCGCATCTGGGCCCATAACTTCAATCTTGGAAGCATTTTCAAACCATCAGTGTGCTGGACACAAGTGACCGACGCAGGCAGCAGCTTTCGCTATTATCCGAAGGGATATTTGTTTGATGCTGCAGCGGGCATGGGACAACCCAAGCCAGGCAATGATATTGAAATTATGCTCGGCGTTCTAAACTCTACGCTTTCTGAAGTCGTCCAATCCTTCTTGAACCCGACGCGAAATATTCTTCCCGGGACTTTGTCGGCAATTCCCGTCGCATCGGTTGAAGTTAAGGAAACCGTGGCAAAGGCTGTTCAGTTGGCTGAATCGGACTGGGACGCCTACGAAACCTCCTGGGATTTCGGCACACTCCCGTTGCTATCACCCGACCACCGAGCCGGGACGCTGGAGGCCACCTACGCCCGCCTGCGCGCTCACTGGCAGTCCATGACGGACAAGATGAAAGCCTTGGAGGAAGAGAACAACCGCATCTTCATCGACGCTTATGGCCTGCAGGACGAGCTAACGCCCGAAGTGCCAATCGAGGAAATCACCCTAACCTGCAACCCCGCCTATCGCTATGGAGGGAAGGGCACCGAGGAAGAGCGCGAAACTCGCCTTCGCGCCGATACCATCGCCGAGTTTCTCTCCTACGCCGTCGGCTGCATGTTCGGTCGCTACAGCCTGGATGTGCCGGGTCTCATCCTCGCCAACCAAGGCGAGACGCTGGCCGATTACCTCGCCCGCGTGCCAGAGCCCAGCTTCCTGCCCGACGAGGACAACGTCATCCCTGTGCTCGATAGCGACTGGTTCGCGGACGACATCGTCGACAGGTTCCGCAAGTTTCTGCGGGTGACCTTCGGAGATGAGCACTTCCGCGAGAACCTCGCCTTCATCGAGGCGCAGATTGGCGACATTCGGCGGTATTTTACGCGGAGCTTCTACGAAGACCATGTTAAGCGCTATAAGAAGCGCCCGATCTACTGGATGTTCGCCTCGCCCAAGGGCACGTTCCAGGCGCTGATCTACATGCACCGCTACCGGCCCGACACCGTCTCGGTACTGTTGAACGACTACTTGCGTGAGTTCATCCGCAAGCTCGAGGGTGAGCGCGATAGGCTTGAGAAGCTGTCCGACGATCCGACGGCCACGCAGACCCAGCGCACCCGCGCCTTGAAGGACGTCGCGACAGTCGCGAAGCAGATTGCTGAACTCGAAGAGTGGGAGCGCGATGTCATCTTCCCCCTCGCCCAGGCCAAGATCGAGATCGACCTCGATGACGGTG
Organism: Sphingomonadaceae bacterium; assembly: GCA_021732525.1. Taxonomy (GTDB): domain Bacteria; phylum Pseudomonadota; class Alphaproteobacteria; order Sphingomonadales; family Sphingomonadaceae; genus Sphingorhabdus_B. The sequence goes on along the minus strand of JAKFUU010000012.1, from coordinate 66,239 downwards.
TGAAGCGGAACTACCCGCTGTTCGGTGCGGCTTTAAAGCCGATCAAGGGGCTGGAGGCCGCGGATGAGTGATCGCATCGCCGCCAGTCTGCGCCAACTGTTCGATGAGCATCGGCTCGTCTTCTGGTACGATGCCGACCGCGATATGCGGGCGGAGTTCGATGCAATCGAACTGCCCGGCGTCACGAAGCTTGAGATCGCCAACAACGAGTTCGGCCTCAAATATCGCGTGCTCAAGCAGCAACCCCAAACGAAGTTCCTGCTGTTCAAGGAAGCGCCTGAGCCAGAGATGACGGGCAACTGGCTTCTCGATCTGCAGCTCGCTTCTGCCGTCTTCAAAGCGGACCAAGCGGCCATTTGGCTGGCGGAGTTGGGCTTGCCACTGCAATTCGAGAATGTCGTTCGCGGCCATATCGAATTCTTCCGGTCAAAGGTTCGCGTCGAGGCGCTGAAGCGCGTGCTGCAAGCATCGGATACGCAGACGATGGTGCGGATGCGCATGCTGGCCGTGTGCGCGGGCGCCGAAGGCGGGTTGGACATGATTGTCGAAGCCTTGCTTGGCGAACTCGCAGGCGGGAAAGACGATGCCTTGAGGCTGATCGAGCGTTCCGGCCTGACAGAATTCCTCTGGGGCCAGATCAACGCGGCCTATGGCTACAATTCCGACGAGCCCGACTTCGAGGATTTCGCCATCGGGCTGTTCCGATCGGCCTATGCGCGGGCCCTTGGAGAAGATGGCTCGCTGAACGCCGAGGCTCTGCTGATCTTCAGGCGATGGAAGAACAGTCGCCATTCGGCCGAGGCATTCGAGACGCTCTCGGCACGTAATCAGGATCTGTTGAAGATTGCGGATGATCTCTCGGCCCGCGACTTCCGCTCTCTGATGAGCATCGATCACTTCGAAGACATCGACCGGCAGATCATCCGGGAAATCGTCCGGGCCATGGCTGCGCAGTCTGTCAGCGCCCCGGAGGTTTTGCACTGGGTGCGTGAACGGCGGCAGAGCCACTGGTATCCGGTCTACGAAGATATCTATCAGGCGATTGGCTGCGCAACGGAGTTTCAGCAGGCGCTGGCTGAGGTCAACCTGGCCATGACCAGCCCTTCAGAGGGTGTCCAGCGCTATGTGAGCAGCTGGTACCGATTGGACCAGCTCTATCGCAAGTTCATCTACCACATGCAGAAGAGCGGCCAGGCGTCTCTGCTTGCCGATCTCTACGCCACGGTTGAGAACCGCTACACCAACAATTTCGTCCTCGCGCTCAACGACGCCTGGCAGGATCAGATTGCCGAGCTCGACGAATGGAAGATTCCCGGCTTTGCCTCGCAAACCGACTTCTATCGCGACCAGGCGGCGGAATACCGGCGCAAGGACCAGAAGGTTGCCGTTATCATCTCGGACGCATTTCGCTTCGAGGTAGGCGAGGAATGCCTGCGCCGCATCCGTGCCCTTGATCGCTTCGATGCTGAGCTGAAGCCGATGATCAGCGCGGTCCCGAGCTATACCCAGCTCGGAATGGCTGCCCTCCTTCCCCACGGCACGCTTGCTTTGGCCGAAGATGGGAGCGGCGACGTCGTCTCTGACGGTGCAAACACCAAGGGGCTTGCAGCCCGTGAGAAGATCCTCGCTGCCGGTCGAGAAGGAGACAGCGCCAAGGCCCTTAAGGCCGAGGAAGTGATGAACATGCGCGCTGACGAGGGCAAGGCGCTCTTCCGCGATCACCACATCCTCTATGTGTACCACAACCGTATCGATGCCATCGGGGACAAGCTGCAGACCGAGGAGCAGCTGCCTGAAGCCGCAGAGGACACGATCGAGGACCTCACCAAGCTCGTGCGCAAGCTAACGTCGGCCAACTTCTCCAACATCCTGATCACTGCGGACCACGGCTTCCTTTATCAGCACCGCGCTCTGGACGAGAGCGACTTCGCCATCGCTGATCCGCAAGGCGATGAAATCCTGTTCCGCAACCGGCGGTTCGTGATCGGCCGCGGACTCGCCCCCACCCCGGGCATGAAACACTTCGATGCTGCGGCGCTTGGGCTTTCAGGTGGCCTCGACGTCCTCATTCCGAATTCGATCAATCGCATGCGCGTGAAAGGCTCCGGGAGCCGCTTCGTGCACGGCGGCGCCACCCTGCAAGAGGTTGTCATTCCCGTGATCCGGGTAGGCAAACAGCGAGAGACCGATGTCGGGCAGGTCGATGTGCAGATTTTTGTCAGCGGACGGAATCTGATTTCATCAGGACAGACCGCCGTGACGCTATACCAGACCCAGCCCGTGTCCGAGAAAATGCGCCCCCGCGAGCTGCTGGCAGGCATCTATGCGACTGATGGGACACTGATTTCGGACGAGCACTCGCTGATGTTCGATTTCCGGTCCGAGAACGCGCGCGAACGAGAGATGCCGCTCAAGTTCCTGCTCTCGCGTGAGGCGGATCGGTTCAACAACCAGGACGTCATCCTGAAGCTTCGCGAACGGGTCGGCAAAACGAGCGTCTACCAGGACCATGTCACGCAGCGCTTCCAGCTGCGGCGCGGCATGACCAGCGATTTTGATTTCTGAGGAGCCCGCGGATGAGTGACCTCGACGCAAAGATCAACGACCATTTCGCAGGCTTCGTGGTCCGAAAGGACCTTGTGAAGGCGGTCAAGGGCAACGCAATTGTGCCCACCTACGTGCTCGAATACCTCCTCGGCCAGTACTGCGCGACCGACGACGAAGCTTCGATCGAGACGGGCATCGAGACTGTCAAGGACATCCTGCGCAAGCATTACGTGCATCGCAGCGAAGCCGGACTGATCCAGTCAACGATCAAGGAAAAAGGCCGCTACAAGGTCATCGATCAGGTCAGCGTATCGCTGAACGAGAAGACCGACAGCTACGAGGCGGTCTTCGATAACCTCGGGATCAAGAAGGTCGCCGTCGACAGCGGGACCGTGAAAGCCCACCCGAAACTGCTGGTCACTGGCGTGTGGTGCATCGCGGATGTGCAGTACGAGTTTTCCGAGGATGCGCGCATCTCACCGTGGATCCTGGAGACCATCAAGCCGATCCAGATCGCGAAGGTCGACTACGAGCAATATCGGAGCCTGCGCTCGGCCTTCACCACCGACGAGTGGATCGATCTTTTGATGCAGAGCATCGGCTTCAAGCCTGAAGCCTTTGGACGGCGGAGCAAGCTGCTCCAGCTGCTCCGCCTCATCCCCTACGTTGAGCGGAACTACAACCTGATCGAGCTGGGGCCGAAAGGTACAGGCAAATCCCACATCTACTCGGAATTCTCGCCCCATGGTCAGCTGATATCTGGCGGTGAAGTTTCGATCCCAAAGCTCTTCGTGAACAACTCCAATGGCCGGATCGGCCTGGTCGGCTATTGGGATGTGGTGGCATTCGATGAGTTCGCGGGCCGCGAGAAGACCGCGAACAAGGCGCTGGTCGACATCATGAAGAACTATATGGCCAACAAATCCTTCTCCCGCGGGATCAATCCCATGGGAGCTGAGGCCAGTTTCTCCTTTGTCGGCAATACCGACCACAATGTGCCGTTCATGCTCAAGAACAGCGACCTGTTCGAGGCGCTGCCGAGCCAATTCCACGATTCCGCCTTCATCGACCGCCTGCACGCCTATCTGCCAGGGTGGGAGATCGACGTGATCCGCGGTGAGATGTTCACCAAGGGCTATGGGTTCATCGTCGATTACCTCGCCGAGATCCTCAGGCACCTGCGTTCGGAGGACTTCTCGAACAGGGCCGACCAGTTCTTCAAGGTCAGCGAGAAGATCTCGACGCGGGACCGGGACGCGATCTTCAAGACCTTGTCCGGACTCTTGAAGGTCATCTTCCCCGATGGAAGCCAAACCGAGGCCGAGGTCGAGGAGTTGCTGCGGCTCGCCATGGAAAGCCGCAAACGCGTGAAGGACCAGCTTGCCCGGATCGACAGCACGTATCCCGAGGTCGATTTCCACTACGTGCGCACCGATGGCACGAAGACCCGCGTGACGACAGTAGAGGAAGAGGAATTCCCTCAATTCTATCACCTGCGGCCGATGCTCGATCCTAAAGCGCAGGAAGCAACCGCTGAGTCTGCAAATGAGGAGCTCGTGCAAGCGGAAGCCACCGCGGCGGTCGAGTCACAACCCACACCGCAACCGCCGAACAAGAACGTCTCTCCCGCACCTGCCGAGGGCCACCACGAGTTTACTGAGAACCGCAAGGGTCTCAGCTACGACAAATTGTTCGGACCCTACCTCGAGGGTGCCCAGCGCATCGTGGTCACCGATCCATACATCCGGTTCTTCTACCAGATCCGGAACATGATGGAGTTGGTCGAAATGATAATTCGCCGGACACCACCCGAAGATCAGGTTAGCATCCACCTTGTGACTGGGCCCGACGAGGGCAATATCTCCCGCCAGCGCGATCTGCTCGATTCCATCACAGCCGCATGCACGGGGACAGGAGTCTCTTTCACCTGGGCGTTCGACACGTCAGGAACGGCGCATGCACGGGACATCGTGACCGACACCGGATGGAAGATCGTCCTCGACCGGGGTCTCGACATCTTCCAGCCCCCAATCAAGATCGATGGGTTCTCGCTAGGTGACCGACTGCAAGAGCATCGGATGCTCAAAAGCTTCTATGTGACCTATGTTAGGTTGGATCTGAGAGATGAGGCACTTTGAGATTAACAGCCCAATCCAACTAAGTTCGATCCAGATGGCTGTTAAAAGCTATCTTGACGATACTCCACCTGCCGTGGGCATCACGATGTACTCCAATCGAAGCAGAAGTTTCGGCCAGGATTGCCAGAGTCGGTGATCAGCTGGGCGCTGCCATAGTTCCACCAGAAGGTATCACCATCACTCATATCAACCAGCGTGAGCGCCGTATTCTCAAAATACTCGTCATGGTATCCTTGAACCGAATAAAATTTCCCAAACAGTGAACCAGCTCTCATGAGTCCTTTCCGCGATGCCGGCGAGTTCGATCGCCAGTAGCGCTTCTGCGTTTGTTCAAGCAGTTTGAGTGCCGCCGTCGCCTCCTCTTCCGACCCCTGGTAATCAACTTCATGGTCTGCTTGCATCTGCCCAATGCCAAGGTCGTCCAAATCACATTCGAGCGTGTAGGGTATCTCGTGGCAGGGCCTGCCAATCGAATGAAACTGCCACCCCGATGTTAGCCATGGCGCGGTATTCTTCTCGTCGCTCCAATCTCGGTAAATGTTTCCGTCAGGCCGCCCACGAGAAAAGAATGACAGCACACCTTCCCGAACGGGGGTCAACTCGCGCTTGCTGATGGATTTCCCATCGATATGCCTAACTGATCCATACAAACCATCCATCCAGACTTGGACAAGACCGGAGCCCAAATTGATCCCCGCAATTTGGGAAAGCAGGTCGAGTTCGATCTGGAAGAGCGGTTCACAATAGCCATCGGCTTCGACCATCTTGCCTTCGCGAAACTGCGTTCGGCGGGGCCAAGGGAATTCGTCGCTGGTGTACAGCGGCCCGCTAAGCATGCTGCTAAGTCTGTTGAGTTCGGCGGCGGGCCCTTCACGCCAATAGATTGGCAGAGAAGTCCGGGGCAGGCCGAATGTTGGAAACCATCGTTTCACCGAAGATTTGCTTGGCTTGGTCCCATTGGCGGAATCAAGTTTGCGCGCGATGAGGTCGATGCGATCATAAACTGGTTGAAAGCGCGCAGCTACAGTCTCCGCGCCCAGCCACGGATCGATAGCCGCAACCTTATACCTTCGCCGGGGCTCTAACCGCCAGTCTCGGGTCATTTTGCACCTCGGAAGTCAGTCTGGAACCTGATCAGGCAATACATTGTATGATATCAGAACATTAGTCTTATGCCCACCTTAGCCGCAGATCTTGCTTCAACAGCGTCGCTTTCACCTAGTCTGGTACAGACGAGGGCATGCAACGATGCCTCACCGACGCGCCACAGCAAAATAGCTTTCTCCACTCGCAGACACTGCGGCGGGCGAACGATAGAGATCACCAGCCTGTCCTGATGGTGCAGCACGGAAATCATGCCTGGGTATGTTACTCGCGATGCGCCAGTATCCAAATCCCTGATCAAGAAGGACGAGGGCTTTGTGCCCATCGGCGTATTCCAACTCTAGCTTCCGTCCGTGGATTGCTCTTTCGGTCACTTCCAAAGCCACGTCGAGACCAAGCTTTTCGCCTAGGAAATGCGCCACATCCGCGCGGTCGCCCTCGTGCTCCCAGTCGTCAAAGATACGATAGTGCGGACGGTCCTTTTTCAATGGCTGCACCACGATGTCGACTTCCACTGTGTCGCCAGCCTTCAGCTCTGCGGCAAGAAACTCGCAGGTCCGGAGGAACAGAAGCATTGGAAGCGGGGCATTGAGATAGCGATCGGAATAGGAGATTCTGGCCAGCTCCCCTGGCACCCAGACTCCCGCTGCCTCCATTTGCTGCTTCAGCTTTACGCCAAAGCGCTTGCCGAACTGCCCGACCGGGCATTGAGCAAATCCGAGCATAACTTCGACTTTGTCCCCGGCAGCGACTTGGCGCTCGAGGTCGTCGGCAGCTATCAGAGTGAAGGGCGTCGGATTGACGCTACCGGCAACGACAGCATGTGTTTCACCAACGCCCCACCGCTCACCGGGCTGCGCAGCATTTTCGTCGCGTGAAAAGAAGCCTTTGGCGCTGTCTTGGGAGATAAGTTCGGCGATGCGATGGTTGCCGAAGCGACCTCTTTCGGCTTCGCCCAGCGCAAGCTGAAAGTCATTGCGGATGGCTGCGTCGCGAAGGGATCGGCGTTCCACTTCTCCCAGATTGTTGAACGAATTCGGGGTTAAAACGAGCGTTACCGGAACGCCGCGTGCTGAAGCAGACGAGAAGAACGACCGCATCTTGATCGAGGACATCTCGGCAAGATCGAAAGCATCCGGTGCAAATACCGCGACGCTATCTCCGCTGCGAGCGCGCAGTAGGATGGCGTTGGCCGCGTCGTTGACTGCCTTGGCATCCGGAACAGCGCGGTCGTTCTCGGGCAGTTCGGCGTTCTTTGCGAGGAAGACACGCACGGCGGTCAACGCCGCCCGCCTGTCTAGCCGACCCTGCTGTTTGTAGAGATCGGCCGCAAGTACACAGGCCGAGCACCCCATTTCACATTCCTTGGGACAATCCAGAACACGAGAAGCTCGCTCGAAAACATGATAGATGTCGTCGAGCAGCCTTGGCGCATATCCGGCACCACCCGACGCCTCGTCGAAGAGATAGATTGAGGGCACCCGCCGCCCCAACTGACCCTCCCTTGGAGCGACCGAGATGCCAAGTTCGCGCGGCTCAATGCCGAGCCAGCGCGCGAGACTTTCACGCAGCGCCGCCCCTGCTGCCCAAGCCGCGCCATCGCTTTCAAGTCCTGGCAACTGGATCTCGACCACGTCAGTCAGTACCTGATGCCCCAGGGCCAAGGGCCGGGTAATTGCGTAGCCTTGGTCGTTGCCCGGACAGCGATCAATGACCTTCCGGTCGCGCGGCGTCAGCGGCCAGTGATCCTTGAGCGCATCGGTGCCTGCTTCCCCGGCTCGTCCGCACTCCAAGCAAATCTCGTAGCCCTTATCGTTTGGCCCGCGCGAATGGTGGTAGATATAGCCATCGTGTGATGCGCGAATGCGACCCGTTTCTGGCTGCAACAAAGGCTGCCAAAAGACGTCGCCGACGCTGACCTTTGGTGACTTGGGCTCGATGTAGACAGCCTGATCGGTGTCGGCATGGGGTTGCGCGTTCCAGTCGACTCTGAAACCTGCCGGCTCCAGGAATTGCTCCGTCTTGACGTTCGGATCGCCGCAATGGCCGCAGCGTTCGGGCATTTGATGGGCGGAGTCGGCTCCGCCACATTGATCGCACCACCAGGCCCAGCGCAAGTTCTGCGGCTCGCGCTGGCCGCTATCGATCGGGCTCAACCAATTCAGGGTCACGCCTGCCGACTTCCAGACAAGCCCATCGACCACAACCTCTGCGCCCGGTGCATATTCTCGGATGGCAATATCGGCATTGCGGGTTGGGCATTCGTAGCGACGATCCCGGGTACCCTCCTCGTCGGAGCGATAGCGCTCCTGCGCCTTCTGGGTTTCTGCGCACAGCGTATCGAAAGGGATAACGGCTGTCGGAAAGCCGCTTCCTGGGATCAGCGAGCGATTGGCCAACTCCTTGAGCAAGTATTCCTTACACAGGCGCCGTGCCTGGAATTCGATCGCCTTCTTTGCGGGACCATCAAGGGCATCGATATCATCCTTCAACCGTTGCCAAGTCTGCCGGAAGCTCGCGGCCTCTTCCTCGAATTTGACCGCTGTATGCTCCCGGACCTCGCTGTCAAATGCGAGGCCCGTACCTTTCAGCAGACGCTGAAGACCAGCTTCCGTCTTCTGTGCAGTGCTCGGCAGGCGAGCCCATTCACAAAAGGCGTCCACAGGAGCCATGCCCTGGAACGGTTGAAGATCGGCTCTGCATCCAAAGAAGTCGCCGGTCTTGGTGCGGGCGAACTCACCATCAACCTCTCGAAACCACTCCGCGAGGAAATAGGCATTGGCATGGCGCTGAGCGATACGGTCCGAGTCCAGTGATACCCGCGGCGAAGCAAGCTTGCGAGCGAGATAGCTGGCGGGATCGGCAAAGGTCTCCAGATCGAGCGGTGTGTTGCGCGCAATAGTCAGGCTTGTCGAAAACCCTTGGCCTCGTCTGCCCGCACGACCGGCACGCTGATTGTAGTTGGCAATCGAAGGAGGCACATTGGTCATCATGACCGCCTCGATCGAGCCAATGTCGACACCCATCTCCATCGTCGTCGAACAAGCGAGGAGGTTGATATCTCCCTGCTTGAACTGTTCTTCGAAATCCCGGAGCCGGTGTGGGGGTTGCTGCGCACTATGTTCTTCGGCGCGCAGATAAGGGGTCGCGAGCGCGGCCTGATCGTGCCAGTTCATCCAGATCCCGCGCTCGCGCAGCATCGATACCGCTTCGCTTGCGTCAAGCCACGTTGTTATTCTTTTGCGCTCTTCCGCCGAGAATGGCCTGGTCGCAGGAAGGCGCGGGAACTCCACTTCGCTGACGGGCAGGCTTGCAAAAACCTTCCCTGCGCTGACCAGATTAGCCGACCTGCCAAAAACCAATCGCGGCAGAACACGGCGGGTGAGCGGGCACTGCCAGGCCTTGGTCACCGCTTCGACTTCAGCGGTCTTCTCGAGGCGCAAGCTGTAAGTCCCGCCGACCCCCGACAATAGCGGCTCGAGCTGAACCCAGGCCGCTCGCATCAGCTGGTTGATGTCGTGACGATCTCGTTGCGAGGAGAGATCCAGATTGAAGGCCGCGGCCAGCAGGAGAATGGAGTCAGGCTGCCGCCCCTTCGAATTGACTGTCGGCCACGAGATGTCTCGCTTTGCACCCGGTGGTTGATCGGGGCCGATCACATTGCGGGGACGAGCGCGTCCTGGCATCCAGCGAGCATCGCCGTCGTCGACCTCAAGGGCGAACTGGCCGCGCAGATAATCGACCATGTAGTAAAGAAAATCCCGCCAGTCCTGAATCGTGTATCCCTTCTGGGCCACGACCTCCGGCAGCTTTTCCTCACCAATTCTCTCGATGCTTGGAAAGCGGAGCCGCGCAAGTCCAAGCGTCTCCATTGCGTTGGCATTTCGCGGTCGGCGGGCGAGGTCGCGCAGAAGCATGAATCGGGCGAGCGCCTCACGGTTGTCATGAAAGCGCTCGCTGCGATCCAGATCCCAGACTTTGGCCATCATGCCAATGGCGGGCTCTGCGGCGAGTGCTCCAACCAGGTCCTTCCACGATATTCCTGCAGAGGCTCCGCCGTTGAGCTCGGCGTCGATCTTCGCGATGTCGTCTATGAACGACGGATCATCTTGAACAAATTTTGCATATCGCGCCCGCCTTTGAAGCAGCTCCTGCCGGTTCTCATCGGAGAGACCGCCGCCTTGAGCCGCCTTTTGGACTGCATGGTAGATGAAGCCGCGAACAAATCCGCGCTCGCCATTGGTTTCAATGTTGGCGGCGAACCGCGCAGTCCCTTGCCGGCTGTCTGAGAAGCTGATCAGCTGACGGCCATCAAAAGGCAGCGCATGTTCTGCTTCCTGCGGAGAGACGCCCTCCAGCAGAATTGGCGCTGCATTCTGCGTCAGGAACGGAGTCCCAAAGCGGAAAGGCAGCATTGCAGGCCGTCCGTGGCGCTTGTTGCTAAGGCAGGCAGGGCAGCGCCCTTCGTTCAATTGCGTAATCGAAAATTGGCTTTCGCTACCGTTCAAGTCCCCGGTGATGACTTCAAATCCGACAGGCGTCGATTGTGCCTGCGCATTGATGGTGATCAGGCGCGAATGGGCGATGCCATCTGCTTGCTGCGCTTCCTCATCGTCGTCCTCATGATCGCGATCGCGGTAACTGTTCTCGCGAAATTCGTCGGTGTCATGGTTGCTCTGCCGCGGCAAGATCCGGTCCCCGAGGTCGTCGGCAGGGAGGAAGGGCTCGCCACAATCGGGACAGCTCTGGATCTCGAAAACAAGTGATTGGCAGTGAGGGCAATTGTCCTTCTGATCGAAAAGGACGGGGCCGAATGGCCAGTCCTTTGGACGTGTCCCCCCCGTGCAGTCGTGGTTGATGCAAGTCCAAAGACCAGGAATGGCGCGCGTGAAGCTGTGCGCGCGCATCGGCAAAATTGGCCTCATTTCTTGGGCATTGTGCGCAGACAGGTCGAGAAGGATCTTTTCGGCGGACGCTGTCATTGACGTCAGCATCTTGATGGTCTGCGGCTTTTGTTCGAGCATCTCAGCCACCGCGCTGGCTGCCGGATCGTCCGATGCAGTCAGTACCTTTGAAAGATCGACCGGTTGCTGCTTACCGATCACCACATGTGTGCGATCGAGGGGAACGCCGGCGATATCGGACAAGAACCGCTGCAATGAAGCGACCGCCTCCGCGTCATCGGCCGACCCAATCGTAGCTGACGTCGCCACGAAGCGCACTTGATCGGGCGTCACGTCAAACGCATTCATGACGCGGCGCAACAGCAGGGAGAGCTCCGCAGCCGCCGAACCGATGTAGCTATGTGCCTCGTCGATCACGATCCAGCGCAGCTTTCCGCGCGAGGCATCGAGTATGGGACGATCCTCGCGCCGGATCGTCATGTATTCAAGCATCGTCTGGTTCGTGACGAGGATTGGTGGCGGGTTCGCGCGAAGAGTTTCGCGGTAGAGAACCTGATGCGGGATTTCGTGCTCGGCCTTGTCGCGGCTTGATTTCCGCGCGGTCCCCATCAGCCCATTGTAGAGAGCGAAGCGTACATCGCCCTTGAGCGGTTTCGTCCAGGCCGTGAGGCGCTTTTCCTGACTCGCGATCAGCGCGTTGAGCGGATACAGCATGAGCGCCCTCACGCCTGTCAGCTGGCCCTCCGCTTCAGATGCACGCACCAGATCATCCAAGAGTGGAACAAGGAAGCACTCCGTTTTGCCAGAACCCGTGCCGCTGGACACCAAAACGGACTGGGGGTCTGTATTGCCGAGCAGCTCCCAGGTCCTCAGCTGGTGTGCATAAGCAGGGTAATCAAACCGCATCGCGCTATCGGGCGTTTGCGCGATCGCCTCAATGGTCCAGGGATGCAGCAGCTGGACCAGCTCCGTGGGGCGCTTGCCAGACGAAACATATCCGGGTGCCGCCTGAAAGAGCTGTTCCGAAAGCAGGGCTCCGTTGGAGAGGTCAGTGCCCGCGAGATTGTGCCGAAGGAAGGCATTAAGGCCCTCATGCCTAATGCCCGCCCGAGACACGACCGCCTCTGCCAGACCAGCCTGCAAGCGCCGATGGACATCCATCGGCGACAGACGGTCGGGTTGGGAGACATGATCAGCGGTCATTCTTGAGCTCCGTGAGGGCGTAGCCATAGGCTTTTGAAAAAAAAGCGGGATGACGTCGCTCGACGTCTTTCACCGTAAGAATTTGAATCTTGTCGAGCGTGATACGGCCCATCGCCGCCAAGGCTGCGGCAAAGGGCGCATCAAGGACCCGCATCAGGGTTTCGAGGAAGTTTTCTTGCGGGAGCAGGTCGCGAAAGGCGGGACGGAAAGGGTTGAAGCCAGCCGCGCCTGTGCTGATTGCCTCGCTGGTGTGGCCGGTGAAGTGACTGCGCACCTCCTCCCAAGTCGCCGGCGAAAAATCGCGACAAATCAGTGGTGCTAACTGCGGTGCACGCGCAGCGATTTCATTCTGCCTCTCTGTGAGCCTCGTTATCGCCCATTGGGGATCATCCAAGCGGCTGACGAGATAATGCCCCTGAGCTTGGAAAGCAGCATCCCATGCCCCATAAGGCAAGAGAACCCAGCTTGTGCAAAGGCCGTCGAACAATTCGAGAATGGTCGACAGGTGTTGTTCTTCGCAGCGGTACAGTAGCAGCGGGGCTAACGCCCCCGCGCGCTCAAATTGACCGAATATTTCGAAAGTCTGGGGCGGCAGGCCGTCGAGCGACAACGCTAGCTTCAAGACAGCTTGTATCGTTTGGTTAGCCTCTGTCGTAGTCGGATCTTGAGCAATTTCGCTGACGAGTGCTTGTAGATCGCAACGAGCCAGTTCGAGCGGTTGGGCCATGGCTCTTCCGAGCCGGTGTTGCGGAACCTCGTGATCCGGGTCACCTGCTACAAACTTGGGTCGCGTAAGAACGCGCGAACCTTCACGAAGGTAGACCAGCCAATCGCCTTTTAGGCGCGGCAAATGAATTACTTGCCCGCCAAGTCCGCTCAGCAGACCATCATACGGACCGAATTCGAGTTCTTTCTCCGGTGCCCCAAGGGCGCGCCCGCAGACCTTAGCATCTTGCCCAACGATCGCTGTTCTTGGCCGTAACCCTCCATTTGGCTCCCACTCGAGGGCATTCCCGAACTCGGTGACATACCAGTGGTCGTTGCTCCCATTGTGAAAGTCGAGCCGGACCTGAGCGTCTATGCCGAGCGGACGCATAAGGGCTGCGATATCAGTTCTCAGCGCCGACAGTCCTAGTTCACCGTCGATCCGCCAACTTGCCTTCAACGCCGCACCGCTATTCTGGCGGACGTCTGCTAAGAGCGTCGACGTCGCTGGCACGCGCGCGACCGTGTCACGGAGATCTGCAAGTCCAATGACTGCATCGCGCGGGAGGAGGTCTCCGCTCCATGTTGTGATCCACTCCTTTGATCTAACGGGAACCGTCAGTTCGAAGGCGGGAGCCAGCCCGAAAGCCAATCGCAAAGTCAGCAAAGCTCGGCGGGGTGGGTCGACCTTGATCTTCCAGCAGTGCCTCGAGCAGGGGGTTTCTCCGTCTAGCGACGCCTCGCCGTTCCAACCATTCAGTTCTATCTCGGTAAAGGTCCCGTTGTTCTTCTGAGCTAGCTGAAAGCCAGCGGGTAGCACTAAGGCTGTCAGCCGATCGCGCACGTGGCCTGTTGAACCGTCGAGCCAGGCAAATTCACACAATCCTGGTCCGGCCGTGTCCAGATCTTCCGACCAGCTACGGTCACCTGCTATCCTGCAACGAACTTCGCCGCGAGCAGCGACGCGGCGCGAAACACCGTCTGACACCATCGCATGAAGCGGGTGCCTGTAGAGCGGCTCGCCAGTCGGCGTTTGCAGACCGGAGACAGACTCAGCGATGACCGAGAGCCGATCCTTGCGATCGGCGCTCTGGCCGGTGCGGATCAGGAAACGGTCCCCATTGCTTTTTTGAGCGATGATGGTGCCTGCGCACTGATAGACGCAGCGCCCTCGTGCGAAGGTGAAGTCTTCGATCTCGATCTCTGTGTTCGCGTCCTTTCCTCTCAACGACCAATCCTGAGGAGCATCGATGAAAACACGTTCCGCGCGGTAGCCGCCGGACCCTTGGCCAATAAGAGCAAAGCTCGCGTTTGGGCCTTCGGCACCACGTCGTTCGAACACACGTAGCCCAGCGCCCACCGACTTACCTCCCGGCAGTACAAAGCTGCGAGTGAGTCGATCGCCGCGCGCATGAAATTCAGCTGTCACCGGCAGTTCGAAAGGGAACGCAAGTGCTGCGTCGCTTCGCATAGGTCTGGCAATCCAACGGTTGCGGTCCTCGTGCTCGAGGTAGGCAAGTCTGCCGGATATTCTGTCAGCCAAGCCATCCGCCGGTTGGAGAAAAATCCGGCTGTAAGCATCTTGCAAGAGGATCTGATCTCTATCCTCCCATCGCCCATCCAAATGAAAGTCAAGGCATTCACGCCAGCCATTTTCGTGGCGCGTCATCAAGCGCGTAATGCGAATGCTACCGCTGCTAGAGAGCTTCTTTGCTTCAAGCAGCGTATCAATGAGAGCCGAAGCCGCTCCGTCGAGGGTCATTGGCAGCTCATCGCGCCAGTCCTCGTAGGCCTGATCGAGACGCGACGAGTAGGGGCGGTCGTCTGCCGGCACTTCCTTATCTGCGAATGCTCTCAACTCCACGATCTTGAGTGCCAGCTCGCCGCAGATCGCGTACATCTCTTGGCTGCGCCAGATGGGCGGCAGCAGGTATTCGTTCCGTTCGCATATCTCGACCGCTTGTCCGATGCCTTGCGCATCAGAGCCCAAAAGTTCGCCAACAACCCGCTCGAGGAACTTTCTTGGCCAGCTGGCTCCGCTTGCCATAGCGGCGGCTGGAAATCCGCCGTGGCGCGCCAAGTTGGACAGCCGCTGGTTCCCATGGTTGGTGATCAGAGGTTCAATTCTCCAGGCGCGAAATCCTTTGTCCGTCAGGTCCCGCCAAACGTCCTGTGCGAGCCGAAGCCCTAGAGCATTCTCGATATCAGCCCATCTTTGTAGCCCGCCCTGATATGAACGGCGAAACCAGTCCGCCGCCCACAAGACAAATGCCGGAGCAAGCGCGAAATGTTGCGCTTCAAATGGGAGGCCGGACGCCAACTTCTTCTCGATGCGGTCAAAAGTTCCCGGCGCAATCTTGTAGCGGTAGAGAGGCGTATCGTTCGGCCGGGGGAGGCCCAAAGCCTCGCTGACTTTACCAAGCGGATGAGGACCGGCTTCCGCAGCCTTTGCGAGCTGGATTGCGCGGATCATGAGAATTTGCGGGCCACCCGCTTTGTGGATGTCGGCAGCGATCTTGCGTAACTTGTCGGGATTATCTCGGGCAGCCTCTATTTCGGCTTTAAAATCGCGTTCCGGTATCAACGACCTGCCCCCATACCACTGCGCCATAGGCCGCCATTGGTCCAATTGTCTGCCTTTTGATGACGGGTAACGCTTTAAATTTAATAACTGAATTTAACGCGTCGAACCTCCAGCGCGCAAGCGCTGACTGGCGTCATCGAAGAAAGCGTTGACCACGCAAGACCACCTGGCACTCATGATGCCATCGATCCCGCGGCCCAGATCCCAGATGACGCAGCCTCCGCCAGACAAATGCGCCTTTACGAAGCGGTCGTGGAGGTCCCCGCCCGAACGCCGTGATTTTTGAACCAGGCGCAAATCGATCGAAGTAAGCATGCGCTGCCAGCGTTGCTCGAGGTCCCTACGCTGATCCTCAGTACTCTCAGGGTCTCGGGTTTGGACCGAATCCGCATCGAACGTTACGACATGAGCAGACGATATCTCTGAGGCAAGCTGATGAAAGCGAACAGCAAAGTTTAGCAGTCGCCCGCGCGATTGTTCATCAGCGCAGCAATATGGATCCTGGATTTCTAGCAACGTGATATGCGCGTCGCGGGCATACTGCTCAAAAATCGTCCAGCCTCTCTGACCATACTGCTC
The DNA here is from genome assembly GCA_021732525.1 of Sphingomonadaceae bacterium. GTDB lineage: Bacteria > Pseudomonadota > Alphaproteobacteria > Sphingomonadales > Sphingomonadaceae > Sphingorhabdus_B. The sequence goes on along the minus strand of JAKFUU010000012.1, from coordinate 50,475 downwards.
GAAAACCACTCGCTGGACGTAGGAGGCTCGCGCTTCTGCGGCTTCCATAGGAGTTCTCAGCGAGAGGATCGGACGAGCGGGCGCGGGATCGTCGCTCCGTGCCGAAGACAACACTTCGGCAGGGTCTTCTGTTTCTTCTTCTGTATTTTCAACCGAAGCTGAATTTGCGACGTCCTCGCGCTCGATCGGCCGATGCTCGGCTGTCGGCAAATCGAAGCTTTCACGTATCAGCGAGTTGTCTTCGGGCGCGGGGCGCTTACTGGCGTACATGGCTCCCTCATCTGCAGATGAGGAAACCATCGAAACAGTTGAAGACTGCTCCTGCTGCTCGGCCCGCTTCCCATCAAGCACATCGGCAAGCAAGTCCTCAACATCTCGCTCGCTTTCGGGCGGCATAAGCAGGCCACGACTCAATGAGCGCTTGCGCTCCATCAAATCATCGAGGCGCTGGTCGAAGCTAGACGGACCGATCGCCTCATCCGGATGGATAGCCATCGGAATATGTATCGTGACCGGGCGTGTCTGGCCGATCCGGTAGGCACGGTCGGTCGCCTGATCCTCGACAGCGGGGTTCCACCAACGAGAGAGGTGGATCACATTGTTGGCGGCGGTGATCGTGAGCCCAACGCCCCCTGCCTTGGGAGACAGGATGAGGACGTCAAAGGCAGATGTCGAGCTCTGAAATGCGTTCACCATCTCCTGGCGCTTATGCCCGGCCACCTTGCCGCTGATGCACATCGGCCTGTGAGGCAAGTCAAAGTGCTCCTGGATCGCCATGGCCAAAAAGGCCTGCATTTCCAGATCTTCGCAAAACAATAGGGCTTTCTCGCCGCGCCCTTTGAGGTCGGCCAAAATCTCGAAGGTTTTTGTCAGGCGAGCCGACTGGGCGACATAGGCGCCAATGTCGGTGACGCCTCGAGGCGCCGAAGGATGAAGCGACGTGCCACGCAACATGTGCAATACTTTGAGCATCGCGCCTTGCTCTCCGCTTTCACGCAGCGCGCGAGCTCTTGCCAGCACGAGGTCATAGGCCTGAGCTTGGGCAGGCGGCATTTCGACCGAGTATTTGCGGGCTGTCTTTTCTGGTAGACCGGTGAGAATTTCGTCCTTCATGCGCCTCAGCATGAAGGGAGGCAGGTCGTCGTCACGCTCGACTAAGCGCCGCTGTAGGTCTTCAAGACGTTCCAGATCGTTGGCGGGGTAGCTGCTTTCGAACTCCCGGCTTGAGCCGAGGAAGCCCGGATATACGGTGTCTGCGATCGACCAGAGATCCTGAAGGCGGTTCTCTACAGGTGTGCCGGTCATTGCAATTTGCATACGGCCATTAAGCGCTTTGGCTGCCCGCGTCATCTGACTGGCCGGGTTCTTAAGCTTCTGGATTTCGTCGTATACGACTGCGTCGAACGGGATGCGTGCGAAGCTCATGTGATAGTCGCGCATCGTCTCATAGGTCGTGAGAACGAGCCCTGCGTCTTCCCACGCGCTGGAATCCAGCCGGGAGGTGCCTCCGCGGATATCGCTTCCAGCCTCCAGCCGATAGTTGCGGAGATTTGTGCCGAATGCTTCGATCACGGGCCCGATGATGCCGGGCTCCACGTGCAGTGCTAGTTCAGCCTGCCAGTTTCTTAGCAATCCAGTGGGCGCAACAATCAACACGGGCTTGGGGTTAGCCGCTCTGGACCGTAGCCACAGGAGGAACATAAGGGCCTGGAATGTCTTGCCCAGTCCCATATCATCCGCGAGAAGGACGCCAGGCAGCCTGCGCTCCCAAGCCTCGGTCAGCCAGGCAAAAGCATCTTGTTGGTGCGGCTTGGGCTCAGACTTTAGCCCCTTGGGAATTGCTGGAACCTGAGCCGGCTCATGAGCAGTCTGTGGCCGAGGTAAACGCGCGTAATCAAGCTGCTCGAAGTTCTCCCCGACCTGGAGAAAGAAGGTTTCAACAGTTTCACGTTCACTCTCTGATTGCGAACGGCCAACTGCTTTTGCAGCGATTTCCCGCTCAAGATCGGCAATCCCGCGCGTTGCCTGGAGTGTCGCTGCGGTAGCGGGAATGCTCTCGTCGCGCCATGCGACTGTCTCATTCCCTGTTTCGATTGATGTTTCGATTTCGCCAACGAGCACTTCTGCCTCGCCGGGAGCTAGCGGGATGTGGCGCGCATCCGGTGGATCACCGATCCGCAGGCCAAAGCTTTCAGGCAGCCAGCTGTTGGGTTTTGGTTTTATCCAGGGCAGAACCGGTTTCTGCCAGACCTCGATCCCGCTGACCCGCTCCGAGAATTGCTGCGTTTCTATGAACAGGCGGTCCGCCGCTTCGTCGTCGCCGGTAGCATCGAGCTTCAGTTCTTCGCGCAAAACCCGCTGAGGTGAGCGCAGGAACTCCCGCTTCTCCTGTGAGCTTCCAGCCTGTTTTTTACGGACTACATCGAGTGCCTTACCCAGCAATGGGTCAAGGAAAAGCAGCGTTCCGTCTGAAAGGAGATAACTACGCCGTCCTCCTTCCTGACTCCGAAATCTTAGTTGGAAGTGCGCGTTGTCCTGCGGGGTCAGCAATGACGCTTCACGCTCATCGACGAGATCGCCCTCGGAGGTCTCCCCCACGTGTCGCGAGAAGAGCACGGGATCGAAGTCGAAGCGACCGTGATCGGTCTTCGCGTTCAACGAGAAATTGGCAGCATAGGCTATGCGAATGCGTTCCAGGAAACCGTCGGCTTCGATCCCTGCGCCCAGTTTATCGCCAAGCAGTGCGCGGAGCTCTGCAAAGGCTGCTCTACGCTCGTCGGGCTCAATTGCTGACTTTACGCCTTGTGCAGCTTTGAACACGGAAAACACCGGCTCAGGCATGCGGCTAACTCGCCCGCCTTCTCGGATACGAGCGCCAACGACATCAGCACGAACAGGCGCGCCGCCGCGACGAACCCACTTCGGATTGACCGTAATGGTACCTTCTGCGAGCGATCCGCTCGAATTCAGCTGAAGGGTCAGCGGCGTGGCGGGCGGGAAGCCGAGCGCAAAGGCATCGGACTCGTCCAATTGCGCGGCAATATGAGGGGGAAGGATTATCTCCCCTTCCTCTTCGAGAATTTGTCCCTCTTGATCGAATGAGCGGGCGAGCGCCAACGCCGCCTGACCAGCCTCTGGAGCAAATCTCGGCCAATCGGCGACCGGTACAGTTTCGCTCGACGCCCGCTTGAACAGCCCACCCGGCAGATCGCGTAAGAGCGTAATGGCCTCGCGGCCATCGCTCTTCTGGATCGCGATGAACTTTGTATCTACCACCGGCTATTCCAACTGCGAACTGTCCCTCGACCCAACTCTGGATGTTGAATCGAAGTTCTTCGGAATATTAGAGCGGCAAACTTTCCCTGCCAACTTGAGCTGTGCATGGCGTGTTCAAAGTCACTACGACCGGTCATTACCCTAAGGCTGCCACCTTCGTAATATTTTAGATACAGGCCAGGTGCCTTGCCATCATCACTCGCCCAAAATCTACATAACCCATTGTCGCTCCACTCAGAAATCCTGAGATCACCGATTTGCATGATGATCGAGGAAGAGGAAGGAGGCCCTCCTCGGATGATGCCGTATTCCGGGCGTTCGCCACTTTGCCGAATGATATCTTCGATCTGGTTGCGCGCGCGGATGCCAAGGGCTGGCCACGCGTCACTAACCAAGCCTGTGTCGAGATAGGCCATCCAGAACTTTTCACGTTGCGCCCATTGATCGGGCCGATCAGTTGTCTTGGCGATAGCCCGAAAGAATTCGCGCATTGCGACTTCTGTGAGCCAGCGCTTGAAGACCTGTGTGACTGTTAGTGCGCGTTCTTCACCAATGCTTTCGGCCAGAGACCGAATAATCCTCTCCCAGCGTGGCCGCTGAAGGCGCGGGTCACCAACCTGGTCGAGCAGAAACCCGGAAATGGCCTTACGATGCTCGGGCTCGGGCTTTTCATTGACCCAAGGTTCCAGCAGCGCGCGCACGACGAGCTCAATCTGTCCTGCGAGCGCCTCTTGGTCAAAGAGCCGCAAGAGGCTCCGCTGTGCCTGGACTGCCTTGCCAGGCGCCAACTCTGCAGTCGCAATGCAAAATCGGGCGAAGGTTGCTTGTCCAAAGCCGCTCGCCGCCAAATTTCCTCCCAATCCGACTTCCCGCATCAGCTGGAAGATCTCATCGTGATCGCGGGTGACCAAAGCTTGCGCCACCTTTGCCGGACCATGCGAGGGAGCAAATAGGTTCCAGTTCCGAGACCTCTCTCGCCATGCCCACTCGTGCCGCTGGGCAGCGCTCGAGGCTGCCCCTGCGAGCTTCTCCATGATTGGCCGGCCGACAGGAAAATAGGTGAGATAACCATCGATCATGGCTTGATCGGAACTGCGCCGCTGGTCCGCGAGGGCCCGGTCGAGAGCAGCTGACCCAAGCGTATCGAACTCCGGATCGCACCATGCCCCGCGCAGAACCCGGTTGAGCTTAAAGCGCGGAAGCGCCTCTGCGCTCTTCTCGGCCGCGCTGCGCAGAAAGGGTTTCAACTCTACAACGGGCTCAGCCTCACCGATGCTCTCGTCAAGCTTGGCAAGCTGCCGTTGTAAGTCAGGTTTCGTCGTCGGGGGCTTTGCAAGCCCGGCAGAGGCGAGTGCGTCCATCCGATCGATTGCTGCGCGCAGAAAGCTCATGGCTTCTGCCTTAAAATGTCTTTGTCCAACCCGGCACTGGGTGTGGTCATTAAAAACCGCAAATCGATCCGCCGATTACGCTTTTTTGCGGCCTCGCTATCACCTTGTGCGATAGGTCGATCCGGCCCGTAGCCGCTCAAACCCAGGATTGGTGCAGAACCTGGCTCTCCAGCTGGCCTGTTTAGGAACTCTCGTAGGGCCGGCTGATTGAGCTGAAGCATGGTGAATGTCGTCTCGGCCCTTCGGACCGAAAGGCCATAGTTGTTCATCCCTCCGTACATTGCATCGGAATCAGTATGTCCCTCAACAAAGACGGCGTCGATGAGGTGCTTGGAGCGCTCATCTTTGCAAAGGTCCGACGTGGTGTAGCAGGGGAGAACCTCTACCATGGCGCTGGCGACTTTGCTGATTGCGGCCTGCCCTAAGTCGTTCAGCTCCCAGCGGCCTTTGTCGAAGAGCACGTCGTCTGGCAGACGCAGCACGCCCGTCTTCGTATCGATTTCCACCTGCAGACCCTTGTCCTTCAACGACTGCTGAAGGTCATTGAGGATTTCTGCGCGGGTTCGGTTTGCGCCCGTCAGCTCCTCAGTCTTCGACTGCAAATTCAGTGCGAAGTAAGCCAGTAGGATGATAAAGATGAGCAGGAGGCCTACCATCATGTCTGTCATCGACATGAAGTAGCTTTCCCCCTCTTCAGGAGGTCTTCTGCGAACGGTGCCTTCCATTATTCAGCTGCTTCCCTGCTCTGGTTCGCAAGAATTCCGGCTAGCTCCTCAACAGTGTCCCGCAGGTTTGTAAGCGGCTCAAGCGCACCGGCCAGCTGCGCAACTCCCTCGCCAAGGGCACGATCGACTTGGCCAACGCGTTCATTAAGGTTCGTCGCGTGACTTCCTGCCGCATCGGTGATCTTCTCAAGCGCGGCTCCGAGTGATCGATCGACTTCCTCGAATCTGGCTCGATACTCAGACCAGGCAGAGGAGGCAGCGGCCGCCGTCTGGTTCAACGATACGGCGAGCTGCCGCATCTCTTCACGGGCACTTTCGGACGACTGCGCATTCTTCGTGACAACAGCTTCAACCGATTTCACGGCTTCGGCAATTGATACCGCAGACTGGCGGACTGGACCGGCCGCCGCTTCCACATCATTGGCAACAGTTCCGAATGCTGTGGCCAGATCGTTCGAGCGAGCGGCGACCTGCTCGATGGCCCTTGCGTGGTCGCCGATCGCAGTCTGAGCGGAAGATAGCCGATCAGCTGAAACAGAAATTGCACTGCCGGCGTCCTTCATGCTCGTGACTAGCGGCGCGCCTGCTCCGTTAAAGCGTTCCACGAACTCCGCGAAGGACCTTTCCATTGCCTCCTGGCCAATGCGAGCAGCGTCATTTGCGGCGTTGCTCGATGCTTCGCCAAGTTGAGTGGCCGCCTCAGCCAGGCCTGCCTTCATATCGTCAAGGGTGGAGCCAAGGCTGCTGAGGAGCTCATCCATGCGTTGGCGTGCCAGTGCGCTTGCCTGCTCGTTTTCCTCTCGCATGCGGTCGGCAACCACGCCAAAATTCCGGTTAAGCTCGCCGAACGCAGTGCGCATCTCTTCGGAGGCTTGGGAAAACCGGCGTACCGCCTCTTCAATTTGCCGGTCAGCCTCACCCGTCTGCTTCTCCAGTCGGTCTGACATCGAAGCCATGGACGCGGTCATCGCCCCGATGGCGTTCGCAAGGCCCGCCATTTCGGCGCCCGCGCTCGATGCGATTGCATCCCGGACGGCCTCACCGCCGCCACCGCTGATCTTGTCGATGCCCTGCTGGATAGAACCCAGATGGGTGATCATTGGCGCCATCTGTTTCTCCAGCGCACCATCGAGTGCAGCCGCCAATTGCTCTGAGAAGGTCCTGAGAGCCGGAGTCTGCTCTTTCAGCTGCTCAAGCTGATCGCTCGCGATGCGCTGCGGTGGCAGATAGGCCATGCCATGCTCAAGCTTGTCGCAAAGCATGGAAAGACCGTCGTCAATGCGTTTGCCAAAACGATAGTCGTAAGAGCGCAGGACGATCGAAGCCACGATACCGCCGACCGAGGCCCAAAACTTAGCGCCTGCGACCTTCATGAGTTCATTAAGACGTTCCTGCATGACGTCGACACCACCGCTGAAGTCGAGGGTCGACAAGGCTGCAATAATGCCAAGGAAAGTGATCAGCAGTCCGATTGCAATGAAGATATTTGCAAACCAGTTTAATCCGCGATGGCGGTCGCCGAGGCTCACAAAGAAATGTTCAGGCCTCGCTGAATTCTGCAAAATATCGGCTGATGGATCGACGATGGTCTCCCGATACTCTTCCCAGGTCCTGCGAAGTGGCATCGCCTCGGCGTGACTTGCATCCATCATCTGTGCATCGATATCGTGGAAGCGCCTTGCAAAGCCTATGCGCGCTTCATCGACATCGGTCATGCTGCCGCCAGTCACTTCGTCGAGCAGTCGGACACGCGCGTCAATCGCTTCTGCCAGCGGTGCGTGATATTTGCTTTGATATCTATACGATATCGCGAAGGCGGTTCCTATCAACACGATCGCCAGAAACGCAGCCATCGCGTCACCGATAAGCGGAATCTCGGTGAAGAAATAAATCAGACCCTGACCGAGCCATTCTGTAATTTCCACGGAGCCCCCTTGAACACATCGAGTGATTTGGAGCTCCAAGTAAACGGTGCGCAGGTAAGGCGAGCTTACGAGGTACGCCCGAGGAAGGAGCTCGAGGTCTCTAGTGGTATCGAACCGTGCAGCTTACGCCAAGTCACGATGCTACGAGCAACCCTCAAATTCCCAGAATAACTCAATTTTCTCGAAAGGAGTTTCGTTGCTGGCAAGCAGCCTTTCGAAGCTCCACTAATCGGTCTTGATGTCTGCAGCTTCGTTTGGATGTGGGATTCCCGCGCCGTCAAGAAAGCTTTTTAACCGATCTTGCGTTCTCTGCCGCGGACGACGCCCTGCTTTCAGGTCAGCAACAAGTCGTGGGTCGCCGACAGACATTCGGCCAAAGGTGCTGGGCGACACCCCGCTCTCCTCAAGATAGGCCTCGATTTGCTCCAGTAGCTCCATCACCAACGACTCGCATTTAGCTTGTGTTCCTGATATGTTCTTACTAGGGAGCCTTCCTAGAGTCTAGGATCGAATTTCCTAGATGGATGCGGTAGGAGCGGTAGCATGGACGATGCACGTAGAGCCCTGGACGAATTGATCCAGAAACGAGGCTGCAACTATTCCGAGATCTCCAGACTGCTCGGGCGCAACGCAGCCTACATCCAGCAATTTATCAGGCGCGGCAGCCCGAAGCAGCTGGATGAACAGGATCGCGCGGTCCTTGCCCGGTTTTTCGGCGTGGACGAGAAGGTGCTCGGCGCCCCGGCCCGCCGTGCGGGCCCCGTGGTCGAACTGGCACTGGTGCCGATACTCGACGTGGAGGCTTCTGCCGGACACGGCGCGCTTGCCGAGATGGAATCCAAATCCGCGCAATTCGGGTTCGATGAAAAATGGCTACGCCGCCTGACCTCGAGCAAAGCCTCGAACCTGTCGATCATCGGGGTCCTCGGGGACTCGATGGAGCCGACGTTGCACGATGGCGATGAGGTCATGATTGATCTTGCAGATGGTCAGGCGCGGCTACGCGACGGCATCTATGTGCTGCGCATGGATGATATGCTGAGCGTCAAACGCATTGCGATCGAGCCGCAAGGCAAACGCGTATCAGTCCTCAGCGACAATCCCACCTTCCCAAGTTGGCCAGGCCTTGAGAAGCGAGCGCTCAATATTGTTGGCCGCGTGCTTTGGTTTGGCCGCGCACTGCGCTAAGGCTGCGTTGAAATGCTTACACTTCTCGCCGCTTCCGTGGTTGCCGCCGGGCAAACCTTTACCTGCACACCGACCCATGTCTGGGATGGCGACGGGCCGGTCTGGTGCGAGGAAGGTCCCCGCCTGAGGATCGCCGGTATTGCTGCCCGCGAAATTGACGGCACCTGCCGCACCAATCAGCCGTGTCCTCAGAGTTCTGCCATCGAAGCGCGCGATGCGCTCGTTCAAATCCTCGGCGGTGCACGCGGAACAGCCTCAACCGGACATGTCCTTGTGAGCGGCCCCAGACTCACCTGTCGGTCCGAGGGTTCTGCAGGAGGAAACCGGACCGCGGCCTGGTGCAGCCTACCGAATGGCACAGATCTGTCCTGTGCAATGATCCGCACCCGCACGGTGCTGCGTTGGGACCGCTACTGGAAAGGTCCAGCATGCCGCTAGGCTCCGAGATGAACCTGTCTGGTCGGCTAAACGAGAAAAAGCACGGTCTCGTGCTCTGCGTGGATGGCGCGGAGTGGAAGATCATCACCCAGACTGGCACGGCATCCCTTATCGGTCGTGACGTGAATGTCGTCGGGCAGCGCACAGGTTTCAATGAAATCATTTGCGAAGCTGTGTGGCCAACCGACGAACCCCGCCCGAAATTGCGGGCCATCAAATGGGAGGCGCTGATTGTGGGAGCTCTGGTGCTTGGTGGGTACGCAGCAATGCTTGGCTGGCTGATCACAGCCTTGGTCTGAATTGCTCACGCGCGACATCTATCGAATGCGAGCCGCTAAAGCCCGATCTCGAATGGCTTGGTTATCGAGCGGTCGAGTTCCGGCGGTTTGCGCTCAGGAGCGGGCGCCCTTCCCTTGGCCTCACCTGTGGCTGCCGCATCGCGCAGAAAGTTCACGGTCTCGAGCGCCGAGCGTTTCATGCCGGGATTGTTTTCGACAGCAGCCTCAAGCTTGCCGGGATTGTCGACAAACAGGGTCAGACCATCGCGCAGCCGGGTGATGGTAACCAGAAAGGTCTGCTGGTTGGCAAGATTGCGTTCACGGCTATCCATAACTGCTATGCCGCGATCAGAGGTCAGGCCCTGCGCCATATGAGCATTGAGCGCATAGGCGAGATCGAGGCGCCTAAGCATAGGATCATTGGCGGCGAGCCGGTGCTCTGCGCCGAGCGAGGTCTTCACCGCGACACCTGTGGCATCGACCGCCACAATGCGCGCTTGATCAGCATTGAGTAGCCCGCGCTTGTGATCGGTCGCAGTCCAGCGGATCCGGTCGCCATCATGGATTTCAATTTGGCGGCGTTCGAACAGCTGCAGCGGATCCTTTTCGCCTTGGGGGCGGAGCTGGCCCGGACGAAAGTCAAATTGCCGTCCTCGCTCGTTCTGCAGGGTCACTCGCTCGCGCGATGGATCGGTTGCAACCACTTCATATTGGCCCTTTGCGAGGCCCTGCCCTCGCTGCCGGCGATCGACCTCGAGCATCATGCCTGGGGCGTAGCTACGCGCATAGCGTAGTTCCTCGCGCGTCAGATTGACGCGCGAAAGCACCTCGAGCTGCAATGAACCAGACCCTAATTCGCCGTTCGCCTTGAGACCCGTCTGAACCGCTTCGTTGACTTGCCCACGTAAGGCCCGGCCCGAGGCGTAGATCGATGTCACCTCGCGCTCTGCAGGAGACAGCGAGAGCCATGCCGCCGCAGCGTCCACGGCCGCATTCTGGCCCGAACTGACGACATTTTCCCCAAGATGGGCCAGCGCCTCACTGATCTGGCCGTCTTGTGCTGCGCGCTGGGCGTTGCGCAGCGCATCATCGCGCGCGCGCAGGTTGGTGTTCATCACCGCGGTTTCGATGCCAGCTTGCTGCATGACATCGAAGGGCTTGCCTGCATCGACCGACCCCAGCTGCTTAGTGTCGCCAATGCTGGCAAAGCGATCAAGTTGAAGAAGGTTGGCAAGACGAACCAGCTTCTCCTTGTCGGCATTGCCGACCATGGATGCCTCATCGAGAAGCACGACGGTCCCGCGCAGCTCTTCCCGCGCTTCGGCCAGACGGGCACCGCCGTCGCCTTTCAGGAGGTCCTGATGTTGTCTGAGGAAGCGGGCGACCGTCATCGATGGAATGCCGGTTTCGCGCTCGAGCATCTGTACCAGCGTGTTCTGCACGGCGAGCCCCAGCACGGCCTTGCCCTCCTCGCGCAGAATGTCAGCTACGGGCTTCAGAACCGTGCTTTTGCCAGCACCGGCAACGCCCTGGATCGCGACAATGCGGTTGTTGGATCCGAGCAGCAGACGCCCTGCCCCCTCCTGTCCTGCGTTCAGTGTCAGGCCGTATTTGAGCTGCGAAAGCGCCTGCAGTCGGCTCCCGGCAACATCGGCTGCAACGATGGCGGGCGCAGCACCCCGACCCGCATCGACGCTGGCAATGATGCGCTGTTCGAGGCTGATGGCATCGCGGGTGGTGAGCAGCTCGCGGTCCGCGCCCTTGCCCTTCTCAAGGTATCCCTGGCGGATGAGCTGATCGACCCGCCGCTCGATATTGGCAAAGGCCGTGGGCAATGCGAAGCCGAGCGCAGTCCGATAGATTTCGGCCTTTGTGAAAGCCGCCTCGCGTTCCCCCAGATGGCGGATTGCCGAGGCGACCACATGGATGGCGGCGACCTCTTCGGCGCTGCGGTGACCGATCCGCGAGGGTATCAACGGATCGTCCCTCACGAGGCCGAGGCGCTCGGCAAAGGCGTGGGCAAGATCTCGCCCCTGCTGGGCCACCTTGCGAACCGATGACCCCAGTCCGCTGACATTGCCGAGGTCCTGCGCGCTGCGCGCATTGGCTCTTCCAATGACCATCGCCGGATCGAAGCCGAGCTTTTCCGCGGTGTCCTTCCACTGCTGTGTGAGGGCAGCGCGGTCCTCGATCCCCTCCTTCTTCGCGCGGGTCATGAGGTTCGCGGCATTGCGAGCGGCAAGCCCCGTCCCTTCCATTGTCGCAAGCTGCCCAAGGATTTCAGCACGGCGCGAACTGAAAGCATCACGCACCGCCTTGGGCACACCAACCGCCTCGAAATTGCCATGCTTCCCGAACTCGCCGACCTCGTAGCCGAGCTTTTCAACGCCGAGCCGAAAGCGTGCCATGGTCATGGCATTGAGGAGAGTGTTGTTCTCCCAGAGCTTGTCATTGCGCAAGGCCCGCCAGTTACCGTCCGGGCCTTGGGTCACATTCGCGATCACGGCGTGGAAATGCGCATTCGGTTCCTGATTGCGGTTGGTATCGTGCTGGAACAGGGCCACCACAAGGTTGCCGGTTGCGACAACCCGCTCCTTGCCGCGCACCTCCATCCGGGTCTCGGCGAGGTTCTTTTCAGCCCAGGCCAGCGTCTCGCGGACCGCGGCGCCGTAAGCATCGAGGATCCGCGTGTCGCCGCCGACGAGGGCGAGGAGCGACCAGCTTTTCGGCATGGAAAACGTGAGATCGGTACCTGCCCGGTGAACCCGATTATCGCTGCCCACGCGGCTTCCGTCAGGCAGAAATCCCTTGAGGACTGCTTCGAAGGTCTTGGCATCGACAGCGCCCGATAGCCCGAGCTCTTCGGCGCCCTTGCCGAACCACGCCCCGGACCGATCAGCATCGGCCCGGGTGTAGTAGTTGTCAGCGGCAAAATAGTTGGCTGCGCCGCCGGCCGTGCGGACGTTGGCTACGGAAAGCACGGGGCTACCTCTAGCTGAGCGGCACAGGGCAACAACGTTACAGCTCCAGATCGCCGAGATCGGGACCGTCCCTTGGAGGCTCGCTGCGCTCGGGCAGCCCGTCTTCGATCATCAGCTTGCGAGCGTCCGAGGCCCTTTGCCGGTTTGCCTGTGCGTTACCCTTGTGGGTGTTGGTATCGTTGGGCTTGGGCTCGTCAGACTTCGCCTTCAACTCACCATTCTTCTCAGCGCCATGCTCCGACTGCTGCCCTCGTAGCGACAGCTTTTGCGCAATCGGATCGTCGCTGGTCTTCCGCCCAGATTGGGGCGCGGGGTTGCTAGCGCCTTGGGGCTTACCTTTACCCTTCGATGCTGCAGCAGCACGGCTCTCCTCGCTTTTCCCTGCAAGCGCTTTGCCCTCCTTGCCGGGACCGGAACGACCGTTTTGGGAGCAGGTTGGGGCAGTCTTTCCTGCTTTATCAGCGCCAAGGCGAAGCCCCTGTTCCGGGTCCACCCGGTGATCGGCTTGCTGCCCGCCACGCTGGCCGCGATCGAACGCCAATTCTCCCTGTTTCCCCGCAGCAGATTTCCGGGCGGTAGATTTGCCAGCCCCATCATCGTTCGACGATGGATGGTCTGTCGCCGCATGCGCCGGAGGGCCTCCCGGTTGCGGTCGCGGCGGCTTGGGAGCTCCACCTTTGGTGGTCGGAGGCGGGCGGTTCGCCCCGCGCCCGATAAAGGCGTCGGCGACCTTGGACCGATTGACTGGGCGCAGCTTGATGAAGGCTGCAGGAAAGCCTTCCGGGAACTTGATGTAGCCATGAAGGCTCTTCAAGTTCATCAGCTGGTCGGGCATCCTAAGTGGCTTGATCGTCGTGCGCCGGTTGAGACTGACAGCGTCGCGGGCATTGTTGTACCCGAAGGTGTATCCCTCATCGATATCGACCACTTCCTCGTGGCCAATAAAGTCGCTGCACCAGATTGCGGTGTCCCGCTCGGCGACCGAAAGGATCAGTTTGGTCCGCGCCAGCGATGCCAGCGTCGCCGCCATGTTTTCGCCGTAGACTTCCTTGAGTTTGGCGTAGGCGTGGATGCCAAGCACAATCGCACCGCCGAAATTGCGCGCCGTCTGCAGCCCTTTTTCGAGGGCCGGAAGGCGGTGCAATGCGCCAAACTCGTCAACGAAAAACCAGCATTTGAGATCGCGGGTCCGCTCGGTGGTCATGAGCGTGTTCATGGCCGTGTCGAGCCAAAGGGTCAGCATCTGTGAGGCGACGCTCATGTCGACGTAGCGGGAGGAAATGAACAGGATCGAGCCCCTCCCTGCCGGACTTTCGGCAGCCTCTTCGATCCATTCACGCACCGAGAACCGCCGACCTTCGGTTGGCAACATCTCCAGCGCCTTGGCGTTCACATTGAACACGGCCCGGATTGATTCTGCCATGCGCGCAGCTTCGGGCGCCGTGAGCGGATCAGCGATCGTCCCGCGCATCATTTCGTGGACCTCGGAGAGGTCGGCGGTCATCAACTCATGGGCGAGCGCCGCGTTTGAACCCCTGCCTTCGGCTACAAGCTTGACGCAGAACTTCACGAACAGCGCGCGGGCGCCAAGCACCCAGAACTGCGCTTCGCCGCCGCCATCATGCGGCACGAGAGCATCGGCTGCGGTCCAAAAATCCGCCTCAGTGCGGCATTCATCGAACAGGTTCCATTGGGGACAGCGCGCATCGAGCGGGTTCAGAATGATGTCGCGCCGCGCGTCGTAGAACTGCTCGATAAAGGCGCCGGTCAGATCGAACACCACGCAGTTTTGACCTTTGGCGCGGGCCTCTGCGATCATGTCCGAGATGGCTACTGTCTTGCCAGTACCGGTCGTGCCGATGAGCATGGCGTGGCTCTGTTCAAGCCGCCAAGGATAGACGACCCCGGCAAGATGGGCCGGGCAATAGGGAAAGACCCGCGCTAGTTCCCAGGGCATGCAAAGCCGCCACTTCCACCCCATGACTGCCGTGCGTTCACGATTGCGCTGCTCGCGGTTATGTTCACGCAGAAGCCTGACCAGTTCCGCCAAGTCGACAAGCTGCGCGCCGCGCTCGTGCTTGCGTTCTTTGGCCTTGCCGCCGAAGCGTGCGGCGAACCAGTAGAACAGTACAAAGACGGGCACGAGAAACAGTGCTGAACGCCACGCGGCGCTGACCAGCAGCTCGGTCATATGATCCCATGCACGGACCACTGGAGGAAATGTGCCAAGAAGGCTGATCGGGAATTCGATCTTGCCGCCAAAGACCGTTTCGAGGGCAACGCGCTTGTCGGGATCGAACTCCATGAAGCCGTAGATCGCAGCATAGATGCGCATCCAGATGAGGTAGATCTCATAGTCGGTAAGTGCCGCTGACAGGGTCCACCAAGAGGTCGCGGAGATCACCACGGCAGCAATGATCACCGGACCCTTCAGGCCAGCTGCGAACATGAAGCCGAAGTGCCCGAGGAGCTGGCTACCGCGCGTGAAGTTGGCAAGGTTACGCTTCATCGGAGCCTCCCTCGTTCGCATTTTGGGAGAGGCCGAGTTCCTTGCATTTGCGGGCGTAGGCCCGATGCGCACGTTCACGCAGATCATGATCGGCATGGCCTGCAAGCAGTGCATCGACGCCAACCATCGTGAAGACAGATTGGCGGTTCAGACGTTTCACCCAAGCGCTGAGGCCAGCTTTGAGATCATCCTCGTCGCAGGCTTGCTGCAACAAGGATCTGATCCATTCGCTTACGCTGATATCGCGGCGCTCAGCCGCACTACGGACCCGATCGGCGAGTTCGATCGAGACATGTACCTGAAGAGATTTTGGCCGTGTCATGCACGGACTCCTTGTGATGAGGAGCCCGGAACGCACTGCGAAAGGCTTGTTTCGTCTAAATCAGAATTGAGAACATGTCAAGAACATCGAGATTGGCGGAATTCTGCCATTTGTGATGCGGCTCAATCAAAAATGATTGGCAAATTCCGGCCTACCCAAATCTGATTGAGAAGCTGCCATCTCGTGAGATGCTGACTATCCGATTGTTATTTGGAGATTATTATCCGCATAGATGCTGCGACCTGTCGCGTACGGTGTGCCCTTACTTGTTCCCTACTGCGAGGTCGAAACCCGTGATCTGGCCCGTATCGGATGGAGAGATTTGCCACGTCATTTCCGGCGGGATCGCGACGCGCAGCGGCTGGCAAAAGCCGCATGGTCATAGGCCGGTTCGGAGCCTATCATCGGCGATGACGGCAACGCAAGACGGGAGCCAGGACATGGTCGATGTCACATTGAGCGCAACACCCAAAGGCAATGGCTATCAAGGGACGATCACCTATTCTTACGGTGTCTCGATAAGCTCTGCCGAGACCTTTCCGACGATCGCGGAGGCCATTGCGGCAGCGGCGATCAAGATGCTTGAAATGCCAGAACGCCTCGATGAACTCGACCGATCGGAGCTCGACGCCTGAAACATCGCAAGCGGCACTGCGCTGCCAAATGATTGAGCCTGGGCGTACGAGCAAAAGAATAGGAGGAAGCCCTGATGGACTTCCTCCTCGCGTCGGCCGTCAGAATTCATCGCTCAGCCTGCTTGGCACGGTATCGATGACCCGGTCCTGCAGTGCCCTGGGCAAGGCTCCGTAATCACCTTCATCAACGGCGATGTACCCTGCCTCGGTATCGGTCAGAACATATTGCGTGAAGTAGCTGTGATAGGACCGGGCATGGGCCTGATCGAGAGCGGCAACAAAGGCTTCCTGATCGGATTTGAACCCCTGAGCGGCAAAGCTGAGTGAAGTGCACATGATCTTTCCTCCTGATGTTCGATGCGTCGCATCAGGGATCGGCAGGATGTGGGTGACGGGCCGGGTCAGGGACCGCGCAAGCGGCCGCGCAGCGGCGATGGGGGAAACGATTTTTGCCGGGCAAGCCCGGTAAAAATGGTGGGGCCCCGTCGTCCTTGACGCGGCCCCAAAGCCCGCATCAGACTTCAAAAGTCTGCGAGAGAGACCCCCCAACGTCAGCCGAAGAAGAACGCGCTTCGCGGCGAAAACCACTTTCCTACACTCGCATGAATTGGAATGATCCTACGCGGAGGGGACCAACGGCCTATAGAAGGAATGTCATATGGCCAGGTCCAAATCGAGCGCTCTTGGCGCGCTCAAGAAGCTGCGCGAACAGCGTGATGAACTCGACGCCCAGGAGACCAAGCTGCGCGCTGATGCAGCAGCAGAGCTCGGCAATGTCTTGCTCGAATGCGGCGGTGAGGTGATCGAACCTGCACAGCTGAGACTGCTGATCCGCGCTGCGCTGGCGACAGGGATTGAGCAATCCCTCAAGCGCCTCTCCCCCGGCTGACCAGTGCTTTAGCGGCGGGGTGTGGGCTCAATGCCCCTCCCCGCCGCACCAACGCCGGCAAGCACAGCAAAAGGCCCCGATGGCGCGTGCCACCGGGGCCTCGTTGTAACCGAGATGACGTTCAGTCCTCGTCGATGTCTGGGGCGTCTTCGTTGTTCGAGCTGCGGCCCTTGGTGAGGAAGTCCACCTTGTCGGCGATGATCTCGCAGCCGTAGCGCTTGGTGCCGCTCTCGTCTTCCCACTGGGTGTAGTGGATACGGCCTTCGACCGCGACCAGCTGGCCCTTGGTGCAGTACTTGGCGACATTTTCGCCGAGGCCATTGAAGCAGGTGATACGGTGGAATTCGCTGTCCTTGGCGGTATAGCCGTTTTCGTCCTTGTAGGTTTTGCCGTCCTTGCGGGCGGGACGGTCTGTCACAACCGAGATCGAAGTGATGCTGGTTCCACCTTGGGTGGTGCGGGTTTCGGGGTCGCGAGCGATGCGGCCAACGAGGATAACGAGATTGGTCATGGGCTTTCTCCTGATCGAGCATTCCGGGGCCATCCCGGCTGCAAACCCGACTAGGAAGCGCCCATGGCGAAGCGCACCGAAGGGAAACCTCGATCTGGTTCGGGTGGAGCGGGCAGCCGGGCACGCAGCATGACGTGACCGGCAACTCGGCCGGACCTGATCGGGGTTGCGCGTCTCGACAGGGGTGCTTCAGGGAAGGTTTGCATCGAAGCCGGGTGGAGCCGGATGCCTTGAACAGGTTTGCCCTGCCCATGCCGCCGACGACTTTGGCCTGATTGATTTTGCACCTGAGCCCAACGAGTGGTCTCTATCTTTGATGGTGGTATTGACTTTTTCCGCACGGAAATGGGTGCACTCACTGACGCAATTGCCACGTCAGGAGCGGCATTCTCATCGTGCCAGCGAAGCGCCTTCCCGACGATGCCAAAGCTGAATGAGGGCCTGCGTTCAGGCCATGTTTGCCATCGTCCACCCTGCCAAACGAAAGAACGAATGCGGCCTGCTGCAAGCGCATTGGAAGATTATTGACGATAGGCAGGCTCCCACCATCGGAAGCATCAGCGATCCGTAGACCTGACTACTAAGGCCGGTCGGCCTTGTTGTTCGAACGGGCCTTATCGTCATCATCGGGAGCCGGTTTTTCTGTCGCTGCGTCCTCGCGACTGCGCGACGCATGGCCTCCGTGAACAGGAGCAACCGGAATAATAATCGGCGGAATTCCCTCATCCTTCTTGGCCATGGAGCCCTCCATCTTATTTCATTGCGAAACTCACGCGATGAAGCGCTCACGGACCGTCGGCGTCAAGCGGTTACGGCGTGATCTGGCAGAGCAATGTCCTTTTGCGCTGTGGCTTTCAGTCAGATCAATGTTCAGGTTCTCATGGCATGTAAGGGCGTATTCGATCCCCAATCGAGATCCATGTCGCACAGGATTGAGACCTGATATCCGCTTGCGACATGCTTGACCGCTCACCCCGGCGGTGCCTTCGGCGACGAGCCCAGCGGGCCACGGCGATCGACAACGGTGATCCGCCGAGCCTTGGCCTCGATCACCAGACGTTCAAGGACGCCGTTACCGGGAAAGGCGACGACATAGCGCGGATCGAGCGAGAGCATCCGCTCGTTGCGCTTGAAGCCGGCACGGGCACCGAGCCGCATGTCGAGCGAGAACGTGACCTGTGGGATGCCGCGGCGTTCAGCCCAGCTCGATGCCAGACGGTCGACGCCCTTGGTATCGCCGCCATGGATGAGCACCATGTCGGGAACACGGTCACGAACCTTGTCGAGGGTGGCCCAGACATTGTTGCCGAAGGTCAGCGCATCGCCCT
This sequence comes from Sphingomonadaceae bacterium, assembly GCA_021732525.1. Lineage (GTDB taxonomy): Bacteria > Pseudomonadota > Alphaproteobacteria > Sphingomonadales > Sphingomonadaceae > Sphingorhabdus_B. Next base: position 32,079 of record JAKFUU010000012.1, on the reverse strand, counting down.
CGGTGGCATGACGGGTGCGCCCGCCAGCGAACACGACTGGCGTTCCTTCAGGCACCGCCGCACGGCGTTTGGCCTCGGCACGGGCACGCAAGAAATCGCGCCCTTCGACGAGCACAGAAGTCATCATGGCGCTGTGATTGAAGCGCGAACTGGACACCGGCTTCCAGGAGGAACCGAACTCGTTGAGGTACAGAGCTGCTGCGACCTCGCGCATCTCTTCGAGCGCCAGCATCGCGCTTTCGGCGCATTGTGCCCGCTCGACCTGAGTCTCGAGGTCATGGGTGTGCACCTCGGATCCATCAGCCGTCGCAATCAGCGCGCGGACCTCGTCGGTCGCCCGGTCAAGGGCCGTCGATTTGCGTTCCGCCGAGCGGTGGAAGATGTTGACGAAGGCCCAGCCGAGATCCTCTGCATCGGCTTCAAGAGCGGTCCCGGAGACCATGGTGAAAAGATCGGACCACACCGCTTCGAGGGTTTGGACAACGGCCTCCCGGACCGGGAAATCGCTTGTCGATATTGGGGCAGGACCGATGGAGAAGCCGGCAAGATCGAGCCCGGCGAGTTGATCGGCGAATGACGTGTGCATTAGAAGTCCTCCTGACTGGCGTGAGGCCGACGCACCCGCTCATGGCTGCGCCAGCGAGAGCCCGTCAGGGCCAGCATTCAGGCAGGGTTGCGCACCCGTCAGGGGAAACCTGGCTTGGCGGGCTGGCGCGGGCAGGCCTTGAGCCCAAAGGGCCAAGGCCAACACGGGCACGACCAAGCCGGGTTGCGCAAGACTGGCGGCTGGCCCAGGGCCTCTCTCGCATGGCGCCAGACAATGGGCAGTCGGAACAGACCACTGGCAGGGGCACGCCCCATGCCTCATGCAGTACTACGCCCCAGCTCGGTTCAAGCCGCGCGCTTGGTGTAAACGCCCTCCCCGTTCGACATGTGCCCGAGGCAATCGTAGTCCCCGAACACGGCATCGAAGCGGGGTGCGATCTGGGACAGCCAGCGCCGTGCTCGTGGTGAACGAGCCGTGCGCCAATCGGCGTCCCAATAGGCGCCGTCATCGCGTTCGACGATCCAGACGGCCACCAGCCCTCCGTAGACCGATACGCCGAAATCCGCATAGGCATTGCGCATCAGCGTCCGGTCTTCCCGGCCGCGCCACCCGTCATGCGGGATCAGCGACGGAAAGGCTCGGCTGGCCCGCTCGCGCAGGTCTTCGCGCAGCCACTCGAATTCGAACTCCCAGTCGTCATCGTCTTCGATCTCGAGCACCGTGAAGGCGACGATAGCGCCGCTGGGATAGCTGACCGATCTGCCCATGACACCCTCCCTCAGGCCGCGAGTGCAGCGTCGTCTGACGCGTCATCGAACTGTGCGGGCATGACCCTTCCACCGAGCTTCAGGAGCAGGCTCGAGGCTTCTTCGGCCTTGGCGGCAGCGGTCAGGATGGCGCGGTCGTCATCCTTCAGCAGCTTGAGCCAGTGCTCGATGTAGCTCGCGTGGTTGTCGAGATGGGTGACCGGCAGCCCCAGCTCAGCACCCAGCATCGCACTCGAAAGCTCGGCGACCAGTTCTTCGGCGGCATAGGCCGCTGTACCGAAGCGGTTCTTGAGATCACGGCCGAGACGGCTGGCATGGCCCGTCCAGTGCGAAAGCTCGTGGGCGAGCGTGGCGTAGTAATGATCGAAGCCTTCGAAGAGGCTCGTCGGCGGCATGGTCACACGGTCAGCCGTCGGCTCATAATAAGCCTCGCAGCCCTGATGGCGCAGATTGACGGGAATGGCGGCGAAGAAGGCATCGAGCTCAGCCTCACGCCCTTCTGGCTCGACCAATTCCAGCGTTGCAGCCGGATGGAAGCGCTCGGGGAGGCCTTCGACCTGATCGGCATTGAAGACTGGATAGGCCTTCAGCACCCGGCGGGCCTCGTCGGTCTTTTCGCCGGTGTCGGGCGCTTCAACCTCCTTGGTGTAGCTCTTGTAGAAGATCGCGATGGTCGACTTCTCGCCCTTACGGACCTGCGCGCCGAGCGATTTGGCCTGGTTATAGGTCATCCAGAACGGCGAGGCGTAGCCGCACATGTCGGCGACCATCCACAACCAAAATACGTTCATGCCGCGGTACGGAATTCCGCAGGCCCGCAAGGGCCGTGAGACCGGTACACCGCGCCACGGCTTGATCCATGGCTTCGTGCCGGCTTCCAGACGGGCGATGATTTCCTGGGTGATGCGGGTGGCGGGCGACAAGCCGCCGCCCTGCCCCTTGCGATAGGCCATGATTGTTCTCCTGATTGAGGCATCTGGACAATCGGCGACGGGTTCGCCGGTCAGTGCCACAGGTTCCCGAGCCCCCTCTGCTCTGCCTCCAAAAGAGAAGCGGCCCTCCAGCATAAGCCGAAGGACCGCTTCTTGAGTTGCGAGTGACCTAGCCTGTCAGGAGGAGGTCAGGCGGCCCGCTCGCGGGGAGACTGATGTTCGTCGTCACCGCCCTGCTCCGCTCCAGCGGAGTCGATCTCTGCTTCGCCAGCGTCCGGCGCAGCGGAGGAGAAGCGCATGACCTCAGGCACCCAGGCGAGCGCCTTCTCGCGAACCTCGACCTCGGTGATGTAGGTGCCCGCAAAGACGCGTTCGGCGCTCATCGCGAGGTCACCCTTCTTGACCGAGGCGAAGCGCGAGGAGAGCTCGAGGCCGCCGACATCGGTCAGGGCGTCGAGGATCACCTGCTTCGACACCCGGTCGAAATAGTTGGCTGCGGTCGGGCGCCACCACTGCGCCATGTCGATGCCGATGAGGCTACCGAGGTGGTCCTGGAACGGAAGCTGACGCTCGCCCGCCATGTTGAGGCTCGCCTCGAGCGACCGGGCGACGACATAGCCAAGCCAGGCGGCACGGCTGTCGTCGGAAAGCGCCCGGAAGAGGTCGAAGCGGGAAGTCGCAGCGGTGCCCGCGCGCCAGCTTTCGTCGAGACCAGACCTAAGCTCGGCGAGCGCGCCGTTGGCCGGAGCATCCTTGGCCTCGAAGCCAATGATCGGCCCTGCCGGAAGAGGCGCACGCAGCGTGGTAGCGGCCCGCGCCCGCCAGTCGTGCGTATCGGCATCAGCCAGCGTGAAGACCATGATGTCGAGTGCAAGCCCGGGATCCGAGGCAACATGCAGTGCAAGGACGTCGCGGCGCTGCATCGCAAGCTCGTCGACAAGCCGCCGCGACAACGTAGCCCGGCGCTTGTCCGAACCTTCCTCGTCCGGAACCACTTCGATGCCGCCGTCGGTGCTGGCGGTTTCCACCTGCCGCTCGCCATAAAACACAGGCTGGAGAATGGGCGTGCCATCGCGCGAAAGCACGAGGACCATCCCTGCCTCGGCCTTCAACTCCGGCGGAAGCACGGGCGGGCGTGCACGAATGTCCTGACATTCGCGTTCGATCGCCTCGATTGCGGCTTCTGCTGCCGCCACGGCGTCCTCGGCGCTGTCTTCGTCTTCGAGGACCGCCGCATTCTCGTCATACGCGGCATCGAGTTCGTCGAGCCGCGCCAGTTCCGCTTCAGTGAGCGGAGCCGGTTCGGCTGGGAGCCGGACCAGCCCTTCGACCAGCTCGTGGCCGGCATAGGGATCGAGCGTGGGCCTGACCCAGGCGAGCCCCTGCTCGGCGGCGAGCGCCTTCGCCTGCTCTTCCATCTTGGCAGCAGCGAGGCTTTCGAGCAGCGCGACATCGACCCAGGACTCGCTGTCGTTGTCATCGAACAATTCGCGTTCGACCCGACCGCCGGAAGCGGTGTAGGCTTCGCGGCCAACGAGCCGGGCGCGCGGATCGCTGCCCCGTACGGTCCCGGACAGGACCATTCGCCGAATGCTGTCGGGATTGGGCGCATAGTAAGCCGAGGTAACCTGCTCGAAGACGCGGGCCTGAATTTCCTGGTCCGAGGTCGCACCAAAGGCTTTGGCGATGTCGAGAGTGATCTGGCCGGAGGCCAGTGCCACGAACACGACTGGCGCAAGCGTCGCGAGGCGCAGACGACCCTCGACGAAGCGGACGGTCAGGCCGAAACGGCGGGCAACCTCTTCGACAGCCGCGCCGCCTGCCACGAGCGCGGCGAAGGCCTCGGCTTCGTCGGCAGGGTTCATGGCGAGGCGGTGGAAGTTCTCGGCGAGGCTGGTCTCGACGGCCGCTTCAGCGCTGTCCTCGAGCACGAGGCATGTAACTTCACAGTCGCGCGCGAGCAGCTTTTCGTCGGCGAGCGCGAGCATCGCGCGGCGGCGACGCTCACCGGCTTCGACCTCGAATTTGCCCTTGGCAGCAGGTCTGACGATGAGGTTCTGCAGCAGACCGCGGGCTGCGATGCTGGCCTTGAGCTCAGCATCTGCTGCCGGGTCACCGTGGCGGCGGACATTGCGTGGCGACTGAACGAGCTTGTTCAACGGGATCGAATTGATCATGGGACACACTCCTGATTGTGAGCCCGGCGCATCGACCATCGACGCCCAAATGGCTCAATCAGGGCAAGCCCCCTCCCCTCTGGGTCGATTGCTCCGAGCTTCAAGATGGTGTCAGGCAATGACGATTGACCATTGTTAGAATTTTGCTGCAGTTCGCGCGTCACATGTCGATCGTCGTCTATTGTCAGGGACAGATGTTCGACGTTAGCCTGGCCGACGCTCCAGTCGCACATTGCGTGAGCAATGCCGCGTCTTCAGATCGATCGCCCGTTCGATGCTCGCACGGTTGCGCTAAAGGTCAAAGTCTAGATCGAACCCATTGGTGGCGGGCGGCGCAGCGAACTTCGTAGAAGCTTGCCGATCGTATCGGCGGCGATCCACTTGATAGGCTTCCGTTGCGATCTTCACACCGGTGACGTGATGGACCTGCAAGCTCTTCGGGTCGAGTTGAAGGGTCGGGTCTCTTCCATCAAAATGGCTGAGGGCTGGATCGTGGTGCCAGCTTGCCAAGTCAGCAAAATTGCGCGGCCAATGCGATGCCGGCCGCTCCACCTCCTCTTCTTTCGGTGGAAGCCATTCGACCACCGAGTAGTCGATGCTGACGCCATCTTCATCCGTCTCGAAGGTTCGAGCATCAACTTCAGTGTCCTGAGGCACATCGAATTCCACGACGCGCGCTGCGTGGTGAAAGAAGACGACGTTCATGTGCTCGCCTTCAGTCTGCGCGGATCGATAGAGCATTCCATCGATCTTCGGTTCACCAACCTGAGACACAAAATCGGCGATCATTTGCGTGATCAGATATTCTTTGGCTTCATCATCGGGCATGACCGGCATCGTCATGCGCTCACTCAGCCTGCTGAGAAACTGCGCAAGCTCAAGATTCTCAAGGTGCTGCGGGTCGAATATGCTCCCCTCGACAAAGACGGACCTCAAGGCTTCGACGTCGAGCAGCCGCACGGGGCGGACGAGATCAAACCTTCCTACCATCACCCGGCTCCCAGCTGGTGGCCGGATTTCAGCAAGCGCTGCGTCGGGGTCACTCGCTCCATAGAATACGGAGATGCCCTGTGCGTTCATTCTGCCTCCACGCGCAAAGCGCGGCGGCGGCGGTCCAATTTCTAGATCGGGCCTTTTCAGTGCACGCAGGATTTCTTCATCATCGCCGCCATGGAAGGCGCGCGCGCGATAGAAGGATTTCATCTCAAATTCGGGGCCCGCGTTTACAACGACGGATTGGCCCTCACGGTTGGCGAACTGATCGAGATTGTCAAACAGGCGAGTGAAAAGTGTATCGGCGTCACGATTGAAAAATCTGGTCCGCTCTTTGATCGAGCGCTCAACCGCGTCCCACTCCGTGCGGAACTGGTAGTCATCGGCGCCCCTCTCTTCGTAGTAGCTGGCACCGCCGAACTCTTGCTCTTCGCCAATGTAGTCGCTGTCCGCGACGCCATGGCGTTCTTCAAGAATCTCTTGAACCGCCGCTGCCACTTCCTCGTCTATGCACGCAGCGTTCGCGATGGCCCAGATCACCTCCTCGCCTTCGCGCCACCACTCGTAATCCAGCTCCTTGTCGCGAAGCATGGCGGATTGAAAATCGTCGGGGTCGGGCGACGTGCGTTCATAGTGCCGCTCGAAAGCGCCTTCGACTTCGTCGGCAAGATCGGTGATCGTTATCGTCGGCTCTTGGTCGTCATCACAGTAAGAACAGACGGCGACGACGCCTTCGCGTGCGACCTTCGCGCTCAGAAAGGCTTCGCGGATACAGTTGTGGCAAATCCGGACTTCATCGTCGTCACTCATACTCTGCCTTCATCGAGTTTGATGAGCGATGTCAATCAGTTCGAGAAATGCATGCTCGCGCGCAAAAGAGCGCTAGCTGACTGGATGCTCGCTGATTGCCGTCCGAAAGATGCATTCGGTACATTCGACAATGTCGTCTACTTTTTTAGTCTATTTGACATTCACCCGGATCTCTGACACATTTGCGAAATCGGAGACCCTCATGAGCGACGGACCTCATCGCAGCTTGCCAATGGGCAGGCGCTGGAAAAAATTGGCGGAATGCATGGACAACCCATCGTTCTCGACGGAGAGTCTGTGCGAGCGAAGGGACTCCGCAATCCTCGACGAGTTTAGTCGGGAAGTTCCTGACACGCTCATGTCGGCGCTCCGAATCATTCTTTGCAGCTCAGACCAGAGTTCGCTCTTCAGCCCGTCGGGAGATGAAATTGAAAACCTCCGGATGCACACGAACGGATCGTCCGTTGGCAACCTACTAATCGACTGCGTGATTGAGGCCGTAAACTGCGGGGCAAGTGGCGAAGCCGCACTTGCCGCTGCTTGCAGTGAAGCCGCAAACGAAATCTTCGACCGGCACGGACGCGGTATGGCTGAGCATTATCAGCGTGAAGCCAGAGCGAACCGCGCTTCGTATTTCCAATCTCGGCTTGAAAGCGTGCAAGAAGGTCGTTCGATGGACGATCTTGTCAACCGCATCGTTCTGGGTGGGCGGGCCATGGTTGCTCGTGCGCCCACGCGTTACTCGGGACTTGAAGAGGGGGTCGGCATCTTATGACGGCTACCCCAAACAAGGAGCTGCCGAGGCTCGACGTAGTCGTCTTAGAAAAGCGCAAGCGCTCTGGTCGGCGTGTCCAATGTGTTATCGGCGAGCATATCCAGTTCGATGAGAACCGGTTGCTTTCCTATTGCTTCGCAGAGTGGAAGCCGGTCGTGTATGACATGCTTGTCGTCGCTGCTGCCGTTGAGTTCTGTGACAGGCTCCAACGACGGCCGGTCATTGGCTGGAGCCGTGATATCCACCTTGAGATTCCAGTTCACGACAAGGAACTTTGGGAATCACAACCGGTAAAGGCTGCTCTTCTTGCGGCTCTAAGTTTTCTTACCGGCGATAAGTGGAGCGTGACGTTCGTTGCGCGAAAGATGGCAGAGATTTCACGCACGCAACCTAGCCTGTCATTGCCAAGTGGCGCTCATGCCATCGTACCATTCAGTGATGGAATGGACTCGCGCGCAGTGGCTGCATTGTCTGCTCAAAGACTGAACTCCGCCCTCATCCGTGTCCGCTTGGGTAGCAAGCGACACGATAAGCCAATGAAGGATGGGCGTGCCCAGCCCTTCACGAATATTCCTTATAAGGTGAAATCGAGCGAGCGCAGGTTTGCGGAAAGCAGCAACCGGTCGCGAGGTTTCAAGTTTTCGATGATTGCTGGGATCGGGGCGTACCTTGCTGATGTGAAGACGATCATCATCCCAGAAAGCGGGCAAGGTGCCTTGGGGCCTCCCTTGGTTCCTGTCGTTCAGGCCTATCCTGACTATCGAAACCATCCGCGCTTCACGGAACGGATGGAAAAGCTTTTTGCTGCCCTTCTCAATCACAACGTCTCTTATACGTTTCCCCGACTGTGGTTCACCAAGGGGGAAACACTAAAGGAGTTCGTGACGGAAACCTCCGTGGGCGATGAGTGGAAAGAGACGATTTCGTGTTGGCAGCAAAATCGGCACGTCCCGGTCGATGGGCATAGGCGGCAGTGCGGCATCTGTGCCGCCTGCATGCTACGTCGCCTTAGCGTTCACGCTGCCGGTTTAACGGAACCAGGTGATCAGTACGTCTGGGAAAACCTCAGTGCCTCAAGTTTCGAGGACGGCGCAGCAAAAGGCTTCTCGAAAATCACTCCAGCTTTGCGGGAGTATGCCATCGCGGGTACCATGCACTTGGACCATCTGGCTGGCCTTGCGGACGCCCCACGCTTCAAATCGACGATAAGGCGCCACGCAGCTGAAATCGCCAGAGCCCTGAACCTCACGAATGAAGATGCAGAAATGAAACTAACCTCCCTCCTTCGTCGACACCGCGACGAATGGCAGGCCTTTGTTGAGTCGCTTGGGCCTGACTCGTTCATCCGTCAGTGGACGGTCAACGTGTCATGAGCACGATCCTGGACTCCTACCCTGCTGAAGATCTGGGCGAGCGCCTACGGATAGCACGTGACGACAGAAAAATGACTCAAGCTGTCGCCGCTAGTCAGGCGGGCATGGCGCGTACGACGCTTGTTGCGATTGAAAAAGGCCAGCGCCGGATTCGGCTTGACGAACTTCAGACGCTGGCGGGGATTTATTGCACGACGATCAACGAATTGCTCCGGCAACAGCCCATCCATATCAATCTTTTGCCACAATTTAGGAAGCTATCCGAATCTGAGGATGCCTCAGTCGAGCAAGCTGTAGAGCTGCTCAATGATCTGGTGCGAGCGGAAGTTGAATTAGAGCAACTGCTCGGTATCTCACGTTCTTTCGTCTATCCCCGCGAGACCCCTATCCTTCCAGGCAACGTCAAACTTCAAGCGGAGCAAGACGCGCTCGACCTGCGCCAATGGCTTGGCCTTGGCCTCAATCCAATCAACGACATTGTGAGCTTGTTAGAGTTGCAGCTTGGCGCGCGTGTGTATGTGCGCCGCCTACCAACCAACATCTCTGGCCTGTTCGCCTTCGATGATGCAGTCGGCCCGTGCATTCTGTTGAATGCAAATCATCCACGGGATCGCCGCGCAAACACGGCTGGACATGAAACGGGGCATTTCATGTCCACGAGAAGGTCAGCCGATGTGCTGGATGATGCAACTTCTGAAACGGCGCGAGAAGAGCGGTACGCGAATGCCTTTGGCCGAGCCTTTTTAATGCCCGCTCGCGCTGTGAAGCAGAAATTTCAGGATGTAACGGCAGGTGCGTCATCGCTGAGCCGTCGTCATATCATCGTGCTCGCGAACTATTTCGGCGTATCGCGCGAGGCGTTAGTGCGGCGGCTAGAAGAGCTTGGCCTCATCAAACGGGACAGTTGGGATTGGTTCGTTGAAAATGGGGGGATCACGAACGAGCAAGTGATCCAGGTTTTGGGCGAACTTCCGCGAGACGAACACAAGGACGACGCGGATCGGTCAGTCTCTCTTCGCATGAGCATGATGGCGGATGAAGTATGGCGTCGGGGCCTACTCAGCGAGGGTCAACTTGCGCGGTTGCTGCGGCTAGATCGGTTAGAATTGCGCGCAATGCTTGATGGCTTGGGCAATGAAGGGAGCGAGGCCGATGGGGCTCCCAAATTGCTTGTTTGATCCTTCGACGCCTCTCGTGTTGGACGCAAGTGTCGCAATTAATCTGAACGCGACCGGCAGTTGCGTTCGCATTCTTAGGGCTATCCCCAATCCAGTCGTCATCCTTGATATTGTTTCGAGAGAACTGGAAGCTGGCCGGGCCAAAGGTCGATCAGACGCGGATGTTGTTGCGGCGCTGGTTGCGTCAGGGCGCGCTGAGATCGCATCCCTGTGCGCCGAATGCGAAGGCAATTTTCTTGCGATGGTCTGCGGTGGTGGTTCTACCACGCTCGATGACGGCGAAGCCGCGACAATCGCTTGGGCGATAGCCCACGGAGGCACTCCCATCATTGACGAAAAGAAGGGCCTTTCGATCTGCAAAGATCGTTTCCCTACAGTTCAAGCCGCGACGACGGCTGACATACTTGCACATGATAAAGTCTTGACCGAATTCGGTCGGGATGACCTAAGTGATGCGATTTTCAATGCGCTCACTGCGGCACGTATGCGCGTGCAAGACAGCCACATTCCGTGGGTCATCGACATGATCGGTTCATCGCGGGCGCAGCTTTGCCACAGCCTTCCCTTAGCTGCGCGTCGTCCTCAACGCTGAGGGGGGTCGGCAGCCCGGCACGGTAATCTGGCCCCCTCTTCGTTAAGGCCGCGTAGAAGGCTTGGGCACTGATCAGCCGACTGCTACCCAAAACCAAACCACAGAGCAAAGAGGGTCCGACCTTAAACGCGCAATGCTAGTGGAGGCTTCACTGCAGAACTGAAGCGAACGGTCGCAAAACCACCCATTCCCAGCGATGAGCCGTGCCGCCGCACGATCCTGATAACCGGCTATTGGTCGCGACCTCCTGATGCAAGCTGCGCGATCGTCACCTAACCAAAGCTGGGTAGATCCACGATGCGGAAGACAGCACCAGATCCTGCGTCGCGGACCAGATCAACGCGAGCACCATCCCAGTGATAGTCGAGGTGCCGCCTCTGGACGGGGTTCGACGCACAGTCCGGGTAGAAGAGCGCAACGCATTCTCCACCGGAATGCCGGATGCTCGGATAAGCAATGCCATGGGATCCCGCGACCCTGAGGTGCAACGCGAGTGCTTGCGATGCGGCGTAGCTGTCGGGATCAAGCGCGGAAACCGGCTCTCCCGCAGTGGATCGCAAATCATGGAGGTCAGCATCGACCGACATCACGATCTCCCGGAACTGGGAAGTCCAGCCAGGTGCTTCCTTTGTCCGTGCCATGAAGCGGGCATGGTGGTGGATCGTCTCGAATAGCGCAGTCTCGAACTGGTCGCCAACGTAGAGCACGCCGTAGCTGCCATCGGTAAAACGGCTCGGCCGGTCTGTGCTGACGTGTGTGAAGGGCGCCATGAGGTAAGAGGCGCCGTTGCCCCCGACGCGTCGGTCGACCGGCACGAGGTCGAGATTGCCGATCGTCGCCATGATGCGGGGATTGGTCTTCTGCTCCGCCGAGATCAGCAGCGGCCAGTCGGCGGGATCTGCGATGTCCTCGAACAGATCGATCGGCGGAAACGCGCTGCGGATGATCCTGACAGCGCTTTTCCACGCAACGCGAGAGACGGGGATATCCGCCGTTCCGCTCACCAGCCACCGCGCTCGGCGTCGATATAGCGACGCACCCGCATGATGTCGGTGAGTTCGCCCCCGAGCATCACATCGAGCGCACTGGCTCTACTGAACGCATCATTGGCGGCCCTGATCCACGTGTAACCACGGGTCGCCTCAGAAAAGGTGATCCGGAGCGCCTTGTGGATGCCCACGAGGTTGGAAAGACGGGCACGCCCATCGCGCGAGATGCGCCCGGGACCTTCAGCCTTCCAGCGGCGATAGGTGCGCACAGGCATGTCGAGCAGTGTTGCCGCCTGCTCGTCGGTCAGCTCCCATTTGCCGAACAGATTGAGGACTGCCCGGAACATGGCAGCGGCCTCGTCCCGGGTAATCGGATCGGGACGGAATGCGGTAACGGCAGTATCAACGGGTTGCAGAGCCAGCATGGCATTTCTCCATATGGCAATATATACGCTCAACAATGCCATTTGGCAATACCTCATGCGGATGGCGCCAATCTGGCAATCACGCTCGAAGCGCCCTCGATCGGAACGAACAGTCGGGTCTGGTAGCGAATGATTTCGGTGAAACAGCCTTGCGCCTTGTACCAGTCGAGGCGAGCCGCATTCCAACCAGTCAGTTCAATTCGCTGCGAGCCATTGACCAGGCTGCGCTTGACCATGAGCTGCTCACGGCCAGCGAATTCCATAGCTCGACCGGTCGCGAGAACGGTCTGGACGATGTCATCGGCGGAGAGCGATTGATCGCGTTCCAGACCCAGCGCCCGGCACAGTTCGGGCACGCAATGGACGGGAACCTCACGGCCTAGCAACGAGCGACCATCGACTGCCGAGATGCGGCTCACCCTCACGAAATCCGAGGGGAGCTTGTCCCAGACGGGGAGCAGGAGGCCCGTCGCAAGATAGAGGCGCTCGCGCTTGTAGCTCGACCGCGCTTCCGCGACCTCGGTTGACCAGGTATCGCGGAAGGCGTCGATGGCAATGTCCTCCCAGCTGCTCTCCGCCAGCTGATCCTCGGTGATGTGACTGCGCTTGAGCGGGCGAAGCAGCTCGAAGCGGGTCACGCGCGTGCCGTCATCCTCAAGAATACTGCGGGCCGGCACAAGCAGGGCGACCCGACCAGAGCGGGCGTTCCGAACCGGCCGCTGTCGCTGGCCGGTAAGGCCATGTAGCTCCTCGAGCCGCTTCAGCGTGAGCGGCTTCAGAGCTCTGGCGATTTCCAGTTCCAGCAGATGGGTGGTCGCGCCTGAGGCTGAATCGGTGCGCAGCAGCGTGTCAGACAGGACCATGAAGTCCTCGACCGCGATCGTCTCAAGGCCCAGATCGAGCGTCCCGGCCTGACGGGCGGCATCGATACGCGCCTCGACCAGTCCCATGAACTCGTCAAAGATCGCGTTCTGCAAGGCAATCGGCAACGCGAGGATGCGATTGAGCCAGCGCTGGATCGACGGCAGGTCATCGGCCATCGACCCGTCGGGGGCTTCGATCCTGAGACCTGTCAGCTCCTGGAAGCATCCGAGGCTGACCGCTTCGAGCTTGCCGGTGAACAAGAGGCCGAACCAGCGGTGGAGCGCCTCCTTCGCATAAATGCTTTCGAGATTGTCAGCCGGATCGAACAGGTTCTGTCCGCCGGTCTGGCGCTGCCCGCGCGTCAAGGCCCCGAGGCTGTCGAGGCGCCGCGCAATCGTCGAGATGAACCGTCGCTCACCGCGCACATCGGTGGTCACCGGTCTGAACAGCGGAGCCGATGCCTGATTGGTGCGATTGGTCCGGCCAAGTCCCTGGATTGCGGCATCAGCGCGCCAACCGGGCTCTAGCAGGAAATGAACGCGGCGGGCCTGGTTCTTGGCTGCGAGATCGGCATGGTAGCTGCGTCCGGTTCCTCCGGCGTCGGAAAACACCAGAATGCGCTTGGCGCCGTCCATAAAGGCCTGGGTTTCAGCCACATTGGCGCGCGGCGACCGAGACTGCAGCTTTTGACGACCGTCGCCGCCAATGATCAGCCGACGCGTGCGGCCGGTCACTTCCGACACTTCGTCGACGCCAAAGCGTTCCATGATGGCATCGATTGCGGTCGCAATCGGCGGCAGAGCGCAGAGCTGCTCGATCATCCGGTCGCGTGCGGCGAGTGCTGATCGGCACAGTACTGGCGCACCGTGTTCGTCGCTCATCGGCTCGGAGCGAGGGTTGCCGTTTTCATCGGTGAACACCGCCATCAGCCGGATGGGAAAGCTCTTGGCGAGGTAATCGATCACATATTCCCGGGGCGACAGATCAATCTCCAGCGCTTCGCGTTCTTCGTCCGAGAGGTCGGCAAGCCGGCGGTTGAGCATGGCTTCTGCGGTCGAGACGAGCTGGACGACCACGGCGTTCCCATTGGCAATGGCGGCGTCGATGGCTGGTAACAGGCTCGGCAGCTTCATCGACAGAAGCAGCTGCGCGAAGAAGCGCTGCTTGGTTCCCTCGAAGATCGACAGCGCTGCGGACTTGGCACCTGAGTTGAGCGTGCCTCCGGTCTCGCAGTCGACGATCCGCGTCGCTTCCAGCGCTTCGCGAAGGTTAGCGTGGATGATCGCCCAGGCTTCGGCATAGGCATCGTAGACCGCGATCTGATCGTCGGTAAGGCAATGCTCGAGGATTTCATATTCGACACCGGCGAACGAAAGGGCCCGGGCAGTATATAGGCCGAGCGACTTGAGATCCCGTGCGACCAGCTCCATCGCGGCCATGCCGCCGTCGCGAATGTCGGCAACGAAAGCGTCGCGATTGGCAAAGGCGGTCTCCGGACCCCAGAGCCCGAGGCGCGTCGCATAGGCCAAGTTATTGACGTCGGACGCTCCGGTTGCCGAGGCATAGAGCACGCGCGCGCGCGGCAGGAGGTTCTGCAAGCGCACGCCCGCGATACCCTGCTCCGAGCCTTTGACCTTACCCCGCGATCCTTCACCGCCGGCTGCGTTGGCCATGGCGTGCGCCTCGTCGAACACGATGACACCGTCGAAGTCGTCTCCCGCCCAAGCGAGGATCTGGTCAAGCCGCGTTGCGTCGCTTCGGCCCGAACGCAGGGTCGGGTAGGTCACGAAGAGGATCCCGTCGCGCATCGCGATAGGGGTGCCGAGCTTCCAGGAAGCCAGAGGTTGGATGTCGATCGGCAAGCCTCCAAGGGCGGCCCAGTCGCGCCGCGCGTCTTCGAGCAGCGCCTCGTTCTTCGAAATCCAAATATGGCGGCGTTCCCCGCGCACCCAGCGATCGAGGACGACGCTGGCAACCTGACGCCCCTTCCCGGCACCTGTTCCGTCCCCGAGGAAATATCCCAGTCGGTAGGTCTGGCCTTCCGCAGATGCCTTGAGTGAACAGCCCTTGTCCTCGGGTTCGAACCGGCCGGGCAGATCGCGCGCATGGGCGCTAGCCGCGTAGATCAGTGTCTCTGCCTGGGCAGCCGACAACAGTCCCTTGGTAATCAACCCGTCGGGCAGTTGCGGTACAGCATCGGGAATTGGTGCAGCGATCGACCCCATAGCGACGGACTCAACGAGAGGCGTGGGATGCCCGGCAGCGTCATCGATCACGATCCTGCTCGGGCGATAGGGCAGATAGTGGCCGACCTGAGGGGCGAGCGGCGCAGGGGCCTCAAGCGACTGGTAGGTGAGCGACCCGATGGCGGAGGCTGAAGGAGTGATCCTGGCTGGTGTCGGCAGCGGCCTGCGCGGCGCGGCCACCAGACGAAATGGAGCACGAGCCGGAAGGCTCGATTGCTCGGAAGCAGCCGCCAAGCCGGCGCGATCCGGCAAGGCATCGACGAGATCGGCCAGCTGGCGAAAGTCGCTTGTGCGGATCGCGACAGGCTCGTTGGAGCTGTCCACCTTGTCGAGAACCAGAAGCCGCGTGGTGATCCCGGTGCCGCTCTTGATGAATGCGCGTTCGACTCCAGCATTGAGCCGCAGCGCAACTGGCCCCTTCACGCCGGCTAGAAACCTCCCGCAGTCGAACCATTCTGGCATGATCGCGACAAGTCGACCACCGGGGGCAAGTCGGTTCCACGCGGAGCGCAGATGCCTTGCCCCTGTGCGACCATCGTGGCCCCGCTCGATTCCGTGCGAATAGGGCGGGTTCATCAGCACGACGCTCGGGATGACGGCTACATCGAGCAGCTCATCGATCAATTCGGCGTCGTGTCCGGTCACACGGGCACCCGGGAACTGTGCGCGCAGGCAATCGCGACGCAACGGCGAAATCTCGTTGAGGGCAAGGCGCGTGCCGGCTTTGGCAGCCCAGACCGCGAGCATCCCCGTCCCGGCTGAGGGTTCCAGCACAAGCTCGCCGGTTGCCAGCGCGCAGGCGCGGGCAGCGAGCCAGGCAAGGTGCGGCGGCGTTGCGAACTGCTGCCATTCGATCTGCTCGTCGCTGCGGTTGGTCTGGGTCGGAAGTCGTGCATCGAGGGAGCAGAAGAACTGTTCCACCTCGTCGATCGGGCTCGAGAGCTGGATCTGATCCGAGGCTTTCAGGTATTGAACCTGTGCCAGCTCAAGAGCTGCGTGAGCGTCACGAACTGACCAACGCCCGAGAGCATCGCTGCCACCGAAGTGCTCAGTCATGATACGCGTCACGTGGCCGCGTGACAGCGCGCGGCCTGCGGCAAGCTCAGAAGTCATGGTCTGAGCCGCCATCACAACGACTGGCGGTGACGGTGGATCGAAAGCGAAAGCAAGGGAAGAATTTGACATGGGAACCTCCTGACGAGGTCCTGCGGCGGGCAGGCCTCAATCAGTCGAAGGCCCCCTCCCCTCTGCCCGATGGATCAGGTTTTCGGGCAAAGCGGGACTTCAACTCATCGTTCCAGTCAAAACCGGGTGAGGCTGGCGCTCGTGAATGGATGACACGATTGGGCGCAGCGTAGGCCTTCAGCGCTCGCTGCTCCGCAAGAGCGCCCCCGGCGTCATTGTCGATAAACAAGTCGAGCTCGCGCACGCTCTCCGGGATCGAAACAAGACCGAAACGCTCGTTCCCAAGCGTTGCCCAGCAAGGGATCCCGAACAACTGCATTGCGGAAAGTGCGCTCTCGATACCTTCGGCGAGCCCCAGACGCCCCTGCACTGGAGTCGCAATCCTGACAGCACCACAGCCAAGGCTGCCCAGCGCGCGCTTCGGCCGCTCGAAACCGGCCAGCTTGCCGCTCGGCAGGTCGAGAAATGTCCTGTGTATTGCGATAATGCCAATGTCAGTCGTGACCGCCGCCAACATCGCCGGGAGAAATTGGACAGCTCCGCGCGGCCCAAGCGGCGTACGTTCCAGGTAACGGAACTGGTCTGATGCGTGCTGGAGACCGCGCTGCACGAGGTATCTTTCGGCAGGGCTGCCGGAGATCGCCATCGCCGAGTGCCACAAACGCCGTGCGTTGGAATTGAAGTCTTTTTTTTCCTGCGGATCAGCGGCCACCGCGCCAGAGCCATCGAACAGGTCACGACTGCGAACACCTTGGCGGTCCAGTGATGCGATGACTTCCTCATTCGAGCATCCTGCGAAGCAATGAAACAGGACCGCCTTTCGGCCCAGCGTCACGCTCAACGAAGGAGTTCGGTCGTCATGCGCTGGGCAGCAACACATGCCTTTGCCATGACGCCATGTTCCGTTGAGGCGTTCGACAATCGTACGGGCGCGGCGTTCGAGTTGATGAGCATTCTTTAGCTGGGGCATCGACCTACTCCTATAGAGGTGCCTTCCCCGTGCAGCCTCCGCTCTGCACCAGCGCCAAACCATTTTCCTACGCTCTCTGTTCTTTATATGTTCTCATGCGATTCGACTACAGAAAGATCGAGAGATGACGAAAAGAGTTCTACTGTTGGGTGGCATTGTCATCGCATCAGCCATGCCTGCGAATGCCCAGGAATTGCCGATGCCAGCATCAGTTGACGTCCCCGCCAGCTATTCCGACGGCATCAGAATTGCCGAAGCATCAAACGGCTTCCAGCTGGTCGAGCATGGGCTCTGGCAATCCGTGCAGGCCGCCCCAGCACCGAGCGTGACCGTGGCAGACAATGGCTGGGTCAACCTGCCATCTGAGTCCGAGCGCAAGGAGAAGACTGGCCCATCCGGGTTCCGACGGGCGAGCTACCTGCCCCACATATATGCGGCAGAAGCCAAGTATTCTTTGCCCATTGGCCTGCTCGATGCACTCGTTTGGACCGAGTCCCGCTACAATCCGCTCGCCGTCAGCCCAGCAGGCGCAGCTGGCCTTGGCCAGCTGATGCCAGCAACCGCAAAAGAGCTCGGTGTCTCGAATCGATTTGACCCCATGGCCAATATCTTCGGCGCGGCGCGGTATCTGAGGCAGATGCTCGACAAGTTCGGAGTGGTCCACCTCGCTTTGGCGGCCTATAATGCCGGCCCAGGTGCAGTCGAACGCGCGGGCGGTATACCTCGGAATGGCGAGACGCCCAGATATGTCCGCGATGTGCTTCGCCATTGGCGTTCTTAGCAATCGCTCCGAATTGCAGAGCGCACTTCACGATGAAAGTTCGCCTTTCATCTTAGTTGTCGCGCGTCAGCTAAGGTAAGCAGTTCTCACCCGGCCTTATGTGCCCATGCTTGCCGGACGGTCGTGACTGAGGAATTAGAGCATCGAAAAGTAAATTCGATGCTCGCAAGCATTCCCGTGACAGGCAAATCTGAAGTATGGCTCTTTCAGCCATTTTCCGGGCTAGCTGTACCCACCCTCACTCCAGCGGCGCAATGTTGCCCGCATCAGCTGCCAAGCCATTACAGTAGCGCCCCCACGCTTCCATCAACTTCACCCGCATTCCCGGTTGGTCCGGCGTGCCGAGATAGGTTGTGCGGCGATAGGCCGCCTGCACCGCGTCGGGCGTCTTGTGCGCCAGCGCCGCTTCCACCACGGCATCGGGGAAGCCTTCGTTGGCAGCCCAATCGGTGAACGTCGAGCGGAAGCCGTGGACGTGGTAGGGTTCGCACATGTCGCGCATCACCTTGAGCAGCGTCATGTTGGACATCTCCTTGCCGGTCATGCCGGGGAAGACAACTTCGGCTCCTTCAAGACGCATCGCATCCGCCTTGGCCAGCACCGCCATAGCCGCCTCTGAGAGCGGCACGATGTGCGCCCTGCTGCGTTTCATATGTTCGGCTGGGATCGTCCAAAGGCGTTGGTCCAGATCGAATTCATCCCATGTCGCAAGCCGCACCTCTTGCGAGCGAACGCCCGTCAGAATGAGAAGGTCGAGCGCCAGACGCGTGTAGGTAGGCTTGCGCCGCAAGGCGATCATGAAACCGGGTATTGCGACATAGGGCATGGCCTTGCGGTTGTCCGCCTGCTTCACCTGTCGCGGAAGGCCCCTGCCCGCTTTCAGGCTGCCGTTGCCCGATGGGGCCTCGCGCGAACGCCAGCCCTTGGCATGGGAATAATCGAGCACCGTACAAATCCGATTGCGCACCTGACGGGCGGTTTCGGGGATTTCCTGCCAGATCGGGGTCAGCACGGTAATGATATCGGCGCTGGTGATGCTGCCGGTCGGCTTGTCTCCCAGTTTCGGGAAGGCGTAGTTTTCCAGAGTGGCAAGCCACTGGCGCGCATAGACCGTGCTTTTCCAGCCCGCCTCGTTCTCAGAGTGATACTGGAGCGCGGCTGCGCGGAACGTCACCTTGGCGGCGGCATCGTCCTTCTTCTCGGCCAGAACATCGCGCTGATCGACCTTGATCGCTCGACGCAGTTCGGCGGCTTTGTGACGCGCGTCCGCCAGTGTCAGGAGCTTGGCGCTTCCGATCCCTATGTCCCGTCGCTTGCCATCCTGCTGGACGCGAAGATTCCAGTAGGCACCGCCGCGCTTGTCCACTTTGAGAAACAGCCCGTCCCCATCCTGATAGGTGCCGGGATTCGCCAAGGCTGCCTTGACCGCAACTGCTGTGAGTTTGCCCATAGATTTACCCCCACATTCTTTACCCCCACACCGGGGTAGTCGAAGTGTGGGGGTAACCCATTTTACCCCCACATTACCCCCACACTAGGCTCCGGCTGCATGCAAACAGGAGCGGCTTTTTGCGGATGAGTAAGAGCAAATTACCCTAGGAAATCCGGGATTTCTATGGGGTTTTGCGGAAGCCTGCGGATAAGGGGTTGGTGGACAGGGCTGGATTCGAACCAGCGTACGGAAACCCGGGCAGATTTACAGTCTGCTGCCTTTAACCACTCGGCCACCTGTCCACATTCTTCGCCGGTTTTTGGCGCGCGGGTCAGGCGCAACTGGCAAGAGAAGCAGCCCCATGGCGAAACGGCGCTTGCCTGTCAATGCTTGAGGTGAGAAAGAGGGCCGTCGCAAGCGATTTATCAACCAAACATAAGGACAAAGTTACAACCAATGGCATCCCACAAAAGCCAGCGCCGCCGGGGCAAGGCAACCACCAGCGGCAATCCAAAATTCTGGGGTCGCCACGCGGTTTTGGCGGCCATCGCCAATCCCGAACGCGTCGTGCATAAAATCTGGGTCACGCGCGAAACGCTAAGCCAGCTCGATTTGCCCAGCGGCCTACCCATCGAATTTGCCGAAGTGACCGATCTGGCGCGCTATGTTGCGAAAGACGCCCCGCATCAGGGAATCGTGGCCGAGGTTGCGCCGTTGGAGGATCAATGGCTGGCGGATGTGTTGCCGCAGGATCGCGATGATACGCGCCCGCTGTTGATCCTCGATCAGGTGACCGATCCGCATAATATCGGGGCGATTTTCCGCAGCGCCGCCGCCTTTGATGCGGTGGCGATCGTAACACAGGACCGCCACGCACCCGCCGAAACCGGGGTGCTGGCAAAGGCAGCCTCGGGCGCGCTGGAGATGGTTCCCTGGATTCGCGTGGTCAATCTGGCCCGCGCGCTCGAAGAAATTGCCGAGGCGGGATATTGGCGGATCGCGCTCGACGGGGATGCTGAGGCCGAATTGGCCGATGCGCTTGCGCCGGGACGCAACGCATTGGTGCTGGGCGCGGAAGGCGATGGCATAAGGCAAAATGTGATCGACCATTGCGACCAAACCGCCCGGTTACCGATCAGCGACGCGATGGAAAGCCTGAATGTGTCCAACGCCGCCGCCATTTCATTATATGCTGCGGTAACCGCGATGCGCGGGCGAAGCTGATGGGATTGACAGCAGATCAGATTAAGATGTCACTCGATGCGCTGGGGGCCACCGAGCCGCGCTTTGCCGCTGCGGTGGCCCAAACCGGCTATCCCGAGGGCCGCAGCAGAGAGCCGGGCTATGCGACCTTGCTGCGCACGATTGTCGGCCAGCAAGTGAGCGTTGCCGCCGCCGCATCGGTTTGGAACAAGCTGGAGGCATTGCTCGGTGAAGGCTGCGCGCCCGAAGCATTGATCGCGCAGGATTTTGACGCCCTGCGCGGATGCGGGCTTAGCCGGCAAAAACAAGGCTATGCGCGGTCTTTGGCCGAGCTGGTGATTTCGGGCGGGCTGCCGCTCGACGCGCTGCCTCGCGACGATGAGGAGGCCATTGCCTATCTGACCAAAGTGAAAGGCATCGGCCGTTGGTCCGCCGAAATCTATCTTTTATTTGCCGAAGGACGACCCGATATTTGGCCCGCCGGGGATCTGGCGGTGCAAGAAGGCGTCGGCCGGTTACTGGCACTAGCTGCCCGGCCATCGGAAAAGGAAATACGCAGCATTGCCGAAGCTTGGCGGCCGCATCGCGGCGCCGCAGCGATTTTCACCTGGCATATTTATGCGCAGGATTTCAAAGCAATTTGATTGGTGGAATTTGAGGAGAGTTATCGCATGGCGCAGCAACGAAAATGCATCTTTATCACCGGCGGTGCATCGGGTTTGGGCCGCGAGGTTGCCCGTTATTTCGCGGACAAGGGCTGGTTCGTGGGTCTTGCCGATGTCAACGAAGCCGGACTTGCGGAAACCGCAGCGATGCTGCCGCCCCGCATGTCATCTAGCCATAAACTCGATGTCACCAACCGCGCGCAGTGGACGCAGGCGGTTGCCGATTTTGCCAAAGCCGCTGGCGGGCGGATGGATGTCTTTTTCAACAATGCCGGAATTGGCGCGGGCGGCCCGATACAAGATATGGATGATGCCGATATCGACCGGTTGATCGCGGTCAACATCACCGGGGTGATCAGCGGCACGCGGGCTTGCTTCGATCTGCTCAAAACCACACCGGACAGCTGCGTTCTGTATACGGCGTCGGCGGCGGGCATTTATGGCATTGCCGATTTGAGCGTTTATAGCGCCACCAAATTTGCCGTGCGCGGCCTTGCCGAATCGCATGACATTGAATTTCGCAAATATGGAATCAAGGCGCGCTCGCTGATGCCGGGCTTTATCGATACCAACATCATCGCCGGCGTGGCCGATGGCAGCAACCGCAGCGGTAAGGAATTGCTCGAATCATCGGGTATAATGGTTAGCCCGGTGTCGATTATCGGCCCGGCGGCATGGAAAGCTGTCCATGGCAACAAAGTCCACACACCGGTCAATAAAACCGCAAAACAGCTTGCCTTTGCCGCGCGCTGGATGCCGGGCCGGCTGCGTGGCCGCGATGCCGGCCTCACCCGCCGATTGGGCGATGCGTTGAGCAGCGGTTAAGCAAACCCGTCAATCGCGCGGGCCAGATCAATGTCGCGCTGCGTCACCCCGCCGGCATCATGGGTGGTCAATTTTATGTCGACGCGGTTATATACATTGAACCATTCGGGATGGTGATCCGCTTTTTCCGCGCATATCGCGACCCGCGTCATAAAGCCAAAGGCCTGCGCAAAATCCGCAAATGTCAAATGGCGAATAATGCTTTGCGCAGCGCCATCATAGCTCCAATCAGGAAGGCTGCGCAGCATCGCTAAAATTTGATCTTCCGGTAATTTATCGATTTTCATGGAAACTCTACCCACTCACCCAATAAAATTAGCAGCTCAGCCCATTGCGGCAAAGCCGTCGTTAAGACGCTGGACCGCAACGCATCTTTATGTCTATGTCCCGCCATGCGAACCACGCAAACCATAACAGCTTCGATATCGATCAACAATGTCGCGGTTATGCGCGGCAATCGAATTATTTTGCAAGAGCTGTCGATGACAGCGCATCCGGGGGACATAATCTGGATATGCGGCGCGAACGGCGCGGGCAAATCGACATTGCTACGGATGATCGCGGGATTGTTACCGATTGCTGCGGGCCAGCGGCGGGTGGAGGGCGGCGTTGCCCTGTCGGATGAAAATCTGGCGCTGGACGGCAATCTGCCGCTGGAAAAGGCGCTGACCTTTTGGACGGGTTTGGATGGCAGGCCGCCGGGCGCACTGGACCATGCGCTTGAGGTCATGCAGTTGAGCCCGCTCACCGACGTTCCCGTGCGCTATCTCTCCTCGGGTCAGCGGCGCCGGGCCAACCTGGCCCGTGTCATCGCGAGCGGCGCGCGCCATTGGCTGCTCGACGAACCCTATAATGGTTTGGATAACGCAAGCAGCGCGCGGTTGGATGACGCCTTGTTGCGGCATACGGCGGCGGGCGGCACCGCATTGGTCGCCGCCCATCAAGCGCCCAGAGTTCCGGTGACCGCAACAGTGACGCTGAGCAGCGGCGGGCCGGCGGAAATACAGGCTGCGGCACGGTGAAGGGATTTTCTGCCTTGGTCAGCCGCGAAGTTCGCACCGCCTGGAACGGCGGCGGGCTTTGGCTGCCAATCGTCTTTTATCTGGCGGTCGCGGCGCTATTTCCCTTCGTGACCGGGCCGGATAAGATATTGCTCGGCAAAACCGGCGGCGGTATCTTGTGGATCGCGGCGTTGCTTGCCAGCCTATTGCCGATCGAGCGCTTGATTTTGCCCGACCGGGAGGGCGGAATGCTCGACCAGCTTGCCGTGCGAGGCTGGTCCGACGAAATGATCGCCTGCGTTAAAATTGTGGGTCAAGTCATCGCCTTTGGTCTGCCGCTGCTGCTCGCGTCGGTTATCGCTTCGGCGTTGATCGGCCTGCCCGAAGGTCAGCTTTTCACGCTGCTGATTGGTCTGGCGCTGGCGCTGCCTGCATTGTCGGGCCTTGGGGTGACTATCGCCGCGCTGACCGCTGGGCTGCGCGGGGCAAGCGCGCTGGGCGGATTATTGCTGGTGCCGATGGCGGTGCCGTTATTGATATTCGGGGCGGGAACATTTGGCAGGACGCCGGGCAATGCGATGCAGCTTCTTGCTGCGACTTCGCTCGCCATGTTGGCGGTTGCTCCCTTTGCGGCGGGTGCAGCGCTCCGGGCATTACGAGATTAAGGGCAATATCTATCCTGATCCAGCTTAGCCGGGCATAAGGCCCTTGCACTTTTGTGCCCAAACCACCAAATAGGCGGCATGCTGATCGAAACCCAAACCACGCCCAACCCCGCCACGCTCAAATTTCTGCCTGGCCGCGCTGTCATGCCGTCGGGCACGCGGGACTTTGCCGATCCCGAAGAGGCCGCAGCATCGCCGCTGGCCGAAGCGTTATTCACACTGGGCGATGTGACCGGCGTTTTTTTTGGCAGTGATTTTATTTCTGTAACCGCTGCACCGGGTATCGGCTGGCCCGATTTGAAGCCCGATGTGCTCGGCATCCTGCTCGACCATTTCAGCGCCAATATGCCATTGTTCAATCCGGCGAGCGCGGCTGGCTTTGCTGTCCCCGCCGAAAGCGATATTTTGCCGCTCGATGATCCCGCCGACGAAGAAATTGTCGATCAGATTAAGGAGTTGATCGAAACCCGCGTACGCCCGGCGGTGGCCAATGACGGCGGCGATATCGTCTATCGCGGATTCCAGCGGGGGATCGTCTATCTGCAATTACAAGGGGCCTGCGCGGGCTGTCCCTCCTCTTCCGCGACGCTCAAAAATGGTATCGAACAATTGCTCAAACATTATGTGCCCGAAGTTACCGAGGTGCGCCAAGCTTAAATTTTCTCCGAATCCGCTCGCGCAGAATCTTATCTGTCCACATTGAAAACCAAATTGGAAAAACCACAGCCATGCCGATCAACACGCCGCTCGACGCCAAAGCCTTGGATCAGATTTTCCGCGAAGCGCGCAGCTATAACGGCTATCTTGATGCACCGGTTTCCACCGAACAGCTGACCGCTATTTGGGATTTGATGAAAATGGCCCCGACATCGGCCAATTGTTTGCCCGCGCGCATTGTCTGGTGCGTATCGGATGCGGCAAAGGCGAAATTGGCCGCAATGGCGATGCCCGCCAATGACAAGAAAATCCTAGCCGCGCCGGTCACCGCAATCATCGGCATGGATATGGAATTTCACGAATATCTGCCCGAGTTTTTTCCGCATACCGATGCGCGAAGCTGGTTTATCGGCAATGAGGATCTGATCAAGGAAACCGCCTTTCGCAATTCTTCGTTGCAAGGGGCTTATTTTATCATCGCCGCGCGCGCTTTGGGGCTGGACACTGGCCCGATGTCGGGTTTTGATCAAGCCGCCGTTAACGAAGGCTTCTTTGGCGGGACAAGCGTGAAGGCCAATTTCATCGCAACATTGGGCTATGGCGATCCAGCGACAATCCACACACGCGGCCCGCGCCCTGAATTCGGTCGCTTCAACAGCATTGTCTGATAAACGAACAGCGGGTGCGAATGGATAGGCCGCGCACCACGCTGGTTATCGACACCGCCAGCCCGGCCTGCTCCGTCGCCTTGTTTGACGGCCGAAATCTTCTGGCCGCGCATTATGAAATTATCGGCCGCGGTCATGCAGAAAAGCTGCTGCCTTTTGTCGAAAACTTACCCGGTAAAGGCCGCGCCAATCACATCGCCGTCAATATCGGCCCCGGCAGCTTTACCGGCATCCGGGTGGGCATTGCCGCTGCACGGGCGCTCGCCTTTGCCTGGCAAGCCGAATGCTCGGGCTATGGCGCGCTAAGCCTGATTGCTGCGATGGCGAATAGCAAAGAACCGGTGGATGCGGTTACCTCGGGCGGGCATGGTGAATATTTTGTCCAAAGCTTTGCTGCAGATGGGGGGCAGCTTGGCCCAGCGCGCTCCCTAAAGCCCGAAGATGCATTGTCGGCCTGCCACGCCAAGATCGTTGCAGGCGATATGGCACAAAATCTCATTGATGCAAGAGGCTATGGCACCGCATTTGTCCATTGGCCGGACGCACGGCAATGGCCCGCAATTGCGGGTTTACCGCCGTTATCACCCGCCGCCTTTTATGGCCGTGCGCCCGATGCCAAACCGGCAAGACAGAAAGACATTCGGGGTCCGGCCGAATGATCGAGATTACCGAAGGGGATGCGCGCGATATCGCAGCCATCATGCCGGTAATGCAGAAAGCCTTTGATCCTGAATATGGCGAATCTTGGACTGCGGCGCAATGTATCTCGACATTGTCGATACCAAACACCCGGCTTGTAATGGCACGGCGAAACGAAACGGCCGTTGGGTTTGCCATTAGCCGATGGGTGCTCGACCAAGAAGAATTATTAATGATCGGTGTGTCACCGGATATTCAAGGAGCAGGTATCGGCAGATCAATAATTGGCGAGGTTGTCAGGAATTTGAAAAAAGCCCATCGGGAAATATTATTTTTGGAAGTCAGAGACGGAAATCCAGCATATTTTTTTTATCAGAAGATGGGGTTTACTGTATCTGGTCGGCGCAAAAATTATTACCGGGGATTAACCGGCGCCTATCATGATGCCATAACCATGGCATATATTTTTTAAACTTATTTCTAACCCAATAGATAACAGTTACGCTAGGATTTATTGAAGATTTGACTAAAGCTGTCTTTTTTGCTATATTTTATCCTCCACTAAAATGGAGAATAAAATGTCTGGAGAAATGAATGAAACGGCGGAATTGCTGGTTACACTAACCGCAGATATCGTCGCTGCTCACGTGAGCAATAATAGCGTAGCATTGTCTGATATAGGCTTGCTGATAAAAAATGTGCATCATGCTTTGTCCGGCCTTTCGGCTGCTGAAGTAATATCTGCACCGTTGGAGCCTGCGGTTCCAATCCGCAATTCGGTTAAAAAGGACCATATCGTCTGTTTGGAAGATGGCAAAAAGTTGAAAATGCTCAAACGCCATTTGATGACACATTATGGGATGACACCGGAGGATTATCGGGCAAAATGGAGCCTTCCGGCCGACTATCCGATGGTGGCCCCTGATTATGCTGAAGTGCGGCGTACGCTTGCCAAAAAAATTGGACTTGGCCGTGCGCCAGGATCCGGGCGCAAGAAAAAGGTCGTCAAATAATTGTGATTATCAAGCGATGGGAAGCCGTCGCAGGGTATTAAAATTTCTAGACGCTGTTCGTTTTTGATTGAATCAAAAAACCGGGTCTAGTTTCCCTGTTTTCCGCGATTTCCGAG
Source organism: Sphingomonadaceae bacterium (assembly GCA_021732525.1). Taxonomy (GTDB): domain Bacteria; phylum Pseudomonadota; class Alphaproteobacteria; order Sphingomonadales; family Sphingomonadaceae; genus Sphingorhabdus_B. The sequence continues at coordinate 5,591 of JAKFUU010000012.1, read as the reverse complement.
CCGTTCGGTGGTTCCACCTCACTCGAAATCGCTCTATATCGTTAAAAAAAGGGTCGCTCTTGGGGGTGGACCCTTTTTTTGTTGCCGGTGGTCATTGGCTTTTGATTGACGAATCGCTGCGTCCGCCTACACTGAATGATAATCTTTTCTTTTGAAGAACGTCCATGGAAACACGTATCGATATAGAGGCGCTTTGTGCGGAACGCGGGCTCCGTATTACGGACCAGCGCCGAGTGATCGCGCGGATTATTTCCGATGCGACCGATCACCCCGATGTGGAGGAAATGTATAAGCGCGCCTCCGCCGTCGATCCAAAAATCTCGATCGCCACAGTCTATCGCACGGTGCGCTTGTTTGAAGAGGCCGGGATATTGGACCGTCATGATTTCGGTGATGGCCGCGCGCGGTATGAGGCCTCTCCCGAAGCACATCACGATCATCTAATCGATGTGGAAACCGGCAAAGTGGTCGAATTTGTCGATCCCGAACTGGAAGCTTTGCAAAAAGTGATCGCCGAAAGGTTGGGATACCGGCTTGTTGACCACAGAATGGAATTATATGGCGTTGCTATCGACCGCAAGGATTGAACATCGCAATCCGTTGGCCCTTGCGCTGGGTCAGATTATGTTCGTGGTTCGGACGATCGCAATATTTGGCTCCTTGGTATTTTGTATCCTATGCCATGGCTTTTGGCGTATGCTTCGTTGGCGATCACCATGGCCGCAGTTTTTCCTGCATTCCATCAACTGGATCTGCGGCATGATCCCGCGTTTTTATGGGAGGCGGCTCAAAAAAATGTTTTTTATGCCGCCAATCATATTAGCTGGGCGGATATCTCGCTAATTGCGGGCTTTACCGGATGCAGCTTTGTGGCGCAGGATGGTATTAAGAACTGGCCCATCATTGGCTGGCTCTGCCGCATAAATAACACGATTTTTGTCTCGCGTGAGGATCGGCTGAGCGTCGGAAAGCAGGTGGCAACATTGCGCCAGGCGCTGGATGGCAATTTGCCCGTAACCATTTTTCCCGAAGGCACCACCAACGATGGCAGCTTTATGTGGCCGTTTAAGCCGGCGTTATTTGCCGTCCTGGCGCCGCCTCCCCCCGGTATGATGGTGCAGCCGGTTTTCATCACTTATGGCCGCGATACCGATGAAATTGCATGGATCGGTGACGAGACCGCCTTTGCCAATGCGTGGCGTTTGCTGTCGCGTCTTCGCCCTATTGCCGCGCGGGTCTATTATCTGGAGCCGTTCGATCCGGTTTTATTTGGCGACCGAAAAGAAATCTCTGCCGAAGTCCGCCGGCGCATTATGGCGATGATTGACGCTGGCGGACATTTACCCGGACGGCTATAGCCGCGCGCATGACAACAGATTCACTGCGAAAAAAACCGCATAGCTTTTACATTCAAAATTACGGCTGCCAGATGAATGTTTATGATGGCGAACGGATGGCGGATCAACTTGCCAGCCGCGGCATGGCCGCCGCGCCAAAGGATGACGCCGATCTGATCGTGCTGAACACCTGCCATATCCGGGAAAAAGCGGCGGAAAAAGTTTATTCCGAAATCGGCCGGGTTGGTAAGAAACGCCGGCTGGCGGGAATCACGCCGCCGGTGATTGCGGTTGCCGGATGCGTGGCGCAGGCCGAAGGTGCAGAGATCAGCCGCCGTGCGCCATCGGTTGATATTGTCGTCGGTCCGCAGGCTTACCACCGATTGCCCGATATGATTGCCGAAGTTACCGCCGGCCGCCGCGCGCTCGATATCGACCTGCCCGGTCTTGACAAATTTGACGCTTTGCCAAAAAAACGTAAATCGGGTCCGACCGCTTTCCTGACGGTGCAGGAGGGATGCGACAAATTCTGCACCTATTGCGTCGTGCCCTATACCCGCGGCGCGGAAATCTCGCGGACATGGGCGGCATTGGTCGATGAGGCCAAAATGCTCGTAGATGGCGGCGCAAAGGAAATCACCCTGCTGGGGCAGAATGTCAACGCATGGCGCGGCGCGGATGACAAAGGTCGCGACCGGGGTTTGGACGACCTAATCCGCGCGATCGACCGGATAGAGGGGTTGCACCGCATCCGTTATATGACCAGCCATCCAGCCGACATGACCGATGGTTTGATCGCCGCGCATGGCGATGTCGAAAAGCTGATGCCCTATCTGCATTTGCCCGTCCAAGCGGGCAGCGACCGGATTTTGAAAGCGATGAACCGCAGCCATAGCCGCGACAGTTACCGCCGGATATTGGATGCCGTGCGCAAAATCCGCCCCGATATTGCCGTATCGGGTGATTTTATCGTCGGTTTTCCTGGTGAGACAGATAGTGATTTTGAAGATACGATCAACCTTGTCGCCGATATTCGATATGCGCAGGCCTATAGCTTCAAATATAGCCCGCGCGCCGGCACACCCGCAGCGACAATGGAAAATCAGATCGCGCCGAAAGTTATGGATGAGCGGTTGCAGCGTCTGCAAGCGTTATTGGGGGAGCAGCAGCTCGCCTTTAATCGGTCGGTAATTGGCCAGCAATGCGACATTTTGCTCGAACGAAAGGGCAAATATGAGGGGCAGTTGATCGGCAAATCGCCATGGCTGCAATCGACCCATGTCGAGGTTACCGGCCTGAAAATTGGCGACATGGCGCGGGTCCATATTAACGAAGCTGGCTATTCCAGCATAAGCGGAGAAGTTCTTATGAAAGCAGCAGCCTGAATGGCAAAAAAAACATCCGCGCAGGCCGGTGATATGTCCCGGTTGGAAATGAGCTTTGATCGACCGGCGCTGATCACCCATGTTTTTGGCGAATTTGATCGCAATCTGGTGGCGATCGAAAACCGGCTTGGCGTTTATATTTCGGCGCGTGGCAACCGGGTGCAGATAGAGGGTGAGGCCAGCGCCACGGCGCGCGCGCGCGATGTTTTGAACGATATTTACACCCGTGTGCTGCGCGGCGAGGAGATTGATCTGGAAACCGTGCAAGCCGTGATCGCGATGAGCAGCGAACCAACATTGGAAGGCATAGTCCGCAAAAGCGCCGATACGCCGCCGATCATGATCCGCACGCGCAAGAAAACATTGGTCCCGCGCAGCCCCACTCAGGTGCCGTATATGGAGGCGCTGGCGCGCGACGATATCATCTTCGCGCTTGGCCCGGCGGGCACGGGGAAAACCTATCTGGCGGTGGCACAGGCGGTGGCCATGCTGATTACCGGCGCGGTCAACCGGTTGATCCTGTCGCGCCCGGCGGTGGAGGCGGGCGAGCATCTGGGTTTTCTGCCGGGCGATATGAAAGAGAAAGTCGACCCTTATTTGCGGCCGATTTACGACGCGCTATATGATTGCCTGCCCGCCGAACAAGTCGAGCGCCGCATCGCCAATGGCGAAATAGAAATCGCCCCGCTTGCCTTTATGCGCGGGCGCACGCTGGCCGACAGTTTCATCATTCTTGACGAAGCGCAAAATACCACCGCCGCGCAGATGAAGATGATGCTGACGCGGTTTGGCATGAACAGCCGGATGGTGATTTGCGGCGATCCCAAGCAGGTGGACATCCCCGGCGGCATCGCGCGATCCGGTCTGAATGACGCGGTCGGCCGGGTCCAGGATATAGAAGGCATCTCGATCATCCGCTTCAACAGCGCCGATGTGGTCCGCCATCCTTTGGTGGGCCGCATCGTCGATGCTTATGAGGGCGAGGATGGGTGAGATACCCGTCCCCAACGCAGCCCCTGCGGATGATTGAGGTTGATCTATCGGCTGACGCTATTTGGGGCGGCGAAGAGATATGGCAGGCCTTATCCGAAAAAGCGGTTACTGCGGGGCTTTCCGCGGCGCCATTGGCCGCGCTGAATGAAAGAACGATCACAGTCTGTGTCAGCATCCGTTTCGCCGATAATGACGAAGTGCGCGCGCTCAACCGGGATTACCGGCAGAAGGATAGGGCGACCAATGTGCTGTCTTTTCCGATGTTGGGACGCGAGGAACTCGCCGCGTTTCATCAGAACGACTATGTAACCGCGCATGAAACCCTGCTCGGCGATATCGCTCTTGCATATGAAACCTGCGCGGCGGAGGCGGCTGAGAAAGGCATCTCCCTGCCCCACCATGTCACGCATTTGATCATCCACGGCACCCTGCATCTGCTGGGCTATGACCATATTGAGGAGGCAGAAGGCGACGCGATGGAAGCGTTAGAGGTAAAAGCGCTTGCATCTTTGGGGCTTCCCAATCCATATGGATGATTGTCGATAATAATGAAGAGGCCAAAATACCCCCAATGCAAGAGGGTGACAGTTTAAGCAGTAGCCAAACGATAACGCGCGCCGACGAAGATGACGGGCGAATATGGCGGCGGCTAAAGACCATGCTCTTTGGCCGCGAACCCACTTTACGCGAGCAACTTGAAGAAGCAATCGCCGAACATGAAGAAGATGGTGATACCGATACCAAATCGGTTAGCGGCGGAGACTTATCCGCGACCGAGCGTACCATGCTGCGCAATTTGCTGCATTTTTCGGAGCACCGCGTTGACGATGTCATGGTGCCGCGCGGGGCAATTATCGCGATTGAAGATACCGCCAGCTTCGCCGATTGCGTCGCATCCTTTACCGAACATGGCCACAGCCGCCTGCCCGTCTATCATGAGACGTTGGATAATATCATTGGCATGATTCACATTAAAGATGTGTTTGCGGTGCTGGCGGATGGCCAATCCAAACCAGAACCCGAAACGCTTGCCCCCTTTATCCGGCAACCACGCTATGTCCCCGAAAGCATGGGCGTGCTCCAATGTTTGAATGAAATGCGCACCACGCGCACACATCTGGCGATTATCGTCAACGAATATTCGGGAACCGAAGGGTTGGTGACAATCGAAGATCTGGTTGAAGAGATTGTCGGCGAAATTGAAGACGAACATGATGATGAGCCTGAATTGCTCTTTGCCGAAACGCAGCCGGGTATTTGGGAATGCGATGCCCGCGCCCAGTTGGATGATTTGGCGGAAACCATTGACCCACAATTTGCCAATGTCGATGAAGATGTCGACACGCTTGGCGGTTTGGCCTTTGTCATTTCCGGCATTGTGCCAAGCGAAGGGGATATATTGCTGCATGAAGCCAGCGGCTGGCGGCTCGAAGTGATGGAAAGCGATGAAAAACGGGTGAAGCGCATCCGCTTACATGCGCCCGAATCCGCCGGTTAGAGCGGACAGCGTGAAATAGGAATACACTGTCCGCTCTAGCTATTTGTTGTCGCATCGCTTTATGCGAAAAACCGGTGCCCACTTTTTCGCGCGATGCTCTAGGATTTGTTGTCGCATCGCTTTATGCGAAAAACCGGTGCCCACTTTTTCGCGCGATGCTCTAGGTCACCGACTCATTATGTTTGATCCAGATTCGGATTGAGGCGAGTTGGACGGAGGCGAGGAAGTTGTCATCCCGTTTGTCGTATCGGGTTGCAATGGCGCGGAAGTGCTTTAGTTTGTTAAAGAACCTCTCGACCAAGTTGCGATATTTATAAAGAAAGTGGCTGAACGCGGGTTTGACTTTGCGGCCCGGCATGGCGCGGATATTGGCCCAAG